>CALXKM010000015.1 GCA_944388865.1 uncultured Duodenibacillus sp. | reverse complement strand
CTCTTGTGTCTGTCTCTGTTTCGAGGTGATCATAGTTCAGCATGCTAGATCCTTTTCCTTCAAATACTTGTAGATCGTCGTGCGGCCAATCTTGAGGTTTTTAGCGACGCGCGAGATAGGAACTCCCTCGCGAATTTTTCTTTTGCTTGCGAAATTAACGTTGCACTAATTGGGGAACGTCCTTTGTAGACACATCGAGTTTTGGCTAGCGCAATTCCCTCTGTCTGCCGCTCTCCAATCAAAGCACGTTCGCTCTCATCATTGAGAGAAGCAGTTTAGAGATAGGGGATTGATTGCCTGATGGAATTAGAGAGAGATTCTCTTTGAGGAAGTGGATTGATACCCGTTTTTTGAAGGAGTTCACTTGCCTCTAAGAGATCCTTGAGGTTTCGTGCCAAGCGATCCATGCTGACGACATATAAGTGGTCGCCATCTCGAACATAGGACCACATGTCTTGGAAACCAAGCCTATCCATTTTTTTGTCGGATGCCTTGTCGGCAAAGATGCGATCGGGTTTGATGGACTTGAACATCTCGAGCTGGCGGTCAAGATTTTGATTCTGACTATTGAGTCGTGCGTAGGCAACTTTGGCGTTGGTGGCCATTTTTAATCTCACAACGAGAAAATTGTTCGCTAAAGGTACTCATTGAACAAAAATGTTCAAATACCACGCAATTGTAGCTCTGTTGAACCCTCGATAGGGATGCGGAGTTATGTAATCGTTGTGTACACGCAACGGAACATAATATCTCATGGACCACAAGTTCATGCAGAATTAAAAATCGATTCTTTAGTGGTTTGGCTTAAGCCCACAGGAAGCCGACGGGCGCACTCAGGAATTCGCGGAGCTGCTCGCGCACGCAAAGAAGCTGCAACTCGAACAGCCCGAAAAAGACGAAAATGCTGAGCCGCAGGAGCATTGCAGCGCTTGATGCCCACACAGATACAGTAAAGAAAACGATTTCCGTAGCAAAGATTCATTTCGAGCGACTCAGCGGTGTCTTTCTGCGATGCAAGATGAACGCGAAGCTGCAATGGCACAAGATGTTTTGGCCGCGCTCAACCGTGGTAGCAAGAGCTGCTGCGTGCACAAGACCTTTTTAGGATGATCATAAGGTCTGAGTGTATCTTTTATAAGTTAAGGAAATAACCTGGAAAGGGTAAACTGAAAAATTGATCAAGACATGATCGGCGGCTAAGAAGCTCGGTTCCCAGCGCAGTGTTGCGTCGTCGTAATATATGGCGGCAAGCTCCTTTGAAAAAGCCGACGCCATAAGTCGGAAACCTTTTGCGCCTTGTCATAAAGCAAAATATAGAGCGTTTAAGGCTGCTTCGTCGTGAATAATCAAGGACATCATTGACTCTTGGCATTAACAGAAAGGATGATCTAATGCTTTCATTGAAGGAATTTCTCGATGCATATCAGATGACGGATTTTGGAGTGCTCACCGAGACCAGAGCGTTTCTCAATGCCGACGACTATTCAATATTGGTGACATCTGATTTTGAGGAAGACGATGAGGAGGATGTAGAGAGTCGGCTTGCAAACGGCAGATGGATCGAGTTTCCCAATAGGCATGATCTCGATCTTGGAAAGAGACTCGCTTTGCGTTTTGCCGATGAATATTTGGATGATGCCGGCTATGATCGCGTTTGCGACTTTTTTTCTCGCTCCGGAGCTTATGGCCGATACAAAGATTTCCTAGAGGATCGCGGTCTGCTGCAAAAATGGTACGAATATTCGGAGCTCGCTGAGGTCAATGCTTTGAGATGGTGGCTTGAGGAAAACAAAATCCCGTATAAGGACGATGTTGATCTCAAGTAGCGTCGATTGAAAAGCTCTTTGGCTGTGCATGAGACTTCTCGAACTCATGAGCCCAATGCAGTTTGAGAAAAAACGACACTCTTTTGCAACAATGCTGAAAGGTCTGCAACATATACTCGCCTTACGTGCGCAGATTCGCGGAGGCTCAAATGTTCAGACGACAGGCAGTTCTTTCAGCGGCAGCTTTCATTTTCTTTTCATCCTGGCTGCAGGCTGCTCCGGCTGACTTTTCCGACTCATTGATTTTGCTCAAGGGCGGAACTGTCCAAATGGGCGGCCCGGCCACTGAGAGGCAGCGTAGCCCCGACGAGCTCGAGCATAGCGTCCAAATCAATCCGTTTTGGATTGATCCCAAGGAAGTCACGCAGGCTGACTACGAGGCGATCATGGGCGTTAATCCGAGCGGCTTTAAGGGAGCAAAGCTGCCGGTTGAGCGCGTCACTTGGCTTGAAGCCGTTCAATACTGCAATGCGTTAAGCGCCAAGAGAGGCTTGAAGCCCGTCTATCAAATCGAAGGCGAAGCCGTCTCCTGGGATCGATCTGCCGATGGATATCGGCTTTTGACCGAAGCCGAATGGGAATATGCTGCGCGCGCCGGCACGAAGACGATCTTTAATACCGGCAACCAAGTTTTCACCGATCAGATCAACTTTCAGGGCAGCTATCCGTATCTTATTGAGGAAAATTACGTCATCCAAAGAGATCCGTCTGTGAGCACAAGCCGCAATCGAGGAAGAACAATTGAGGTTGGAAGCCTTCCTCCCAATGCGTTCGGTCTTTACGACATGCACGGCAATGTTTCCGAGTGGGTGTTCGACTATTACGGCCCTTATGATCTAGAACAGACAAAAAATCCGACAGGGCCCTCGGAGGGCGCTTTGCGCGTTAATCGAGGCGGCGCCTACAACGATTTCGGCAAGCATCTCAGAAGCGCGCATCGTTCTGCGCTCAATCCCATTATGCGGGATCACAATCTGGGCTTTCGCGTAGCTAGAAATGCAGAGCCCATCGACGATGTCGTCAAGACGCAGGCGCCTAAGCGCATTCAAATGCCGGCCAAGCCAAGAATTCTCGTGGCCTACTACTCGTATTCAGGCAACACGCGCGATGCGGCGCACTACATTGCCGAGCGTCTTGGCGCAGAACTTTTTGCCATCACGATGAAGGAGCCTTATTGGGGCGAAATCTACGAGGTAACGCAAAAAGACATGAACGCCGGCGTGCGCCCGCCGCTGGCAGGGACTGTTCCGAATTTGGAAAACTACGACGTCGTTCTTCTTGGATATCCGACCTGGTGGGCAACCGTGCCGCCGCCCGTTTTGTCGTTTCTTGCGAGCGAAGATTTTTCCGGCAAGGTTGTGCTCCCATTCAGCAGTCACGGCGGAACTGAGTTCGGCGACAGTCTGTCGGATCTGGCCAAGGCGCTTCCAAATAGCTGCCTCGGCATCGGCTTTCAGTTTTACTACTCAGGCGGCAGGCGTCTGCATGAGCGAATCGATGCTTGGCTTAAGGCAAGCGGCATTGAGTTCAAATAGGAGGCTCGCACATGACAGGACTTTCAAGAAGAAGCTTTGTTGCTGCAGGATTGGCAGGAGCTTTGACGTTGGCTTCGCGAACTGCATTGACGGCTGCGCCGATAAAAGATAAAGACGGTTTCATTCGTCTTGAAGGAGGAAATGTCTGGATCGGAAGCTCTCAAACAGAGCGCCAGCGCAATGCCGATGAAAAGAGGCATCAGGTGTTTCTAAGTCCTTTTTTCGTTGATCCGCGCGAGGTCTGCCAGGCCGATTATGAAGAGCTGACGGGAACCAATCCCAGCGAGAGAAAAGGCAAAAATTTGCCGGTTGAGCATGTTTCATGGCTCGATGCCGTGCGTTACTGCAACGCATTGAGCAGCAGAGTCGGGTTAAAGCCCGCTTACGACATTGAGGGCGAAGCGGTGGCCTGGGATCGTTCAGCAGACGGATACAGGCTTTTGACTGAGGCCGAATGGGAGTACGCCGCACGAGCGGGCACTGAATCCATTTTCAACATCGGAAACCAGACCGATCCCGATCAGATCAATTATCAGGGCAACTATCCGTATCTGATCGAAGAAAACTACGTCGTGCAGCGCGATCCAACGGTAAACGCTGGGCGAAATCGCGGCCGCATGGTGCCCGTTGGGAGCCTTCCCGCAAATGCATTCGGCCTGCATGAGATGCACGGCAACGCGGCCGAATGGGTGTTCGACTACTACGCGGCCTATGACGCGGAAAACAAAATTGACCCTTGCGGTCCGGAAAAAGGGCGCTGTCGGATAGCCCGAGGCGGAGGCTACAACGACTTTGCCAAACACGTGAGAAGCGCCTATCGCTCAGCGCTCAACCCATTGACGAAAGATAGAAATCTGGGCTTTCGCCTTGCAAGAAACGCCAGGCCCAGCGACGTCGTTGTCCGCACGCAGGCGCCGGAGCGAATTCAGATGCCGGAAAATCCTCGAGCGATTGTGGTTTATTTTTCGTATTCGGGAAACACGCGCGATGCCGCACAGTACGCAGCCATGCGCCTTGGCGTGAGGCTTTTTCCCATCACGATGCAAGAGCCCTATCACGGCGAAATCTACGAAGCTTCTCAAATTGACATGAATTCCAATGCAAGACCAGCGCTGGCTTCAAGACTTGAGAATATGGACGACTACGACGTCGTTTTGCTCGGTTATCCGACGTGGTGGGCCACAGTGCCGCCGCCGGTATTTTCTTTTGTGGAGTCAACAAGGCTCGCAGGGAAAATCATTCTGCCCTTCAGCAGTCATGGAAGTACGGATTTCGGAGAAAGTTTGTCGGAGCTTGCCAAAGCCGTGCCCTATTCATATGTGGGGCAGGGATTTGAATTTTACTACTCGGGCGGTCGGCGGCTGCACGAGCGCATCGATCGCTGGCTCAGTCAAAACGGGCTGCTGGCGGCTTCGTAATGCGTTTTGAAGCAAGGACACAAAGCAATGACGCCCCAAAATATTGTGAAGATGACGGTTGATGCGGCAATTTTGTGCTTGATGCTTGGCCTTATCAGCTATCCGTTGATTCACGGATTGTGGCGGCATGCCATGATGGGCTGCGCATTTGCAAGCTTTTTCATCGTGCATCAGACGCTTAATCTTTGGTGGTATCGGGGTCTTTGGCAGGAACGCTGGACATTGCGAAAGGCCGTTTTGGCGTTTGTGGACTTCTTGCTGATTGCCGATGTGCTGGTGCTCATCACAAGCGCCGTGCTTCTTGCGGGCGAAGTGTTTTCTTTTGCGGCATTTCCCATGACCAACTGGGCCCGCAGACTGCATGTCTGCACGACAGCCTGGGCGTTTGTGCTCGTGGGCCTGCACTTGGGATTTCATGGAAAAAACTTTTGGAAGCGGTTTAAAGAGGAGCTTTCTCCCTATGGTTTTTGCGCGATGAGCGTGATGGGCGCCATCGGAGCCGTCATGTTCGTCGAAAGCGAAATGATTTGGGATCTGCTCTACGAAGAAGAAATGAAGCTGCTGCCGGAGACGCTTTGGGAATTTGTTGGTCAAAGGCTGTCGGTGGTGATGCTCTTTTGCGTGATTGGCCGTTCAGTTTCTGAAATGCTGCAGATCTTTGCAAGGCAAAAGCGCGAGCAAAAGCGTGAAAAGCCTCAAAAAGCAATGGCCGCGTGACATGCGCGGCCAAGCACGTACGCTTAAAAAAAACGACTAGGGCGCCGAAACGGGTTTGATGAGCGCCTCCGGCACAAGCGGCGAACAGTCGATCAAATTGAGTTCCTGAACCATTTTGATGGTGCCTTTCTTATATTTTTGGAAATGCTGAGACTGAATGTGGCTTTGGTAGGCTTGCTGGCTGGCGTAAATTTCCAAAATGTAAAACTGCGTGGGGTCGCGTTGTTCCTGCATGCTGTAGAGAACGCGCACGCCCGGCTCAAGCTTCATTGATTCGCGGCCGACCTCAGCAGCAAAGGCTTTATAGGCATCGAGCTGGGCCGGATCAACTTTGATTTTCGATAGACGAACAATGTTGCCCGCATATGGATCGACGACACCGGAAGGCTGGTGTGCTTGTTCAGCACAAAATGCCGGGCAGCACAGCAGTGCTGCTGAAGCAGCAGTCAAAAGAGATTTCATCATGGCGTGTTTCCTCTTGAAAAATAAAGGTTATTTGCGGCGTGAAGCTGTCGCTGATGTTGAACCAACGATAAGTCCGCTTGCAATGACGTCGCACAGTCTCGTAGAAATGGAGCCGCAAGTGGCGCCGGCGGCATAAAGCCCAGGGATCGGCGCATCATCAGCAGCTCTTAGGGCTTGAAAATTGGGGTTGACTTCAAGTCCGCCTTCGGTTTTGAAGCAAACGGGATAGCTCGGCGTCGAGACGTAATAAGGCGGTTTAAGTGCACGAAACAAAGCATCTCGCCGGCCAAATGCTGTATCGCCTTGACCGTTGACTGCGTCTGTCGAGATTGTCTCAAGCGTTTTGCGAAGACCGTCAGGACTAATGCCGGCAGCTGCTGCGGCCTCTTCAATCGTGTTTGCTTTGAATAAGCCTTTTTGAGAAAGAAGCTCTTCGTAGCGCCAGCGGTTTTTGTTGGGGCCGCTGAAGGTCTTTTCATCAAACACGACGAAGGCTCCGTCGATTTTTTGCCGAAAGCACTCCAGAGCACACCCTGCGTAGCGGCTTTTGTGCTCGTCGCAAAAGCGCTGGCCCTGTTTGTCGACCAGATAAGCTGTATCGGTGTCAAACAGAATCCAGGAGGGGCTCTTTTGTCCGGCTTTTGGCGCGGCAAAAAGCTTCGGCATCGATTCCATGTCTTCGATGGCAGCGCCCACAAGGCGCCCCATCGTAATGCCGTCTCCGTTGTGTCCTCCCGGAACTCCTTGACCCACGGCGACAAACCCTTTGGGAATATTTGCCCAGATGCGCTTGTAGCGATTGAGCAAATGCTTGTTGTCAATAAAGCCGCCCGTTGCAAGCACGATGCTGGGTGCGGAGATGACAAAGGATTTGCCTTCGTGCCTTGCTTCAATGCCTGCGGCTCGCAGCGCGGTTTGCGGAGCATGTGCTGAAGTGTCTTTTTCCGTGACGATCCGAACAACTTCGGCATCCGTTAGCAGACGAACTTGCAGGCGTTTGAGCTCATCAACCAGAGCTTGTGCAAACTGAGGCATGGAGCTGGGCTTGGATGGCGTCAGAAAAGGCTGCAGCGGATTGATGGGCTGAAATTGAATGCCGAAGGAGCGCAGAAAGGCAATAACCGTCGACGACATTTCCGCGCATCTTCTCAGCACACGAGGATCATGTTTGACTATTCCGCTGTAGGCTGGAGAGTTCGGCATGTTGTCGCGAACTTTCGAGAGCGGTTCGTCAAATGCACCTCTTTCGAGCGCGGCCCAGTATTTCTCAAGGTCGGCTGCTTCGGAAAGGCCTTGCTCGGCGTGCACGATGCTCGCAGCCGAGGCGATGATGCCGGCAGAAAGTATGCCGTCGCCGCCGACGTATGCGCGTTTTTCCAACACGATTGTTCGAGCGCCGGCTCTTGCGGCTGCAACGGCAGCAGATAATCCCGCAAAGCCGGCTCCAACAATGACGACATCGGCATCCATGTGCTGCGCTTTAAGTGAAGTAGTTTCTTTTTGCGCAAAAGCAGCTGCACCGGAACTGACGGCGGCAGAAGCAAGAATGGACTTAAGAAAGCGGCGTCTTTCCATGATCGTCAAAAAAGAAATAAGTTGCGTTTTTTAATCAGGCCAGCAGCGCCTCTGAGGCGGCTTTGGCAATCTTGAGCTCTGTTGTCGTCCATTTGGCGCAATTTCCGGCTCTTAAAGGATCAAGCTCAAGAATTGCCTCAAGCGCATTGCGAGAATCGGCTCGAGCAATCAGCATGCCGCCCTCTCCATCGGGGTATGCGCCAAAGAGCAAAAAGCGCCCTGCTTCAAAGTTCTCTAGAAGATAATCACGGTGAGCCTCCAATAAAGGTTGGGCTAAGGGCTGATCAAAAATTCGAACGTCGACGAGAAATTTCATGATGATCACCTTTGTTGCGAAATTTCATCAGCCATGCGAAGTGCATGCGCATGAGCTGCAGATTTGATCCGTTCGCGGTCTGCGTCTGTGTGAACTCCTTCAATAAAGTTCATGTTCGTTGACCAAATGGGAGAAAGCGGCTTTAGTCCGCAGAGTTTTGCCGTCTGCAGCAATGGCGGCAGGAAATCTTTCACCGGCCAATTCATGGAACGTCCTTCGGCGTACTCGACTTCCGGGGCGCCTGTTGTAAAGGAAATCAGAAGCCGCTTGCCGTGCAAAGCAGTCCCTTGGCTGCCGTATGCAAAGCCGTGAGCGAGCACGTCGTCAATCCACTTTTTCATGATTGCCGGAACCGAATACCAATAAAACGGGAATTGCCAAATAATGACGTCAGCTTGAACCAAGGCGCGCTGCTCAGTGCTGATGTCGAATTTGCCGGCAATGAGAAGCTCGGCTAAGTTTCGAACCTCTGTTTGCGGACAGAGTGCTGCAAAGTTTTCAATGATCGACTTTCCTGCAAGAGATTTTGTGGGGGCAGGGTGGCCGTTGATGAGAAGAATCTTTGACATGAGCAAATCCTTTTTGCAATTAACGGTTTGTTGGATTCCCGACATTTTTCGTTTCTTTGAAATGCGAAGTTGCGCGCAGCGTCTTGTCAGAGTGCCGATCGGGTTTTATCTGGGATGACTTTGTCCAACCCAATCAAATAGGCAGGCACATCGCACAGCAGGGAGCGCACAGATGCGTCGTCAAATCCTGCTTGGAGCAGTTCGCTGCGAGCCCTGAGCATGCCCTGCACAGGACGAGGCATGCCGCGCTGACCGAGATCGGTCGATATGAACGTTCGTTCGGGAGCAATGCGCAGGAATTCTGCGGTCTCCTGAAGAGTCTGCCGTGGGTACTCGGGCATGGCAGATCCCTTGCCCCAAAATCGACCTAAATAACAAAACTCGATCCAGGCGCCCAGAGATGCGGCTTTTTCAAGTTGCGACGGCGTCATCTTCCAGATGAGGGCATTGGGGTGCGTGATGATGCACTTTTTGAAGCCGATGTCGTGCGCGAGCTGAGCCATTTTCAGCGACTCTTGCGCAGAGCTGTGCCCGGTTGCAAAGGCAATGTCGGCTTGCGCGCACATTTCCATGATGCGGATTGTCTGCGGCAGCAAATTGCCGTTTGCATCAGAAACAGAAATAAAGGGGCTGCTTTGCTTGAAAGTCTTGACTGCGTACTCTGCATCCAGAGTGGGCATCCAGACGGTTCGGCATAGTCCCCCGGTTGTGGCAAGGGCTTTTTCAACCGCATAGGCGTTGAGCCTATCGCCTGTGGCGCGGTTTAAAACAATTGAGCCGAAAAGTTCAATGCCGGGGACTGCTTGTCGAAGCAAATAAGCGCGATCTTGGCATGAGAAATCGTTGGATTTGAAAAGGACAGCTCGGTAGCCGGCCTTTTTGGCTTCAATGGCCATATCGTATTCAGAAAGACTTCTTGCTCTGGAGTCTGGCGCAGCGTGCAGATGAATGTCGCAAACTCCACGAAGCTCGCAGCTCTTCATTGAGACGCTTGCCGCAGAGGCCGATTCGACGCCGGATAGGGCGCAGGCAGCAGCGGCACCGAGAAAAGCTCTTCTATCCATGATGGTTTGGGTCCTACAAATTGATCTTTGCGTATTGCCGTCCTTTGAGCCCTAGCTTTTCAAGGTTTTCGAGCTGCAGAAAGCCGCGCTCGATTTTTATCTTTTTGGGGGAGCGGCTGCAGCGTTCGGGACTTAATCCGTAGATAAGATCAAGCGCTGCTTGATCGGCGGCGAGCATGTTGAGCGAGCCTACGATGCCGAGCGTGCCTTCATGAATCGAGGCGACATCAAGGGAGTCGACTTTTAAATTTGAGAGCACATTGATGAAGACGAGGCGTCCCTTCATTGCTTGGCAAATGCCTTTGGCTGCATCGGATAGACGTCTGAAAAAGCCAACATCCTTGCGGAAGCCCTCGCCGTGCACGGCGGTTTTCCCATAGGCGCCTGCAAGGCCGATGCCCACATTTTTTACGGCTCCTGAGTAGCCAGCAAAGCTCGGGATCTTGAAGTTGGCAGCCACAACCACCAATGCATATTCGTCCAAAAGCGCTGTGGGAACGGAGACTTCCTTAAGTTCGAAGCCATCATTAACCGCAACCATGCTGTAGGCCCCATCCCGATCAAGTATGTCGATTTGGCTGTGCGGTATGCCTTGGCTGACGATTGCCTGCAGGTTTCCTTGCGTGTTGCCTCGGCCTGAGGTGTAGGTCGACGCCCAGTTGCCCTCAACATAGAGGCTTTCGGGAAGGTGCGCTTGCAGCGCCTGCCATAGCGCACGGTTGAGGTGAACTTCGTCGCCGTGCAGTTTGATTCCTATTTTCCCTGGGCTTGCTGCGATGCCGGCTTCCTGACGAAGTTTTTCAAAGATGCGGATGAAGTTCTGCGGCGTGACTTCTTTTGCGTGGTAGACAATCGGTAGTTTTGATGTGGCAGCCGATAGGGCGGGAGGCAATGCAGAGGTGACAGCGGCTGCTCCGATTCCGCCTAAAAGGTGGCGGCGGCTTGTCAATGCATCCATGATGTCCTCTTTGATCGAAACGTTCAACTTGTGAGACAAGTATCAGTCCGAGAGGCAATAATGTCAAAGACTTATTTTTAATCGATATTTATAAAAAACCAGCATAAATAAAAAGAGTCAGCGTATGGTGATCATTCACGCCTCATAGAGGATGCGGATGCAAACAAAAGCATTGAGTCTGAACGCAAATTGTTGAGAAAAATTTTGCTTATACCATCGCTTATACCAACGCACGTGGTGCTTCTCAAATCGTGGTGCAGGTAATGGGCACCGCGAAGACGAAGCTGATCGGAATCAGTGTGCATCTTGATCTGTCGTCGGCACAAGGTAGCGTGTGGCCGGACCTTTTCCTTCAACGACAAGGTGCCCGTTTTTCCTGAGGGCTTTCAGTAGCTTCAGAACGGTAGGGCGGCTGAGTTGCATGTATGCCTCAATTTCGGGACGGGTTTTCCCTTCGGGGCTGCTTTTTACGAATCTCAGAACATCGGCTTCTTTACCGGATTGCTGCTCATTAATGCGAGGCAGTTCGATGAGAAACGAACGTGCGACCTGCTGAAGTTTCGGTTTTTGTGGGAAAAGAGCGTATGCACGGAAAATGTCACCAAAGCCGGTGCCGGCTTTTTCCATCCAGTGCAGCCGCATGAAGATTTCTGCAAGTTTTTCATTGCGGCAGAAGCTTGCTCCTTCCATCAGTGCCTCATCAAGTGTCAGCTCCGGCGGGATGCCTCCGGGCGTGAAGAACGTAATGGCATCTGGGTGAATGTTGACAGCTACCTGCAATGGCGAGGAGTAATCACGATGGGCCAAGGTGTTTGTAAGAGCCTCGCGCAAGGCAAGCTGTGGCCATGGATAAGTTTCTTTGCGCGAAAAATCAGAGGATTCTTTGTCAATCACAGGGGTATTGATGTCAGCCAGTGTCCGGCGAACTGAAAGCCACTGTTGCAAGACAGAGCCGCAGACTCGGTTTGAACTCACGACTTTGCCCGAGATATCGTATGTGTTGACTATTACCCGAAACGGATTTTGATCCGAAAGCAAAAGAGCTAGATTGGTGAACTCTCGTTGACGGTTAAGAAGACCGTATCCGAGTTGACTGCCTTCTGAGAAAGGAATCTGCAGATCGTCAAAAATGCGTTTGGCTTGTTCAAATGTCAGATCTGTTTCGTTAACGGCGCGACTTTCCCAGGACCTGGGATCTCCCCGCTGAATAATCCGAATGACTTCGTCGAGTGTAGCCGGAACAGTCTGGCCACCGAGACGGATGTAGACGCCGCCTTCTGTGAGAACCTTTCCTCTGAATCCGTAGGGCTTCTTGATACCAGGTGCTACGAGAATAGTTGCGACGACTTTGTCGTCAAAAATTTGCTTTCTGACATCAATTAGATCTGTCATCGGCGGCTCGACGCCATCACGGGCAAAGCGCCGGACGCTTCTCTCAACCTGATCAAAGTCGCATCCAACAACTTCCCCGTTATCGGCAACGCCGATCTGAAGAATGCCGCCCAAATCATTTGCGAATGCGATCAGGGTTTTCTTTGCTGTATCGCACCATTCTTGCTTGTACTCAAGCGTTTGTCCTTCGGGCTCTGAAAGTTTCATGGTAAAAAAAATCGGTCAATCGGTAAAAATGGCTTTTACCGATAGTAGCAGATAATGAGAATATTTTTACCGATTCTGAGTTGAGAAGCGAAGGCATTTCATGGGCGGAAGGGAGAATTGCCAGAAAGCCTTGAAAAACATAGGAAAATAAAAAATCCGCGGATGCATAGGAACATCGGCGGATTGGTTTTTGGTGGGATGAGGTGGACAGAGAAGCATTGAAATTATTGGGAATTTTTAGCGAAAAATTTTGCTTATACCATCGCTTATACCAACGCACCAAATGCTTGGGGATCACTCATGCCCGTGGCTGCTCACTGGAAGCGGAAGCCATTGTTTTGCGCTATTGAAGACCAAGTACGACAGCAAGCTGACGGTTAATTGCATGTAGTTCTTCAACACTTAACGCGCCAATCTTCTTGTGTAGCATCTCCCTAGGCACGGTAGTAATTTTATCTGTCATCACCCAACTGGTCTTCGAGAGACCATTTTCGGCCGACGGTTCAATTCGCACGCGCGTCGGAATGTTGGTCGAATCAAAGCTTGTTAATAAACACAAAACCACTGATTGAAATTGCGTGATTTCGTCAGATTGAATGACCACCACCGGGCGCGGCTTTGAAGCGTAGCCCTCATCTCTGAGAACCCAAATTTCACCGCGCTTCATCGTTGTCAACCTCCTGAAGCAATTTGGTTGTCATGCGAGTGGTGAAGTCG
Source organism: uncultured Duodenibacillus sp. (assembly GCA_944388865.1). Classification (GTDB taxonomy): domain Bacteria; phylum Pseudomonadota; class Gammaproteobacteria; order Burkholderiales; family Burkholderiaceae_F; genus Duodenibacillus. The sequence continues at coordinate 6,747 of CALXKM010000015.1, read as the reverse complement.
ATCGCTTCTTGCTCTGACTCGAAAGGCTCTGCGGGACTTTTCACATTGACGCGGACGCTATAAGGAAAGCCTCCGGCTGCATTGAAGGCGTAAACAAACATCCGCAGAGCGTCAGCCGGCGTTGTCCCCAATTGCTTTGTCAAGGATCGGAATAGATCGTTTTGTTTGCTGTCCAATCGAACAGCCACCTGTACTGTGGACATATTGTTACCCCCCCCCCATACATGCATTTACTATCGCAATGATAGCAAATGCACATTAAGTGAGAGTAATTACTGTTTGGCAAGACTCTACTGCAATCAACGTCTTTTAAGTAACCAACAATGATGGGAAAAAGCCAAAAAAGGCATTTTTTGCGGTGACAATTTTTTGTCGCTTTGCTCCAAACCCACGAAACCAGTCAATCCTCCCGCCGAATCTTGTCAGTCAGACACATGCTGAGGAAAAACATCCAAACTTGGCTGAAATTGTGTAGTGCTTTGAAATTGCTATGAATTTTTACCGACTGGGGTGGCAATTTTTTTGTCAGAAAGCTGACTGACAAAAGCTGCGGTTGTCAAAAAAAATTTTGACAAATTTTGAAGAGCAAACTGTCCATGTCGACCAAAGGGGCCCGTCCAGAAACAATGTTTGGAGAAAGATATGGACGTTATCCAACTTATCTTGTTAGGCGAAGTTCTTAAGTTACTTGGGATTGGAAAAACCAAACTTTACGGAGATATACAAAAGGGGATCTTTCCTCCTCCTGTAAAAATCGGCACAAGCTCGCGCTGGCTTGTCTCCGAAGTGCAAGAGATCATACGTGCCTATACAAGAGGGGCGACCGAAGCGGAGTTGGTGGTACTTGTTAACAACCTTGTTGCTCGGAGAAAGGCATGAAGAACCGCCATTTTGTACGGTGTAAACCTACAGAAGCGCCCGTTATTGCGGCTCTTCGCAAAGCAGGCTTTCTGAAAGAAAATGACAGTCGTATGGCAACGTTCACCTGCCCGATGTGCCAAGCAATTGCTACCTATGCTAGCCCATCGGAAACGGAACCGTATGGGGAAGTTAAATGTTCGTGCGGACTGAATCTGGCCCAATTGCTTAACGGGCTGGCCATGAAGCTGCATGAGGCCCGTTGTTGCCCAACTTTCACAATTTCCCAGGTGCCTATACATGAGATCGTAGATGCGGCTGAAGAGTTGCTCGCAGAAACGGGGAAGGTGGTGGCTTGCGGGCGCTCGCTCTACACGGCAGATTACCGCACAGGCGTACTGGCTTGGATCGATGAGGCCGATTTAACGCGGCTTCTGAGTCAATACGCTGTCTTTCTGAAGCACGACGCGCGAGCAAGGACGGATCTGCCGGTTGATCCCCCTGCGAGAATGGTGCGGCTGCTGATGTCAGCTCAATACAGACAGGCTGTTCCCGAGGTGCTGGGAGTTGTTCGACAGCCTTTCGTACGATCTGACGGCAATCTTTGCATGATTCCGGGATACCACGCTGACTTGAAAGTCCTGGCTGCTTTCGATCCGGAACCATTCAGAAAGTTCGCCTGGCAAGGGAAGGTTTCGGCTGCGCAGGCAGAAGAGTCGGCGCGTTGCTGTGAAGACATTTACAAAGAGTTTGCGGTAGATGCCTCTATGAAGAGCACGGTGTTGTGCGCAGGCATGACAGCGGTACAGCGAGGCGTGCTGGATCGTGCACCGATGATCCTTATCCAATCCAACATTGCTGGAATTGGCAAAAGCACGCTTGCGCGCGTGTTGGCTCTTCTTGTTTCGGCAAGACCGGCTTCAGAGATTTCCTACCCAACCTCAGCCGAAGAAACGGCCAGAACGCTTTTTTCGGCACTTGCTTCTTCGCCGGCGTGTGTGCTGATCGACAACATCGTGGGGACTCTGCAGGATCATCCCGCTCTCTGCACCTGCCTGACAGAACCTTTTTATGAGAGCCGAGTCTTGCGCACGTCTTCGACAAAGCAGGTACCGACTCGAGCACTTTTTGTGGGCACTGGGAATTACGTTATACCTGCGGCGGATCTCCGCCGACGCGTTCTGCCGATCAAGCTTGTGAGCTCTCTAGAGCACCCTGAGCAACGTCGTTTTGTTCGGGAAGATCTTGATCAGTACGTGTTGGAACATCGTTCGGAGCTGGTTATGCATCACCTCCGAGTCGCAGCTTGGTATCTCCAGGCTACGAAAAAGATCGAGTGCATTCCGTTGTCAGGTCTTCATACCTGGTCTCGCCGCTGTCGTGAACCAATACAGGCACTGGGGTATGAAGATCCTGCCTTGCCGATGCTCAAGATGCTTGAAGAAGGTGATGATGATCAGGTCTATCGCCATCAGCTTCTGCAAGCACTGCGGCATTTTTTCGGTGAAGAGGCTTTTTCCGTAAGTGATATAGCTCGTCTTGAGCAGCGACAGATGGTTGATGCATTGGCAAACGTAGGCGTTTTGAAGGGTGGGCAGCTCAGCCGCGAAAAACTTGGCTGGTTTCTTAAAGGTTTTGTTGGTTATCCGATTAAAGATCTTCTTCTTGAACGTCTCGGCAAGCACCCCCAGTACCGGGTCAAGGAGCTGAAATGAGACGACAAGACTTCATTTGTGGCTTTGAAGCTTGCGAAAAGGCAGAAAGAGAGCTTTGGTCAACGTTGTCGTTTCTGAATTCGGCATCTCAGTCGGTTCTTGCGCAGAGTCCGATTAATGGCTTGGGAATTCATGCTCTCTGCAAGTTCGGCGACGAGGAAAACCGACCGCATGTTGGTGTGGTTCCCTTTGGCTTGCGGGAAGTGATGGCTATTACTCCCAATGCTTACAACGCAGCAGTATTTTCCATTCGCGCCGCTTTAACTTGGTCTGCTGACCAAAGTTTGGATGCTGACCAACCATCCCAGACGGTCATGGCGGATTTTGCCAGGATTTATATGCGCAATGCCGCGAATTTAGCCAAGATCAGTCCCGTTGGTGCGGCCGTTTGTTATGGAGTTGGGCTGCGTGTGGCGCAATTGATGCAATCTGACGGAACGGACCGACTGTCTATAGAGGTGTTGGTACGAAACTTTCAGTTGAAATTTTACTTTCTGGGCGAAATCGAAGGCATACACGATGATTGTCGGGATCCGGTGCAGCTTGCTTTTGTTGATTGGATGCAGGCTAGCCCCAAGATGAGGCTCGAAAAGCGAAACGCGTACGTTCAACGTGCTTTCAGAGTAACGGGGATAGTGACAGGGAAGTTTATTAACACCCCGATCGAGGAACTTGACGGTGAAGTAGACCGTCTTCTCAATGGCTGTGCTGAATTGGGGGTTTCTTTGCCAACGGCGCAGCGGTTCTTACAGCTCTATGGAAAAAGTTCAGGGGAGGCTTACAACGAGGCGCGTCAATACCTGAGACACAGCCAGACAAAGAAAGCTCCGAGCTACATCCCTCGATCAAGAAAGATTGGACAGATTATTCAGGTCTGTAAATCGCTGATGGAACGGGCTCTCGATGGCTCTTACACACCGTCAACGTTGATCGAAGCTTTTATGTGGTCAGCTCTGTCAGCTATACGAGTCACAGGAGTTGATAACACCAAGGGGCACGAAGGATTCTGGATCACATGGCTTGAAAAAAAGATGCAGAACTACCTGCGGACGCTTGTCAACCATTGCGGAGCGGACAGGCGCGGCTCCGCTGAGAATAACGTACAAGGAGCGAGTGATGACGCAGCGTGACTGGAACTTGATGGCAGAACCTCAGCAAGTCGAACTGCGGAGGACGCTCGCCAGTGAAGAAATTGCAGAGGCGATGCAGGCGGAAATTCAGATCCTGCATGATGGCATTGCCAAAATTCGGCAGTTGTTGCTGATTCAAGGGCTTGGCGTGACGGACATTTTTCACGCTATGAAGCACGAAACAGCGTTCTCGGAGGAGGAAACATTAATTGCACCGCGAGTGCGCATGGATGAACGAAGGGGAACGCCCAACTTCTATTGGGAGCGAACGATTCGGCATGCGTATCCGTTGGGTTCATCACAGACGGAGAGAAGAGCGGGAAAAACAAGGACCTATCAGGCATTTGTGCGGCGAAAAGGATCGAAAACCAAGACAAAGATGCAGGTTTATTTGCTTTCCAAACATGTGCCGCTGCTCAAGAAAACCCAAAGCGTTTCCATGAAGGAGTTCGCGCACGAGCCGGAGTGGGTTCGGACGGCGGCGGCGCTTATTGAGCCACAGCTGGCGGAGTTGCGCCATCTTGCAACAGCCATCGGTGTCGTGAACCGTGACTTAAGCCGGTTTGAACAGATGATGAAAAAACAATCCAAGGAGAAGTAGACGTGATCAAATCCTTTCTTGGTCTGTTTGTCGATCGTCGATTGAAACCGATCCCGCCGAGTGGCAATGTCATCCGCTATCAAGACATCCCCGAGCGTTCAAAGCTGGGCCTGATTCACGAAAGTTACCCGCAGGTCGTGGGTGTCCCTGTTGCGCCGCGGCCGCCTGAGTTCTTCTGCCAACGCTATGCGGACGAGCTTCACGACTATTTCAATCGTCTGCCCTTGAATAAGGAAGAAGTAGACCGGCTGTTGATGCCGCTGATTACGCAGTTCGTAGACTTGGTGAATATTCTTCCTGCTTCAGAAAGTCACCATCACTCGGGAGTTTGCGGGCTTTTTGCTCATTCGATTCAATGCGCGAGTGCCGCTGTTGCTGTAGCCGAACGACAGCTGCTGGGAGGTGGGAAGAGCTTGAGACAACGCTATCAAGATCGGCCTCGATGGCTTCTGGCCGCAGGCGTCATGGGGCTTGTTCATGATGTGGGGAAGGTTTTTGACGTAGAGGTTGTTACCGAAAACGGAGACAAGTGGAATCCCTTCGTCTGTTCGTTGTGGGCGTGGGTGACCCAGGTCAATGCAGAACATGTTTTTATCCTCTGGCGACAAGATCGGGTTCACAAGCAGCATGAACTTCGTTCGGTCAGACTGGCATACAGTCGGTTGTTTACCAAGGAATTGATGGCTTACCTGACAGCCGTTTCCGGAGATCTGATTCCCGGTGCCATTGACGATGCAATCGTCTTTGGAACCGGCCCACTGGCTGCAGTTCTCAAAGAGGCAGAAGCAGAGTCCATTCGACAGGACGGGGAGAGCAGGAAACTGCTTGGAGCCGCGTGTACGTGTTCAGCTTCCCCATTAGTGACGCCCATTCTGTCGGCAATAAAAGAGCTTCTGGAAGCGGGGTTGTGGTCGGTTAACATGGAGGAATCCCAGGTCTATGTGACCGGACAAGGGACGTTTATTCATCTTAATGAAGTTTCGGCTTCGGATGTGCATCAGGCGGCCGTTAGGCTGCAGGCTCCCTATGTGCCAGGAACCCCGGAAGGGTTGATTCGTGTTCTCCGGGAACAGAATCTGATTGACACGCATCCTGATGTGAACGACCAGCCATCTGCTATTTGGCTCGTCAAAGTTGGGGAGGGAAACAACCGCAAGCTCGCTTGCATCAAGCTCTGTGATCCGATGGTGCTGTTTGAGCACAGGAAGCTGCCGGCACCGATTGATGTGGCGATCTGCAATGCAAACGAGACCGTGAAAAAAGATGAAGCCACGCCAACACCTCAGAAGGCCAAGCTGCGGTTTATGGCTCCTCAAACAGGATTTCTGCAACAGCCAATTTCCAGGAAGAACAAGAGAGCTTCCCTGCTGGTCACCCGGGCTGAATGCGATGAGATCCCTGATGAGTCGTTGAAGCCGCAGGAAGCAAAGGTGTTCGTGGAACGTCTGCTGGCAACCGTGACGGAGCAAATGAGGACCGGGAAGGGGTTTCTTGTCGAGGATTTGAACTTGCATGAGGATGGTCGACGCACCTGCAGCTCCAGAAAAGTCGAAACCATCTTAGAAATGCACAAAATCGGCCAAAAAACGCAGGAAATGCTCCTAAGGCTAATTTCTACAAGCTTTAGGCTTGATTTTGATCCGAGTGATCATTCTTTCACTTTTAATGGGGATGATACGAATGAAGAATCGAAATCTGGCCTATCAACTGGGCCCTAATTTACCGGGGAGGCGGGCGGCAGTCTGTGCGATTGGTGCTGCCGGATACGGCGTCGCTGCTGTCTGCATGCCTCAGATGGCTTTGCCTTTGGGGGTTGTTGGTGGATATCTGGCTGCTAAGAGTGCTTTCGGTATCCGGGAAGCGATGGTGAAAATGCGCTTTGAATCAGCCATGCTGGGCAAGCGCCGGCAGTGGATGACGCATGACGAGTTTGCTCAACTGGCGATTCAGGCTGCCGGTGTTGGATCGCGGTGGCTTGGCTATGGCTTTTCCTGGGACGCGGAACACTGTCAGAGCACCGTGGACTTTCTCAAGCAGGACTGGAGGGAGCATTATCGGCAGGCGGTGACGAATACGGCAAAGCTGCGCTATGTGAAAGGCCATCTGACAGATTGTCTGCTGCACCCGGTAGATTCTTTGAATGTACTGCGAACCATGAAGGCTGTGGTCTCAACGCAGCCCGGCTATGCATGGATTCACGCTATGGGAGAGGAAAAGCCGCTGTTGCTGCCGAATAAAAATTTTGAGGGACATGCTGCAGTTTTCGGGACCACAGGCTCAGGTAAATCGCGCTTTCTAGAGCTCATGATTCACCAGGTGTCATGGCGCGCGAAGAATTGACACATCTGGTGCGTCATCTGTAGCAATTTAAGGCGGTTTGGTGCGTGTCTCTCTGACACGGGTATTGCGCTTATTTCTGATACAACGGGAGCTTCAGATAAAG
>CALXKM010000014.1 GCA_944388865.1 uncultured Duodenibacillus sp. | reverse complement strand
TCAACCTATTTACGTTTGAAAAATATCCTGGGGTAGCGAAGCGTAGGGGCAAAGCCCCTGCCGAGACTTTCAACGGAGCGAAAAGCTCCTCATAAATTTTTTTGAAGTACCTTGACAGATACCGTTCTGCCTCCTGACCTTTCTCTTCGGGCTTCTCATCGAGCGTTTGCTCTTGGGCTTTGCTGATGAGCATTTGCTCCTGCGGCTCCTGCACGAGACTTTCGTCTTGGGCTTCGCTCACGGCGCTTTGCTCCTGACCATCTTCTTCGACAGTTTTCTCGCGGATCATCTCCACGAGCAGACTCTCATCGCTTAAGGTCTTGACCAGCGCCGCCAGGCGCCAAAACGGCTCTCCGCTGAAGTACCCCTCGCTTGGGGTCTGCGAGAGCGCCTCGTCGATCAACCGTATGACTGGCAGAATCGTGGCGCTTAAAAAAGCCAGTCCCTGCAGACGCTCGCGAATGCGAATGACTGCGTTGACCGTCTTTTTGTTGGCCCGCGTTTTTCCAAGAAAAGACTCCTTGAAAAACACCTTGGCCTGTCTGGAGACGCTTGAAATCAGCTCTCCGGCAAGGCCTCCCACCGTCTGCACCAACTCGTGCGCGCGCTCCTTACTCACCGGCCGCAGCCGGAAAGTGTCGTAGCCCGCGCGGATGCGTTCGGCCACCGATGCTCCGTCGAGCTTTCCTTCGAGAATTTCTCTGGAAAACTGCGGGTTCTTGGCCGCCCAGTCGCTTACCAGCGAGTCGTATCTCGCCAGAAAGTCGCGCTTGGCCTCGTCGTACTGACCAACGAGATCGTCAAGCTCTTTGAAAACCTCGTCGGCCCGGTCTTGCGGAATTGCCCATCCCGAGAGATAGCGCACGCCGCAGCCGTCAAGAATCGCCTCAGCCTTGTGCTTGAGCCGGTCAAAGATGCGCAGCTGCTGCGTATCGATGATGGCCTTCAAACCCAGCGACTTCGTTACTTCCTTGGGCGGCAGCCTGCCGTTGGTGCCCACGCTGAAGTCGCCTTCATGCATGGCCCGCGTACCGGTCCACTGAGAAAACCTTGGAACCACCACGACGATTCTGTCGACGATCGACAGATCACACTGCTTGTTTTGCATCTCAAACTCCTTTGTCGAGCAAAGAAGGTTTGAACGCACATCTCCCCTGCAAAGGGGGGGAAGGCTTTCAAACCCCTTTGCTGTAGGGAAACAGTTTTTTCGTCTGCTAAAACCACATGGCTTCAGAAACGCTGCTGGCTTCAAGCGCCAGCCTCATCTCCTCATCCTTGAAGTCCTTCGGCATGGGCGAACAGGTGCGGCGCACAAGCCAGCTTTTGCCGGGCTCGGTGCGGTACGCGTCAAGTTCGCTTTCTGCAATGTCTCTGGCAGACAGAAACTTTCGATAGTCAACGGCGCCGCGGCTTGCCCGAAGCGTCAGTGCTACGCCAGCAAAATCCGCGTACCGAAACGATCCCATCATGCTGATCAGATCGTCGCGGCAGCGCTTTTTCTGCTCGTTGAGCTCATCGATGCGGCTCTGAAGCGCCTCCGTCTCTGCATCTATGGCACAGAAATCAGCGGCCGCCAGACACCACCTCTCGATTTCCTCGTCGGTCTTCGGGATGTACAAATCCCGAGCCGGATCCTTTGGTGGCTCCTTGCCTTTGGCAATGAACCGATCCCAAAAATCACGGCATCCTGAGAGGATTTCGGCTATGAGCTTTTCGTCCCGCACGACTTCAAACTCGATGAGTTCTTCTTTCGTACGGTCGTAAAAGACAAGCCACCCTCGCTGCGCTCCCGACACCAGCAGCTGGTGCTGCACCTGCATCGAGTAGAGCCCGAAGGCGGGACTTGCCTCGGCGATGAGCCTGATCTCGTCAATCGTCGTCTCCGACGGGCACTTGATCTCAACCGGTTCTCCGACCGAGGTCAGTCCGTCAAAGGAAGCGCGAAGGATGGGATCAGCGTCGCTCTCGCCGCATGCCGGCAAAACGATTTCGCTATGGGCTGCCTCAAAAAGCTGCCGCACGCGGTCTTCGTTCTCCCGGCCAAAGCGCACGAGAGGATTGGCTGACAAATCCGGAGAATCGGCTCTGCCTGTCTTCTCGCACCACAAGCGCCAGGGCGTCTTGTACGGATTGCGACCGAGAATAACGGCGCTTTCCGTAGCGGTGATGCCTTTTGTGCGCCACGCCAGCCACTCGGGCGTGCGCTGCTCAAGTTCAAGCATGCGCATAGCCCGCTCCCGCTTCTTCACCGGGCTCCTTCACGTCGGTCTGAACCGCGTGCTGAGCCTCTGAAGCCGCGAGCTGCTGTCTGTCGCGCAGCACATCCATGGCATATCCATGGTCTTCACCCTCGAGATTGAGATTGACCCACTGTTGCGCCCGGTGCCATCCGTTGGGGTGGCTTTGTGCAAAGACAGCGAGCTTTGCGAGCATCTCGTTGAGCTTGGGCCTCTCGAGCCTGAGCTTGGGTCTTTCGGCCGCAGGCGCCAAAGCAGGCGCAGCCGTCGGCTGCTCTCCTGCATTCGGCACGGGATCGGCCTCGACCACGTCGACGAAATCGTCGGCATCGTCGTAGAGCCCCGTGAGGCTGAAGGCAAGCCTTGCGCACTGAATAAAGGCGCGGCTTCTCAACATCCTTCTGGGCCACTTCTTCCACACCGGACTGCGTTCGTTGAAGCACTCGACCATGTACTCTTGGATGCGGACGGGATCGTCCACCCCCTTGAGCCGGATCGAGCACTCGACGTACTCGGGGAGTTCTCCGGCATAGCCGGCAATTCTCACCGTCGTATCCGAAAAGGAAAAAGTCAGACCATTGAAGTCCTTCTGGCTTCGCACGATCTTCGCCCAGCCGTCCAGACTGACGACCGGAACGATGTCGCCCGATTTGCTGCGGAAAGCAAAAACCTCACGACAGAAAGGATTGAGCCCGTAGTTTTCACAGACCACGAGAAGAACCATGAGTTCCTCTGTGCTCGGCGTCTTGCCGTCGGACTGCTTGAAGACCTGAGTGGTCAGGCACTTCAAAAGCTTGGCGGAATCCACGCCGAAACGGGAGGCCAGTCGGGCGATCAAGCCCTGCGTCTGCGCTTTCGCGCTCGAAAAAGTTGTCGGTTGCATGATGATGGTTCCTTATGAAAAGAAACCCCGCCATGCAGCGACAAACACTCGTCCCCCTTTGCAGGGAGTGAATGTTTCCCTGCTTGACGGGGTCGATCAATGACAAGAAGCCGCCCTTGTCTAGGACTGGGCATCCTTCTCGTGAGCGCTCCACGCATCACCGAAAACGGTGCGGCAGAGGTTGACGATGGCCTGCGACTCTTCGGGCTCGGCTCGGATCAGCAATGCCCGCCGCAGCCCATACTCCAAAGGATTGGTGCTGTTGCGAAAGTCATTGGCAATCTGCGCCCAGCGCACAAGAGTGCGGGTTGAAAGCGTCAGCGAAATGCGTCCCTCGGAAAAGAGCGTGCGCACCTCGTTGGCCAGCCGCACCATGCCTCTCAAAACGGGCTTCATGTGCGGCACGAGGCCGGCAAGGAGCTCCTCTTCAACCTTGGGCTCCTGGTAGTTCACTTCCAGAAAACGGAAGCGATCCAGAAAGGCGATGTTTTGCTGCTGCACGCCTGCGTAGCGCCCGGAGGCATCGCCGTTGCCCGCCGAGTTCCCCGTGACGATCACGCGAAACATCGGGTGGGGCTTGATGATTTCTCCTGCGTTTTCAGCCAGCACCAAAGGCCTGCCTTCGAGCACGTCGTTGAGGCCTGCGAGTTCGCCCGGATCCCCGAGATCGAATTCGTTGAGCACCAACACGTGACCGTGCCTCATGGCTATGGCAAGCGGCCCGTACTGAAAGCGCATCTGTGGCTCTTCACCCGGGGCTTGCGCCGCGTAGGTGAAGTGACCTGTGAGCTGAGAAAACTCAAATCGATTGTTGAGCGTCATCTGCTCGACGGGCCAGTTGAGCCGTGCGCATACTTCATTGACGGCGCTTGTCTTGCCGCTTCCCGTAGGACCGGTAATGAAAAGCGCGTCGCCGTTTGGCTTTCTGAGAAAAGCCAGCAGATCCCTGAGCACCTCTCGGCGAAAGACATAGCTCTCGTGCCTTTGAGGGATGGCAGGATCGTTTTCGTTTGAAAAGCCAAGAATCTGAAGACTCGAGGGCATTTCAATTCTCTTTTCGCCGTCGTAGACGTTTGAAAAGATACCGGCACTGAAATACTTGAATTCCGGTGCAAGTGCGTTGTCTACACGCATCATGAGCTCCTTATGAAAAAAGGGAGCCCATGCCCGGCACGCCGGAAGTGAACTCCCGGTTGCGGGTTGAAAGTTGAAGTGGCCTATGCTGCCGCCACTTCGGTAAAAGCTGTTTTTATTGGTCGTTCAGCGCACGACCCGCGTCACAGTCATCACGGAAAGGCTGTCCGACTATTTTTTCGTGGCAATCGGAGACCACGGCAGCAAGCTGCATTTGATTTCTCTAACTTTATCTGCGCACAACTGAAAAGCTTCAGTCATTTTCTGCCATTTTTGGCTGATTCCTGACATATCCTTTGCGGATCCCTTCGCTACTCTCAAGATCATGAAACTGTCAGGAGATTCCTATGTCTATTACGCCCTCACAACAATCAAAAAGCAAACTTCGTTTCAAAAGCCAACGTCTTCATTCTGAAAAACTTTCGCACGACCCGGTGCCCGATATTGAGCATCACCGCCGCAAAGCCACGGTTGATTACTCCAAGCCTGTTCTGCCAAAAACCATCGTCATTCACACCAATCAGGTGCAGCAGGCTTTTGAACACGTCTATATCAGAATTGACTACTCTCTGTACGCCGCCACAAGCATCGCAAGAAGCCAACATCGTACTGTCGATGCTCGCAAGGCTGAGAACGCCCTGCACGAGCTGTTCGAAAAATTCTCTTCGAGTCTGTCCACTACGGTTGCCGAACTGCAAAGCCTGGTTGAAGCACAGGTTCCGGAAGAAAATCGCAAGCTCATCTACGACCACACCCGTTCCTTCACGGTACCGGCCCGTTCTTCCTATTCCCTGCGGTTTCTCAATCTCACACAAATGCTCGACACACTCGTGGCATGGACCGATACGCTTGGCATCAATGGTGTCATGACTCCTGAAAACTGCGACAGAAGCATCAAATCTTGGATTCGGCTCTACCGCGCCTTTTGCAAAAACATCAACCAAATCCGAAATGAGTCTTTGCAGTCGCTCCATCAGGAAACACCGTAAGCCCGAAAAGTTTTAGCTGTAGAAGCTCGTTTAAATCCCTGCCACTTTACTACCATCCAGTTGAAAAAGAGGGTGGGGCGAACAGTACAGTGATTCAGGCCAATTTCGAAACTTGTAACAAATGGAACAAGTCAAGGAACCATAATTTCAAGAAATTAGAGTTTCAGCGAGCCTACCACTCTTAGGGTGCCTAGTACTACCAACCATAAAAAGATGCATGTGCGGCAGTAATTGTTGCATGCTGCTCTTCTGTTACAAGCACCATATTCGCAGGGGTATCACTCCCTCCCTCACAAAGGGGGACTACATGATGAACTTCATAGCCATCAGGCACTTCGGAAAATCCATGAGCTTGTAAAAACAAATCTCTGGCTCCCATATCTCTAACGATATCTTCAGAATTGATATGTGTTGTTCCGTCAATCTCTCCTGCTTCAATTAAGTTGTCTAGCTCAACATCAGTGCCAACAAATACTCCATTATCGATTGGGATTAAATCACTTCCGACAAATCCAATTGCTTCAGAAGAGATATCATCCGGCACGGAATCTAACTCATCAACACCATCGATAATTGCCGCACTGACACCAAGTGCCGCCAACCCTGTTCCAAACGCAATCACAGCACGTTGTGCATTTTTTTTCGTTAGAAGATAATCTATATCTTTGTTCTCTATGGATTTTTCGACAGCTTCACCAAATTCACCAATAGCCTTGAATTTATTATCCAACGCCATTCCTATCTGTTGTCCTCGGCGTTCAAGAGTGTTTCCCAACCCTTCCCAGTCTCTCTTATTTACTTTTTCAAGCGACTCTGTTGTGATTTCCAAAGCAGTATTGATTCCTCTGAGTGAAGAGACTGCAACACCACCTACCACTTTTGTAGCAAACCAACCTAGCCTAAGACCCGTACGAACAACACCAAAAAACCCCATGATTTCTTCAACTCCTAATGAAAGATATGAATGCAATCAAAATTATTCGTCAGCGATTTTGTTTTGATTTTTAACTTTCAGCGATAATAATGCATGCACACCAAGCAGATTATCAAAAAAAGCCATGCTGTTTATTGAATCCTTTAATTCTTGAAATTTTTTCCAAGAGTCAAATAGCTTTTTACACTTGCTCTGATATGCCTTCATGGTCATTTCCGGAAGAGGCAATTTAATATTTCGAAGCTTACCCATATCTAAAGATTTTGATTTCTCTGACATGCATACCCTTTTTACATATATCTGAGTCTTTTGATTTTTTAGACTAAGGAAAACAAACTCTGGACAAATTGAATTTAAAAACATTCCATTTGTCTCATCTTCTTTTCTCATTCTCAGTATTGCAATAGCCTGACCTGCATACCAATTCTTAACTTCCCTATCAATAAAACCCACCACTCCCACAAGACCTTTAACTCCAATCAAAACATCTCCTTTTCTTATTTTGTATCTTTCATTAGCGTCCTTGTCAAGATTTATAACAAACTTCTTAGGCTGCGCAATCAACCCAGATTCCTCAATATCGCCCGGATTAACTTCATAAGCCAAATTTTCTTCGGAACAAGTTTTTAACATCTGTCCCCTTGTTACAGTCATATAATCATCCAAGCCGCCAAGAGAAACTACTTCCCCAGAACGAAACGATGCTTCCTCTATGAAAGCTATTCCATTAGCGCGCACAATCTCATTGGCTTTGGCCGGATAAGTTTTCATGCTTGCAAACGTTGCTCTGTCTATTAAATATTCTGTCCACAAGAAACTTTTAACCGCATTTAGAAATGAGTTGCTTCCAGCAAGGCTAAAGTCCAAGCATTTTTTTTGTTTATCAATCACGAAATCATCGAATTTGGAAAAATCTGAATAACCAATTTTATTTACAAAACAATCTTGATCATACAATGCAATATTCCAATTTAATGAATTTGAAGCGCCTGGAACTGTCAAAACCGTTCTTGCACTAACTAAACCCTCAATCTTTTGCAGCAAATTCTCCACACCGTCTTCCGATTTAAATAACCTCCCAATTGGATCAGCATATATCAAAACTGTTCTTGATCTTGGATTTTTCTTATGTCTACCAGAATCAAAATCTAACAATCCAGCTTCTTGACCAATTATCGGCTGCGCCAAGTCGATTGCGCTCACTAGACCAACACCCCATTGCACAGAGTTTAGCTTGCCAAATTGTCGAATTATTTTTAATATCAAATGAAATACCAGATTTTCTTTATATTCCTTAATATTAGAATATACTCTAACCCTGCCTACTCGAATTATTGCAACCAACAAAAAAACCATTAAATCCAAACTATCCAATACAACCGTAGGCACCTTTGTCTTATTATAGGTCAACCAATCAACTAGCGCTATAGCCGCCGACGGAAATATTCTTTTAGCCTTTATTTGAAATAAATCAAGAATAATCTCTACCCATAGCATTATTCGCAGGCCTGTCATTGTTCTCAAATGTTGACCAAAACCTCCCGTCGACACATCTGCATCAATACCAAAAAACAACTGAAACGCCCTGTGCCAGATTAGATAGACTTGATCTTCTCTCGACAACTCTAAAGAAGATATATAATTTTGATCAACTATTAATTTGATAGTTGTCTGTTTGTCTATTATTTGCCATTTATCCATAACCTCCATTGCATCAATTAATTTTTCATGCACAACACCTACAATTCCCTCATCCTTTTCCCAAACCAGCTCAAATCGCGCCCCCGACTCAAACACAGGAAGATTTACAACCCGAGAGACAATTTCTTGCGGTATATTGTCTTCTATTAACAAATCTTTAATGTCTTCTTTTCCAAAAGACGCTCCTACAATAGTTTCCTCTTCTTTTATACACTTCAATTTATTATTAAACTTTGAGCACAACGTCTGTTCTGCAGTATCTTTTTCCTGTAATTCTTTATATTTATCAATAAGATGCAAAACAATCCATAGACTTAAAAACCTAAATGCATCCTTTTGCTCTCGCGTAAAATTTTTATATTCATCAAACATATTCAATCCCAGCATCAGTTTATTCCATAAACAGTAACATCAACTCCTTCCACAGAAACCATCACATATCCGCCTCTTTCCCTCATCTGCGTTAGGTGTCTCTTTAGTCTCTTCAGTTCCTTCAACACATTTTCCTTGTTCCGACTCCCCATATGCTCCTTCAACCAACTTGATAGACAGACCTGTAGATCCGCCTGACTAATCTTGTGCTGTATACGCTTAGTGTGTGACATCATGTCCTCCATTTTTTTCAGTAACGATGTTACTAGTGAATCGAACTTAAGTCAAGCCTTTTTTAGTAACATTGTTACTTGACATCTCCCGCGCACCCCACTAACATGACGCCATCGAATTAGTCCTTACATTACTAAAGATTGAGGAAATTCATGCAAACAAAACACTTCAATGCAAGAATGCGTCAACGCGGCATCCCTAGCGATATAGTCAACATTCTGAGACTTTTTGGCTACGAACTGGAAAAAGAAAAAATTGTTCTGACGGCCAAAAACTGCAAGCAAATTGAGGAGTTTCTCGATCAACAAATCGCACTGCTTACCAAAGACAAGCCCTGTTTATGGTTATCCGATACTAGTCGCTCCTTCTACACTGTCTGAAGTGCATCAAGTCAAAAACAGTCGCAACGCAAACGTCACCTTCCCTGCGGAAGCTGATGAAAGCAAACAAAAAAAGATTAGAAGCGATCAACCTGCGCAAACGGTTTGTCTACAGAACATCTGTCAATCGGCCTCGGCAACGAGTCCGTAACAAACTTCTGCGTTTACATATTCACGCATCACAGACAGCTATTTGATTTGCCGAGGAGCGGACAGACTTACCTCCTGCATCCCTTTTTGCTCACGAAGCCTGCATAAGTCAAAGCCACAAACAAAAGTCTAAACTTTGTTCCTTGCTAGACATCTTCAAAAAAACCTCTTATTGGCAGCTTCTCCGGTCTTTCTGAAATGCTCACGGTGCATCCAAAGCAGTTCCGTCAGATCTCTTTCTGCAAGCCACTCACCAGCTTCCCGCTCAACACCACCAGCACCATGAGCAGAATCGGCACTACATAGACATTGACCGCAGCCGGACACAACACCGCTACAACGAGTCCCATCAAGCAAAGCTTGATTCCGCATGACCATTTCTTCATTTTGTAAGGCGAAGTGAAAAAGAACTTCCCTTTGTTTTCTTCCCGTTGAAGCCACCCGCAAAAGAGCGTGATGGCGCAAGCTGGCGCAATAATCGCCGCCCAGCCGCACAGCGTCACCAACCGCAGCAGAGCAATCACCAGCAATTGATGCAGTACCTCCACACGACCGACAATCCAGTAAGCCAGCTTAACTTCCACATCGTAATTCGGCCGGTCGGCACCGCTTATCCGGATCAATTCGTGCATCAGATGATCGATGCCGAAGAAATCGTAGATTTGTTTCGTTAGCCCGACAACCCTGTATCCGAACACCTCTGCGCTGCGTTGCCATTCAATCTCCACGATGGTTCTAACACTTTCTTGCGGAACCGCCAACAGCAACAAAAACAGCATCATCAATCCCAAAGACCAAACAATCCCAGTGAAGGTCGTTTCTCTATTTGCGTTTCCCATTACGCGCCCTCCTTAAAGTCCTGAGCAGTTTCCACAAGAATCGGAATGCGTCCTTTGATCACATGCCCTCCGGCTACAACTCCGAAGTACTCACAGTTCGGAAGCGCGCTTAGCAGCGGTGCCGGCACCAGATCTGCTTCTTCCTCCATAACACGTTCACTGACGGAACCGCCTTCGGCGATCAGATTCCTTGCTGAAGTAGAAACACCGTGCGCTTTGACAGTAGTTTGGACCCGTGTCTTCGGGATACGCTCCATCAGAAACCGCTGAGTCTCCGGATCGTTGCATCGCAATGCAAAAAAGTTGTTGAGGTTAGCCAGAATCCTCAACGCCTCAGCCCGGTCCTTGGCCTTGGCAACGAAATCGGAGATCGTCTGAGAGGCAAGGCAAATGGAAAAGTTCGCCCCGCGAGACTTATTGAGCATTTGCGTAAGCGGCTCACACGTCAGCTCGGCCGCCTCGTCCACAAAAAGCATGACGGGAGCCGGAGCTGTCTCAAAGTCATAACGGGCACCCGCAGTGGAAGCCAAATCAGCAAGCATCATGGAGCCGATTGCACGGGCCATGCCTGAATCGGTCAGCGCATCCAGCCCCATGTAGAAGACGCAGCGCTGTTCAATGATTTTCCTAGTGTCGTAAAAAGGCTTCTTATCGCCATCTTCAGACGGCGAAAGCTTTCTGCCAAGGTCTCCACTTGCCAAAGCAGTCAGCAAAAGCCAGGTGCTCTGCGTGGTCTTGCTAAAGGAATCTTCATCACGTTCCGCCAGCGCAATGATGCTTTCCAATTCCGGCGTCACCATCCGGCGTGACTGATAGAAAACAATTAAGGTTTCAAGCTTGGAAGCAGATTTCTTTCCCGCCAAGGCCTCCTCAATCACGTCAGCCCCATAGGTCTTCGTCAGAACCTGATAAAGCACCTGTTCTGCTAGTTCGCGGCGATTGGCAAAGAAGTAGTGAAGGTTTCTGAATGTGGGTTTCCTGCCCAAAATTGCCAGCCCAACACAGATAGTTCGCAAAGCTCCTCGCCCCATGTCGATGAAGGGCTGACTTTCTCCGCCTTGTCCGGGCAAGGAATCAGCAATACGTGAAGCGATCTCATCTGTGCGAGTCGAATTGGCCAGAAGGTTGAGATTGATTGACTCTTCCGGATGGCCGGGATGGAAGTAGAGGTAGTCTGACTGGCGTCCGGCACTGATGCAGGCTGTCTGTGTGGTTTTGACTAGCCCTTTATCGCCCTTGGGATCAATCACGATCACCGTGTACCCCATCAGAATGGCCTGGTGTCAGGTAGCGCGATCGATTGACACAGGTAGTGCGCTAAAAATTGACACCCCCGAAATTAGTTTTTGATACGAGAGATGCGCGATTTTGTGAATCGGTCTATGCGCCAAAAAGTATTACAGCTGTA
>CALXKM010000013.1 GCA_944388865.1 uncultured Duodenibacillus sp. | reverse complement strand
CACTGCTGTCCAAATTGAAAATGTGCATTTCCTCGCGAGGTAAAGGCGTTTCTTTTCAAATCAAGGACTTGCAATTTTGGGCCGAAAAGTAGCCTCCAGCTGCCTTTTATAGAGCCAATTTTTCTTGCTTCCAAGCATCCGGTGGTGGTTCCACAGTCCGTTTCCCGGCAACCAATCGAATATCAGGATAATCAAGCCAACTATGCAAGCGCTTGTGCGTCAAGAGATTTAGTCGTACGAAATGAAGAAGTCTCGGAAATGTCCATTGATGCCTGGATTTCTGACGCAGGACCTCTATGAGCAATGTCACGATAGCAGCTGTCCAAATCTGATTCATGACAGCATTCTCATTGGTACCGATGAAACTTTTGATTTTCAGGTTCTGCTTGATCTTCTTGAAGAAAAGCTCAATCTGCCAGCGTTCCTTATAGAGTGCAGCAACCTGCTGCGGCGTCAGATCCATATCGTTCGCCAGGAATTCAAACGATCTGTTTGTTTGTCATACCATTGAATCACGCGAAATTCGAGTTCTCCACAAGCCTGACGTCCGGCAGGACTATCGAATTGGATCGAGTAGTCGCCGTAATTGTCCGCTTCACTGCGGCACCCTTTCTTTAGCGGCGTTGTGATGGTGTTGTCTTTGATGCGGGTAACAAACGTGGTACCGCGACGGCTAAGCCAGGCAAACAGCTTGTAATCGTTGTAGCCTCGATCCATAACAACAGTGACATTGTCAGCGGGCAGTTTTTCGATTGTTGCTCTGGCTCGCCGTACATCGTTCACCTTCCCGCTTGTCAAATCAATCACTTGCGGCAGCAGATAGTCGTTGCTGATGATCGTGTGCAGCTTCAAGCCGCCTTTCGACGTTGTGTAACGAGCCCATTCGAAACGACTCAAACAAACGGTGATTGTCGTTGAATCGAGCGAGTAGACAGGCTTACTAAAAGTGTTTCGTAGTCGCCTGGATCCCAACATTGGTTTAAAGAAGTCCAGCAGCAACATGTAGCATTCTTCGAAGATTCTGTAGGAACGCTTTTCGTTGGCATAGGCAAGCGTGGTGCGCTTCATGGGCTGAGCATGGAGATGGTTGAGCTTGCCGCAGGCTCAATACAAACCGTCGTCAATTTCTCGCAATGAGTCACAGCCTGCAAGATGACAGAAAAGCAAAGCAATGAAGTGATCCCAAGCACTGAATTTTGTGGCATTGCGTCGAGGACATCGTCGTTCGAAAAGCACCTGCAGGCGTTCTTTAGGCAATTGTGCGATCAGGTGAGCAAAGAAGCTGGTGGGGGGGGGTTCTGAAGCGCGGAGTCTGTAAAATTACTGGCCATGGCGAGAGCTTGTAGTGGTTTGTTTGGCGACTTTCCTATTTACATGTTTTCTCGCCTTTTTTGTTTGATCCACCTGACTTCCAACGCTTGTTTTCTCTATGAAAAAAGGGCTGACCTCTCGATCAACCCTTCAAGACTTGAAAAAATATTGTTTCAAACTCCAATTCGGACAGTAGTGGAATCTACGAAAGTCAACTCCGATTGATTGCAGGGACGACTCTCCCAGGTGCGCGGTTCTCCACGTCGAATGATGCGCATGACTTCTTCGAGCGTTGCTGAGACTGTCTGACCGCCGAGTCGGATATAAACGCCGCCCTCTGTCAAGACCTTTCCGCGGAAACTATAGGGACGTTCTGTCCCCGGAGCAATCAAGACGGAAGTGATGATTTTGTCGTCTACAATCTGTTTGCGGGCCTTTACCAGTGCGGACATGGACGGCTCCACGCCATCGCGGGCAAAGCTGCGAACGCTACGTTCGACCTGGTCGAAGTTGCAGCCAACGACCTCGCCGTCGTCGGCAACACCAATCAGCAGAATGCCGTCGAGATCGTTAGCGAAAGCGATCATCGTTTTTTTAGCTGTGTCGCACCATTCTTGCTTGTACTCAAGCGTTTGACCTTCCGGTTTCGATAATTTCATCAAAAATCGGCGCGGATGATTTGGTTGAGACGGCGCGCCGCCTCCATGCAAGTACGGGATCTGTAAAACCTGTCAAATTGATTTGCCACGTGTTAGCAGATAATTGATGAGCTTTACAGATAATGAAGGCTTACCAAGCTGTCACAGAAGTTTGATCACGGTTGGTGCTTAGCGCAGGCCTGTCCATCCGCAATGGTACCTCGCTACAGGACGTGTAGCACTCTCAGGTGCTATCTGTATCAACTGCTTCGCGCGCAAACTGCCTTGGCGACACACCGAAAAACGCCTTGAACTGCGTGGAAAACGTTGCGGCATCACAAAAGCCCAAACGTAACGCAATGCGCTTGATGCTCCAACCCGACGAAATCAGATCGAGCGAGGTAAACAGCCGTGCAAAAGCTTTCCACGTCCGGAACGTCATGCCGGTTTCCTGCTCAAATCGGCGACTGAACGTGCGTTCTGTTAGGTTCAGGGTACGAGCAAGCTCACCTGCGGTTCGATGCCATGCGCCGTCGCTTAACAACCGGTCGAGTTCTCGACGAAGCTTGCTGTCTTTAGGCATCGTGAGCCTTCTGGGTAGTTCGGGCGCTGTAGAGGTGAGTGCAATCACAAGTGACTGCATGGGTGAGCGCAGCGCATCGGGCGTATCGTCCGAAAAAATCGCAGCCATCAATTCGCGAATAAGCGGCGTCACCGTTATTACACGTAGCGAATCGGACATCGGTTTGATTCCCACGCGAGCATCAAAATACAGCGAGCGCATGCGAGTGTCGGTTAGAAACGCGATAGCGTAAGGCAACTGCGCCGGAATCCAGAGTGCTTGCATGGGCGCAATGATGCGTTGCTCTTTTTCAGTTTTAACAAGCATCACACCCTGCGGAGCCTAGAGCAGCTGAGTGAGCGCATGCCGATGCAGCGGTCGGTCTTCTCCAACGACATAGTTGCGGCCGCTTGCGCCCTCGCGAAAATATGATGCCGCTGAGAACGTTTCGTACCCAGTAGTTCTTTTTGTCTTCTGAGCCAATGTCATTGTCCTTTCAGCCATATTTTGGAAGTCTACACTGCATGGCGAATGAAAGGCGCCTGCCGCGTTTATTTCTCCAGATTCTCTGTTCGAAGAAGGTTCTCAATCATGACTGCTGCTGTGTGTTCCGACCCGCGGGAGATAAAAGCCACACCTCGGCTTGCCTTGGGGCTTCTCTTCATGCTGAGTGCTGCTCATTTCTTTAATGACGCAGTGCAATCGATCATTCCGGCCGTTCTACCGCTGTTGCGCGATCACCACGATCTTGCCTTTGCCGAAGTTGGTTTGATCACACTGACGGCACAGCTCACCGCTTCGCTTCTGCAACCCGCCATCGGTTTTATCGTGGACCATCGCCCTTCGCGCTGGGGACTGCCTTGTGGCATGTTTCTTACGATGCTCGGCATGGTGATGCTCGCTTATGAATCGTCTTACTGCGAAATCCTCGTCGCCGTAGCGCTCATCGGCTGTGGGTCAGCACTTTTTCACCCGCAGGGCTCACGCGTCGCGCAACTTTCCTCGGGTGGGCGCAAAGGTCTCGCGCAATCGGTCTTTCAGCTTGGCGGAAACGCAGGCTCAGCGATTGGGCCGCTTGCGGCAGCGCTCATCATTATTCCATTGGGGCTGCACAGTCTTGCCGGTTTTGCGCTGCTTGCGGCCGCAGCCATGCTACTTCTCGTGCAGGTGGCTCGCGTTACGCCCTTTGAGAAAGTGTCGCATGCTGGTGCGCAAGCACAGGAGGACTCTGCCACCGCCCACCCCCAAATACGACGTATCTTCTTACTTCTTTTTGTGCTGATGTTTTCCAAACAGGTCTACATCTCGAGTCTGCAAAGCTACCTTACATTTTTTGTTATGGATAAATTTGGGCTTGCTGCCGATCAGGCGCAATACGTGCTCTTTGCATTCCTGGTTGCAGGCGCTGCCGGCACGCTTCTGGGCGGTCCGCTCACCGACCGCTTTGGCAAGCGCCGCGTGATTCTGGGTTCCATTCTCAGCGCTGCCCCGTTTGCGCTGATGATTCCGTTTGCCGGTCTTATGGCCGTCGTTACACTTGTTGTGCTCGTCTCTTTTGTGATGAGCTCGGCTTTCTCCGCTATTCTCGTCTGCGCTTTTGACGCTGCGCCCCAGCATACCGGCATAGTCTCTGGCTTGTTTTTCGGGCTTTCGTTTGGCCTCGGCGGAATCACGGCTGCCGCGCTTGGCGTTGCAGCCGATATTTACGGATTGCGTGCTGTGTTTACTGTGACGGCGCAGCTGCCGCTTCTAGGGTTTAACTAGTCGACAAAAAAAACGAACAAATTTGTCATAGCCTCTGGAAAGAGGCACGATAAACTTATCATTAAGAAGAGGACAGGAGGAGCGAGAAGCAAGGACAACAACCCATTGGAGGTAG
>CALXKM010000012.1 GCA_944388865.1 uncultured Duodenibacillus sp. | reverse complement strand
GAAGTACCGCAAGAAAATTTTCACTCAGGAGCACATTGATGCACTGCGGGTGATCGCAGCCAAAGTCTGTGAAGATTTTGGAGCAGAACTCAGGGAACTCAACGGTGAAAAGGATCACATCCATCTTTTGGTGAACTATCCGCCGAAGGTTGCGGTCTCCAGTCTTGTCAACAGCCTCAAAGGCGTGACAAGCCGTCTGTTGCGAAAACAGTTTCCGGAACTTGAAAAGGCTTGCTACAACGGGCGGCTGTGGTCACCCTCATACTTTGCAGCAAGCTGTGGCGGAGCTCCGCTGGAACGGATTAAGGAATACATCAGGCAGCAGGACTCCCCGGATTAAATAGATGCGTCTTATATCTCCGCCCTGAAGAGACCGAGCTTTACGACGCGTTTTGGTAAAGAAACCCAGAATCTCGTCACCATCCTCCTCACTCAATACATAGCACTTCGAGTCATCGCGTCTGACATCCTGTGAAGCCTGAGTTCGGATGTATGTGTTGAGCTCATCGTTGCCGCAGTCAAATTCCTTGCGCTTGTGCGTCTTTCGCAGAGGTGCAATCGTCAGCATTTCTACTTGCCGCCTCAAAGAATGCGCACCTTTGTGCCCAGCTGCCGGTATTGAGAAAGAGTCGGGCCAAACATCCTGTCCTGAAGAACACATACTGAGCTTGCCGGCGCAACCGAATAAAGGCTTTCCGCTGCTGACGTTTTCTAGAAAGCAAAAGACGCTCAACTATCTTGCCAAACAGCTCTCAAAGCCCTTCAAAATCGCATCTTTGGGCAAATTGCGCCCGATGATGACAATCTTTGTTTCAGGCTTCTTCTCGCCCCAGGGACCTAGCACATCGGCGCTAAAGAGCATGTGCACGCCCTGAAAAACGCAGCGCCTGTCGGTTTCTTTTAAATACAAAAGTCCCTTGTAGCGCAGCATGTCGGGCCCGTAGACGGCAATCAAGCTTTGGATATACTGCTCAAAGCGCGCGGCATCAAAGGGCTTGTCGGAGACAAACATGAAGGCGGCCACATCGTCGCCGTGATGGTGATGGTGCGCTCCCGTCAGAAAGCCCGGATCAAGGTCAAGAATGTCGTTCATGTTGAAGCCGTAGATATCGAGCACCTTCTCGACGGGAACATTTCCCATATCGGCGGGCTCAATCACGGCGCGCGGATTCATCGCCACCAGGCGCGAGCGCAGCGCTTCATAATCCTCGGCGCTCACCAAGTCGCGCTTGGAAATGAAGATGCGATCGGCAAAAGCCACCTGATCCTTGGCCACGGGCTGCTCGTCGAGGGTTTGAGAGCCGTGCTTGGCGTCGACGATCGTCACCACGCCGTCGAGCCGAAAAAAGGGCGCCACCGCATCATCCATGAAAAAGGTCTGGCACACCGGGCCGGGGTTGGCCACGCCCGTCGTTTCGATCACGACGCGGTCAAAAGAAAGCTCCCCCTTGTCGCGCTTTAAGCGCAAATCGGTGAGAATGCGCGACAGGTCGCCGCGAATCGTGCAGCAGATGCAGCCGTTGTTCATCGTCACGATCTGCTCGGCGCCGCTTTGCACCAAAAGGTCGCTGTCGATGTCCTCTTCACCAAACTCATTTTCAATGACCGCAATCTTGTGCTTGTGGTCTTCGGTCAGAATGCGGTTTAAAAGAGTCGTCTTGCCCGCGCCGAGAAACCCGGTCAAAACCGTCACGGCAATGTCGGGCTCTGCCGGCATGGGATCAAAATCTTCAGTCATTTTTTGCCTTCAATTTTCCAAACTGCAGCAAAGGCTTTGAAAGCGGCTGCACTCATGAAGCCGCAAAGCCTTTTTGTCTAAAAAAGCTTCTGCCTAATCGCGCATCAGCAAATCAAGCCCCTTGAGGTACTCGCCCTCAGGGTAGGTCATCAAAAGCGGATGGTCGCTTCCTGCGCCGAAGCGCTCAACGGCCCAGGCCGTTCGGCCGGCATCAAAGACGGCGCCCGCGACGATCTTCTGGAAAAGATCCACGTCAATTGCCCCCGAGCACGAGAAGGTCAAAAGTCTGCCGCCCGTGCGCAAAAGCCGCATGCCGTTTAAGTTGATGTCCTTGTAGGCGCGGGCTGCGCGCTCTACGTGATAGTGGCTTGATGCAAATTTAGGAGGATCCAGTATCACGAGATCAAACGTCTGCCCCTCTTCGCGCATCTTTCTCAAGCAGCCGAAGACATCGGCCTCGACCCACTGCATGCGCGCATCGTCAAAGCCGTTTAATGCCGCATTGGCCTGTGCGCGCGCAAGCGCCTCAGCCGAGCTGTCGACGCTTACCACCTCTTGGGCGCCGCCCTTCATCAGCGCCAGAGAAAAGCCGCCGGTGTAGCAAAAGCAGTTCAATGCCCGCAGGCCGCGCCCGGTGCGCTCCAAAAAGTCGGCGGCAATGCGCTGCGCGGCAAGCCTGCTTTCGCGCTGATCAATGTAAAAACCCGTTTTGTGCCCTACGCGCACATCCACGCCGTAGCGAACGCCGTCTTCGACGACTTCAATGAGCTGCGGAGCCTCTTTGCCGGCAAGCACGCCCACATGCGGCTTGAGGCCCTCGCGGCTGCGCGTGGCGGCGTCCGAGCGATCAAAAATACCCTTGGCCTGCGCCGCATCCATCAGGATTGAGACGATTTCATCGCGCCTGCGCTCAGCTCCCGCGCTTTGAAACTGCGTCACAAGCCATCCGTCGTAGTCGTCAACGATCAAGCCGGGAATCCCATCGGCCTCTCCAAAAATCAGGCGTCTGGCATTGGTGCGCGACAAAAGCGCCTCGCGCGCCTCAATGGCAGCCTCAATGCGCCGGCGCAAAAAGAGGGAATCGTCAACGTCGACAGAAGCATCAAAGCTCCACATGCGCACCCGCAGCGTTGACGACGGCGAATAGGCGCCAAGCCCTAGGGGTCTGCCGTCGGCGCTTACCACGCGCACCGTTTCGCCCGGCTGAGCGCAGCCCAGAGTCTTTTGTACGGCCGTGTCGTAGATCCAGGGATGACGGCGCAGCAAGCTTTTTTCCTTGCCCTTTTTCAAAATGACGTCAATCATGGCAGTGCCTTCCTTTTTCAAATTTCCATTTCACCCTTAAAGACGCTCTGCGCCGGCCCCGTGAGAAAAACGCTCTCACTTTCTGAAGCCCAGGAAATTTTGAGCCGGCCGCCGCGCATCTCAACCTCAACGGCACGATCAAGCGCCCCGCGCCGGATGCCTGCGACGACAGCTGCGCACGCCCCCGTGCCACAGGCAAGCGTCTCGCCCACGCCGCGCTCATAGACGCGAAGCTTTGCGTGCGTGCGGTCGACAATCTGCAAAAAGCCCACGTTGACGCGCTCCTTAAAGCAGGCAAGCTCTTGAAAGGCTGCGCCCACCTCTTTGACGCTTGCCTTGCTCACCTCGCCCACGAGCCGCACGGCGTGGGGATTGCCCATGGACACGATGCTCACCCAATTGTCTTCGCCCGCGGCGCGAATCTGATAGAGCGTATCGGCAGCTCGCGTAAGCTTGCTCACGCCGCTTGCGTCAAAGGCAAGATCCTGCGGATCAAAGCGCGGACGCCCCATGTCGACCGTCACTCGGCCGTCGTCTTCGACCGTGGGGGCAATGATGCCCTTCATGGTTTGGCAAGTGATGGTGCGCTTTTGCGTGAGGCCTTCTTCGCGCACGAACACCGCAAAGCAGCGCGCGCCGTTGCCGCACATTTCAACTTCACCGCCGTCCTGATTGAAGATGCGGTAGCGAAAATCAACGTTTTCAAGCGTGCTTTTTTCCACCACCAAGAGCTGATCGCACCCGATGCCAAAGCGCCTATCGCAAATGTGCCGGATTTGTTCGGTCGTCAATTCAAGGGGCTTGTCGTAGGCGTTGAGCATGACGAAATCGTTGCCCGCGCCCTGCATTTTTGTAAAGCGAAGAAGCATAAAGAAGAGTTTATTTCCAAAGATTGTCAGTACACCGAGGTTTCGCCCTCGGGGCGCGTCTTAAAGCGCCGGTGCGTCCACAGATACTGATCGGGGAACTTTCTGATCCACGATTCAAGCTCGGCTGTGATGCGCCGCGTATCAGCCTCAAAATCTTCCGTCGGAAAGCCTTCCCAGAGGTTTGAAATGTGCACGACGTATCCGTCGGGCGTCATCTGCGTTACGCAAAAGCACACGCGCGCATGCGTGACCTTGGCAAGGCGGCTTGCCATCGGCACCGTTGCCGCAGGGGTTCCGAAAAAGGGCACGAAAATGGAATTCTTGCGGCCGTGATCCAAATCGGGAAGATAGTAAAAAGGCAGCCCCTGGTGCATGGCGCGAATCACCGCCATCAAATCGCCCTTGCCGGTCTTGGCAATGAGAACAGGATCAGCAAAGCGCTTTCTGCCAGCCAAAGCCGCAGCGTCCCAAGCGGCGTTGGACTGCTTTTGGTACAACGAGCAGCCGCGCACGTGCAGATTAAGTGCAATGCCTGCGGCATCCAACCCCACGAAGTGAGGCGAGATCACAATCAAGGGCTCTTTTGTCTGCGTGATGTTTTCGAGCCCCTCAAAGCGCACCATGCGCGAGATGTCTTGTGCCGAGCCGGCCCACAGCACCCCGTGATCGAGCGCGGCACGCGCCATGCGTCGATACAAAGCATGCGCCAGCGCAAGTCTTTCTTTATCTGAGAGCTCAGGAAAGCACAACCGCAGGTTTGTAAGCGTCACGTGCCGGCGCTTAGGGATGGCAAACCACAAAATCCAGCCCACGGCAGCGGCAATGCGGCCGCGCACGGCAATGGGAACAAAGCGAAAAAGCTTGACCACGCCGATCCAAAATCGAGCAAGCAGTTCGTTCATGAAAAGTAAGTGCGGGCGCTTTGCTCTCATTTGCGCCGCCGCGCACGAAAACAAGCGCCTGATTCTATGCAAAAACCAAATCGTCTGCGCCGCATTTTAGACGAGCCAAGACAAAAGAAGCTGTCAACCAAAGGCCGAGCGTTCTGCCGAATCGCTCAGAATCGGCTGACTGCATCGATGAACTCAGGAAATGCGATCCCAACATACGGATTACGGACAGCCAGTGTATTCATGATCGTGCTGTCGATACATACACTGATACATACACTGATACATACATGATGCATATTTGATGCATATTTGATGCACACATACCATCACCTCCGCGCCGCTATCGGACATTCACACTCGTCATTTAGGCTCGGCTCAAACCTCCCTCCTCAGATCACCAAACACTGCGTCCTCGCGTCGGCGGTGCTCTACCTTATACTTTGCGCTCAGAAAAAAAATTTTTGTTTTGCCCGGTTTTTCGTGCACCCAAAAACCGCTTTGCGCACGCCCTTGGGGCACTTTTCGCGCAGAGCCCGTGCTTGTTGCATTGACTTTTTATGATTCCTCCGAGCCTTAAGCGGTCTTCTCGTTTTCTTTTCTGCTCGCTTCAAGCGACGTCGCTTGCTGCGGCCTGCATCTTCTTTACGCTAGCCGCCTCGGCGCTGCCCGCCCATGCCGAGCAGACAAGCGTTGCTGCCGTACTGCAAAAGCCCTTGCAATCCAATTCAGTTCCTCAAGCGCATGAAGCTCTGAGCGCTCGAGACTCGCTCGAGCGCGTTTTGATCGGCGAATTTGCGCTGCAGCAAAACGATCCCATGCGCGCCTACAAGGAATTCATGCGCGCTGCTCAAAAATCTCGCCAATCCGGCATTGCCGAGCGCGCCTTTGAAGCCGCCGAAATGGCTCAAAACGAAGAAGCCGTCAATGCCGCCTTCAAGCTTTGGACTGAGCTTGATCCCAACAACAGCCGCGTGAGGCTTATGCGCACCGGAGAGTTTTTTTCCAAGGGCGAATTCAGCAAGGCTGCGGCTCTGACCTCAGATCTCTTGAAAGAGGCTGACGACCCCGCCTCGCTTCTTGAGGCCATCGTGCAGCTTTCGGCCGGCACCGAGGAAAGAACCCGGCTTTACGAGACGCTCGAGAGCATCTTTTCCAAGGACAACGAAGACGCCCGCGTTGAGCTTGTGCTTGCCTCGCTTGCCGCCTCGGCCAAAATGCGCGAAGCCGCCAAGGAGCACGGCCTCAAAGCCATTGAACTCGCCCCGGACAATCCGCACGTCTTGCTTCAGGGAGCTGACTACGAGTACGCGCTCGATCCCAAATCGGCTTCCAAAAGGCTTGAAAAATACCTTCAAGAACACCCCGGCAGCACGCAGGTGCGGCTTTCCTACGCCAAGTCGCTTTTAAAGACGGGAGAAAGAAAAAAGCTTGCCGCTGAGCTCTCGCGCATTGAATCCGAACGCCAGGACGAGCCGCGCACGATCTTCGTGCTGGGCATGTTTGCCGAAGAGGCTCAGATGTATGAAAAGGCCGAGCTCTACTACAAAAAGTACCTGGTGCTGCTTGCCAAAAATCCGGGCTCGAACCTTCTGGCCGACTCGGCCTATGTGCGTCTGGGCATGGTCAAGCTCGCGCAGGGACACAAAGAGCTTGCCGTTGATTGGCTCGACAAGGTCGAACAAGGCGACAAGTATCAGGCCGCACGCGTCAAGGAGGTGGAGATTTTGGCCGACTTGCGCCGCGTCGATGACGCCTGCCGGGTGCTTACAAGCATCCGCGCGCGCGACGCCGGACAAAAATCAAGCTTTCTGCGCTCATGCGCAGGGCTTCTTTTAAATAGCGGCCGCAAGTCCGAGACGGTCGACGTGCTGCTAAAAGCCATTGAAGCCGCCCCGAAGGACGCCGAACTCATCTATCAAGCCGCCATGACCGCACATGAAGCAGGGCGCCCGGCCGATGCGGAAAGTCTCTTAAAGCGCTTCATCAAGCTTGCGCCCGACAACCCCAACGGCTACAACTCGCTGGGCTACATGTGGCTTGAGCGCAATGAGCACTTGAAGGATGCCGCCCAACTCATCGAAAAGGCGATGGAGCTCACCGACGGCAAAGATCCCTACGTCACCGACTCCCTGGGGTGGCTTCGCTATCGGCAAGGCAAGCTCGACGAGGCCGAAAAGCTTCTTGTCAAGGCGCAAAACCTTGAGCCTGCCGACACCGAAATTGCGCTGCATCTGGCCGAAGTCCTATATGTGCAAGGCAAAACAAAAGAGGCTCGCGCCGTCATCAGCTCGATTCTTGAAGGAGAGCCGAAAAACGCCAAAGCCCTTCAGTTAAGGCAAAAATACGAGCGAGCGCGCAGCGCGCCTCCCGCCAAACCCCACGGGAAGTAAACATAAAGGATCAAAAAATGATGAGCTTCGCTCTTTGCCCGGTTTTGCCGCAACAGAGTTTTTCCTCGCGCAGAAGGCTTTTGTGCGCATTTTCCGCTGTCCTCTTGGCGGGCTGCACGAGTCTTTCTCCGCAGCAAAGCAAAATCGTCTCCGGGCGCTTTTCTGCACGCCTCAAGAACGCAGAGAAAATCGAAACGGCCAGCGGCCGCTTTCGGCTGACGATGAGTCAAGGCCAAGACGAGCTCGAGCTTCTGACGCCGCTATACGGCATTTTGGGCCGCGTCGTCGTCACCAAAACGGGCGCAATTCTTGAGCGAGGCTCTCAAAAGCCGCTTCAAGCCGCAAGCGCCGAGGAGCTCATGCAAGAGTCCTTTGGCTTTTCTTTGCCTGTGCGCATGCTCAAGAGCTGGCTTGAAGGCAAGGCCGATGACGCCTACGCGAGCCGCGCGGCTTCTCAAGATGCCTTTTCTCAGGCCGGCTGGACGGTTGAGGTCAAGCGACGCCGTGCCGACGGCATGCCTGCCGTGCTGGCGCTTTCCCAAGGCGAGCGCCTGACATTGACGCTTGCCATGGACGATCCTGACTGATTTTTTTCCTTTTTCTTTTTTATGCCGACTCAAGCAGCCTTCACAAATCCCGCAAGATCGCAACAAAGCGTCAAACGCTTGGAAAAGCTCCCGGCCCCCGCCAAGCTCAATTTATTTTTGCATGTCACAGGACGTCGAGCCGACGGCATGCATTTGCTTGAATCGCTTTTTATTCTTGTCGATCTTGCCGATGAGCTCACCATTGAGCGTCTTGAAGACGACTCGATCGTGCGCACGGGCGACGTGGTGGGCGACGTTGAAAAAGACCTCTGCGTGCGCGCAGCCAAGGCTCTCAGAGAATATGCCCAAATCAATCTGGGCGCAGCCATTGACGTCAAAAAGAAAATCCCTTCGGGCGCAGGCATGGGCGGGGGATCAAGCGACTGCGCAACGACTCTTTTGGCGCTCAACCGCCTCTGGGAACTGAACCTCAGCAAAGATGAGCTCATGCAGATAGCCTCTCGTCTGGGAGCCGACGTGCCTTTTTTCATTTTCGGGCAAAACGCCTTTGCCTCAGGCATCGGCGAAAAGCTCACGCCTGTTGCCGTTCCGCCCTCGAGCTGGTTTGTCGTCATGCCCGCCGCACCCACGTCGACCGCAGCTGTTTTTTGCGACGAATTCTTGACAAGAGATACAAAATCCCTGAAAATTACACTCTTTTCTGAGCAGCTGCTTACTTGCTGGCCGCATCTTTTGGGCCGCAACGACCTTGAGGCAGTCGCACGCAGAATCAATCCGGATGTCGATCGAGCGCTTCAGCATCTGAGCGCTCTGGGGTGCGAAGCCCGCATGACGGGATCCGGATCGGCCGTCTTTGCCCATATGCCGAGCTTTGAATCGGCGCAGGCAATGCTTGCGAAAACGCCGGCAGGCATGACGGGGTATGCGGTGCGCACGCTCTCGGAGCACCCGCTCAAAGACCTTTAATTAAAGGGGCTTTGGGCGGCAAGGCAGCCGAATCGGATACAATGGGATGTTTGAATTGAAAACAGGGGTGTCGCCAAGCGGTTAAGGCACCGGATTTTGATTCCGGTATGCGAAGGTTCGAATCCTTCCACCCCTGCCAAATTTGGAAAGACGGGGAGTTTTTCTAAAAAAGCTCCCCCTTTCGTGTTGGAGCAGCAGGCGCGGCCGGCTCAGCCAGCGTGCAGCCGGGACGCTTTCTGCAGATCATTGACTCCGCCGCCCGAGGCCAGCAAGTCTCCGACGGCAAAACGCACTAAGAGAACACATCATGGTTTCGGAGAGTCTGAAGGTTTTCTCAGGCAACGCCAATCCCAAGCTTGCCCATGCGGTGGCGCAGTACCTCAATATTCCGCTTGGCCGCGCAACAGTCAACCGCTTCTCGGACGGAGAAGTAATGGTGGAGATCAACGAAAACGTTCGCGGCTGCGACGCCTTCGTGCTGCAGAGCACCTGCGCTCCCACCAATGACAATCTGATGGAACTGATGATTATGGCCGATGCCCTGCGCCGCGCCTCTGCGCGCCGCATCACGGCCGTGATGCCCTACTACGGCTACGCCCGCCAGGACCGCCGTCCGCGTTCGGCCCGCGTGGCCATCTCGGCAAAGGTCGTTGCAAACATGCTCCAGAGCGTGGGCGTTGACCGCGTGCTCACGATGGATCTGCACGCCGACCAGATTCAAGGCTTTTTCGATGTGCCCGTCGACAACATCTACTCCACGCCGGTGCTCTTAAACGACCTTCTGTCGCACCAGTATCCGGATCTGATGGTGGTCTCGCCCGATGTGGGCGGCGTGGTTCGCGCCCGCGCCATGGCCAAGGAGCTCGGCGTTGATCTGGCCATCATCGACAAGCGTCGTCCGCGCGCCAACGTGGCCGAAATCATGAACATCATCGGCGAAGTCAAGGGCCGCACCTGCGTGATCACCGACGACATCGTCGATACGGCAGGCACCCTGTGCAATGCCGCAGGCGCTCTCAAGGAGCGCGGCGCCACCCGCGTGCTGGCCTACGCCGCGCACCCGGTTTTCTCGGGCAACGCCATTGAGCGCATCAAAAATTCCGCTTTGGACGAAGTGGTCGTGACCGACACCATTCCGCTGCGTCCTGAAGCACAGTCCTGCACGAAGATCCGCCAGCTGAGCTGCGCGCCTTTGGTGGGCGAAACCATTTCGCGCATTGCGCGCGAAGACTCGGTCAGCGAACTGTTCAACGAATAACTGACCGCTTTTGATTTTCAACCCATCTGCCTAGCGGCTGGTCGCGGCCGCAGGCACTTTTTTGTTTTTTTGGAGATAAACCCATGAAATTCGTCGCCGCTACCCGCCAGACGCAAGGTACGAGTGCGAGCCGCCGCCTGCGCCGCGAGGCCAAGGTTCCCGCCATCGTTTACGGCAACAACGCTGCCGCCACTCCTGTTGAGATCGACCACAACGAGCTCTACTACGATCTGCAGAAGGAAAAGTTTCACTCTTCGATTCTCACGATGGAACTCGACGGCAAGGAAGAACTCGTCGTGCTGCGCGCCTTCCAGATGCACCCCTACAAGAATCAGGTTCTGCACGCTGACTTCCAGCGCATTGACCCGAACGCCAACGTGACGATGCGCGTGCCGCTGCACTTCTTCGGCGACGAAAACAGCCCGGCCGTCAAGATCGACAAGGGCTTCGTGAGCCGCTTGGTGGCCACGATCGAAGTCTCCTGCCTGCCCAAGGATCTGCCCGAATTCGTCGACGTGGATCTCTCCGGCATGACGAGCCAGACCACGCTGCGCGTGGCCGACCTCAAGCTGCCCGAAAACGTGACCGCTGTTGCACCGGAAACTACGGTTGCCACGGTGACCACGATCGAAAGCGACGACGCCGCCAATCCGGCCGCCGCCGCTGCCGATGCTGCTGCTCCCGCTGCTCCTGCCGCCTAATATCGATTTCTCTTAGTCGATTCGGCCGCGCTGCGGCACTTTGCCCGCACTCTGCGTGCGGGCAAACGAAGCAAAAGCACAGCTTCAATGGGCTCGCTTTGAGCGAGAATGCCGCTAAAAGAGCGGCGTCTCGCTAAGCGAGCCTTTTTATCTTTCTTTTTTGATTGTCTGAGCGCTTTTTTTTCAATGACCAACGCTTTTATCGAACTGGGATTGCCCCCGGACATTGCGCAGGCCCTTGCTGATTTGGGCTTTGAAGAACCCACGCCGATTCAAAAGGCAGCCATCCCCGTGCTGCTCGAAGGCCGCGACGTGCTGGGGCAAGCCGCAACCGGCACGGGCAAGACGGCCGCCTTTGGGCTGCCTCTGATTGCGCGCTATGTCGTGGGCAAAAAGGCCGAGCTGCCGCAGGTGCTCGTGCTCACCCCGACGCGCGAACTTTGCCTGCAGGTCTGCGAGAGCTTTCTCGGATTCGGAAAAACAGTGGGCATTGAAGTCGCCCCCATCTACGGCGGGCAGGAATACGGCCGGCAAATCCGCCTTTTAAAGCGCGGCGTGCATGTGGTAGCGGCCACCCCAGGGCGCGCGCTTGATCATATTCGTCGCGGCACGCTTGATTTGAGCGCCATCAAGGCTTTGGTACTCGACGAGGCCGACGAAATGCTCGACATGGGCTTTGCCGAGGAGCTCGAAGCGATTCTTGCAGAACTTCCCGCCAAGCACCAGACGGCACTTTTTTCGGCAACGCTGCCGGATCGCATCAAAACCATTGCCCAGATGCATCTCCACGAGCCCGAGCACATCGTCATTGCCCGCAGCGCCACGCAGGGCGACGCTCCGAGAATTCCGCAGCACGCCTACGTGGTCGGCCGCTCGCATCGGCTTGCCGCTCTCGGGCGCATTCTCGACGTTCAGTCTCCCGAGCTTGCGATCTGCTTTGCACGCACGCGCGTTGAGGTCGATGAAATCACCGAAGCCTTGCGAGGCCGCGGCTTTGCCGTGGAGGCCCTGCACGGCGGACTTGATCAAGCCAGCCGCGACCGCGTCATGCGCCGCGCCCGCGCCGGGCAAATCGAGCTTATCGTTGCCACCGACGTCGCAGCCCGAGGCATTGACTTGGAAAATGTCTCGCATGTGATCAATTTCGGCATTCCCGCCTCGCTTGAGACGTACGTGCACCGCATCGGTCGCACGGGACGCGCCGGTCGCTCAGGACTTGCCATTACGGTGCTTGAGCCGCGCGAATACGGCAGACTTCGTGCCATTGAGCGCATGACCAAGGGCAAGGTTGAAGTGCGCAGCGTGCCGAGCATCACCGACGTGCGCGCAAAGCGCATGGAGGTCGCGCGCGGAGCCATCGCCGAAGAGCTATTGGAAGGCGGCTACGAACGTTTTCGCGTGGTGGTCGAGCAGCTTTGTGAAGAGTTCGATCCCTTTGACGTTGCCTCGGCGGCCATCAGCTTGGTCGACAAGCTCTCGGGCGGAGCTGATGATGAAGAGGAAATTCCGGCGGCCACCGGTTTTGAAAAAAGCCGCAGACCAGCTGCGCGCAAGCAGCACGGCCGCCAAGCGCCCGAGCCCGGCATGACGCGGCTATATATCGGCGCCGGACGCAGCCTCGGCGTGCGCCCCGGCGACATTGTGGGCGCCATTGCCAACGAAGCAGGAATCGCAAGCAAACGCATCGGCGCCATTGACATTGCCGAGCGCTTTAGCTTGGTGGAAGTCGACACGCCCGTTGCAAACGCCGTGATCGAAGCCCTGCGCGGCACCACCATCAAGGGACGCGCCGTCACCGTGCGGCGAGATCGTCCGAAAGAAAAACGCACCGACCGCTTTGCTGAGACTTCTGAGCGGCGCTTCGAAGAGCGCCCCGAAGACACGCGCGGACGGTTTTCCAACGACTAACGAAATCGATATTTTTAGAATTAGCTATGGCTCAGAACACACCGATTTTTTTAATCGTCGGTTTGGGCAACCCGGGCGAGAGCTACCGCACGACGCGCCACAACGTGGGCTTTCAGTTTTTAGATCGCCTGGCTGCTGTCTGCGACGCGCGCTTTTCGGCCGACGCCAAATTCTTTGGGGACATTGCGCGCATCAGCACCAAATCGGGAGACGTGCGGCTTTTAAAGCCCACCACCTTCATGAACCTGTCGGGCTCGGCCGTACAGGCCGCGGCCTCCTACTTCAAAATCAAGCCCGAAGAGATTCTCGTCGTGCACGATGAGCTCGATCTGCTGCCCGGAACGATGCGTCTGAAAATCGGCGGCGGCAATGCCGGCCACAACGGCTTAAAGGACATCACCGCCAAGCTTTCAACGCCCAACTTCTGGCGTCTGCGCGTGGGCATCGGACACCCGCGGCAGTTCTGCCCGCAGCAGGCGGTCTACGACTGGGTGCTCGGCACGCCCTCGGGAGAACATCAAGAAAAAATTGATGAGTGCCTGACTGCCGCCCTCAAATGGGTCGATGCCTTTGCCGCAGGCGACATCGATCGGGTGCATCGCGCGATTTTGAAGTTTGCCAACCCCAAGCCCGCTCCAAAGCCCAAAAAGGATGCCGACGAAGTTCCTGAACCCAAGGACGCGGTCAAAGCCTAAAGAGAGAAAAAAATTTCTGCTCTCGCGCCCAAAAAACACAAGGAGAGAAAAAACTATGGCAATTGAACTTCTCATGAGTTCTTGTCTCATCGGCCAGTGCTGCCGCTGGGATGCAAGGATGGGAAAAAGCTGCGTAAACCACGCGCTGCACCTGATGCTCAACAACGGCCAGGTGGCCGTGATCTGTCCGGAGTGCGCCGGAGGCCTCGACGTGCCGCGCCCTGCTGCTGAAATCGAACCCCAAAGGACTGCCTGCGACGTGCTCGCGGGCACCGGGCGCGTTCTCAACACCGAAGGGGGCGACGTCACGGCTCAGTACATTGCAGGCGCCAAGGCTGCCCTCGCGCTCGTGCAAAAGCACGGCATCGGCGCAGCGATTTTGAAGTCGCGCAGCCCCTCCTGCGGCAGGGATGAGGTCCATGACGGCACTTTTGCGGGCAAGCTCGTCTCCGGCCGCGGCGTGACGGCTGAACTTTTGATGCAGCACGGCGTCAAGATCTTTGATGAAACAGAGGTCGACGAGGCGCTTGCCTATCTCGAAGAACTGAGAAAAACTCGGGCGCAGGCCTAAGCGCACTTTTTTCGAAGACTTCGAAATGGGCGATAATGCCTAGAGATGCACGGCGCTAAAAGAGCTTTCCTGCAAAGCTCCTTTGGCGCACGAAAGCTAAAGAATTTTTCCTAACCGAACAGAAAAAAGAGAAACACAGCATGGGATTGAAATGCGGCATCGTCGGACTTCCCAACGTCGGCAAGTCCACGATTTTTAATGCTCTGACTAAAGCTGGCATTGCAGCTGAAAACTATCCGTTTTGCACGATTGAACCCAACGTCGGCATTGTGGAAGTGCCCGACGGCCGCCTGCAGAAGCTCGCCGACATCGTGCACCCCGAGCGCATCGTGCCTGCCACCGTCGAATTCGTCGACATCGCAGGCCTCGTTGCAGGCGCAAGCAAGGGCGAAGGTCTTGGCAACCAGTTTCTTGCCAACATCCGCGAGTGCGACGCCATTGCTCACATCGTGCGCTGCTTTGAAGATGAAAACGTGGTGCACGTCGCCGGCCACATCTCGCCTCTTGAAGACATTGAAGTCATCAACACGGAGCTTGCCTTAGCCGACCTCGCCTCGGTTGAAAAGGCGCTCAATCGCTACAGCAAGCAGGCTCGTCAGGGCGGCGACAAGGAAGCCCTCAAGCTCGTGCAGGTGCTCGAAAAAATTCAGCCCCTTTTAAACGAAGCCAAGCCCGCTCGCGCCGCAGGTCTTTCCAAAGAAGAGCTTGCCGTCGTGCATCCGCTCTTTTTGCTCACCTTAAAGCCCGTGATGTACGTCGCAAACGTTGATGATCACGGTTTTGAAAACAACCCGCTGCTCGAGAGCGTGCGCGAGCTTGCCGCCAAGGAAAACGCCCCCGTCGTTGCGGTCTGCGCCAAGACGGAAGCCGAAATCGCCGATCTTGACGACGAGGACAAGGCGATGTTCCTCGAAGACATGGGCATGACCGAGCCGGGGCTCAACCGCGTGATCCGCGCGGGCTACGATCTGCTCGGTCTTCAGACCTACTTCACGGCCGGCCCCAAGGAAGTGCGCGCCTGGACCATTCACAAGGGAGATACGGCCCCGCAGGCCGCCGGCGTCATTCACTCTGACTTTGAGCGCGGCTTTATTCGCGCGCAGACGATTTCCTACGACGACTACATTTCGCACAACGGCGAAAAGGGCGCGCAGGAAGCTGGCAGAATGCGCGCCGAAGGCAAGGACTACGTCGTTGCCGACGGCGACGTGATGAACTTCCTCTTTAACGTCTAGACAACGGCCAAACCGCGCTCTACGAGCAATGAGTCCTGCAAAAAGAGCGCGGTTTTGAAGGCTTTTTTCTGCGCACGCCGCCTTATCGGCTTTACATGCGAAATGTGCTTTCGAGCCGATTCTTAAAAATCCTATTCCGAAGCAAACCTGGATAAAACCGCACTCCTACTGAGCGTCTTTCGCGGTCTCGGAGTCGCTTTGGGCTTTGAGCCAAACCCTAAGCATCGTAGCTGGCGACGCAACATGAAGCATTGCTCAAGCAAAGGAAAGTAGTCGACTACGGTCGCTTTGTTGAGTCCGGTTTTGTCGCGCAAGGCCGTCGTAACTCGCTTCATAGCCTTACGTAAGACGGTAGGAAAAATTCTCCATTGTGATAGCGAATTTTCGGCAAATTTCTCCATCAAAGCAGCGTTTTTTGCCGCAGTCCCTCTGTCGAAACTTATTCGGCAATTGCCTCAAGAATGACTCGCCATAGGCTTCCCATAGCAAATTCTCGCAAGACGGCAGCGAAAAAAGCCCTCATCAAAACGAGTTTTGAAATTCCCTGAGCTTGCGTGCATCGCGCTTGGTTGGCCGCCCCTTGGGAATGGCCGCGGCAGGTTCCTTGGCGATGCGCCGCAAAGCTGCCGCGCGCTCGCGCAGCACCAGCGATTCGTCGGTCTCTCGGTAGAGTTTTTGCGCTTCCTTGGCCGGGCCTCTCACTTGCGAGAGCGCCTCCACATACACCTCAAAGTGCTCCTCTGCCCGAGTGATCTCAAGCAAATCGCCGGGCTTGACTTCTCGGGATGGCTTGATGCGCTCGCCGCGCATGCGCACTCGCCCCAACTCAATCGCATCCTGGGCAAGCGATCTTGTTTTGAAAAACCTCGCCGCCCACAACCACTTGTCAATGCGCACGGATTCAAGCTGCGCCATAAGATGAGTCTTTGTCCTTTTTCTTTTAGTTGATCGTCAAAACCTACATTGCCGGCATTACGGCAATTTGCTCAATTCGTTTAGAAGCGTGACGAGACCTTGAGCATTGCGCAGACTTTTATTGAGTACCAGGTACTTTCCGTTGACCACAAAGGCAGGAATGCCCTGCACTTTGGCGGCCTCATAAGACACCTTCCAAGCGTCGGCAAGCTTTTGCACCGCCTGCGTCTTTCTTTGCTCGGCAAAGTCTTCCGGCGAAATGCCGCTTGCCTTGCTCATGGTTTGGATAAAAGCCGCCTCACCGCTTTCCCAAGTCTCGCCTTTGCGGTGATAGGCCTCATAGAGCGCATTCTTGGTTTTGACAAAAAGCGAGTCTTTGTCCAAATTCGTGCGTCCGGCCTTTTGATCGCGCAGCAGACAGAGCGCAAAAAATTCGCTCGCAGTTCGCCCATATTTTCCCTTGGTTTCCAAATGCACCGGATAAAAGGCTAGCCCTGCATCTTTTTGCACCTGCGGAACGACGCGCGGATCAACGCCCGCATCATAGCGATAGCAAAAGCGGCAGTCGTAGCTAAACACCTTGACCAGCTTTCCCTGCCAGGCCGCAACCGGGCGCTCGAGCTTGACGTACTGCTCTCCCTCAACGGGAGCGGCAGAGCTTGCTGCAACGGCAAAAGCCAAAACGGCCGCCGCGAAAATTTTCTCAATCCTCATCATTGCACCAACGCTTGAGCCTCACAAAAATCGGCATGAGAGAAGTCGTCCTTCAAAAAGATTGATGCTTCAAACTTTTTTATTTCTTTTTCGGGTTCATCGCCTTGTCAATGCTAAAGGGCATGGCCTGATAGCCTTGGCACTGCTGCACCTGAATTTCCACCGAAGGCTCTTTTGCCAGCCACTTGAATTCATTCAAGTAAGGATTGGGCGAGCCTTTGACGCGCTGCGCCTGACCGTCAAAGGCAGCGCCCGCGGTTGCCGAATACACAAAGACCGAATCCTTGTCGGGCTGATATTCGGTGAGCGAAGTCACAGCCGAATACCAGTCGTGGCCGCGCTCCTTGCCGTACTCCCAGATCTGTTCGACAGTCATGTTCTTTTGGTCGATTTTGTAGATGACCGCGCGGCTATATTTGTCCTCAGCGAAAATCGGCTGCTCCATGCCGCGGCTGTCGCCATTGTCAAATGCCGACAGGTACAAAAAGCGAGCATCGCTCTTGGCGTCGATTTTAAAGGCCGTGTGCTGCGTCCAGGTCCAGTCGAAATTTCCCTCGCAGCGGCTGCCCTCGCACTTGATTTTGTTTCCTTCAGCGTCAACAGGCGTGAGCACTTTTTCAATCCAGCCCTTGCGCCAGCCTTCGGGCGAAGAGAGAATCCACTTGATTTTCTTGTCGCGCCCGATCTTGACGATGGCCGACTGGTGTCTGGAGCTGATGATGATCGAGTCGTCAACCGGGTCGTGGTCAACTGAATTGACGTGGGCCCAGTTGCGGCCGGCTCCGACGCCCGGCACGTCGCCCCAGACGTTGTTGTCGTCCATCGCGGCAAGATCTTCGGTCGAAAGCGTCTGGCCTGCCTTTTCAGGATCAATATTGAGGCACACCGCGCCCTGATCGAGCGCCTTGATGTTGACGTCGCGGTACGGATCGAGAATGTCGAACAAGCGCCACTCATCGACCACTTCGCCGTTTTGATCGATTTCGACGATCACGTCTCTGACCGTGCGCACGTTCTTGCCGTCGGGCCTTTTGTAGTTGGCGCTTGCCACGCGGGCAAAGAAGTGCCCGTTGGGCGAGACGTCAAGCGAGTGGGAAAAATCAATGTAGTTTTCCGGCAGCTTGCGGTCAAAGATCTCGCGCCCCATGATGTCGTACTTGACGTAGGTCTGGCCAAAGCCCCAGGAAAGAGCTCCGTCGGGGTTTTGCTTAAAGCCCATCATCACGCCGCCGCGGTTGATGTTGGCAAAGTCCTGAATCGGGTCGTTGTAGAGGTACCAGCGCACATCGCCCTTGGTGTCGATGATGACGTTGCGAGAGGCGCGGTCCCACTCCAGAGCGCCGCCCGCCGGGCCGTTCCAGACCTTCATCGTGCCTTTGGGATTTCGCTGCAGGTTGTTGATGAGATAGAGCCTGTCTTTGAATTCCAGATCAACCTTTTTGACCTTGACTTCAAAAAAAGCCGTCCGATTGGCCAACCCCGATGGCTGCCCGAAAAGCGCAGGCGCATGGAACTGATAAACCTCTTTTTCGACGCGCTCGCTCTTAGAGCCCGAAATGCGGGTATAGGACACCTCAACCGTGTTGAAGTAGTCCGGATAAAGCCCAAAAACCGGAATGCCGCCGTAGGTCAAAAGCTTGTTGTCGGCAACTTTGTACTTGATTTCAACGCCGCCCTCTTTGGGAACAATGCGCACGCTGGCGTCGCGCAGCACATAGCCCCCATTTTTAATGACAGCCGTCAAGGGAGCGATTTTGTAGGGGTTGACGATGACCTCGCCGATTTTGCCCGTGACGCGATGCTCAATCTTGGGGCCAGACGGCCCGCCGATGGCAAAAACGCTCAAAGGCACCGCCAGGAGTGCCGCAAGGACTGCGCCGCGATTGATCTCTCGCACCATTTCTCATCTCCGCTTTTAGCAAAAAGACTCTCTCTGCGGCCACGCGCCGCAGTCTGCATTCGCTCTACATGATATAGAAAGCCTGCACGGGCAGAGAGCATTTCATTGCCGACAAATATGCATTGCAGCCAATAAAGCCCGTGAAGTTTCGACTTCCTTTTATGCGGATTTGTTTCCTCTGGTAGCAAATTGGCCGTTTTCGAACAAGCGCCTTCCATTACAATGCCTTGGTTAAGGCTCTTTTTTTCGTTTTTCAAATGCAATACACTCTTGACGTCGCCGGCGCCATTGAACTTGGCCGTGAAGTGCTTCTGCACGAAGCGCAGGCTGTCAGCAAGCTTGTCGACACGCTCGATGAAGGGCATTTTGCGCGCGCGGTCGACCTTCTCTTAAACTGCCGCGGCCGCGTTGTGGTAAGCGGCGTGGGCAAGTCCGGCCATATCGGACGCAAAATTGCCGCCACGCTCGCTTCGACCGGAACACCCGCCTTTTTCGTGCACGCGGCCGAAGCCGCCCATGGGGACCTGGGCATGATCACGGCCGAGGACGTCGTCATCGGCATTTCCTATTCCGGTTCGACCGCCGAGCTTCTGACGATTGTCCCCGTCATCAAGCGTGAGGGAGCTAGCCTCATTACCATCACGGGCAATCCCGAGAGCCCCTTATCAAAAAATGCCGACGTCAACCTCAATGTGCACGTTGACTTTGAGGCCTGCCCGCTCAATCTTGCCCCCACCTCCTCGACCACCGCAACGCTTGCCATGGGCGACGCGCTTGCCGTGGCCTGCATGCACGCCAAGGGCTTTACCAAGGAAGACTTCGCCCGCTCGCATCCGGGCGGAGCGCTCGGCCGCAGGCTCTTGACGCATGTCAGCGACGTCATGCGCACAGGCAATTCTGTGCCCTCAGTGCAGATGGGCGTCACCGTCTTGCAGGCCGTGCGCGAAATCACCAAAAAGCACATCGGCATGACGGCCATCGTCAACGAAAATCAACACGTCACAGGCATCTTCACCGAGGGCGACCTGCGCCGCCTCATCGAAGAGCGAGGCGACATCCGCAACATCAAAATCGAAGAGGT
The DNA here is from genome assembly GCA_944388865.1 of uncultured Duodenibacillus sp. Taxonomy (GTDB): domain Bacteria; phylum Pseudomonadota; class Gammaproteobacteria; order Burkholderiales; family Burkholderiaceae_F; genus Duodenibacillus. The sequence continues at coordinate 7,546 of CALXKM010000012.1, read as the reverse complement.
CATGACCAAAACGCCATCCACCATCGCCCCCGAGGCAATGGCTGCGGCTGCAGCCAAGCTTCTTGACGAAAAGCTCATCAACCAGCTTCTTGTCGTTGATGCCGAAGGCCGCCTGGTGGGCGCCCTGCACATTCACGATCTCATGACGGCAAAGGTGATCTGATGAATTTGGAAAAAGCCGAAAAAGCCGCCCAGCGCATCCGGCTCGTTGTGCTCGATGTCGACGGCGTTTTAACCGACGGCTCGATCTGGACCGGGGAAAAGGGCGAGTCGATCAAGCGCTTTTATGCGCGCGACGGTCTTGGCATCAAGATGCTGCAGGCCGCGGGCATCCCCGTTGCCATTCTCACGGGGCGCGTTTCGGCGCAGACCGCAGCTCGCGCTGCAGAGCTTGGCATTCATTCTGTTGCGCAGGGCAAGCAGTTTAAGACCCGTGCCTTCGAAGCGATTCTTGCCGAGCACGACTGCGCGGCCTCAGAGTGCGCCTATATGGGCGACGACGTTCCCGACATCCCCGTGCTTCGCATGGCGGGCTTGAGCACCGCTCCGGCTGATGCCGATCCAATGATTGCTGAGATGGTCGACTGGGTGTCGCCCCAAAAGGGCGGCAACGGCGCGGTGCGCAGTCTGGCTCACTTCATTTTGCACGCGCAAGGCAAGTGGGATGCGCTCGTTGAAGCGCGCTACGTCAATGGAGACATTTAAGTGAAGGTCTACCTGCGCGATCGCGTCACCGCCGGCTTCGGCATCGGCGTGCTGGTCATTCTTGTTGCTGTTTCCTACTACTACTCGATTCGCGCTGAAATCGAAGCCAATCAGGCCTTCATTGACCGCGACTCGCCCGACTTCATTGCGCGCAATATTTCAGTAACGGAATTCAACCCGGACGGCACGGCCAACCGCAGGCTTTTTGCCGAATATGCAGAACACTTTGCCGACGGCCGCATGTCGAGCATCAAGCCGCGCATGGTGACGCTTTCGGTTGACGAACCGCAGGTGCGCGCCACGGCAGATACGGGTCAGAGCATGGATGACGGCGAGACGTTTTTATTTAACGGCAACGTCGTGGTCACGCGCGCAGGCGACCTCAAGGATCCGCCGATGCGCTTTACGACGCCGCACGCCACGGTCTACCCCGACACGAGCGTGCTTGAGTCCGATGCGCCCGTCGTGCTCGAGCACGGCGAAGACGTCACCACCGGCATCGGCATCACGCTTGACAACGTCGACAGAACAGTGAATATTCACACCAACGTCAAGTCGATCTTCGCGCCCAGGCGCAGCAACTGATACTTTTTCGCGTTATATGAACACCCGCCACATTCTCTTTGGACTGATCGCCGCATGCGCGGCTAGTTATGCACAGGCTGAAACCGCCGATCGCGAAAAGCCCATCGAAATCACAGCCAATCACTTCGACGGAGATGAGATCAAGCAGATTGCCATCTACACGGGCAACGTTGAGGTGCATCAGGGCACGATGGAAATTCTGGGCAACAAGCTTGAGCTGACGATTTCGCCCGAAGGCTACCGCACGCTTACCGTCTGGGGCAATCCCGTGCGCATGAAGGAGCGCCGCGACCCCAAGACCAAAGGCATTGAGGAGTGGGTGCACGCAAGTTCGCTCATTGCCGTCTATGAAGAACAAAAGGACATTGTGACCCTGATTGATGTCGCCAAGCTCGCGCGCAGCGAAAACGGTCTCGTCAAAGACTCGACCGAAGGCGACAAGATCATCTACAACCTGCGCACGGCCCGCTCCTATGTTGAAGGCAAGGTCGTCGAAGGCAAGCGCAGCCGCGTCTCGACCGTGCTTGCGCCGCGCCCCAAGGAAAAAGCAAAGCAGCAAAAGGCTGCCCCCAAGACGGGCGCTGCGGCTCCGCTTTCGGGGTCAACGCGCTTGACGCAGTAACCAGCACGAAGTTTTTGTTTTGACCTCTTAGATTTTTCTTACCACCGAAGGAAATAGCCAACCGTGTCCGAGACCAACATTCACACGCTCGAAGCCCATAACCTCATGAAGCGCTACGGTGCGCGCAAAGTCGTGCGCGATGTTTCCGTGCGCGTCAAAAGCGGCGAAGTCGTGGGGCTTCTGGGGCCCAACGGCGCGGGCAAAACCACGACCTTTTACATGATCGTGGGGCTCGTCCCGCCCAACGGCGGCTCGATTTCCTTGGATGGAGAGGCCATCACGCACCTGCCGATTTATAAGCGCGCGCGCCTTGGCATCAGCTATCTGCCGCAAGAGGCAAGCGTCTTTCGCAAGCTCTCCGTTGAAGACAACATTCGCTCAATTCTTGAGCTGCAAGTCAAGCGCACGGGCGAGAAGCTCTCAAAGGCCGAAATCGAAGAGCGACTCAATTCTCTTTTGGAAGAGCTGCAGATCACGCACATTCGCACCAACATGGCGATGTCGCTCTCTGGCGGCGAACGACGCCGCACGGAGATTGCTCGCTCGCTTGCCGCAGACCCCAACTTCATTCTTCTTGATGAGCCCTTTGCCGGCGTCGACCCCATTGCCGTCATTGAAATTCAGCGCATCGTGCGGTTTTTAAAGGACCGCGGCATCGGCGTACTCATTACCGATCACAACGTGCGCGAGACGCTTGGCATTTGCGATCATGCCTACATCATCAACGAAGGCGAGGTGCTCGCACGCGGCTCGGCCGAAGAGATCATCTCCAACGAATCGGTCCGAAAGATTTATCTGGGCGAAAACTTCCGCATGTAGCAGCAATTCCTCGTCATGGCTTCGCTCTCGGTCAACCTTGCAACGCAAGTCTCTCAGCGCACGACGCTTACCGCCGTGCAGCGCCAGTCGGTGGAGCTGCTGCAGCTCACCGGCCCCGAACTGCTGCAAAGCGTTGACGAGGCGCTTGCAGCCAACCCTTTTCTTGAAGCCGCGGGCGAAGAGTCTTTTGAAAACGCCAAGACTTCTGAAGAAGCTTCCAAAATCTCTACTCAGCCAGAGAATTCCGAGCGCGCTTTTTTTGACGATTCCGCAGGCGTTGCCGCCGACTTTGAGCGCTCAAAAGAGCCTGCAGTGCTCAGTTGGAAGAAAACCAACGCAGATGACGAAGCCGAAGAGCGCGACCCTTTTGAGCATGTCGCAAGCATCGGAACGCTTTCTGAATATCTGCTCGAGCAGCTTGTCTGCGCGCATGTTGACAAAGAATGCGCTGCACACGTCGAGTGGCTCATCGGCAACCTTGACGATGAAGGATTTTTGGCCGAGCCTCTTAGTGAAATTTTTGCCAACTGCCCTGAGCCTTGTTCTGCAGAGCAGGCGCAGGCGGCGCTTGATCTCCTTCAGAGCTTTGATCCTGCAGGAGTCGGCGCAGGAAGCGTCTGCGAAGCTTTGGTCATTCAGCTAAAGCGTCTTGCAAGCAACAAAGACTCCTCTTCGCTCCTGCAGCAGCAAAGCCAGCTTGCCGCACGGCTTCTTCTTGAGTGTCCGACGGAAATCATGAAGCGAGACTTCAAGGCGGCAGCCAAGACGCTGTCGGCCGACGCTGACGAAATTGCATCGGCCTTTGAACTCATCGGCACGCTCAACCCGCACCCGGCCGCAGACTTTGCCGACATGCGAAGCATCTCCTTTGTGGTGCCCGAAATTGTCCTCGTGCGGGAAAAAGACAGGTGGGTCGCCAAGCTCAACACGGCCGTTGTGCCGAGGCTTCGCTTTGACTTTGAAAATTTCGAGCTTCTCACGCAGGCAAAGCTTGCCAAGGACGAACAGACAAGCTGGAGCAAGAAGGCCTCTGACGCCAAACACTTTCTGCACGCGCTCGAATATCGCTTTTCGACCATCACGGCCGTTGCGCAGACCATCGTCGACATGCAGCGCGACTTCTTCACCAAGGGTCAGTCCGCTCTTAAACCGCTTTTTTTAAAAGACGTCGCCAGTCGCCTGGGCATGTCGGAGTCCACCGTCAGCCGCGCCACGGCAGGCAAATTCATGCAGACGCCGCTGGGCACGTTTGAACTCAAGCACTTTTTCGGCGCGGGCTTTAGCGCTTCTGACGGCGAGACCGTCAGCACGGCTGCCGTGCGCCGACGCATTGTCGACATCATCGCCTCGGAAGACCCCGCCAAGCCCCTCTCGGACGGCGCCATTGCCGAAATGCTCTCGTCTGAGGGCATCGTCGTCGCCCGCCGCACGGTCGCCAAGTACCGAGAACTTGAACACATTGCCGCCCGCTCGCTGCGCAAAGCAGCCCGCTCCTAAATGTCTGCATGAAGAGTCTTTTCGCATGTCAAACTCTTCTTTCATCGAAGCGCCGCCGCCAAAGCATTGACGCAAAAACTGCTTGCTCCCGATGTCCTTGAGCCGCCAATTCCCAAACGGGCGAACGCTATCTTGACTCAAAAGAACTGATTGGCCCCATACCGGATATTCTCATGGATGTGCTGGCGCTGGTTCAGCAGCGCATGAGCACTGGAGCCGTCGTCGAAGGCGGATTAAGAAAGGACATTCCCGACTATCCTATTGTTGCCGTTCGTGAAGCCGTCGCAAATGCTTTGCAGCATCGAGATTTCTCTCCGGAAGGGCGCGGAACTCACGTCCAAGTCAACCTTTATTCAGACAGACTGGAAATTACCAATCCTGGCGGCCTGTACGGCGCTACTACTGTGGAGTCCCTCGGAAAAGAGGGCATATCGTCTACGCGAAACGAAATTTTGTCCCGCCTTCTGACCTATACTCCCTTTGAGTCCGGGTACGTTGTTGAAAATAAAGGCACTGGGTTTATGACCATTCGGCAATCTCTGGCTGATTCACTGATGCCTCCTCCGAAAGTCGAAAACTCCTTGAGTTTCTTTCGTTTAACTTTCGAGAAAAGGCGTCTGACAAAGGCTGAAGGAGCAACTCAAAGTTGGCACAACACAGCTCAGGGAATTATTTCAGAATTGGCAAAGCACACGAGTCTGTCCATTGCAGAGCTGGTGAACATGTCGGGACTGTCTCGCGCGACAATCAGCAATCATGTTCGCAAGCTAGTTCAGGCCGGGATAATCGAACCCATTGAGCGACTGAGGAGCCCTAGGCAGCGGTATCGACTGGTTCGTTGAGACTGGAACAGATAAAAAACCCTTGCGTCAACTGTGAGAGGAACACCTATCCAGATGCAGGAAGACGCGAGCTATGTTCAATAAACGTGGCGATTACGGCGTTTCAGTTTCGCAAAAAGAAACTGGTGACGCGATGACTGCAGCAATACGTTCTTCGAATGCGAAAGACAAGAACCATCAAGTTCGCAATGAAAATCTTGGATTTCAATACAACCGTATTTTCCCGGCTCCCTGATCAGAGCTGGAATTTTGTGCTTTGGATTCTCTGCGCATTGTTTCTTGGCAGCGCCCCCAACACTGCTAGTAGTCAAAATCCTCAAGCGCCTACTGAATTCACCGTTGGCTACGTCAAGCTCAGCGAACAAAATGTTCACAATGAACTTATTGAATCAACTAGCCAGTGGCTGAGAGCCTCTTTTGGGAATCGGATCGCTTTCCGGGACTACACGGTTTCCGAGCTAAGTAAAGCCTTGCGTCAAGGAGAGGTTGATTTCGTTCTCTCTACTTCAGGCTTTTATCGTGAACACATCGGAGAAGGCCTCAAGGATTTAGCCACCTCAGCCTACTCAAAAGGCCCCGATCCAAATAAAAGTTTAGGATCAGTCTTCATAACGCTTCGTTCGAAAAAGAACATCAATACGCTCAGTGATATTCAAGGAAAATCCATTTCTGCTCTTTCCGAAGGCTCTTTTGTTGGCTGGCAAATGGCCGCACGCGAAATCATTCTCGCCGGCAAAGATCCTATATCTTTTTTTGGCCCAATTCTCAGACGCTCAATGCCAATGGACAATATTGTCGACGACGTGCTGACTGGCCGAGCTGAAGTCGGCATCCTTCGAGCTTGTCAGCTTGAGGAATACCAGAACGACAACTACCCGGGCATTGACCGCATTAAAGCCATTGCGCTGCAGGACACACCTGGATTTCATTGTCAGCACTCAACAAGACTCTATGCGGCTTATACCTTCTCAGCTGCCACTGCAACCTCCGGCAATGCTGCAAAAGACGTAACTCTCGCTTTGCTGAACATGCCGCCAACACAGAAAACAGCGTTCACATGGAGCGTCTGCACAGACTTCAAAGAAGTTGACTCTCTTTTCAAGGATCTGAAAATCGGCCCCTTTGCCTACCTCAAACACATGACTTTTGAGCGCTTTCTTGAAGAATATCGACTATTTTTAATTCTCAGCCTCGTTATTGTTTTGGGACTTCTTCTTCACAGCATCCGCACCCAGCATCTGGTTAGCATCCGTACGTACGAGCTTCGAAAAGTTCTTAGAACGCAAATTCAGCTCCAAAAACAAACACAAGAAAATAGTCGTCGTCTTGAGCTCTATGAACGTCAGGCCGCTCTTCAGCATATCTCAGGCATTCTTGCGCACGAACTCAAGCAACCGTTGACTTCCATGGGTTATTTCGTCAATGGCGTCATTCGCAAACTCAAGCGTCGAGACTCTGATATTGACGCAATGGTGCAAACCCTCGAAAAAGTCTCGCATTTAACAAAAATCTCGAGCGAAATCATCGACAATGTACGAGGTGCTGCCAAGCAAAAAATTGAACGCCGCTGTCTCAATATGGAAGATTTCGTCAATCAGACCATGCTTGCTTATCAAAACTCAGCACTGTTTAATGGAGCGTGCAGTCTGTCTTGGGATATTGAAAGCGGATTGACGATGCAAGCCAGCCCCTTTGAAATGACTTTGGTGCTTCTCAATCTTGTCAAAAACGCTGTTGATGCCGTTGAAAATACACAAAACGGCAAAGTGCAAATTGAAGCACATTCCTCAATGCTCGTAAATCAGAAGGCTTTGATCCTCACCGTTGCAGATAATGGCCCAGGCGACAAGCAAACAATACGAGCGTCATTGGCTTCGCCATTTCAAAGCACCAAGCGTGAAGGCCTGGGGCTGGGCCTGTCTATCGTCAAACGAATCGTTGAAAGCTATGGAGGAAAAATCGATTTTGAATCAAACACCCCCGTCGGCATGAAAATCTCAGTATGGATGTTGCTGCAATCTGAAAACAACAGCAAGGAGTCGGACAATGGCTGAGGAAACTCAGGAACAGGTCGTTCCAAATACAAGAGATTTGATTCGTATCGTTGATGATGACCCAACCATATGCGAGTCTTTTTGTTATCTCATGACAGCCGAAGGATGGGCTGCCTCAAGCTACTCAAGTGCAGAAGAATTTTTGCAAAAAGATGATCGCTTGCGTCCGGGCTGTTTGGTTCTTGATGTACAGCTCGACGGTATGAGCGGCCTAACGCTGCAGCAAGAACTTACAGAGTTGAGCTCTGATCTGCCGATCATTTTCGTGTCGGCATATGGGAGCATCGAAATGGCCGAGGCCGTCAGAAATTTTGTGTCCAAGGGATAATTAAGGCCCTTAAGCCGGGCAAGACCTATGAACACAACCAAACCGAAAATCAAACGCACCTCTCGCAGGAAAACCACAGAAACCTCCCCGCTCG
>CALXKM010000011.1 GCA_944388865.1 uncultured Duodenibacillus sp. | reverse complement strand
TCTAGCTGTCAACCGGATTCGGCTTTCCTCAAAGGATCTGTTGAGTGAATCAGGCGAGAGACAATCTGCTTGTCAACTCAATCAGTCAATCAGTGTAAAAACTGTCAACCTTTTTCAGGCAACGTCAGCGATAAACTGGAAACGTAAGAATTTGCAGATATAATTATCAAAAAAACATAAGAATTTGATAATTAAATTTACTGAATCCTAAGAAAATGACACTGATTCCACGTGCTGTTCTTCCTCAACTTCTTCGTCACAAGCCGCCCAAGGCGGTGTTGTTGTACGGACCACGCCGTGCGGGTAAAACAACGCTGCTCAGAGAGATTGGCAAGGATAAGGATGTCACATGGTTTGACGGCGACAATCCGGATGACGTTAACATCGGTTTGAATTTGCCGTCCGGAGCTTCCGTACGGACACTGCTTCTTAACAACAATGCGATTGCCATTGACGAGGCGCAGAGAGTGCCTGGCATCGGACTTCTGATCAAGAGGCTTGTTGATGCCAATACGCTTCTGGAAAAACCTGTTGATATCTATGCCACTGGATCGTCTTCTTTAGATCTTGCTTCGGGTGTCCGAGAATCGGCGCTCGGAAGGATCGTAGAGGTTAACGTCTGGCCTTTTTCGACAGCTGAACTTGCCGAAAGCTCAAGTTGGGGAAAAGTGCTGCAGGACATCGAGACACGCATTGTTTTCGGCATGTATCCGGAAATCTGCGTTGATCCAGAAAATGCCAAGGCCAATTTGATAAATCATTGCACGGCGCTGCTTTTCAAGGATATTTTTGAGCTCGGAGGCATTCGATACAGTTCGAAATTCGAAATACTGGTCAAGCATCTTGCCTACAACATAGGTAATGTCGTCAACTATGATGCGCTTAGTCGCGAATGCGGATTGAGCCGAACCACTGTTGTCGACTACATTCGCTTGCTTGAGCACTGTTTTGTCGTAAAAACCTGTTCATCGTATGCAAGAAATTTGAGCAATGAACTCAGGAAAAGCAAAAAAATCTATTTTTGCGATACGGGCATCCGCAATGCTATCCTCAAAAAGTTCGAACCGCTCACAACGCGTGCAGATGCTGGTGCTCTGTGGGAAAATTTTTTCTTTATGGAGCGCGTCAAATACCACAGCCTGCGTCAGGACTTCGCAGATATCTATTTTTGGAGGACGGCCGGTCAGGCAGCTAGAGAAATTGATTTTGTAGAAGTTGTCGACGGTCGGATGCAGGCTTTTGAGTGCAAACTTTCGCCGAAAGCAAAAGTAAAGCCTACGCTGACGTTTACGAGGGCGTATCCGGAGTGTCCTGTCGAAATTGTGACGCCGCAGGAGCTCTATAAGGTCTGGCAAAACGGACAAGACCATCGGAATTGATCGTCGTGACTGCGAACTTTGTCAGGGAAAGCTGGCCGACAGTATGCGGAAGAGTTTTTGGCGTTGGGAAAGTCAAAAGAGCCTCGCCGAAGATTATTTGCTCGGCGAAGCTCTTTGAAATACAGTTCGAGGTTCCTCGCTTAGGTAGCCGTAGCTTTAATGTGCGTCAGTTTTTTGGGAGAAATTGCACCGGTGCAATTTCTTAGGGGAGTCGCGCGGTACAGGACATTGACAAGAAGTCGTGAGAAATGTCTCCAACTTTTTGCCGGAGTATTTCTCCCGAATATTTATGGAGCCGAAAGGCCTTTCACAAGTCCCACTAGCCACCAGCCGAAGCAACGTGCTCGGAGGTTCGCAGGCTTGCAGGGAACCAGACAACCAAACGAAATGCTCGTCTTCTGCAACCTCACTCAACAGTTTCAGGGGAAGATGCAGAAGGAGTAGCCTTGGCGACAGTGCGTTTCGTTCGACGCGCGGGAGAGGAAGAGTAGGAGGAGGCTTTGGTTTCGGGTTCCGCAGCATCAGCAGGTTTGGCAAATTCCTCGCCGTCAAGCGGGGTCTCATCATGCTTTGTTTGATCTGCTGATTCTGATGGATCTGCGTGATCTTCTTGCTTCTCCGCTGTTTCATTGGAGTCATCCTCTCCTGCCTTCTTAGGGGAAAGAGCGGCAGAAGGCTCATCGGCATCATGCTTTGTCCCATGCTCATGCTCGGATCCAGGCTTAGTAGCTGGAGATTTGCCGGCATCATCGGGATCATGTTCCGCACCATCCTTTTCCTGGATTTTGTCGAAGTTGGATTCAACGTCTGGGCATTCAGATTCTGCGGCTGGCGATGCCTTCTCATCTGACGGGCTTCCATCTGGGTCAGGATTCGCAATTTCCTTTTCCGAAGCCTTGGCTTTTTCATCTTCTGCAGCCGTTTTATCTGATCCGTTGCGGCGCGTGTCAGCACATGCCTGTTCCTGACGGGCGCGTTCACGGTTGCGTGCTTCGAGTTCTTTTTGCTGACGCTCTTCGCGTTCTTTTCTGAGCGCATTGCTGCGGTTGCGCACTTGACTGGAGATCGTACGAACGCGGCGAATGATTTTGGTGAGCGTTTCGACCCATTGTTCCAGCAGGTTCTTGCGGTCGAACATGGAAATGACGCGTTTGCCTCGGGCCGTGTGGATCATCATGCGCAAGCTGTCGAGTTCAACGATGGCTGCGAGCATGTCCACCGAGTTGCCGCTCAGGAGCACGGCTTCATACGTGCGTGCGTTGTCGTAGGTAGTGTCCTGCACGGCAAAGGGCAGGGTGGTGGTGTCGGCTGAGGCTCTCAACTTGTCCACAGTTGCCTTGGCATCCTCAATGAAAGAGGCAAACATGGTGCCGAGTTCATCGGCCAGAGGTTTTGCAAACGCGTCATCTCTGAGGATGACGAGCATGTAGTCGAGGTATTGCAGCGTTTCGTTCGTCTGATTGAAGTTTCTCTCCAGAAGACGCTGGGCGGTGTATGTTTTGAGTTCGGCCTGAACGGACTGCTGCCACTGCGAATAGTTCCGCGCGTTGCCGCGGCGAATCGGGTCCGGACGATAAAGCTTGACGTTGGGAGTCAATTCCGGCTTTTGCTGAGTTTCCTGTTCGGGCATGACTGCTTCCTTTGATTGGTGCAACAAACGCCTAAGGTAGAAGGAGGACATGCGCAGGCACTGCCATGGACTGATGAAAAATCTCATATTGGCATGAGTGTTGAAAAATCAGTACGAAGGAAGTTTTTTTTTCTTGAAACAGAAAAAACCAGGAAAAAGACCAAAAATATCTCAGGGATAACCCCCCCCAAGGCTATTGACTTTTACTTTTTTCTTGATAAGCGAAAGATGTGGCGACACAATGGAGCTGTCCCCGCAAGAGGACCCGCCGGGGCACCGTGTTCTTACAGCTAGAGTCTCACGGGGCGAATCCAACCGGCGGTTTTTGATCAAAAACAGAATCTCTTGCGCATATTTCTTTGTTAGGAGAATAACAAATGAAAAAAACTTTAGCTGCTGTTGCAGTTCTCGGTGCTTTCGCTGGTTCGGCCATCGCTGCTGATGTGACGCTCTACGGTATCGTGGACGCTGGCCTGCAGTACAACCATATCGATATGGACAGCAATACTCTTGACGATATCGATACCCTCACGATGGAATCCGGTCAGCAGTCCGGTTCCCGCTGGGGCTTGAAGGGCACGGAAGACCTCGGCAACGGTCTGACGGTTGGTTTCGTTCTTGAAAACGGCTTCACGTTTGATAACGGTGCGGACAACTCCGCGATGTTCGATCGTGAATCGATGCTCTTTGTTGAAGGCGGCTTCGGCAAGCTCGCCTTTGGCCGCATCGGCACGTTCAACCAGGGCCAGGGTTCCTTCTCTCTGATCGGCGGGTTGACTCCGTTCGGCACGAGCTGGGGTTACGCTGTTCAGGCTGGCACCGTGTTCATGACCGGCACCCGCTATGACAACTCCATCGTTTATCGCACTCCCAGCTTTGCTGGCTTCCAGGTGACGGCCATGTACTCCATGGGCGGCAATGACGAAGGCGAAAACGAATCGACGACCGATCGTTACTATGGCGTCGCAGCTTCCTACAACAATGGCCCGCTCTTCGGCTATTTGGCTGTGGATTCCACGAACTATGCATCGTGGGGTGCGACTGGTTCTTTGGGTGACATCGATGACAGCCTGACGGTTACCCTGGGTGCGAGCTATGACTTCGAAGTCGTCAAGGCCTACTTCGGCGCTCAGTATTTCGACAACGCCAAGCTTGGTGGCGGCATCACCAGCGATTATGGCGACAAGTTCCAGTTTGGCACCACCGATGTCGGCGACCTGTATCTCGAAGGCTATGCTCTGACGGTCGGTGTTGATGCTCCGGTTGCTGGCGGCAAGGTGATGGCTGCTGTGGGCTACATGGATGCTGAAACGGCCAGCAACTCTGATGATGTTGTAGATGCTGACTTCACCCGCTGGAGCTTCTCTGTCGGTTACGACTATCCGCTCAGCAAGCGCACCAACGTCTATGCTGTCGGCGCCTACACCAGCGATGACTATGAGGGCAATGGCACGAACAACGGTGCCGATTGGAATCCCCAGTCCTACACCCTCATGCTCGGCATGCGTCACAAGTTCTAATCTGATATTTCCTGTCGGATTAAACTAGGCGAGACCCTCCTTGGTGAACAGCTAAGGAGGGTTTCTGTATCTACTTTCGTGCCCATACGAAAAGTCCTCAATCCTAAACTCCGCATCGTAAATATCAATCTATGGTGCGGAGTTTTTTTTCATTACTTGATCATCATTCTCTTGGGCAGACGACTGATGTTAAACATTGAGCGAGGACTGTACAGATCTAGGAACAAGGTCAGAAAGCGGCAGTGCCAAGCTTGCCTAAGCGCAGAAAACCTGCGTGTCGGGATCAACCTTAAGGCTGCCGCCGTAGGCTTCCTGAGTAATGTTATTGGTGACAAAAAGATAGCCGACCTGAACGATCAATGCAGCTTCGTCAATTGTCTTTTTCGCGTACAGACGCAGAGAGTGAGAATCCTGATCGTTTTCTGTCTAGGTGTAGGCACTTAGACTTTCTACGTCAGTGCGTGCAACTGTAAACCCAGGCTTGACGGGAGGTTTCCCTTATGACGTTAGGGTTGCCCCCCCCCATCCTGTGGTTAATTGGGATTCTCCGTTGATTTTGACCACCAGAGAGGAAAACGGAAAACTGATCATGCCTAAGGAGTGGCGAGACGACGATGACGAAGGCGAAGATGCCTACTAACATTGATGCCCCGCTTTCGTTTGAGATTCGGCAAGTCTCTTTTGAGTTTGAAGATAAACCGGGGTTTTCAATCGCTGACCACAACAGCGAGTCGTTTCTCCTGACTCTTTTTCGAGAGACAATAATCGCTTGAACTAAGGTTGCAGAAGCGGAATTTTGATCCTCACTTTTAAAATCAGAAACAAAAAGAGGATCAGAAATGCAAAGACGCTTTTCAGAAGAATTCAAACGCGCAGCTGTTGCACGAGTCCAAAGC
>CALXKM010000010.1 GCA_944388865.1 uncultured Duodenibacillus sp. | reverse complement strand
TATTTTTTCGAGTCCTTTTGGAATCGTCTATCTCGACGCCCACACTTATCGGTTCGTTTTCAAGTTTTTAAAGAGCTTTTTCGTCGCCTCGTCGGCGACAAGGATGCGAACTATACAGAAGTTCTTTGCCTTTTGCAAGTCCGGTCCAGAATTTTTTTCTCTCCCCGTTTTTCTTGTCTCTTTTTGGCAAGAAAAAAGAGCTCTTCCTGCGGATTTGCTCTGACTTTCTCGCTCGTTTAACATCACTGTCGTTCAAGCGAGGTTGCGCATTATGAATATCTTTTTTTTATTTGTCAAGCAAAGAAGAAAAAAATTTTTCACTTTCTTTTTTCCCTTTGCTCTCATCAACCAACATAATTGGCTTTCAATAAATCATATGCGGCATTGCTCTCTTTAAAGCGACTCAAGAACCGCCAACACACCTTCAAGGACATCCATGCTTCGCTACGACATCAGCCCCCTTGATCCAGAAGCGCATCTATTCATCATTGGAATCACCATTGATGAACCGACGCCTGAAGAACAATTTTTGAGACTTCCTTCCTGGATCGCCGGTTCATATCTCATCCGCGATTTTTCCTCGCATATACAGTGCGTGAAGGCCTTTTTAGGTACTCGCGAAATACCTGTTTCCAAGACCGATAAGTGCACTTGGCGTATTTCTACCAAAGGCCGTCAAGGAAATGAATCACTGCGGTTTTTTTATCAAGTTTGGGCTTTTGATCCCTCTGTTCGCGGCAACTACCTCGACAACTGCCGCGGCTTCTTTAATCCCGGCGCCTGCTTTATGGAGGCGCTTGGCATCGAGACAGGCAAAATTCTCGTCAACATCACTCCGCCCGAAAACGACATCCATGCAGCGGCTTTTTCCTGGAAAGTCGCCACCGGACTCAAACGATGCAAGGGAACGGAACGCTTTGGGTGGGGGCTGTACGAAGCGGCCGATTTCAGGACTCTTCTTGATTGCCCGGTTGAGTTGTCTGACTTTACAGCCCTTTCCTTTTATGCCGGCGGCGTACGGCACGACATCATCATCAATGACACCAATGCCAACTTCGATGCTGATCGTCTCGTCAAAGACGTTAAGACCATCTGCGAAGCCGAATGCGCTTTTTTTGAACCTGACTCACACAAATGCCCCGCTTCTGAGTACACCTTTCTTTTGAACGTGACAGCATCCGGGTACGGCGGTCTTGAACATGCCAACAGCACTGCTTTGGCCTGCTCCAGAAAAATGCTTCCCTGTACTCATGATGAAAAACCTTCCAAGGACTACTTGAAACTTTTGGGACTTTTTTCACACGAGTACTTTCACACCTGGTTCGTCAAGCGCATCAAGCCCGCAGAACTTGTGAACTGCAGCTTTGACATTGAAGTCAATACTCCCTTGCTGTGGCTTTTTGAGGGATTTACCAGCTATTACGACAACCTGTTTTTGCGCCGCACCTCAATTCTTGACAACGATGCCTATGTTGCCCTGTTGTCTGAAGACGTCAAATATGTGCTAAGCAATGCTGCGCGCCGCGTACAGACGCTTGCAGAGGCAAGTTTTGATGCCTGGATCAAGTATTACCGGCCTTGTCCCAATACCCCTAATGCCCATGTCTCGTACTACCGTCAAGGAGCGCTTGCCGCGCTGTCTTTGGATGCGACCATTAGACAGAAATCGCACGGAACAAAAAGCCTCGACGACGTAATGCGTCAGTTCTGGACCGACTTCAAGGAAGCTGGCTCAGACTACGGCGGCATTGGTTCTGATGACGTGGCAGAAGTTGTCGAACGTGCTACCGGCATTAATCTCACCGAGCTCATTGTGCAACTCACCGAAACGACTGAAGAAACCGACTACGGACGGCTTTGGAAACCCTTAGGCTTGACTCTTTCGGAAACGGAGCTCCCCCGTGAAAGACGTCTTTTGGGAATTTCAGGCAAATTGTCTGAAGCAGGCTTCGTCGTCAAAACCGTGCACGAGGCAGAATCTGGGCAATGGATCGGCATTGCCCCTGGAGACACGCTCATTGCCATTGACGGCACGCGCATCAAGCCCGACACATTTGACGACATCCTTTCCAGATATCGGGCAGGAGATGAAATGCTCATTCACGCATTTCGCGACGATGCCCTCATGGCATGGAGTCTCCTGCTCGGTCAAGAAAAAAAGATCTCAGCAACGGTGAAAATAAAGCCGACGCGTCTCGGTCGTCAATGGCTGGCCTCACCGTCCGATGAAAACCTTGATGCAAAGACGAAATAAGGCAAAAAATAAGGCAGGCATCCATAAGGGATGTCGATCAAATCTCGGAAAACGGCGTTTCAAACAAGCGCCGTTTTGCGTATGGCCGCTCAACTCCAACCGCACTCATGCATGGCATCTACTGCCGCTTGCTTGTCAACGCTTTCAATCACGCTTTCTCCTATTGAGTGCATCAACACAAAGCGCACGATGCCTCCAAGCGTTTTCTTGTCTCCTTGCATCAAAAGCCACGCCTCTTGGGCGTTGATGTTGGCGATGACCTCGGGAAGACCGCAGGCCTTCACAAGACGACGCACGCGAACAACATCATCCTCAGAGATATACCCGAGCCGTCTTGAGAGCACAGCAGCCATCACGGTTCCTGCGGCAACCGCCTCACCGTGCAGCCAAACGCCGTAGCCTGTTGCCTTCTCGATCGCATGGCCAAACGTGTGCCCCAGATTCAGCTTTGCCCGCTCCCCTGCTTCTCGTTCATCGAGCTTCACAATGCGTGCCTTCATGCGGCAGCAATGCGCCACGACATCCGATATGGCGGCAGGGTCAAGCGCGCGCAGCTGCGGCATTCTTTCTTCAAGACTTTGAACGAATTGACAATCCCCTAAAAAGCCATACTTGATGACTTCCGCAAGACCCGCACTAATCTGTCTTGGATCAAGGGTCTTCAGCACATCTGGATCAATCAGCACGCTTTTTGGCTGATGAAATGCGCCAATTAAATTTTTGCCGGCGGGAAGATTGACGCCGGTTTTTCCCCCGACGCTGCTGTCGACCTGCGCCAAAAGCGTCGTCGGTATTTGAATAAACGAGATTCCGCGCATCCACATGCTGGCAGCAAACCCCGTCATATCGCCGACCACACCTCCGCCCAGAGCAATCATGACGCTTTTTCGATCAAGCCCGCACCGAACCGCTGCATCTAGGATCGTTTGGATATGTTCGAGGTCCTTGTAGCATTCGCCGTCTGGGAGCTCGACAACCGCTGCCGGCATGTTCGGAAAAGCAGCCTGAATGTTTTTCAGAATCCGTCCGGCATACATCGGACCCACAGTCGTATTCGTCACTACAAGCACACGCGTAGCGTTGAGTCGTGCGAGTTCTTTGCCCACCTCCTCTAAAGCGCCTTGCCCGATATGAATCGGATAGGATCTTTCACCGAGCTCCACATTGATTCTGATCACTTTCACTCTCCAGGGATGTTCTGAATTTGCGCAAGCAGTCTATTGCCGCGGGCAACCACTTCCTTTACTTCATCAAGAGCCAGAATTTTTTCAGCCACCGCCGCGGGCGCCTTGCGAGTGGTCATGATTTTGCATGCGCAAAGACTGTCATAAACAGGGCCGCGCTCGAGCATTAAGTTGCGGATGCGAGCAATTTTGTCATCAGCCTGCAAAAGCGGACGGGTCGCATCCCGCTGCGTGCGCTCAAGAATATCCGAGACAGTCGTAGCAAGCTGAATGACCAAACCCTGCGACAGAATGCGGCGATTGATCTCAAACATTGGAGCTCCGCCTCCTGTGGCCACTACTACCCCGGGACGACTCATCAACTGCGACATCATCTGTGTTTCCCGCGCACGAAAACCCGCCTCCCCCTCTTTTTCAAAAATAAAGGAGATCGGCACTCCGCAGTGTTCTTCAATCGCGCGATCTACATCGTAGAACTCCCAGCCCAGAAGCTGCGCAAGGTGGCGCCCCACAGTGCTTTTTCCGCAGGCCATCATGCCTATTAGAAAAATTGACGCTGGTCCTGCATTCTTTTTTTCACTAAATGTGCTTGTTCTTTTTTGAGACATAGGTGTCTGACCGTTCGTGTTTTGGATGCCGCAAAGGGCAATCCTACGGAAAGCCGGCAAAAAGTGCATCAGGCAAGCGCCTTATAATGCGCGCATCAAAATATCCGCTTTCCTTCGCGGCTGCAGATGCGAGCTCATTCTTTCCATCTGCTTGTTCATTTTTCCGCCGACGAAAGTTCAATCTTACTTTTTCAGTTCATTTCTTTATGGAGGTGCGCAAAAAATGAGCGCAGCCGCTGACTACGTCATTGCCGACATTGCCCTGGCCGACTGGGGCCGCAAAGAAATCCGCATTGCTGAAACAGAAATGCCCGGCCTCATGGCCATCCGAAAGGAATACGCAGGTCAAAAGCCTTTGGAAGGCGCCCGCATCTCGGGCAGTCTGCACATGACCATCCAAACAGCCGTGCTTATTGAAACGCTCGTCGCCCTTGGCGCTCAGGTTCGCTGGGCTTCCTGCAACATCTTCTCAACGCAGGACCATGCCGCCGCAGCAATTGCCGCTGAAGGCATTCCTGTTTTTGCAGTCAAGGGTGAATCTATTTCCGATTATTGGAACTACACGCACCGCATCTTCGAATGGGAAGACGGCGGCTTTTCCAACATGATTCTGGACGACGGCGGAGATGCCACGCTTTTGCTTCACCTTGGCGCCAAAGCTGAAAAAGACATTTCCGTTCTCGACAACCCCGAAAGTGAAGAGGAAAAAGTTCTCTTTGCAGCCATTCGTGAACATCTTGCTCAAGATCCGCACTGGTATACGCGCCGCATGGCGCACATCAAGGGCGTCAGCGAAGAGACTACTACCGGCGTGCACCGTCTCTATCAAATGCAGGCCAAGGGCGAACTCAAATTCCCGGCCATCAATGTCAACGATTCCGTCACCAAGAGCAAGTTCGACAATCTCTACGGCTGTAGAGAATCGCTCGTTGACGGCATCAAGCGCGCCACCGACGTCATGATTGCCGGCAAGATTGCAGTCGTCGTCGGCTACGGCGATGTGGGCAAGGGCTGCGCGCAGGCTCTCCGTGCACTTGCCGCTCAGGTCTGGGTCGTAGAGATTGACCCCATCTGCGCCCTGCAGGCCGCCATGGAAGGCTATCGCGTGGTGACCATGGACTGGGCAGCGGACAAAGCAGACATTTTCGTCACGGCAACCGGAAACTATCACGTCATTACGCATAAACACATGGTTCGCATGCGCGATCAGGCCATCGTCTGCAACATCGGCCACTTCGACAGCGAAATCGATGTTGCCTCCATGCGTCAGTATGAATGGGAAAACATCAAGCCTCAGGTCGATCACATCAAGCTGCCTTCGGGCAATTCAATCATCCTGCTTGCCGAAGGCCGCCTGGTGAATCTGGGCTGCGCCACCGGACACCCTTCGTACGTCATGTCAAGCTCTTTTGCCAATCAAGTTCTGGCTCAGATTGAGCTCTTCAACAACACCGACAAGTATCCGACAGGGGTGTACATCCTTCCCAAGATCCTTGACGAAAAGGTTGCCCGCCTGCAGCTCACAAGATTAAATGCCGAGCTCTCAACGCTTACGCAAAAGCAGGCTGACTACATTGGCGTAAAGGTCGAAGGCCCCTACAAGAGCGAAAACTATCGCTACTAACCGGCGCAAACCCTGCTCCATATTTGCTTCCCGCCCGCAAGGGGCGGGATTTTTTTATCCTCAGCGCTCAAAAATCAATACCTCTCCCTCTTCACTGCAGCGGCAGCGAACAACAGACATCTTTTTTAGGAGGACGGCCAAAAAGTCGCTTGTAGTCGCGAGAAAACTGCGCAGGACTCTCGTAGCCGACCTCCATCGCAGCATGGACGGCAGAAAAAGATTTTTCGAGCATGAGCTTTCTTGCCTCCTGCAGACGAACCTGTTTTTGGTACTGCACTGGAGACAGGTGCGTCAATCGGCGAAATTGTCTGAAAAAAGTCGAGCTCGACATGTATGCGCTGCTCGAGAGCTTTGCAATGTCGAGCGGCTCGCGATAGCTGCTGCGGATATATCGAATGCTCTCAGCGATGCGGCCCGCTGCGGCCATCGGCAGAACAATCGAGGCAAGCATCTGAGCCGCAGGACCTGTCAGCAGACGACAATAAATTTCTGCTTCAATCAGTGGCCTCACAACTCGCGCTATTTCTGGCTCTTCTTCAAGCTCAAGCAGCCGAACGAAAGCATCAATCAGCCGCTCATTGGCCTGAAACGTCCCCATGCCCTGAGATGATTGGCCGCATCGCACCCCGCCCGCCGATGCGAACTCCTGCGTCATGCGAAACACCACACTCAGATCCAGCCGCAGCGATACGGCCAAAAAAGGCTTTTCATGACTTGCGCTTACATGGGTGCTGATGGCCGGCATGCATATGCTCGTCAGAAAGCAGTCCCCTGGCGCGAAGTCAAACGTTTGAGTTCCCATGCGCGTTTGCTTATTGCCTGCGACAGTCAGCACCAAAGTCGGCTGATAAATCAAATTTTCCACATCATGCACTGTTTCTCTGCGATGCAGAACCAAACCTTGCAATTTCGTCTCCATAGCGCCTGCAACAGGCAATCTCTCGCAAATAATCTTTTCCAGCAAATTTAAGTCTTTTTTCATGCTAAATAGCCTAATAAACGCGGAGAACACTGAGGATTCTACATCCAAAGAGAATTTCCTTTTCATATGCTTATCGCCTCAATTGAGCAAGAAATTGATTTCTTTGCATCATTTTTTGCAAGCTCTGCGATTAATCTTCTTCTCACCAGATGATCCTTCCGCTCATCTCTACTAAAAACCGCCATCCCTCATTGAGGCTTCTTATGACCGAGATCAATTCAAAGAAAACTCTCTTTATTCTTGGTGCCGGCCCTGGACTAAGTCAGGGAATTGCCAGCTGCTACGGCAGCAGCAACTGGAAAATTGTGCTTTTTGCTCGTCATGCAGAACATTTGAATGAACTCTGCCGCACGCTTCAAAAACAGGGCATTGATGCAGATGGATGCGTGCTTGACTGCGCCCGGCTCGAGTCCTACTGCGACATTCTCGGAAAAGCCGTTCAGAAATTCGGTACCCCAAGCTGCCTGATCTACAACACCTGCAACATTTCTCCAGACACATGTTTTGACGCAGACGTTCTGCATTGGCCGGAACGCTTTGCAGGCGACGTTGCCGGCGCTCTTGCCTGTGCCCAATGCATCTGTACGCCAGAATTTTCCAAAAAGAACGGAGCATTCATCGTCACGGGAGGAACCGCAGGCATGACAGGACTGCCGGGATATGTATCGCTTTCAGTTGACAAGGCAGCTTTGCGCATGCTCGTCAAGTGCCTGCACGACGAACTCAAGGAGAAAGGCATTTTCGCAGGCATCGTACAAATTAGACCGGTCATCAAATGGGAAGACCCCAAAGGAGACCCCAAGCTCATTGCTCAATGCTTCAAAAAATTTCACCAGAAAAGATCTTCCTGGGAAACCATCTACACAGGAGAAACTCAATGCTCAGAACACGCCGCTTAGGAAAGCTCACCGTATCGTCCATCGGACTTGGGTGCATGGGCTTTAGTCACGGCTACGGCCCGACTCCCGAAGAGACTGAATCCATTCGCCTGATGCGTCTGGCCTATGAGGAGTTCGGCTGCACGCTTTTTGACACAGCCGAGGTCTACGGCACCTTTGCCAACGAAACACTCGTCGGCAAAGCCATCAAGCCAATTCGCGACAAAATTGTCCTCACAACAAAATTCATGCCCTTAGCACTTCCTGGGCAGGATTATCCCGAAGGCAAACTCTCGCGCAAAGGTTTGAGATCTGCACTCGAGGGTTCTCTTAAGCGACTGCAGACCGATCACATCGATCTCTACTACGAGCATCGCGTGCCGATCGAAAGCGACCCTGCCGAGATTGCAGGATGGATGGGCGAACTCATTGCCGAAGGAAAAATTCTGGCTTGGGGCATGTCCGAGCCAACGGTTGAACAACTGCGAATTGCCCACGCCATCACGCCTGTGACAAGCGTTCAAAACGAATATTCGATGATGCAGCGCAGAGCCGAACAAGGGATGCTCGAGACGTGCGAAGAACTCGGCATCGGATTTGAAAGCTATTCGCCATTAGCAGGCGGCTTTCTTTCCGGCAAATACACAGCCTCCACCATATTCACCGGAGACGATGTGCGCCGCGTCATCACGCGCTTTGCCAAAGAAAACATCACGGCAAACCAACCTCTTTTAGATCTGCTCGAAGAGACTGCAAAAGAAGACAATGCCACCCCCGCTCAAATCGCCTTGCGTTGGTTGCTGAAGAAAAAGCCATGGATCGTGCCGATCTGCGGCATGCGCAGTGAGTCTCGCATGAAGGAAAACTTCGGCGCGGATTGCGCCGATCTCTCCAATGAATCCTTTGAGCGTCTCGAAAAAGCTTTATCCTGCATCAAAATTTTTGGCGACAGAAAAGACAGCGACATTGCCAAGCTCGGCACCGTCAAGAGCGTCTGCGTCGTTTAATGCAGCCGGGGCGCCTCCGCATGCCGGCACGACTCCTGCTTCAGTAGCCACCCAGTCGAATGCCACGTCGCAGCCAGAAGCTTCGAACTTTTCGATGACGAGCGCCTCGAACGCCACAGCTACCGTCGCGGCGGGACTTCTTCCCTCCGCGGCACGCTGAGCCAGGTATCGATCAAAATAACCGCCTCCATTGCCTAGCCTAAATCCGCTTCGCGTCACACCCACGCAAGGCGAAAAAACAACCTCAGGAACAACGGCAATGTCTTCGGCCGGCTCCTCAATTCCGAAGCAACCCGCGCGCGAAGCTGCATTGCTGCGCCAAAGCGCGTAGTGCATGCAGTGATTTTTTTGATCGTCAATAACTGGAACGCAAAGTGTTCTTCCCTTTTTCTTTCCAGCCCAAGACTCCAAGGCCGGCGTAATGTCCGGCTCCGAACGAAACGGCCTATAAAACCCCACACAGGAAACTTCCTGCTGCAAGAGCCACTTTTCAATAGCCTTGCACAAATGAACCCGCAAATCGGGGCAGCTCTCGAGCACAAGCTTTCTTTTTTGCAAGAAGACTTGCCGCAGTCGGTTTTTTTCTGTTTGAACCTCTGCTAGATGGGAGTGCTTTGCCGTTATCATTGATTGGTTGTCAGAAATTTTCGCAATCATTTTCTTTCAGGTCGAAAAAGCCGATGCTTCGTCAGGCAGTTTATTCACTTCTTCTCCTCGGACTTGCACAAGGTCTGCCGGCCGCAGCTCAAAGTGCAGAAAATTTTTCCGTTGAAGGCTCCTCTGCAAGCGACCCTACCGTCCAGCTTGTCGATCTTACCGGTGTTGATCCCGACGATTACGATGAAGAGTCGCTCACGCCTGCGCTCATCGAAAAACTGCACGAACAAAAGCTTGAAGCAGAGCAAAAAAACGAACCGACGCCGCTTTTCGTCGCTCCGGAAATTATCTACTCAGAGCCAGCGCAACCGCACCCGACGCGTCCGCAGCCAGTTCAGCAGCCGCCACTTTCTACAGAGAACGCCATTCCCTCGGCTCAACCGAAAGCCGACACCCACGCTGACGCTCACAAAGCCGAGTCCGCAACCTCCCAGCGCACGCAGCCCGCGCCGGAAGCACATGGCATTAAAGAAACCATCGTCACTCCTTCAGGAATCACCGAGCGCATTGAGTCCCCAACGCCAATCTCAGGCGTTACTCTGCCTGCGGCACCCGCTCCTGCCCAATCCTCTTTAATCTCCGCCAAGAAACCTTCTGACAAAGCCGCCTCTTTCTCGACTTCTGGGCCCAGAACCCCCGAGGCTACGGCATCCGTTCCCAACAACGCAAAAGTCTCTTCGCTCAGAGTCCCTGCGGCATCCCGACCGCAGCCGTCGGCCGCCGCAGGACCACATCTTCAAACCAAACCGACTGAGGCAATTTCGCGCTACGAAATCGTTGAACCCCTGCCTCTTGCCTCCCCAATCAAGCCGCACCCTGCCGACGATCTGATCAAGGCTGCCTATGAGGCTTATGAAGACAAGAACCTCAAAAAACTCAATGCACTGGCGGCCCAGACCCGCGAACATCCTCTGGGAGAGTACGTCACCCTTTGGAGGCTCGTTGTCGAAGGCACGCTTGCATCAGACAAATCCGTCAAAGGCAAGCCAAAGACAGCAAAAGCAGTGAAAGTCTCGTCCAAGCTTGCTAAATCATTTTCAGCCTTCGTAAAACAGCACGAAGGTAGCTATCTGGCCGAACGCGCGCGCACTGACTGGGCACGGCTTGCTGCAAGAGCCCACGATGCAAAAACATTTCGCGCGCTTTATCACAAACTAGCCTGGAATAAAAACGAACCAGACCTGCTGTGCTGGAATGCTTATTTCAATCTCCAGTCAGGGGCAAAAAACGCCCTTCAGCAAGCAAAAATTCAACTGCTTCACACCACGAACTCCCTGGGCACTTCGTGCTCAACACTTGCCGATGCCGTGCTCAGCAAACAACCTTCCTGGGGCTGGACATACACGATTATCCTGCTGCAGAAAAAGAGCTTTTCACAGGCTCGGCAGATTATCGAGCGCACACCGCAAAAATATCTTCCTGCTCCCAAGAAAACACTTGCTGCCATCCTAACCAACCCCTCGAGCTGGTATAAGCAAAATCGCAAGCGGCTGTCACGCTACAACACCAAAACGCTTTTGTTTGCCTCGCTTCGCATGCTCGCTGCCGATATAGACAAGGCCGCTGCAATTGCTCAACGTCTTGACGGAAAGCTTTCAGCCCACACGCAGGCGCTTCTCTGGGGACGTCTTGGATATGAAGCTGTTGTAGATCAAAAAGACGGCGCACTTGGCTATTACGCTAAAGCAGGTCAAGCTTTGGCGATAGCTCATCAAGGTCCTGTTACCGTTGCCGGAGAGGTGCTCCAGGCCTGGCATGTACGCGCCGCCCTGCGCGAAAAAGACACCAAACGTGCGCTTGCCGCCATCAACATGCTCTCAAATCGGCAAAAAAAAGATCCAGCGTGGATTTACTGGAAAGGACGGCTGTTGATAGCCTCCGGAAAAAAAAGCCAAGGCGAAAAACTTTTAATGTCGCTCTCAAAGCGCCTGGACTTTTACGGGCTTCTGGCATGCGATGCGCTGAACATCGGGTATTACTCGCCTAAAGCCGTCATGACTCCTTCCCCATCTCAAACGCAATACCAACAGTTTGCGCAAAACAAATCTTTGCTGCGAGCCATGCATTTTTATGCTCTTGATCTCTACAGCTACGGACACCGCGAATGGAATTGGGCTCTAGGATCAATGAACGGACGCACTCGTCTTGATCTAGCACAATACGCTGGCCGCCTTGGCTTGACACACCGCGAAATCAACACCTCGTCGAGTACGAATGAAGCCATTTTCAGTCTGCGCTATCCGACACCACACAGAAAAGAAATCGAGACTGCCGCAGAAAAAGCTGGATTACCGGCAGCCTGGGTCTACGGAATTATCCGTCAGGAATCTCGCTTCATTCCTGTAGCAAAAAGCTCTGCCGGAGCACGCGGCATGATGCAGATCATGCCGAAGACAGGCAAATGGATTGCTAAAAGAATCGGCATTGATGACTATCGCACAAGCGACTTGAACGATATGCAGAAAAACCTCATCCTCGGTTCGAGCTATCTCAAAATGGTTGCCGACAGTGTTAACGGAAATCTGCCACTTGCCGCATCAAGCTACAACGCAGGTCCCTCCCGCGCACAAGCCTGGAGGGCATCTTTGCCAAAGGAAGTCGACGGAGCCGTTTTTACTGAATCAATTCCCTTTGGTGAAACGAGAAACTATGTGATGCAGGTTTCGGCCAACATTGCGGCTTACAGCCGCTACAGCACCAACCCGATGCGCATCACGGACATCTTGGGCACCATCAACCCCCAGGCAGCCGATCCCAATCCACTGCCTTAGGCTGCCGCCAACCGCTTTTGCCTTGCGAGAAGATTTGCTATGCCCCTATATCATGACATTACAGAATTAATCGGCAAAACCCCGCTTTTACAACTGTCAGGAACAACCCGCAGATACCATCTGACTGCCTCGCTCTGGGGCAAGCTTGAGTATTTCAACCCAGCCGGCAGCATCAAAGACCGCACAGCTCTCGCCCTGATCGACAAGGCCGAAAAAAAGGGCTTGCTCAAACCCGGAGCCGTCATCATAGAACCTACAAGCGGCAACACGGGCATCGGACTAGCACTGATCGCTGGCCGCCGCGGTTATCGCACAATTTTGACAATGCCGGAAACCATGAGTCTTGAGAGACGCTCGTTGCTGACGGCCTATGGGGCTGAGATTGTCCTCACCCCTGGAGAAAAAGGCATGAGCGGAGCCATTGAGAAAGCTATTGAGCTTGCTGCAGAATTGCCGTCGAGCTTTTTGCCGCAGCAGTTTGAAAATCAGGACAACAGTGCAGCACACTACGAAACAACTGGTCCGGAAATCTGGGATGACTTACAAGGACGCGTAGATATTCTGATTTCAACCGTCGGCACCGGGGGTACGATCACAGGCACGGCTCACTATCTCAAAGAAAAGAATTCTGATGTCTTCGTTGTAGCTGTCGAACCGGCAAGTTCTGCTGTACTTTCGGGAAGGCCTGCCGGCACACACGGCATTCAAGGCATTGGTGCGGGCTTCATACCAAAAGCACTCGACACCTCTGTCTACGACGAGGTCATCGCCGTCTCGGACGAGGATGCTTTTGAGGCAACCAGAAATGCCGTCATTGACGACGGCATCCTCGTAGGCATCAGCGCCGGCGCCGCATTGTACGCAGCCAAGGAAATCTGCTCTCGTCCCGAAAATGCAAAAAAGACAACCGTCGTCATCCTCCCCGATACCGGGACTCGTTATCTGTCCACACCTGTCTTTTCTGGACGCAACGCCTAAAAGGCGCTTTCCACCGCTCCAAAGCCCCTTGAAAACTTTGGAGCTTGCGGCTCTAAACGCTACAGCAATCGCAACGGCTCTCGGACGCTGACCATGCACCCAGCAGTATCCGAGTCGAAATCATTTTCAGCGATGGCCGCCAACGTGATGGAGTCAACATACTGCTCAAGCACTTCCTTGAGCCCCATCCAAACATTGCGCGTAAGACACTCTCCTGATCTTGGACAAGTAAGAGGCCTATCCAAACAGGGGATGATTGTCGGCGTAGATTCTGTTGCACGCATAATCTCGCCAAGCGTAATATCTCGCGGGTCTCTTGCCAACCTGTAGCCGCCCTTGTTGCCCCTAGACGTCAAAAGCAGGCGATACTGATGCAAAGACGAAACAATTTGTTCCAGATACTTTTTGGATACTCCCTGGCGTTCGGCAATATCTTTGAGAGACACCCACGAAAAATCTCCCTGATTCTGTTCCAGATCAAGCATCAGCCTGAGAGCATAACGGGTCTTTGTTGAAATTTTCATAGAAAATCAGCGCAGGAATCCCTGTATCCATGCTGGGGAAACAGCGCCTCCTCCTTAAAACAATCCGGCGACGGAAACTCTTGGGCTCCGCCCTTTGTCTTTCGACCGGTAACGATCCTTCGCCAATGTCAGAAGGGGTTTCCTACCGGCACCACCGCTCCCGCCTCTCAGAGCTTTCAGCCACCGGCCGCAGAGCGCGGAACTTGGATCTACATTTCGCGATGCCTGTGCATTCCCCACCAACATAGTTTGCCTCCCCCAAAGAAGGCCATTGAGACAAGTCAGTCAAATCTTTCGCGAGTCTCCACCCCTAAGCTGGGAGGATTGACCATGACTCCTTTCGACCCACACGTCCGCCTGCCTGCACTCAACGCAATGGGCAGACGAAACCTCAGATGCAGGCAAGACTACTTCAGCTCCCTGAGTTGAGTATAACAGACAGTTTTTGCATGACCTCTAAGGCTTAATACGGAATTTTCACGCTACATTTCTCTTTAGCAGAATACTGCGGCCTGACATCAGCTCGCGCGTTACAATCTGCCTGAATTTGCACACTTCCTGATTTATGAAAAATACCATTTGCGGCGATACGTCGGCCTCCCGTCTGGCCGAATTGAAAGCTTGCCGAACGCTGCCGGAGTTCGTTGCTCTGCGCGCTCGACTTATCCCTGAGAAAATCGCTCTGCGGCAGTTTGACCGCATCGCCAACGACTGGGCAGAGATAACTTATGCCGAACTAAATCTGCGTATCTCGACCTGGCGCAAGGCTCTATCCGCATTAAACCTTAAACGCGGGGCACGCGTAGCCATTTTGCTCAACAATTCCGTCAATGCCGTGCTTGCTGACCAAGCGGTCATGGCCAATGCACTGATTCCCGTCCCGCTTCACGCAATTGACACCCCGGGATCGCTTTCGTTCATCATGAGCGACAGCGATGCGGAGTGCCTGATTACCAATAAATTCGAACGTTGGCAGGCAATCGCCTCAACCGGTGATGTGCTTACCTCGCTAAAGACGGTGGTTCTGACCGATGAAGCCACGCCTGCAAATCAGTCTCCTCTCGGGCCTCGTGTTCTTGGCATTGATGATTGGCTGGCACTAGGCAATGCAGTCAAGGAACTTCCTGCAGGGCCGGAACCGGAAGATCTCGCCGCCATTGTCTACACATCCGGCACCACAGGCAAACCCAAGGGCGTCATGCTCACGCACAACAATGTCGTCAGCAATGTCTTTGCCACGCTCGAACACATTGCCCCGGCTCCGGAACCCGACTACGGCTTTCTCTCCTTTTTACCTTTGTCGCACACTTTTGAGCGCACTGCCGGCTACTACCTACCTCTGGGCATGGGCTGCACCGTCACATTCACTCGATCCATTATGCTTCTCAACGAGGATCTCAAACTTGTGCGTCCCGATGTGCTCATCAGCGTGCCGCGCATCTATGAACGTATCTATGCGCGCATCAACGACAAGCTCAAAAAGGCCCCCAAGTACGCTCGCTGGCTTTTTGAGTGCTGCGTCAATGTGGGATGGCGAAATTTCTGCCGCACCAACCGCATGCCAGTTCCTTCCGCCGCCTTTATGTGGCTCGACGGCCTCACCGGACCGATTCTCAAAAAACTTATCGCAGACAAAATCACACGTCAGTTCGGCGGCAAACTTAAGGTTGCCATCGCCGGAGGCGCAGCACTAAACAATCGCGTGGCGCGCATGTTTTGCGGTCTGGGACTGGCGCCCATTCAAGGCTACGGCATGACGGAAACTTCGCCGATTATTGCTGGAAACTCGCTTCGCATCAATCAACCGGATACTGTCGGCACAATCTTCCCCAATCTAGAGGTCCGGCTTGCTCCGGAAACCCATGAAATTCAGGTGCGCGGCCCTTCGGTTATGAAAGGCTATTGGAAAAGACCCGAGGACACTGCACGTGTTCTTTCTGCCGACGGCTGGCTCAGCACGGGAGACATCGGCGAATTCACAAAAGACGGGTTGCTGCGCATCCGCGGCCGCATCAAGGAAATCATCGTGACAAGCACTGGAGAGAAAGTGCCTCCTGTTGATCTTGAACTCGCTCTTGAGACAGATCCGCTTTTTGCCCAAACGTTCGTTGTCGGTGAAGGTCGCCCTTTCATCTCTTTCATCGCCGTTCTGAACCCCGATGAATGGAAACTCCTGGCAACAAAACTCAACGTTGACCCAAACGATCACCTTGCCATGTCAGGCGCTGCCGTCCGTTCGGCCGTTCTCAAGCGGGCGCGTGCCGCAGCGGCAGATTTTCCGCACTACGCCTTGCCGAGAAACGTCACCCTAACTCTTGAGCCATGGACGATTGAAAACGGATTTCTAACGCCTACGCTCAAGCTCAAACGTGCGCCACTGACTGCTCGTTTTTCTCAAGCCATTGAGGAGATGTACGCCTCGCACGCCCGTGCATAATTGATTTCTTCACGGCGCTCACAGTCCTCCCGCTTGATTCAATTACAATGCGGGCGCCTTAGTTTTTTCTTTTTGATTTTTGTTTATGTCTGAACAATCGACCTACCAGGTCGGGAAACTGCTTCCCAACTGGGTAATCCGTGCCACGGATCAAATCATGGATTACTACATCAAGCGGTATCTCAACTGTGATCCCATCGTTCTGGATCGACCGCCGCAACCGCAGTCCGGCCATCAATACATGCTCTACGCACACATTCCTTTTTGCAAAACGTTGTGTTCGTACTGCACATTTCATCGTTTCCTTTTCAAGGAATACAAAGCGCGTGAATATTTCGTAAATCTGCGCAAGGAAATGGATTACGTCAAGGCGCTCGGATACGATTTCACTGCAATGTATATCGGCGGCGGAACAACAACGATTCTTGAAGATGAGCTCATCGCCACAATTGAGCATGCCAGAAAACTTTTCCCTAGCATCAAAGAAGTTTCCTGTGAAACTGATCCTGCCCAGATTGCAACTCCCACTTTCCGCAATCTCAAAGGTCTCGTAGACCGCATGAGCATCGGCGTACAAAGCTTTGATGACAATATTCTCAAGCTCACCGAACGATATGACAAGTTCGGCTCTGGTGCACAAATTTATGATCGTCTGCATGAAGCCCTGGAGCTTTTCCCCACCACGAATATCGATATGATTTTCGGTTTTCGCGGTCAAAGTCTGGAAATGCTTCAACGCGATATGGATCTGCTCGTTGAACTCAATCCAAGACAGATCACGACATATCCGCTCATGGTCACAAGTCAGACGAAAAAAAGCGTTAAAAACACCATTGCAGCAAAAGGACTGGAACTGGCCGATCAATACCGCATCATCATGAATACCCTTGGCAGCCGCTACCGTCAGCTCACGAGCTGGACATTTGGGCGGACGCATGATGAAGGTTTTGATGAGTATGTCGTTGACCATGACGAGTATGTCGGCGTAGGCTCAGGTGCCTTTTCTTTTTTAGGCAGCAATCTTTACGTCAACACGTTCAGTTTGCACCGCTACGGACTGCGCATTGCACAGGGCAAAACAGGAGTTGAACGCCAGCGTCATTTCGACAAGCACGCTGTACTGCAGTATCGACTACTGTTAGGACTGTTCTCAGCTCGGTTGTCGCGAAAGTATTTCCGCCAAGTGCACGGCGTCAATCTTGACCGCGCGCTCTTCAAGGAAATGCTTGCTCTCAAATTGATAGGCGCCATTAAAGACAACCCCCAGGACCCCGACAATCTCATCGTCACAGATGCCGGGAAGTTCCTAGGGCTGGTAATGATGAAGGCTTTCTATTCCGGAATGGACAATGTCCGCGCAGAACTCAGAAAACCGCTCAAAGACATAGATATGTAACTTCAGCCTTTTCTCATTCAGTTCGCAATAGATCCGCATGTGGACCAGTCTGCATGCGGATCTTTTCCATGGTTGTTGACTCTGGTCAAGTACAGTTCCGATTTTTCCCAGTTCGAGTTTAGTCAACTGTTTTCAAAATCCATCAGACATCCATAACGATTAAACGAACTTCTAGACAATTGATTTTTCAAGAGTTTTACTTTTTTGCTCCTTGCAACACTGATCGGCACTACGACTGAGCGGCCAAGGGATTACGAACAAAACTCTGGAAAACGTCTTAAGAAATAAGCAAAATTTGAAAAAATACGTAAAATCAGCGTTTTCGTGTGTCTATGGAAAATTCTGGCCGGTCGTCTCATTCTTCCCGGTCATGGAATTTCTCTGCTTTTCTCTTCATTCCCAAAAAACAAGGGGCCTTCAGAGTTCCACTTGAGAAGAACGGCAGAGCCGTCACAAGATCACGCGTTTGAGCCGATGTCTTCCGGAGAGAAGAAGTCGGCCGCATTCCTCAGCAAACAGGAGATCCGTCAAGATGACTGGAAAGATTCTCAAAATCAAGACCTTCAATCCGCCGGCCGATGCCCGCGGTGAAAATGGTCCGGATTTTGTCGGCGTCATCCGCAAGGGTGAACTGCGCGGCATTATCAAAATCAATGAAGACCTGTGCGAGGCCTGCGACACATGCCGCAAGGTCTGTCCGGTTGGCGCCATCGAAGGCAAGCTCGGCGCCAAGCACAAGATCAATGATCAGCGCTGCCTCACCTGCGGTCAGTGCTTGATTTCGTGCCCGTTCAACGCCATTGAGCAGATGTCCTTTGTCGACGAAGTCGAAAAGATGCTCGCAGACAAGAGCAACATCGTTGTGGCGCATCCCTCGCCTGCCGTTCGCGTATCGATTGCCGAAGAATTCGGAGGCAAACCCGGCGACATTACCACTGATCAGATGATGAACGCCTTCGAGAAGGCCGGATTCAAGACCTACGACGTCAACAGTACCGCCGACCAGACCATTATGGAAGAAGGTACGGAATTCGTTCGCAAGGTTCAGTACTGGGTTCTCGGCAAGCGCGGGCCGGAATTCGAGCGCGCATCGCACCACCCGCTGCCGCACTTTACTTCCTGCTGCCCGGCATGGGTACGCAACTGCGAAACCTTCCACGCTGACTTTATCCCGCATCTGTCGACGGCCAAGTCCCCGATTCAGATGGGCGGCGTGCTCGCCAAGGTTTGGGCACCGAAGTTCCTCTACAACTGCGATCCGCGCAAGGTCAAGGTTGTCGCTGTGACTCCCTGCACGGCCAAGATCTTTGAAGCCTCCCGTCCGGAGATGGACACCGCCTGGCGCTACCATGTCAAACAAGGCAACATTCCTGCCGACGCTCCTCGCTTCCCCGACATTGACGCTGTTTTGACGGCACGCGACGTTGCTGAACTGCTGCGCCGCAAGGGCATCAACCCGCTTGAACTTCCCAAGGAACGCAAGCGTGAAAATCTTGATGTTTACACCGGTGCCGGCACCATCTTCGGCGCCTCCGGCGGCGTGATGGAAGCTGCGCTGCGCACTGCCTATCGAGTATTGATGGGCAAAGAACTCGAGCAGGCCGATATCCTGCCGGTTCGCGGCAAGGATCACAGCTACGTCGAAGCCACGATCCCGCTGGCTCTGCCCGAACTCAATGGCAAGACTTTTGAGCTGCGCGTTTGCGTGGTCAACGGCGCTGGCCAGTCGCTCAAGTACGTGCTTGACACGCTTCGCGGCGATCCCAACCGCTGGCACTTCATTGAAGTCATGAACTGCCCGGGCGGCTGCGTCAACGGCGGCGGTCAACCTGTCCGCACCGACGGCACCGGCTGGCTCAACCCGCTCTTCCCGCTGCCTGTGGAAATCTAAACCGTTAGCCCAATAAGGATTGAATCATGTCTCGAAACTATCAGTTCGAAGAACGCCCGGCCGGCGTTATCCTCGGCCGCCGCGGTCTGTTCAAGGTCGTGGGCTTGTGCGCGGTTGCCGCCGGTGCGACCGGTTGGGCAGTCAGCGATTTGATCGC
Organism: uncultured Duodenibacillus sp.; assembly: GCA_944388865.1. Taxonomy (GTDB): domain Bacteria; phylum Pseudomonadota; class Gammaproteobacteria; order Burkholderiales; family Burkholderiaceae_F; genus Duodenibacillus. Next base: position 99,847 of record CALXKM010000010.1, on the reverse strand, counting down.
CAACCGCAACTCCGTGCTGCTTGCCCGTCAGGAAGGTCTTTACAGAGACGACAAGCTTTGCCAAAAGATGAACCTGACGCGTTCGCACGAAAATCCCGTTGTGCGCAAGATCTACACAGATCTTCAGGCTGCCCCCATGGACAACACCATGTACGGGCTGCTGCACACTCACTACTCCCAGCGTACGCAGCTGGCTCTTGCCCATCATTAATGGAGGGATGCCAACATGTCCAACAGCAATGACCGCATCCTGCGATTTCACATCGCCGATAAGGTGTTTCACAGCCTCAATGCCATTCTCTGGTTTGCTCTCGTGATCACCGGCGCAATCGTCTACCTTGCCGATTGCGAAAATGCCACTGGCGAAATGCTTATGTCCTGGCACCTTGGCCTGGGCATCGTCTTCACGCTCAACCTGGTCGGGTACCTGCTTTTTGCCCCCGAACGCTTTGCGCTGATGATCAATGCCTGCCTGATCTGGGACAAGAACACGATCATGTGGTTCCGCAACTTTGGCGGGTATCCGCGCCGTTTCTTCCATATCCCGTTTGGCCCCGTTGAGGTGCCCCCACAGGGCCGCTACAACGCCGGTCAGAAGGCTTCCTACCTGCTCTTTACCGCAGCCATCGTGATGCTTATTGTCACCGGCTGGCTGCTGTGGGTGTTTGGTCCTGCCATCGGCAAGGGTGCCTTTGTGACGATGTTCTATCTGCACGTTTGGGGCTCTCTGCTCATTACCGTGCTCGTGGTCTGCGCGCATATTCCTCTTGCTCTGCTTTCGATGTCTCACTTCCTGGGCATCTGGCGCATCGGCACCGGCGACATCAGCTGGGAAGCTGCCGAGCACCACTCACCCGTGTGGCTCGAAAAAGATGTTGTGCGCACCAACATCGAAAAATAGCTTTTGCTTTGGCTGAGGTCTTTGCCGAAGATATCCTCTCTGCGGAGACCTTCAGCAGACAGGCAACATTGCTCTTGCCCGCATCAGGAACTTCCTGCGGCGGGCATTTTCATTGTCAGGCTCGCATACAATATCTTCGCTTTTCTCGTCTTGTTTGCTTATCGAACCATGAGCACCATTCCTATCAGCACATCCAGTCGTCTCGAAACCCCAAAAGGCCTTCGCCTTTACATCGGTCTTTTTGGCCGCCGCAATGCCGGAAAGTCCTCATTAGTCAACGCTCTGACCGGTCAGCAGATTTCCATCGTAAGCGATGTAGCGGGAACGACAACCGATCCTGTTGAAAAGGCCTACGAACTGGCAGGCGTCGGTCCTGTTGTGTTCATTGATACGGCAGGCGTTGATGATGTCGGAGAACTCGGCCGACTGCGTATGGCCCGCTCATACTCCGTATTGGACTGGATGGATCTTGCTCTCATCGTCTGCGATGCAGCAGGGCTTACCGACTGTGAGCGAGCACTCATTGCTCGGGCAACTGAAAATAACATTCCGGCCCTTGTCGTGCTAAACAAAACAGACTGCTGCGCGAGCCAAACCTTGGCGGCTACAAGAGAGGAAGCCACGAAATGCGGACTGCCGTTTGTTGAGACTTCTGTACATGCTAAAGAAGGCATTGAAGGGCTGCGCGAAGCTCTCAAGCACGTCTTAGCCGACAAAGCACAGCCAGACCGTGCACTGCTCGGAGATCTAGTTAAACCCGGTGACACCGTCATTCTTGTCACACCAATTGATACCGGCGCCCCAAAAGGCCGCTTAATCCTGCCTCAGGTACAGACCATTCGCGAAATACTTGATGCCGATGCCAAATGCCTTGTTGTGCGTGAAAATCGGCTTGCAGAGGCCATCGCTAATGAGAAGGCCAAGCCGGCCTTCATCGTCACCGACAGTCAGGTTGTGCGCTCTGTGATCGAACAAACCCCGGCATCGATTCCCGTGACCACCTTTTCCATACAAATGGCCTACAGCAAAAGTGATCTCACGGAAATGGCCCGCGGTGCTGCCATGCTCGACTTTTTAAAGCCCGGCGATAAAGTCATGATCTGCGAGACATGCTCCCACCACCCGCAGCCAGATGACATCGGCCGCAAAAAACTACCGCGCTGGCTTGAGAAAAAAATTGGCGGGGCACTTGATATTGACGTCGTCGTCGGCAAAGATTTCCCAACCGATTTGACGCCCTACAAAATCATTTTGCAATGCGGCGGCTGCGTAGTGACGCGTCGACACATGCTCTCACGCGTACGCGCTGCTCGTGCTCAAGGCGTCCCGATGACCAACTATGGCGTGGCCATCAGTCACCTACAAGGCGTTCTTGCCCGCGCTCTGGAGCTGCATCCGCAGGCCAAGCAGGCATTTGATCAGGCACACGCCGAACTGCAAAAACAATTTGCCGCTCTTTGATTCTTTTTCTTTTTTGTTTTTTACATGAAGTCCCTTGCCGAGCTCTTGCAGCAATCTGCTTTTTCCGAGGCCGATCTTTTGCGTCTTTTAAAAACTTCCGACCCGGCCCAATGTCAAGCTCTTTACGCAGAAGCTTTCAGACGCACGACGCTAGTGCACGGCAACACTATTTATTTTCGCGGCCTCATCGAGATCAGCAACATCTGCGTATATGACTGCCGCTACTGCGGCATACGCAAAGGCAACGCCGCCGCCCGCCGCTATACGCTCAGCATGGATGAAATTCTTGAGGCCGCGCGCTACGCTCTGAAGGCTGGCTACGGGTCTGTGGCCTTGCAAAGCGGCGAACGAAACGATCCTAAATTCATTGATTTCATCGAAGAAATCTGCGCCGCCATCCATGACATGAGCGTCAAAGAGTTCGGCATTGCTCAAGGCTGCGGCATGACGCTTTCCTTTGGGGAACAAACACCGCAAACGTACGAGCGCTGGGCTGCTGCCGCAGGAAACCGCAATGCGCTTCGCTATCTGCTGCGAATCGAAACAAGCAATCAAAAGCTCTTTGCTCGTCTGCATTCAGGTCAAGGCAAAGCGCAGAAAACCTATGCCGCACGCCTACAAGCACTGGCGGATCTGAGAAACGCGGGATATCAAGTCGGCACAGGAGTCATGATCGGCATTCCGGGACAAACAGAAGAAGATCTTGTGCGCGACATTCTGACTTTCAGGGAACTTGATGTCGACATGCTCGGCATGGGCCCCTACCTCGTCAGTCACGGCGGTGCCATGATTGATGAAGGCATGATGCAAAAAGACGCTTTGCTTAGACTTACGCGCAACATGCTCTCGACCACCCGGCTTGCGCTTCCAACGGTCAACATCGCCGCGGCAACGGCTCTGGAAACGCTGCAGACTGGAGCTCGCAGTCTGGGCGTGCTGTCTGGCTGCAATGTGATGATGCCCAACGTCACCCCGCAGCGAACGCGCGCCAGCTATCAGCTCTACGACAACAAGCAGGGAACAGAGGCCGAACCCGACAGCAATGTGATGCTCGAAGCTGAGCTCATCGCGAAAACGGGCCGTAAAATCGGCCGACACCTCTTAGGCTCTTCCGTTCACTTCCGTTCGCGTCAGGAAGGATCGAAACAAAACTAAGGCTCAAGGCCTCCGGCCAGAATTTTTGTGCAGACCTGCGCCGCATCCTCAAAGACGCACTCAAAGCCGTGAGCTCGTGCCCAAACTTCAATGGGGATGCCTTCGTTATAGCCCGTTTTTACAAGTACAGCGCGAACTCCTGCCGCCCGCGCAGCAAGTGCATCATTAGCTGAATCTCCCACCATGACAGCCTGCCCCGGCTCAACGCCGGTCTTTGAACAAGCCAACGCAATCATATCGGCCGCAGGCTTGGGGTGTGGGGTGTCGTCGCCGCACACGAGCACATCAAAAAGAGCGGCAATGTCGTTTCGTTTTAAAAACTCTTCAGTCATCGAGCGCAGCTTATTTGTCACAAGAGCAACCCTAAAGCCTTTGGCCTTTAAAAGGCCGACGCCCTCAAGCGCTCCAGCATAAAAGCTTGCCGACATATCGAGCTCGCTCATGATTTTGGCGTATTCACGCATCATGAGCGACACCGTCTGCTCAGTAGGAAAGATTCCTCTTGCATCACAGACGCGCTCAATAAGCACCCGCACCCCCTTGCCGACCATACGACTGACCTCGTCAACGGAAAAAGGGCGCAACCTCACGACCTTCATAAGCCCATTGACACCAGCGGTAAGTTCTGGAGCTGAATCCACAAGGGTTCCGTCCAGATCGAAAAAAACTGCCTGAATCATTCTCTCTTCTCTTTCTGATCGACTTCTTCAGCGAATTCAAGCACCATGTCGTTCCAGAGCGTACCGCCATGCACCGAGGCCGAGCGCCCCATCAACTGGAACCCCTGCTTCTCGTACCAGCCGATCATATGATCCTTGCAGGTCAATACGCAGCCCCGCCGGCCTTGCCTGCGCGCGGCATCAATAAGAGCTCGCAGCAGCTTCTGGCCAATGCCCTGTCCGCGATACTGCGGCAGCACATTGATGCCGTAGACCGCCTGCCACAAACCTGCCGGATCGTGAAAAGAGGCATCGGCGTACATCTCATCTCTGATTGTGCGCACATTGATCACCGCGCCGTCAATAAAGCCAACAACCTCTCCTTGGATCTCGCACAGCCAGAAATGATCAGCAAAACACTTGAGCCGGTCCGCAAAGCGGCTCTGGTCGGCCGCTTCGGCTGCAGGAAAGCAAATCGACTCAATCGAAGAAATCGTCTCCAGATCTGCCGGCGATGCCGTGCGAATTACGCTGAGTTTATTCAAATTTCTGTCCCTGTTCGCGTGTTGTTCTGAACTCCACCTGCGGCCAATGCTTCTGCGTGGTCATCAGGTTATAGATGGAAGTTGCCATGTAGCAAAGGTTGCCCTCGCTGTCGCGGGCAAGACGATTGGCCTGCTCTTCACAAAATTCCTTCTTGGTCTTTTCATCAGGAAAGACCAGCCAGCGCGCAGTTGAAACATCTGTTGCCTCATAAATGGCATCGACCTTGTATTCAGTTGCCAATCTCTGAGCCACGATTTCAAACTGCAGCTGTCCTACAGCTCCAAGCATCAGATTGCCGAATTCCCCCTCAAATACCTGTATGGCCCCTTCTTCTCCGAGCTCTTTTAATCCCTGGTGCAACTGCTTGCCCTTAAGAGGATCTCGCGCGCGGGCCGAACGGAAAAGTTCTGGAGCAAAATAGGGAATGCCGGTAAAGCCAAGTTTCTCGCCTTCGGTGAGAGTATCTCCAATGTGAAGCTGACCGTGGTTGTAGATGCCGATGATGTCGCCCGCATAAGCATCCTGCATGTGCACGCGCTCATTGGCCATAAAGGTGAGAGCATTGGCAATCTTCATCTCACGTCCTTCACGAATGTGCTGCACCTTCATGCCCGGCGTGTAGCTTCCCGAGCAAACACGGAAAAAAGCAATGCGGTCGCGGTGACGAGGATCCATATTTGCCTGAATTTTGAAGACAAAACCTGTAAACGGCTCTTCATACGGATTAACGGAACGCACGCTTGCGTCGCGCGGCTGAGGCTCTGGCGCCCAATCAATGAGAGCCTGCAGCACATCCTTGACGCCGAAATTGTTCACGCCCGAGCCAAAAAACACCGGACTTTGCTCGCCTTTGAGGAATTTCTCAAGACTGAATGGCTCCGTTGCACCTTCGACTAATTCAATGGCTTCGCGCACAGGGCCGATCTCCATGGGATAGAGCTCATCGAGCCTGGGGTTTCCCAGCCCTTCAATAAGCTCCTCATCCTGAGCCAGCTTCTCGGTGCCCGGCGCAAATCGCACGAGATGATTGTGCAGCAGCGAAAAAACGCCTCGGAATGTCTTTCCCATACCGATAGGCCAAGTAATTGGCACGCACTGCAGCTTGAGAACAGACTCGATTTCTCCAAGCAGATCAAGCGGATCACGAACTTCCCGGTCCAGCTTGTTGATGAAGGTAATGATGGGGGTATTGCGCATGCGGCAGACATTGAGCAGCTTGATGGTCTGCGCTTCCACGCCCTTTGCTGCATCTATCACCATCACAGCGGCATCAACAGCCGTCAGCACGCGATAGGTGTCCTCAGAGAAGTCCTCATGCCCTGGTGTATCAAGCAGATTGATGATGTGATCCTGATACTCAAACTGCATGACGGAACTCGTCACCGAAATGCCGCGCTGCTTTTCGACTTCCATCCAGTCGCTCGTCGCATGACGCGCAGCCTTTCGCCCCTTAACCGCACCTGCCATTTGAATGGCGCCGCCGAAAAGCAACAGCTTTTCCGTCAGCGTGGTCTTGCCCGCATCAGGGTGGGAAATGATGGCAAACGTTCGGCGTCGTTTTACTTCTCGTTGGATAGCTTGCTTGGACATGTGTGAATCAACAAAAAACGGCCGCCTCTTGTCTGTGAAAAAAGCAAAACATCGGCCATGGAAAACAAAACCTTCGGAAAAAAGATCTCGCCGCATCGGCGTCTTTTGACGAAAGTCGCCTTAAACATCAACGCTCTATCTCAAATCATCGGCGCTTAGCAGGGGGCTTATTTTCGCCTATTTTCCCGCTTCCTGCCAAACAACTTCTGCCGCACAAAAACCTCTTTACAATGGCCGGTGCTGCCGGCAGCAGACTTACAACTACAACGCTATTGAGAAACCAGACGAATCCTTTCTCATTGTCTAGGCCATGATTGTGCCTTTTTCATGTGCAACTGCCTGCAGTCATCAAACTTCTGGAGAATTTCTTATGGGCTACTTTCCCAAATGGAAGCTCAAGACCGATGGCATCATCGGTCCGGATGAAAGACTTCCCGCCTCGCAAATGGCCGCACTCGGCATTCAGCATGTGGTGGCTATGTTTGGTTCTACAATCCTTGCACCATTGCTCATGGGCTTTGACCCAAACGTGGCCGTTTTAATGAGCGGCATAGGCACGCTCATCTTCTTTCTCATCGTCGGTGGTCGCGTACCTAGCTACCTTGGTAGTTCTTTTGCCTTTATCGGCGTGGTCATCGCAGCTACAGGCTACACGGCCGGATCAGGGCTCAATGCCAACATCAGCGTTGCTCTGGGAGGAATCGTTGCCTGCGGCGTCACATACTGTCTCATCGGCCTTATCGTGATGTACACAGGCGTCGAATGGGTCGAAAAGCTCATGCCCCCCGTCGTCACCGGTGCAGTGGTCGCCGTCATCGGCCTAAACCTTGCCCCAACGGCCGTAAAAAGCGTCGGCGCAACTAACTTCGACGCATGGATGGCTCTGGTCACTGTTTTATGCGTAGGCGGCGTCGCCGTTTATACACGTGGTCTGCTTCAAAAGCTCTTGATTCTGGCAGGGCTTGCCATGGCCTACTTCATTTACTTCGTACTGGCCAATCTGCTGGGCTACGGCAAACCAATTGATTTCGCAGTGGTAGGCGCTGCCGACTGGATCGGACTGCCAGTATTTCACACGCCCGTTTTCAATGTTGATGCAATCTTTCTCATCATCCCCGTGGTCATCATCCTTGTTGCCGAGAACCTAGGCCATGTAAAGGCGGTAACAGCCATGACGGGGCGCAACCTCGATCCCTATATGGGGCGAGCGTTTTTAGGCGACGGTGTAGCCACGATCGTGGCAGCCAGCGTTGGCGGCACGGGAGTGACGACCTACGGCGAAAACATTGGCGTCATGGCCGCCAACCGCGTCTACTCCACGCTACTTTTCGTCATTGCAGCCATTTTTGCCATTATTTTGGGCTTTTCTCCCAAATTCGGCGCCGTCATTCAGACGATTCCCCAGCCGATTCTGGGCGGCACCTCGATTGTCGTCTTTGGTCTTATTGCCGTAGCCGGCGCCCGCATTTGGGTCGTCAATCAGGTTGACTTCGGCAAAAACCGCAATCTGATTGTCGCTGCCGTCACAATGATTCTGGGCGGCGGAGACTTTTCTTTGACCATTTTCGGCTTTACGTTCGGAGGCATCGGAACGGCAACTTTCGGCGCCATTATCCTCAATGCCATCATGAGCTTGGGAGAACGCCGATAGCTCACGTTGCCGCAGGGCGCACACATGCAAAACGGCGCATCGATCTGTTGACCCATGCGCCGTTTTTGCATCAGGCAATTCGCTTCAGGCGTCAACCATCAAGCACGCTTTTGCAGCACGGGCTCTGTAACCCCCTTTACGCCCAAAAGCACCAGCGCTGTCAAAAACGCCAGCTGAGGACCCAGATACCCATCCTTTGGGTCGTACCACTCTCTTACGTTGTGATTGAACCCTTCGGCACCGCCCCCGCCAAGAGTCGTCGCAGGCACGCCGCAATTGATGGCGATATTGTGGTCGGTTGAGGCCACATCGTACTTTTTGAGCTCGATGCCGAGCTTTTGCATCGCAGCACGCGCCGCCTGCAGAACGCTTGCCTCATCGGACTGCTGTCCACCGGGACGGTGCCCGATCGGCTCAAGTCTGAGCTTGACGGCATTGTCGCCCTCGGCCCCCCAACGAGCATTCTCTTCTTGGCAGGCCTCTTCGAAAAGAGGCAGCATGTTGGCCTCGATTTCATCGAGCTCTTTGGCGCCGGCACTTCTCATATCAAGTTCCATCTCGCAGTGCGCCGCAATCGAATTGACAGTCGTACCGCCGGCAATCGTGCCGCACGTAAAAGTCGTGCGAGGATCTGCGCAAGGCGCAACATCGGAAATTTTGGCAATAGCTCTGCCCATGGCATGAATGGCTGAGGGCAAGCCAAAATTTTTCCAGGAATGTCCGCCCGGGCCATCGAAATGCACACGATAGCGTTTTGAGCCAGTCGCTGCCGAAAGCACTCGGTGAACATCTACGCCGTCAACCGAGATAAAGCCGTCAATGGGCAAAGAAGACTTGTGAAAAAGATATTTGGAGCCGCGCAGATCTCCATTTCCTTCTTCACCCACAGTGCAAACGAAATACAAGTCTCCCACGGTTTCAATCTTGTATTCTTCAAGCGTTCTCAAAACCTGCAAAATAACGGCCAGTCCTCGAGCATCATCGCTGATGCCGGGGGCGTGATAGACGCCGTTTTCCTCACGTACCTTCACATCAGTACCAGCTGGGAAAACCGTATCCTGATGCGCTGCAAGAACCAGCAACGGCCCGTTGCCGCTTCCTTTTCGCACGGCTATGACATTGCCCTCAGGATCCATTGAAACGTCTTTAAGACCGAGCGTCTTGAAGCGCTCCATCAGATCGAGTCCCCGCATTTTTTCGTGAAACGGCGGCGCTTCAATTTCAGTGATGGCTATCTGATCGGCCAAAGTCTTCTTTTCATCGCGCTTAATGGCTTCAAGCGAAGCCTGCACAACAGGAAGATCAAAAAGAGCTGCGGCACGATCAACCACAAATTTGAGCACCGGCGCAAGCTGCTTTGGATCGGTCATTGTTTCTTCTCCTACAAAAAAGCATTCCTAATGGGAGAATTTAACCGATTCCGAAGCTGTCTGCGCCAGCTGACAAACTCATTAACGTTGAAGCTTCAGTTTTGCAAAGGCTGCGGCCATAGCACCGGAAGGAGCAGAAAGTCTCTCCTTTTTCCTCACCTGCAAGCCATTGCTGGCGCCTCGAGCTTCTCCGGCGATCTTTTCGCCAACCGTCCCCTTTGCCTGCGTACGCATAGACAGGCTGATGCGGCGCCGTGCAACATCGACATCCAAAACTCGAACCTTAACGATGTCGCCCACCTTGACCACCTCGCGAGGATCCTTGACGAAACGATCAGCAAGTTCGGACACATGCACAAGACCGTCTTGATGAACGCCTATGTCAACAAAGGCGCCGAACGCAGCCACATTGCTCACAACGCCCTCGAGCATCATGCCCGGCACAAGATCACTGATTTCGTGGACGACCTCTGAAAACTTTGCCGTTTTGAATTCTGGGCGCGGATCTCGCCCAGGCTTTTCGAGCTCAAGCAGAATGTCGCGCACCGTGGGAATGCCGAACTGCTCGTCGGTAAAGTCGCTGGCATTGAGCTTGGACAACACCGTCCGGTTGCCGATCAGCTCACTAACGGAAAGTCCAGTCTTTTGCACGATGCGCTCAACAACGGGATAAGACTCCGGGTGTACGGCAGAAGCATCAAGCGGATTGGCACCTCCCGGAATCCTCAGAAAGCCTGCTGCCTGCTCAAATGTCTTAGGCCCCAAACGAGGCACCGACAAAAGCACGGTTCTGTCGGAAAATGCGCCGTGCGCATCACGATAGGCCACAATGGCCTTGGCCTGAGTAGCCGTCAAACCTGCCACGCGCTGCAGCAACGCCGCTGATGCCGTATTGACGTCCACTCCCACGGCATTGACACAGTCTTCGACCACGGCGTCAAGCTTGCGCGCGAGTTCGCTTTGATTGACATCGTGCTGGTACTGACCGACGCCGATGGCCTTGGGGTCAATCTTCACAAGCTCTGCAAGCGGATCCTGCAAACGGCGTGCAATGGAGACCGCTCCGCGATAACTCACATCCAAATTCGGAAGTTCTGCAGCTGCCGTTGCCGAAGCCGAGTACACCGAAGCTCCTGCCTCGCTCACCACAACCTTCGTAAGCGCCAATTCCGGATGTTCTGCCAAAAGCTCTCCAGCAAGTTTGTCGGTCTCACGGCTAGCTGTTCCATTGCCGATCGAAATCAACGCTGCTCGATGCCGCTTGGCAAGCTCGTAGAGCTTTCTTTTAGATCCCTCCCAATCCCGATGCGGCTCATGCGGATAGACAACACACGTCTCCAGCACTGCACCAGTGTCAGAAATTACGGCCACTTTCACGCCCGTGCGAATTCCAGGATCAAGTCCAATGACCGCCTTGTGCCCTGCAGGGGCCGCCAGCAACAGATCCTTCAGATTGGTCCCAAAAACGCCGATTGCTTCGGTCTGCGCTCTTTCTCGCACACGAGCAAAGAGTTCGCTCTCGAGCGTTGCCAGACACTTGACGCGCCACGTCCAGCGCACCACTCCGGCAAGCCACTGATCAGCAGCTCTGCCAAGATCGGCAACGCCGAGAAATTGAGCAATTTTCTGCTGGCAAGGATGTACGGGCAGCGCCTCTTCTTCCTCAGACAGAAGCATTTTGAGCGTCAGCACGCCTTCCTGACGTCCGCGAAACACCGCCAAAGCACGATGCGAGGGAACCTCTCTCATCGCCTCGTTGTAGTCAAAGTAGTCGCGGTACTTGGCTGCCTGCTCACCATTTTCCGCCTCCGGCACAACCCTCGAAACAAGCTCGGCATTATCCCAAAGAAATTCGCGCAGCATTTCGAGCATGTCGGCGTTTTCTGCAAAACGCTCGGCCAGAATATCCCTTGCGCCGTCAAGCGCTGCTTTGGCATCGGCGACGCCTTTTTCTACGCTAACATACTTGCTGGCTTCCAGCTGGGGATCAAGTCTGGGATCAGCCATCAAAGATTCTGCCAAGGGTTCCAGCCCTGCCCCCTTGGCAATCTGAGCACGCGAACGGCGCTTGGGCTTATAAGGCAGATACAAATCCTCAAGTCTTTGCTTCGTGTCGGCCTCTTCGAGCTGCTTTTTGAGCTCATCGGTGAGCTTGCCCGAGTCTTCGAGCGCTTTGAGAATCGCCGCACGCCGCTCTTCAAGTTCCCGGCCATAAATCAGCAGTTCTTCAAGCGTACGCAGCTGGGTATCATCAAGGCCGCCTGTAGCCTCTTTACGATAGCGGGCGATAAAAGGCACCGTTGCGCCGTCATCGAGAAGGGCCGCTGCAGCGGCCACCTGCTCGACGCGTGCATTCACGGCCTTGGCGATGTTTCGAGCAATACGTGCCTCGACGGCAGAGGAAAATTCTTCTGTCATGAATCTGTGAAAACAAAAAATGGTTAACGGTAAATCAGCGCAGTCCAGCCGCTCAGACTTCTAGCGCCTCAATGATTTGAGCCACAGCTCGCTGGTCCTTGGCAAGCCACGCCTTTTTACGCAACTCACGCATCAGGCTCGTCATGCCCGCATTCTCAATCGGTGTCTCGTAGTAGCAGAAACGAAGCTTCAGGGAGCCGCTCACTTCAGACTCGATGCTGATGTCAAGACGCGATTCTGGTATCGGCCCGCTGGCGCTTACCAACGTGGTAAAGCGCTCAGGCGCCTGCAGTTCAATCACGTCGTTCACCACAAGTGAACTGCCGAAATCAAGTTCACGAGCAAACCTTTTGCGCCCATCGTCACTGGGACAAGATTCAAAGCGGCTTGCTTGCATTGAATCAACGTACTCATGCGGATGCAAAGCAAAATCTTCAATTCCAACCCAGAGCTTGTCAGCGGTCAGCCCTCGGGCAATATGCTCACTCAAATCAATGACGTGTTCAAAAACTTTCAGCATTGCGAAATCTTCTTGTTTCTCTGCACCATGCGCACTGCCGGAAAAACACCAAAAAAGATGCCTTGCGGCAGCACGCTTTTTAAAAGCGAGCGTCATTGTAGCGGCGTTTGCCGCAAAAACAGACCTCCTAATGCCGCAATGCCGCAGAACGACGAGTACCGCTTTGAAGTCTGGCCTCAAGCCACTGACTGTAGCGGCTCATGAGCAGGCTGCAGAAGAAGTAAATGGCCGCCACAAAGATATAGCCCTCGCGGAAGAAGTCGCGCCAGGCCGCATCACCCAAAGCAAGTTGCAGACTTCCGGTCAAGTCGAACATGGAAACGACGGTCACTAGCGACGTGTCCATGAACATCGACAAGAGATTGTTCACAAACGAAGGAATGATTGCGACAAGCGCCTGGGGTAGTATCACGTAGACATACTTTTGAAATGCCGACAGTCCCAAAGAATCAGCGGCAAGGTACTGACCCTGCCTGATGGTCTGCAGCCCCCCTCGCACGGTCTCTGCCATATAGGCAGCCTGAAAGAGGATGATGCCGCCGGCAACGCGCCAAAACGGGTCAATGCGCACGCCGCTAGGCAAAAGTAGCGGGAAAATAAAACTCGCAACAAACAGCACCGTAATCAGCGGCACGCCGCGCACAAGCTCAATATAGCCAGTGCTCAGAAGCTTTACGATAGGCAACGAACTGCGGCGCCCCAACGCAAGCACTATGCCAATCGGCGTTGACACCCCGATGCCGAGCAACGTCAGGATAACCGTCAGCGGAAAGCCTCCCCAGCTGTCGGTTGCCACAAATTCGAGCCCTAAAAAACCACCGTACATCAGCCCAAAAAAGCTCAGCAGCGCCGCCGCCCAGCCCCAGAAAACTATCCGCGCCCCCGTACGCGTCCACAATTTAGGACAAGCCGAAACGATCAACATGGCAACAATGGCAAAAGTTGCCAGCGCTGGGCGCCATTGATCTTCGTACGGATAGCGACCAAACAGAATCAAACGCCACTTTTCAGCAACAAATCCCCAGCAAGCGCCGCGCGCTTCGTAGCAGGCATCATGATCGGCGCGAAAAACAGCGCTCCAAATACCCCAATCCATGAAGTAGTAAGCCGCCACGGCCAACAAAAACGCCGATACAACCGTAATGCCGGTTGCTAAATTTGAGTAGAAAAACCGCGCGCGAATCTGATCGAACAAAGTAGGCTGCATAATCCTTGGGCTCCTTTTCGTCGTTCGCATCAGCGCGGAGCGCGCATCACACGCGCGTTGAGCGTGTTCATCAAAAGACTGATGATGAGATTAAGAAACAAGTACACAGCCATGATGATGACGATGACCTCAAGCGCCTGCCCCGTAATGTTGATTGAGGAGTTGCCCACTGCCACAATATCCGGATAACCGATCACGACTGCCAGCGAAGAGTTCTTCGTCAAGTTCATAAACTGGCTCGTCAGCGGCGGAATAGCCAACCGCATCGATTGCGGAAAGACGATGTAGCTGATCGTCTGCACTTTCGTCAACCCCAAAGCCATGCCTGCATCCCACTGCCCACTGGTAACGGCAAGCACTCCCGCGCGAACAATTTCCGCAATAGCTGCCGAGGTAAACGTCGTCAGCCCCAGCCAAAGGGCAAGAAATTCCGGAGACAAGGCGGATCCGCCTTCAGTCATGAAGCCCGAAACTTCGGGCTTGCTCCAGCCGCCGACAAAGCCAAACAGGCACCAGACGAAAATCAGCACGATCGCTCCGCCCCCGAGACCGATAAGCGCCGCAACAAGATCGGTCACGCGGCACCGCCATATTTCACGAAGCAGGCAAGCGGCCAAAACAGCCGCAATCGCTGCCGCCAAAAGCGCCAGCGTCGTCTGCTGCGGCACCGCTACATAAAGCCCCGCTTTGGAGAGCAGTGCCCAGCTGCCGAAGCGAACCGGCTCCGTGCTCATCGGCAACAGCTCGGTAATGAGCATGTAGATCGCAAAAAGCTGAATGATGAGCGGAATATTGCGGTAAAACTCAACGTGCGCTGTGCCCAGCATGCGCAGAATCGGGTGAGAAGCAAGGCGCATTAGACCAACAATCACCCCCAAAATCAATGCTGAGATTGAGGCAAAAAACGCCACGCGCACTGTATTGAGAACGCCGTTGGCAAATGCCTTCAGCACAGAGTCAGTTGAAGTGAAAGGAATCAGCGCCTCACCGATGTCAAACCCTGCCGAATTCTGCAAAAAGCCAAAGCCGCTGCGAATATTGCGCTCTTCCAGGTTGACGCCCACATTGTTGGCAAGCAGCCATACGCAGCCGACGAGCGCGGCAAGCACCAGCGCCTGCATCGTCCACTGCGTCAAGCGCCGCGACCGTTCCCTGCGGCGAAAAGCCTCATCGCCCTGCATGTGGGATATTCGTTCAGTCTGCGGCATAAAACGCTGAGCTCCTTGGCTGCATATTGAAAATAAAAGGGTGTTAATTATAGGGCAGACGAATTTTGCAATTCTCAAACCGTCACAAATGCAAGAAAGCGCCTCAAGAGTCAGCTCTTCTAGACACAGACTCTTAAGCCGCTTTCTCTTTCGCCTGCGTTCTCAGAACATGCATGTTAAGCATATTCAGAGATATCCACGCAGGACCGAAGCTGATGAAAATCAGCGAATCGGCATGGCGTACATCAGGCCGCCGTTGGTCCACAAATTATTCAAACCGCGCGGCAGATTGAGCGGAGTATCAGGCCCAAAGTTGGCCGTCCAGCTTTCGCCATAGTTGCCGACCTGCTTGATGATGCGATACGACCAATCCTTATCGAGCCCAAGCAGCTTGCCCGTATCATCGCCTGTTCCAACAAGACGCATGACCTGCGGACTCTTGCTTGTGGAGCGCATTTGATCGACATTGGCCTTAGTAATGCCGTTTTCCTCAGCCTCCACCAGCGTGTAGAACGACCAACGAACGATCTGGAACCACTCGTCATCGCCGCGGCGCACGGAGGGGCCAAGCGGCTCCTTAGAAATTGTCTCGGGAAGAATGACGAAGTCACCAGGATTACGCGCACGCGTACGGGCGCCTGCCAAATCGCTCATATCCGTCGTATACACCTGGCAGCGCCCAGAGAGAAACGCTCCCTGCGTCGCTTCGGTGGTATCAAACATCACGGGCTTGTACTTCATCTTGTTGGCAGCGAAATAGTCAGCCAGCGTCTGCACCGAGCTCGTACCCGACTGCAGACAAACCGTCGCGCCGTTGAGCTGCTTGGCACTCTTGACGCCCAGCTTCTTGGGAACCATGAAACCCTGACCATCGTAGTAGCTCACTGCAGCAAACACCGCGCCCATGGAAGCATCGCGGGTGAGCGTCCAAGTCGTATTGCGCACCAGCAAATCGACCTCACCGGACTGCAGAGCCGTAAAGCGCTGCGGCGAAGAAAGCGGTACAAACTTCGTTTTGGTCGAATCACCCAAAACCGCCGCCGCCACTGCACGGCAAATATCTACGTCAAGGCCTTTCCACTCGCCTTTGCTGTCAGCATTTGAAAATCCGGGCGCTGCCGTATTGACGCCGCAGACAACATGTCCGCGAGCCTTGACGGCGTCAAGAACGGGACCGGCTTGAGCGGCAGAAATTGACAAAACGGCAAGTGAGGCTGCCACCCCAAGAGCTTTGATGTTCATTGCTAAATTCTCCTTGCTGGCGCCGCCTGGTTGCTCGAAAAAATATTGCTGAAGGCGCCGATAGTGCTCCATATTGGCTATTTAGTCTATCGAATCACGCATCAACTCCCAAAACAAAACCACTGCATCGTAGCCTGCACTTAGCCTTAATCAAGGCCTCTGAGCACTTTTCCCAAGACAAAATGCTCTACAACGGTCTCCAAGCGGAACTGCTCTTGGCATTTTTTTCAAAAATTCCTTGCCGTCAGCCTTCACCGCAGCCAAGCGCCGCACGCCTGAAAATGCTCTGAAAAACCAGTCTGCTAAAATTCTGAAGTTATTGTTTTTTAAGGATTTTTATGTCTGGTTCTTCGCAGATTTTGTGTCTATTCCTGCTAGTCATGCTGGGCGGCTTCTTCTCGTTTGCCGAAATCAGTCTTGCCGCAGCAAACAAAATTCGCCTCAGCGCCATGGCCGAAGACGGCATCAAAGGCGCTCAAGCTGCCTTGCGCGTCAAAACCAACCCTGGACGCTATTTTTCCGTCATCCAAATCTGCACCAACATGGTGGCAATTCTAGGCGGCATCGTGGGCGAGTCGATTTTCTCGCCTTACTTCGCCTTTGCTTATCGCTACGTCATGCCGCCTGCTATTGCCGACAACGCAGGCTTCATCACTTCTTTTCTCATCATCACGCTGGCTTTTGTGATTTTCTCAGACCTGTTTCCCAAACGGCTTTCCATGAACAACCCTGAGAAAAATGCCATTTTGTGCGTACCGCCGATGGGTTTCCTGAGCAAAATCCTTGGCCCTCTTGTCTGGCTTCTTGAGGGTATTTCCAATGTTTTGATGCGTCTTTTGGGCATTCCTCTCAAGCCGCGCGACAAAATCACCACCAACGACATTCTTGCCTCCGTAATTGCCGGCGGCAACGCCGGCGTCATTGCCCCAGGAGAACAGGCTGTCATTGAAAATGTCTTCAATCTCGAGAATCGTCCCGTCACAACGGCCATGACCGCGCGCGAATCTGTGGTCTACGTAACGATTGATCAGGACGAACAGAGCGTGCGCAAAACCATTAACAAGAACACCCATCACCACATTCTTGTCTGCAACGAAGACATAGATCACGTCATCGGTTGCATTGACAGCAAGGACATTTTGCATCGTCTGCTTGACGGAAAATCCATATCCGTCACCGAAGAAGGCCTTATCAAACCCGTCCAATTTGTTCCGGATACATTGACGCTTTCGGAAATTCTGGAAGTCTTTCAGCGCTCGCGAGAGGATTTTGCAGTCGTCATCAACGAATATGCGCTCGTCGTCGGCGTGCTGACGCTCGAAGACGTGATGAGCACTGTGATGGGCGATCTGGTTTTGACGCCTGAAGAGTCGCAGATCGTGGAAAGAGATGAAAACAGCTGGCTCGTCGACGGCGCCACGCCGACGGTGGATCTTGTCTATACGCTTGAGCTCGATGATCTGCCGGACTCACAAAACTACGAAACAGTAGCTGGCTTCATGATGTACATGCTGCGAAAAATCCCCAAGCGCACTGATCGCATCGACTGGAGCGGCTACCGTTTCGAAGTCATTGATGTTGACGCCAACAAGGTCGATCAGGTATTGGTTACCCGCCTTAAGGATTCAGAAGCCTCCAAGCCCGTCAAATCCGACGCAAAATCATCTTAATAAACTGCCCGCAGATCTCCAAACCTGCGGGCAGCTCATTTTGATGGCTCGTGCACTGCGCCGAACTTAATTTCTCAGCAAAAAATCAAGCTGTCGTCTTCTTGGCAACCGTATGGCGCACAGTCGGCTTTTTCGCCTTTGCCGCCACGGCATCGGTTTCTCTTTGCTGGAACTCAAAGCCGATTTTTCCGGTCTTCTTGTCAAGAACCAAATACGCCTTGAATTTGCGGCCGTTGCGATTTGAAACGAACCCATTGAGAAGATCCGACTTACCCTCAGTCAGAATTTTTTCCAGCTGCACCTTGTCAACGGGCTGCTGCAGAATAATGCGCCCGCACCGGAAGTCGCACGTGCGCATTCCCGCCGTGTTCTCGCAGATGTAGCTCGTGGGCGCCTCAAGCAGCCGACCTCCGCATTTAGGGCACTTGCCGACAACGGGATACTGACTCAAATCGAGTTCCTCTCCAGAGTTCTCCGCCGCATCTCCAAAATCGAAAACGAGCTTGAAGTCATCATCGAGCTTTAACACTGCCCCAAATGGCCTGCCCGTCTTGCTGATAAAGCCTGTCATCGGCCCAATCCGACCGTTGCGCAACAGTTCCTCGACTTCTTCGACCTCAAACGTACGGCCGCCAGGATGTTTGGGCAAACTGAAATCGCACCCTTGCCGAGTGCAGGCGTAGCGACGGTAATTTTCTACAACTTCTCCGCCGCACTTCGGGCAGCGAGCTTTGAGATGAGCAGGGTTTTCAATGGGCACCGTGTTGCCTTCGTAGGTCTTGGCCGAGTCCACGATACGCGTAGTCATCTCACGAATTTCGCGCATAAAAGCTTCCCGCGTGAGCTTGCCCTTTTCAATTTGACTGAGCTTGTGCTCCCACTCACCGGTAAGTTTCGGATCCGACAGTACTCCGATGCCTAGCCCCGATATCAGAGCAAAGAGCTGCTGGGCCTTCGCCGTCGGTCGCAATTCACGTCCTTCGCGCTGCATGTAGTGCTGATCAATCAGGTTTTCAATAATTGCCGCACGCGTAGCAGGCGTGCCCAGCCCTTTTTCAGCCATTGCGTCCCGAAGCTCTTCGTCGTTAACCAACTTGCCTGCACCTTCCATTGCGGAGAGCAGCGTTGCTTCCGTGTAGCGCACGGGGGGCTTTGTCTGAAGCTTTGTCACCGTCACGTCCATCGTCTGAGCTGCCTCATCTCCATTGAGCGCCACCAGCATATCGGCAGCCTCGGACGCCGCTGAACGGCCGTAGATTTCCAACCATCCGGCAAAGACCAGAACCTTCCCTTCGGTTTTGAAATGATC
Source organism: uncultured Duodenibacillus sp. (assembly GCA_944388865.1). Lineage (GTDB taxonomy): Bacteria > Pseudomonadota > Gammaproteobacteria > Burkholderiales > Burkholderiaceae_F > Duodenibacillus. Next base: position 80,940 of record CALXKM010000010.1, on the reverse strand, counting down.
CTCGCCAATCTTGGAGATGCGCGTGGTGACGTCATACTGCGCAGCAGGAAAGAACACCGCCATGAATCGCTTGACGACAAGATCGTAGACTTTGTGTTCAGCCTCCGAGAGCACCGTCTTGGGCGGCTGCAGGGTCGGAATAATGGCAAAATGGTCGCTGATTTTGGAATTGTCGAAAATACGCCGATTGGGCTTTACCCACTGATTGGAGAGAATCCTCTGCGCAAACGGCTCGTAAGAGGGGCTCGCCGAAAGCATTGAGAGCGTTTGCCCAACCGTCGAAAGATAATCCTCGGGCAACGCTCTTGAATCCGTTCGGGGATAGGTGAGCACCTTGTGCTTTTCGTAGAGCGCCTGCGCAATTGCCAGCGTTGTCTTAGCTGAAAAGCCGAATTTTGTATTGGCTTCGCGCTGCAGACTGGTGAGGTCAAACAACTGCGGCGAGAGCTGCGTCGTGCGCTTGCTCGTCTCGGTCACCTCGGCCGTCTTGCCCTTGCAGCGACTGACGACTTCTTGAGCAGCCTCACCGTCAAAAATACGTTCGGCCCGCAGTTCGGGCTTGGCGGCGTCCTTCTTAAACAGGGGATCAAACCAGCGGCCTTCATAGGTGCCCTGAGAAACGGAAAACTGAGCCTTGACCTCCCAATAATCGCGAGGCTGGAAGGCTCGGATTTCATTCTCCCGACGCACAACAATGGCCAGCGTAGGCGTCTGCACGCGGCCTACTGTGGTTAAAAAGAAGCCCCCGTCAAGGCTATTGAAGGCTGTCATGGCGCGCGTTCCATTGATGCCAACCAACCAGTCGGCCTCTGATCGGCTTTTGGCAGCCGCAGCAAGCGTCTGCATTTCTTCGTCTGTTCGCAAATGGTCAAACGCCTCGCGTATGGCAGCCGGGGTCATTGACTGCAGCCACAGCCGCTTAATGGGCTGCTTGGCCTTGGTGGCCTGCATGATGTAGCGGAAAATCAGCTCGCCCTCTCGTCCCGCGTCGCATGCGTTGATGATTTCTCCAATGTCCTTGCGCCGGATCAGCCGAGCAAGGCTCTTAAGTTTTTCCCCGCTTTTGGCAATCGGCTTTAAATCAAATGTCGGCGGAAGCACAGGCAGATGCGCGAATGTCCATTTGCCGCGCTTGACCTCATACTTCTCCGGACAGGCAAGCTCAAGCAAATGTCCGAGCGCATTGGCAACAACATACTGTTCACCTTCATAGTAGTCCCCCGTTTTCTTCATGCCGCCCAATACGCGTGCAATATCCGTGGCTACCGAAGGCTTTTCCGCAATGATCAGAGTCTTCATTTTCAGTTTTTTAATCTTCTTTTCCCGCAGAAATGAAGCGCACGACCATCAAAGGTTCATGCGCCTCCTTTTTTCAGCATAACCGCAGGCCGTATCTTTTGACAAGGGGCTCGTTTGCCCTCTGCAGCCTAACTGTTGTGTTTTTTGCGCACCATCAAAGACCAAGATCCTGAATGCTTTCAACAAGTCCGGCGCCTTCGCGCAGCAAATTATGGTTACCTTTGTAGAGTGCACAATGTATCGAGCCCGGAATTGTATAGACGTCTTTTGCCAATTCTGCGGCCGCCTGCGCCAATTTGAGCGTTTCGGATCTGATTTCTGCCTGTACGACAATAAAGGTGCTGCACATCTGCATGCAAATCCTGCGTTGCACGGCCACGTTTTCAGGTGAAAATCCCGTACACGGCACAAAAGGGGAGACAACAAGGCCACTATCGGCAATCTGATGAAACAGATCACGACATTGGCTGGGATACAGCCTGTCTGGCCCGGTCGCCTGCACAACAACTACCGCACCGCAAGAAGCTGCCGCAGCGGCCGCCGCCTCTCGCTCTATGCCAGCCTCAAGCCCCGTCAACAGCACTTCCCGCTGCGCGATGGCCTCGCCAAAGGAAGCGGCATTGAGTTTTCCCTCCGCATCTGGGTGCTGAGTGCCGGTCAGATAAAAACGGCGTCGAGCAAGAAGCTCGCGCCTGCCCCTGAGAAAGAGCACAGAAGGAGCTTTTCCGCAAACAAGAAGCTCTTTGGGATAGTCAGGATCGCTCCAGGTCACGACATCGGCGCCTTCGATTGATGAAAGCCATCTGCACGCTTCGTCGAATTCTTTGCGTTTATCTTCAGAAAATAGCCGTTGAGATGCTTCTTTTCCTACAATTTCAGCCACCTTGCGTCTGCCGGCACGTACAATGTCGTCCAATGACTCATAGACCTCCGTCAGCCTCTTGAGCTGCTCAATGCCGATGTCATTGGCGCACAGCATCAGCTGCAGCCAGTCAAGTCCCTGCTGTGATTTGAGATGCACTTTTTGCTGGATTCCAAAAATTTTGTCGCCTGACGGCACGCGTCCTTTCACGATATTTTATTTTTTAAGCCGCCCCATGAGAGCAGAGCATTGCTTTTTCATTGCAGCGATTGGCGGCTTGTTTGGAGATGCACCTTGGCTTTGCTGCCCATTGTTCAATACCCGGATCCTCGTTTGGCCCAGAAAGCTCTGCCTGTCGAGCAGTTTGATGAAAACCTGGCCAAGCTCGCCGCTGATATGGCCGAGACCATGTACGCCGCTCCCGGCGTGGGTCTTGCCGCTACTCAGGTCGGAGAACTCATCCGCATGGTTGTCATTGATATTTCTGAAGAAAAAAATGACCTCAAGGTCTTTGTCAACCCTGTCATTGAATCCAGTTCCAACGACCTCGTCGAATGCGAGGAAGGCTGTCTTTCTCTGCCCGGCGTTTACGAAAAAGTAAAGCGCCCGTCTCACGTCAAAATCAAGTACCAGAACCTTCAGGGCGAAAACTGCGAGCTTGAATGCGACGAGCTCTTGAGCGTCTGCGTACAACATGAACTCGATCACTTGGACGGCATCGTCTTTATTGACCACCTGAGCATGCTCAAAAAACAGCGTGCTGCAGCCAAGCTTGCCAAGCTGCGAAAGGAAAAAGCACGTGCCGCAAAGCGCGGTGAAACCCAATAGCAACGCAAATCAGCGCAGGGCGCGACTGTAGCAGTGCTCTGCTATCGCATCGGTAATCATCTCAAGATGCCGCTGCGGCAGATCATGTCCCATGCCTTCGACCGGGAGCAGTCGAGCACCCTCAATGCAGGCTGCGATTTCTTTGCCTGCCCGAAACGGCAAAAGCGGATCAGCCGTGCCGTGAATGACAAGCGTCGGCATCACAAGCTGCTTGAGCTGATTTCTGCGATCACCGCTTGCAAGGATTGCCATCAGCTGCCGCGAGCGGCATTCCTCAGTAATGCCGTTTTCGCGAGTTGCCTTGATAATGCCGTCAAAAAATGAATCGTCGTACACCTCGCCCTGAGTGCCGATGATCCCCATCACGTACCGAAAATAATTGCGCAGCGACTCATCATCACTACCATCAGGCTGCTTTTGCAACAATGCGCGAATGGCCGAAAGATTTCCCAGCCCTGTACGCGGATTGCCTGTCGCCGTTGAAATACAAGTCAGCGACAGCGTCCGGTGAGGAGCTCGCGCAGCAAAAACCTGCGCAATCATTCCCCCTAAGGAAACACCTGCAATATGCGCCCGCTTGATGTTGAGCGCGTGCATCAAGTCTTCAACATCGCGAGCCATATCCTCAAGCCTGTACTCAGCCGACACGGTTCCACCCATGACATAGCGCACAATGCTTGTCAGAAGTCTGGCCGTCGTGACTTGCTCCGTGCAGACAGGACTCGCTCCACTATCTCTGTTGTCAGGAGCAATCAGATAAAGCCCTTTTTGAACAAGTCTTTCAAGAAAACCTCGCGGCCAGCCTGCAGCAGGCAGGCCCAGCCCCATCAGCAAAACAACAGGGGGCATGCGGGGGTCGCCGTACGTGTGATAGCTCAATAAACCGCGATTTGTCGACATGGTCTTTTCTCTTTGAAAATTGCCTTTCCTTCGGACTCTGGCAGAAGGCTTGCTTGTTGACTGCAAAAAAATCATTTAGGCGTCGATATTGTATCCAGACACGATGCAGAAACCGTCAAAGACTTCCCGTGACGGCACATCAACCTGCAGAGGTTTGTCGGCAACAGATACAATTGCATTCGACCGTGCCGGTCCGCTTTTTCATCGAGGCTTTTTGAGGACAAACACTTTATGCGCATTGCTTTTGCCGGAACACCGCCTTTTGCCGCTACCGCACTCAAAGCCCTGCTTGCCGCAGGCCACGAAATCGTTCTGGTTTTGACTCAGCCCGATCGCCCAAGCGGCCGCGGTATGAAGCTCAAAGCCTCTGCCGTTAAAGAATTAGCTCTTTCTCATGGCCTTCGGGTAATCACCCCTGAAACACTCTCAGTCAAGCGCAATCCTGAGGTAGCCGAAGCCGCATTATCAGAACTGCAGTCTTGCGGCGCACAGCTTCTGGTCGTCGCGGCCTATGGACTCATCTTGCCGCAACGCGCGCTTGACGCTGCTGCGGGCATTGGAGTCGATGGTTCCATAAAAAGCCTCAACATCCATGCTTCCCTGCTGCCCCGCTGGCGCGGCGCTGCCCCTATTCAGCGTGCGATTATGGCCGGAGACTCTCAGACTGGGGTCACGCTCATGAAAATGGAAGCCGGCCTTGATACCGGCCCCATGATCTGCAGCGCATCCATTCCCATCTCAACCGAAGATACCGCACAAACTCTCACAGACCGGCTTGCGGATATCGGCGCAGAACTGGTTGTCAATGCGCTGAACCATGCCTCAGAACTCGTCTGTACGACGCAGCCGGAAGAAGGCGTCACCTACGCAGAAAAAATTCTCAAGTCAGAAAGTCCCGTCGACTGGTCGATGAGTGCTGAAGAAATTGATCGCAGACTGCGTGCCTTCACGCCTTTCCCGTACATGACTGCGTGCTTTAATGGCGAAATATTCAAACTGCGGGCTGCCCACCCTGTTGTCGGCAAAGGAACGCCGGGCGAGGTACTCAGCGCAAACAAAACACTTGTCGTTGCCTGCGGCTCTGGCGCACTGGAATGCACAAAACTGCAAAAAGCCGGTAAATCTGAAATGCCTGCTTCCTCTTTTCTGCAATGTTTTCCGCTCAAAGCGGGCGACATATTGTCCTAATGTCTGAATTTACCCCTAGAACGTCAGCCGCGCTTGCGCGTGCCATCGTACTTGCTGCAAAAGCCAGAAGTGCCATGAGCGCTGGCGCCTCTCTTGAAAAGGCGCTCGAGGCATCATGTCAGGACGCTTCCCCTCAAGAAAAAGCTGCCTGTCAAGCTCTGGTCTATACGGCTACGCGCCGCCACATGCTTGCGCAAGCCATTCTCACAATACTTGCTCAGCGCTCGCCCGAAGCACAAATCAAAGCCATTTTGCTTGTTTCTCTTTCCGAGCTCATTGAATCACCGCAGAAGTCTTACGTCATCTGCAACGAAGCGGTTAAAGCCGTCAAAAGCATCAACAGCCGCGCTGCAGGATTTGCCAACGCCTGTCTGAGACGCTTTACACGCGAACGCGATGCGCTGTGCGCCAAGGCTCTCGAGCGCGATGAAGTTCGCTTCAACGCTCCTGTCTGGTGGATAAACAAAATGCGTGGGGCTCTGGGAACAACCAAAGCCGACAAAATGATGGCCTTGGCGCAAAAGCGTCCGCCGATGACCGTTCGAGTCAACCGCCGCAAAATCACACCAGTCGACTGGTGCGCCATAGCCCAGTCGGCAGGCCTGCAGACACGGCCTCTAGGACAGTCTGCGGTCATGCTCGAAAACCCCGTGCCTGTCGGCGACCTGCCTGGCTTTGCCGAGGGGCTTGTGAGCGTGCAGGACGCCGGTGCTCAGCTAGCCGCGCAGTTTCTTGCTCCACAGAACGGACAAAGAATTCTTGATGCGTGCGCCGCCCCCGGAGGGAAAACTGCTCACCTGCTTGAGCTTGCTGATTGCAGCGTTACGGCTTTAGAAGTCGACTCTATGCGCTGCAAACGCATTCATGAAAATCTTCAACGCCTGGGCCTTAAAGCTGATGTACGCACAAGCGACGCCACTGATATCGCCTGCTGGCACGACGGCACTCCCTTTGATTCAATTTTGCTGGACGCCCCATGCACGGCCAGCGGCATTGTCAGGCGACATCCGGACATCGTCTTTTCCCGCCGACCTGGCGACATCGAGGCGCTCGCAAAACAACAAAAAAGGCTTCTCGAAGCACTTTGGCCCCTTGTAAAGTTTGGCGGAAAGCTCCTCTATGTCGTATGCTCAGTGTTTAAGGAAGAAGGTCAGGATCAGATCAAAAACTTTCTAAGCCGGCACCCGGAAGCAGAGCTTGCGCCGGTGGCTGAGCGTGCACCTTTGATGTTGACCCTTGCTGCGAGCGAAGACGATCAGGAGTCATTTCCCGGCATCGCGCCCGTGCACGACGGATTTTTTTACGCACTTTTGCTCAAACACTAATTGGCTGCCCAACCGATGATGATTTCCCGCCGAACTCTCTGCGCTGCCGCCGCTGCCGCTCCTTTTGCGGCATGGCCGTTTGCGAGCGCGTGTGCCGCCGGCAGCGGAATCGAACTCATGCAGGCACAAGTGCAAAAACGTTCCGACGGCGTTTACCTCTCGGCAAGTTGGGAGTTTGATCTGGCCATCACGCTCATAGAAAGTCTGCGTCGCGGCATTGCTCTTTACTTTGTTTGCGAAGCAAGACTGCAGAAAAAACGCTGGTATTGGCTTGACAAAGATCTAGCCGAGGCTGAGCTCGTGCAACGCATCAGCTTCAGTCCTCTTGCCCGCAACTATCGTTTATCTTTCGGCGGACTTTCTCGTACCTTCGATTCGCTCGAACAGGTGTTGCCGCTGGTGCGGCAAATTCATGACTGGCGCATCGCTGATGTCTCTGCTGTGGAAGACGCTGACGATATTGAAGCCGAGGTCCGCATGAGACTGGATGCTTCGCGTCTGCCCAAACCATTGCAAGTAACAATCGGCGGCAACTCTGACTGGGACCTTGACAGCGACTGGATCTCGGTGCGCATCACCAGGTCAGCCGCCTAGGCAGTCGCCATCATGCTCAACTGGTTGCGGATCGTTTTTTTCTCGGCTGTAGCACTCGGTGCAGGCCTTTTAATCACGCTTGCTGCCGGAGGTTCGAATTCAGCAGATTTCGAGCGCTACTTTCCTGTGCTGCTCGTCATCAATATTTTCGCAACGCTTACTCTTTTTGCATTCGTCGTTGCGATTACCTACCGAATGGTCAAACGCTTCCAAAAAGGCGTATTCGGCTCGAAAATGACTGCCCGTCTGGCTGTGACGATGTCAGCGGCCGCCATTTTGCCTTGCTTGCTCATCTACATGGTTTCAAACCAATTCATCGGTCGCTCGATTGACTCCTGGTTTGATGTGCGCATTGAGCAAGCTCTGGATTCCGGCGTCGCTTTTTCAAGTGAAATCATTGACCGCGAACAAAAAAACCTGCGCCAAACCGCACTTCGCATCGCCTCCATCATCAACGCCACATCTAAAGCTGATCGTGCGGTCACACTCGACAGAATGCGCGAGACAACCAATGCAGCCTCTGCCATCGTCTTTTCTTCCACCGGAGAAATTCTGCTGAGTTCTTTTTCGCCAACAGCGGCTACCATCATCGATCGCCCTACCGTCGAGCAGCTCAACAAAGCCGCCCTCAACAACGGCATCTACATGCTCGAAGGCGATCAGCTTGAGTCCGACGATTTGCTTCGCATTCGCGCTCTGGTGCCTCTTGAAATGTCCGCAAGCCTCAAGCCGTCGAGCTTTCTGCAGCTCTCGCAGCTGATTCCTCGAGAATTCGCCGGACACACCTTTGACCTTATCCAAGGCTATCGCAATTATCAGGAACTGGTGCTTGCCCGATCTGGCTTGAGAAACATCTACGGCGTGACGCTTACCCTGACGATGGTGTTGGCCGTACTCGGAGCCGTAGCTCTAGCCCTGACTTTTGCCAGAAACATGTCTGCACCGGTCATGCAGCTTGCCAAGGGCACGCGAAAGGTTGCCGAAGGCGATCTGCGTCCCATTAAGGAATTCGCTGGCAAAAGCGAAATCAACGCGCTCACGCAATCCTTCAACGTCATGATTGCGCAAGTGGCCGAAGCCCGCGGCACCATTGAAAAGCAAAAAAAACAAGCCGAGCAGGCGCGCGCAAACCTTGAGCTTATCCTTGAAAATCTTTCATCGGGCGTCATCGTCACCGACGATCGCCTCACCGTGAGACTCACAAATGCATCAGCTGCCGGCATTCTAGGCGTCTCAAACCTTTCCCGCGGCATGCCTCTTACTTCCATTGCACCCGAATTTGCCCGTGCACTCACCGATGAAATTCAGCTCGCAGACAAAGGAAAAGACATCAGATTTGAACTCGAACTGCCGCGGCACGACATTGATGCCTCCATTTTTCTCTTCATCCGCGCGGCACGTCTTGATACCGACGCCAGAGGCCAAGGATGGGTGATCGTCTTTGACGACATCTCCGCCGTGCTCGAAGCTCAGCGCGCCGTTGCCTGGGGAGAGGTCGCCAGACGTCTGGCCCACGAAATAAAAAATCCTCTGACGCCGATTCGACTTGCGACCGAAAGATTGGAAATGAAACTTGCCGGCAAGCTCTGCGAAAAGGATGCGGCGCTGCTGCACCGCACAAGCCGTACGATCATCACGCAGGTGGATGCCATGAAGCAGATGGTCAACGATTTTCGTGATTACGCCAAACTGCCTGCAGCTGTACTTGAACCAATGGATCTGAACCAATTCTTCGGCGAGCTCGAGGAGTTCTACTCCACAGCCGGCACACCGCTTACGGTAGCACTCGAACAGGGGTTGCCCAAGATAGCCGGCGATGCAGGGCAGTTGCGGCAAGTCCTGCACAACATCATCAGCAACGCCATAGATGCAACGCAAGGACAAGAAAGAGTCGAAATTCGCCTCTCAAGCACAGGCATACGACGCCCTGACGGCACAATTGAAGCCATCCGCGTTGTTTTGGAAGACAACGGCCCAGGCTTTTCTCCCCACATTCTGGCGCGAGCCTTCGAACCCTATACGACAACCAAGCCTACAGGCACGGGACTTGGCCTGCCGATGGTAAAGAAGATCATTGAAGAACATCATGCCCGCATTACCCTCGGCAATCGCACGGATCTCAAGGGGGACGTGCTCGGAGCGCAAATTGTCATAGTTTTTCCATGTTTGCCGCCTAAAATCGAAAATTCGTCATCCTCTGTACAAAATTTCTGATGTGTTAGGATGCTTGTTTGAGACGGTTGCCGAAGGCTTTGCTTCAAGCTCTCGCAAAAGGACACAAGAACCCCTATGGCCAATATTCTGATTGTCGACGATGAAATAGGCATACGCGAATTACTTTCCGAAATTCTTGATGAGGAAGGCTACACGGTGTATGCCGCTGAAAACGCCGAAGCTGCGCGCGTTCTGATGTCGCAGGAGCAGTTTGACCTGATTCTTCTCGACATTTGGATGCCGGACACCGACGGCATCACGTTGCTCAAGGAATGGGGAGTTCGCAAGATGCTCCATTGTCCGGTCATTATGATGAGCGGACACGGGACCATTGAAACGGCTGTGGAAGCCACAAAGTTTGGAGCTTTGGCGTTTCTGGAAAAACCAATTTCCATGCAAAAGCTTCTTGACTCCGTGCGTCACGGACTGGACGTTAAAAATCGCATCAGTGCATTTTCCAAGTATCAGCCTGCTGCCGTGCAGGCTCCGCCCGTGCCGCCTGCGAATTTTGATGTTCCTGAAAAGCAAGAAGAAATGCCTAAGCTTGTCGTGCCGGGCGCTGATATGGTGATTGATTTCAGCAAAACGTTGCGGGAAGTCCGTGAGACGACTGAAAGAGCCTATCTGCTGGCATTGATGCGCCATGAGTCCTACCAAATGACGCGCGTTGCGCGCCATGCAGGACTTGAAAGAACCCATCTTTACAGAAAGCTCAAAGCGCTTAACATGGAAATCGTGCGTCATCCGCAGCACAAAGACGGCGAGGAGCCCGGCGCGCAGAATTAATCCGCCGCTACAATCAGGGCATTGATCAACTTAATTTTTCGGCTCTCAGAGATAGCTCGGAGAGCCGCGTTGCATGCAGATTCTCATTATTGGTGCAGGCCGCATTGGCCGATCGGTCGCTGAATCCCTCGTTGATGAAGCCAACGACATCACCGTCGTTGACACCGATTCTTCGCGTATCGAAGAACTGCAGGATCGGCTTGATCTGCGGGGCATTGTCGGCAGCGCCACTTCACCTGATGTTTTGCGTCAGGCCGGCGCAGAGGATGCGGACATGGTCGTTGCCGTAACGGCAAGCGACGAAATCAATATGGCTGTCTGTCTGCTTGCCTCCAGACTATTTAACATTCCCACGCGCATTGCCCGCGTACGCAACAGCGAACTCAGACAATACCCTCGCCTGATGGCCGAAGAAGGCTTTCAGATTACGAGCTCCATATGGCCTGAGGAGGCTCTCACTGAATCAATTCTGCGTCTGATCGAATTTCCTGAAGCGTTGCAGATCATTGATTTCGCAGAAGGCCGAGCCATGCTTTTCAGCGTGCGCACCGTTGCGGGCAGCCCCCTGGTCGGCCGCCCCGCTGGCGACCTGGCCGTTCATCTGCCCAGGGTACCAGCGCGCATCATTGCCGTCTTCCGACGCAATCGCAGACTTGATTTGACGGAAGACACCGTCATCGAAAGTGGCGATGAGGTCATCGCGCTGGCCTCCGGACGTGATGTTCGCCGCGTAATTTCAGAATTGCGCCACCACGAAAAGTCCATCCGTCGCATCATCGTCGGAGGTGATGCCTCGCTTGCACTCCAGCTCGCGCACAAGCTCAATGGACCGGATTCGCGTCGCAATTATGAAATCAACATCCTTGATACGAACCGCGATCTGTGCAAAAAGCTCGCTTCTGAAGCGCCAAAAAACACTCTTTTTGTCGAGGGCTCTATCATTGACGAAGAGGCGCTCGAGAGCGCCGGCATTGATCGTTGCGACCTCTTTGTTGCACTTAGCCGCCACGATGAGACCAATATCATGGGCTCACTTCTGGCAAAGAAAATGGGAGCCCGCCGCGTCATTGCGCTCACCGACAGCACAACTTTCAGCAATCTGATGCAGGGTTCGCAAATTGACATCACCGTCTCAGTCACGCAAGCCACGATTGGCGAACTGCTTCGTCATGTGCGCCACGGAGATGTGTTGGCAGCCTATTCGCTGCGCCGCGGTGTAGCCGAAGCGCTCGAAATCGTCGCACACGGTAACAAAAAAAGTTCTCAGGTGGTCGGCAAACGCATCTCTGAACTGGCGCTTCCAGAAGGCGTATCAATTGCAGCAATCGTGCGTGAAGATTCCACCTCTCAGGAACCGGAAGTCTTCATTGCCACGCCAAACCTCACCATTGAATCAGAAGACAGCGTCATCGTCTTTGTTCCCAACAAGCGCACCATCCCGCAGGTCGAAAAGCTTTTTGCCGTCGACGTGGGCTTCTTCTAGAGGAGGCCCGACATCATGCTCCACGGACTGCGCTACATCCTTTTTCCTGTTTTAAACATCACCGCCCCGGTGCTAATTTCCTTTGCCTTCATCATGATGCTGCCCTACGTAGTGTCGGTCTACTATCATGACGGCGCTGGAGATGGCTTTTTGACGGGAGCTTTCATCTGCTTTGTCACCGGCGTATTTTTCTTATTTCTCACCCGCAAAGACCGGCGAGAGTTGATGCCGCGCGACGGATTTCTGCTGGCAACGTTCATTTGGCTGGCAATTCCTCTTTTTGCCAGCATTCCTCTCTACCTAGGCATTCCCGGCATCAACTTCACCTATGCCTTTTTTGAAGCCATGAGCGGCACGACGACGACATGCGCCTCAGTGCTGGAAAACCTTGACAAGCTGCCAGAATCCATCAATTTCTGGCGATGCTTTCTGAGTTGGCTGGGGGGAATGGGAATTCTCGTTTTGGCCGTTGCCATTTTGCCCGCCCTAGGCGTGGGCGGCTCGCAGATATTCAAGGCAGAATTTTCCGGTCCGATGAAAGAAGCCCGACTAACCCCCCGCATCGCCGACACAGCAAAGGGCTTGTGGTCCATTTATCTGTGTTTGAGTCTGGCCTGCGCATTTGCCTTCAAGCTTGCAGGCATGAGCACATTTGACAGCATGTTGCACGCATTCTCCACGGTCAGTCTCGGAGGATTCTCTTCACACGATGCAAGTTACGGTTACTGGAACAGCATTGACATTGAACTCATCGGCATGTTTTTCATGACCATCTGCGGCATCAGCTTCTCACTGCATTTTCTAGCCTGGCGCGCGAAATCCCTCTTGGGCTACTTCCGCAGTATTGAATGTCGTGCGTGGTTGCTTACTGTCCTCATCATGGTAGCCGTCGTTACGGCAATTCTCTACGACAGAGGCATTTACGATGATCCGCTGACGGCGCTTCGCTATGCAGCCTTCAACACAATCAGCATTATTTCTACATCCGGCTTTGCAACGGCTGACTTCAGCTTGTGGCCCGCAGCCGCGCCCATGCTGATGTTCTGCGCTGCATGTTTTGCCACATGCGGAGGAAGCACCGGCGGCGGCATGAAGATGATGCGCGCCATCATTCTTTTTCGCCAGACTACGCGTCAATTTACGCTTACTCTTTATCCCAAAGCGGTCGAACCGCTGCGGATCGGCGACAGCGTTGTGAGCAATTCCGTTGTCTTTTCCGCTCTGTCATTTATGGTGTTGTGGCTAGGTGTCTCCATTTTGGTCACGCTCGTGCTGATGATTACAGGACTCGATCTGATGAGCGCCATCTCGACAACAGTGGCCTGCATCACCAATCTCGGCCCTGGATTGGGCATCGTCGGCCCCTACTCAAACTTTTCCGTCCTATCCGATACCCAGCTTTGGCTGTGCACTTTCCTGATGCTCATCGGCCGCCTGGAGCTTGTGACAGTCTTCGTACTCTTTACCCGTACATTCTGGCGGTTTTAGCCGACAACTAAGGCACACCCCACATCACCTTGACTTCTTTCTTCTGAGCCTCACGCAGCATTTCAAGCAACGGGAAAACTCTCATGGCAAAACTCACCCGTTCTTTTGCCTTTTTCTTTTCCTCTTCTTCTTTTTCTTCTTCTTCAAAAGATTTAAAAACGCTGCGGCCGGCCAACTCACGCTCGCGTTCGCGTTTTTTAAGCGCATCAAGCAGCACCTTCTCGCGCTCGATTTCCGCCTCAAGCTTTTCAATAATGCCCGCCTGATACTCCGGCAGCCAACAGCCCGATTCCGCATAGGGCCTGCCGATCACTTTGCAGATTGACGCAAAAGTTTCCGGCATCATGAAAAATCCGCCGGCCGCTGGGGACCGGAATTCCAACAATGACATGCTTTCCCTCTTTCCTTTTTCCTGTTTCTTCTTATTCGCCGCCTTTAGACGCCTGTTCGACATGAACTCACATTCACCGCTCGGCTCCAGCGTCTGTGCCTCTCATGTAGACTTCGCAACATCGGAATTCATCTGACCAGTATCGTGTCTACATCCCTATTCATTATCGCTCATGCTCCTTTGGCAAGTGCATTGAAAAACTGCGCCATGCATGTCTACAGCTACGACCACCGCATAAATGGTCGCATTGAAGCCTGCGACGTTGCGGCCGATGCCGACGCTGAACAAGTCGCCGCCGACATCCGTTGCCGGCTTGAGGCCAGCGACAAACCAGCCATCATTTTCACCGACATTGTCGGCGCAACGCCTTCAAATATTGCGGAATCGCTTGCGGGAGCGCAAGACATTGTTGTCTCCGGCGTCAATCTTCCGATGATTCTGACGGCACTGTGCCACATAGATGAACCGGTGGAGGAACTCGTCGAAATGATTCGCCGGGCCGGCATTGTCAGCATCAGCCCCGAAACTGCGTAATTTGCATCCACTAAAGAAAACTCTTTTTTCCATGACTTCCCGCACCGTCACCATCACCAACAAACTCGGTTTGCATGCCCGGCCGGCTGCACTTTTAACCAAAACCGCCAATTTGTTCGAGTGTTCCGTCACCATCCAAAAAGGTGAAAAAACCGTTGATGCAAAGTCCATTCTCGCGGTCATGACGCTTGCCGCCAAGTGCGGTGATGAACTCACGATCTCAACGCAGGGCCGCAGCGATGTTGCTGCGCTTGAAGCCGTCTGCGCGCTTTTTCAGTCCAAATTCGGAGAAGACGAGTAATCCATGTCCGAAGAAATTGAAAAGGTCTGCACTGACGATGCTGCTGCGGAAGAATCAGCGCAGATGCAGCAGGAAATTGCCCCTCGCATCGAATCGTTTTCCCTTGCGGGCACAAAGGTCTGCAGCGGCGTTGCTTTTGGCTACGCACAGCAACTTGGCGAAGGCGAACTTGAAGTTCCTCATTTTTCCATAGAGAAAAATCAAACGCGAGCAGAATTCACTCGCCTGCGCGCGGCAATCAACACCGTTGCAAAGGAGCTCGGCGAATTGCTTGAGAACTCCTCGCACGGCGATGCTCCGCCGGAAGCAGTTGCCTTCATCGAGATGCACTGCCAGATCCTCAAGGATGAATCCCTCCTCACGGATACTCAGGAAATTATTCGCGACCGCCTGATCAATGCCGAATGGGCTCTCTCGATTAAGCTTGAAGATCTTCGCCGCGCGTTTGAAGAGTTCGACGACGACTACCTTGCCGAACGCGTTGAAGACATCGCGCAAGTGGTCGAACGCGTGCAGCGCGTACTAACAGGCCGCAGACGCCCAGCCGATACCGTCACGCAAGCTATGCGCGACAGCGCAGTCATTCTTGTTGCCGAAGATTTAAGCCCCGCAGATGTTTTGATTCTGAAGCGTCGCCGCGACATTTCGATTACCGGTCTAGTAATTGAAAACGGATCGCTCACCTCACATACGGCTATTTTGGCCCGCTCGCTTGAAATTCCGACTCTTGTTCATGTTGCCGGCGCCCGGGAGCGCATCGAAAACGACGATGTGCTTTTGCTGGATGCAGATCGAGGCCTTCTCACCGTCAATCCTGAGACCGAGCTGTTGCCTCGAATCTCGAACCGCATTCAGCAGCTCAAAGCCGTTCGTGCAAGACTCAAGGAGCTCAAAAGCACTCCTGCCGCCACTGCCGACGGCGAAACGCTGCACTTGTTTGCCAATATTGCTCTGCCCGAAGACGTGCGTGATGCCGTCAGCAGCGGCGCCGACGGCATCGGTCTATTTCGTTCTGAGTTTCTCTTCATGAACCGACCGGTACTGCCAAGCGAAGACGAACAATTCGAAACCTACCGCCGCGTCGTGCGCGCCATGAAGGGAAAGCCCGTCACAATCCGTACGGCTGATCTCGGCGGCGACAAAATGCCCTCTGAGCAAGCTCTTGAGAGCATCGGATACGATGCCGACGCAACCGTCGTCAATCCAGCCCTTGGACAACGAGCCATCCGCTTCTCTCTCGGTTTTCCCGAGCTTTTTCTCACGCAGCTGCGCGCTATTTTGCGTGCTGCTTGCGACGGCAACGTGCGCATTCTCATTCCCATGCTTTCGCGCGTTTCGGAAATTCAGATTGTGACGGAGTACATCAAAAGAGCTCAGCAGGAGCTCAAAGACCGCGGCACCTCCTATGCAGAGCACATCTCTTTGGGAGGCATGATTGAAGTTCCAGCCGTTGCCATATCGTTGCCTATTTTTCTGCGTAAACTGGATTTCGTGAGCATCGGAACAAACGATTTGATCCAGTACATGCTTGCCGTTGACCGAGAAGACGCATCTGTGAGCCAAATCTACGACCCGATGCATCCGGCTGTCCTTTCAGTTCTATCAAAAACCATCTCGACGGCCAACCGTGCAGGCAAAGAGATCAGCGTATGCGGCGAAGTTGCTGCAGATCCAATCTACGCCAAGCTTTTGCTGGGCATGGGCTTGAGAAACTTCTCCATGGACTGCGCCAGACTTTTGTCCCAGAAAGAAAAACTCTTTACCTACAACGCGGCTCAGGCCTGCGATTTAATGAAAAAGCTTCGTCGGTGCGACACCTGCGCAAGCGTGCGCAACATCGTCCACGAACACCTGCTCGCCTGCGGCGACCCTCAGGCCAAAGAGTTGGCTTCCTGTCTCGTCTACCCTATGCCGCAAGCCAAATCGGCCGCTGCCGACACTCGTTCATAAGGATTTCATCGCCATGCCTCGTGCGCTCACACTTGAAGATATTGATCGTCTCGGAGAACTGCTTGCATCCATCCCTGATCCCTTTGTGCCGATGGAACCGGATATGCTCGACGGCTACCTAACGGCCATTGCGCTCTTGAAGCACCCGCCGCGCATTGAAGATTGGATCGGACTGGTCTTTGACATTGAAGGACGTACTCGCGCAGGACTTGCCAATGAAGAAAAGCAGCACGAGCTCAGAAAGCTCGTGCTTGCTCGCGGCTCTGAAATCGAACAAATGATCCTTGCGCAAAAGCCGATTGACCCGATCATTTTTGAAGACGACCCGGAAAATCCTGACGATCCCTTTGATGCTCTGCATCCTTTTGCCGACGGATTTGCTTTGGCCTGCTCCAACTGGCCTGAGCTCATGAAAACCACATCAAAAGCCGTTCAAGCGGCTCTTGTCGGCGTGCTGCGATACGAATCGGTCAATGAAGATTCTCAAGACGACGAACGAGAAGTTGCCGCGAGCATTGAAGAAGACATGGCCTTTGCCGATATCGACGAAGCACTGGCAGATCTTACCGCCTGCGTACAGGAAATTGCCGAGGTTACGCGTGCCGAAGACATTGAGCGCGCCCAGAAAGCGGTTAAAAAATCCAATGTCCGCAAACCGCCTCGCCGACGCTGACAAATCCTTTTAGCGCGGCTGCGGCCTTCTTTGATCGTGCGTTTTTGCTGATAATTTTTTTCTACCCAATGCAGCCGCCGCCACCAAAAAAAGCACAGGAATCCCCAAGCAAGCCGTTGCCGTGAAGAATCCGTTGTATCCAAGCGACTCAACGGCAGCACCGGAAAAACCCGCCAGGAACTTCGGCAGGGTCAGCATCACAGAGGAAAAAAGCGCGTACTGAGTCGCTGAATAAGCTACATTCGTCAAGCCCGACAAATAGGCCAGAAAAGCAACAGAAGCAATGCCGGCGGCCAGATTGTCTGCGCTTACCGTAAAAACGAGAAATGCCATATCGTGCCCGCGCAGCGCAAGAGCGGCAAAAAGAAGATTGGTAGCGGCAGAAAGAACAGCTCCGAGAAAGAGCGTTCGCATCACGCCGATGCGCACAGCCACAACGCCCCCCACAAAAGCGCCGACCAGCGTCATAATGACGCCGAAGACCTTGCTCACCGCGGCAACCTCTTGTTTGCTAAAACCCAAATCAGCATAAAAGGGATTTGCCATCACCCCCATTACCACATCGCTGATACGATAAGTCGCGATCAAAAGCAAGATCACAAGCGCCCACCAACCGAAGCGCTTGAAAAAATCAAGAAAAGGCAGACACGCCGCCGAATAAATCCACGCGGCGATGCCCTGAGCAGGCATTCTGTCAACGACTTGCGTCGGCCTCTGCGGCTCCGGGCTCATCAGCACGGCAATCGGGCCGATCAAAGCACTTCCCGCCATGGCAAGATACGCAGTACGCCAAGCGCCGAGCGCCGATCCTTCGGCGGCAGCAGCAATGGCCAGCGCCCCAGCGCCGGCCCAGATCATGGCCAGTCTGTAGCCAGTCTGATAGGTCGCCAAAAATGCCGCCTGCTCTTTTTCCGATCCGCTCTCGATGCGGTAGGCGTCAAGCGCCACATCCTGCGTGGCGCCGCTAAAAGCTGTCGCCACGGCAAAAAGCGCCATCACCGAAAGATGACTTGCGGGATCTGTCATCGCCATGCCCGCCAAGCTCGCGACAAGCGCTGTCTGCGCCGCAATAAGCCAAGCCCGACGCCGTCCCAAGCGCCGCGTCAGCACCGGAATAGGGAGCCTATCGACAAGTGGAGCCCAGACCCACTTTAGAGCCCAGCACAACCCTGCCCAACTCATGAAGCCGATGGTTTTCAAATCGACTCCTGACTCTCGCATCCAAAAAGAAAGGGTGCCGAAAACGAGCAAAAGAGGCAGCCCGGACGAAAAGCCGAGAAAGAACATCCGCACAGCTATCGGGTGCCGATAAACCTCCAGCGAATGCTTGAACGTCTGCCATTTTTTTTGCCACATCGGAACAGCCTCTGACTTGTCAGATGACCTCTGAGGGAGATGACAGCCAACGCCACTTCCCTCGCTCAAGATCTATTGGAAGACAAAGCTTGCCGAAGCTGATGCGCTCGAGCGCCTCTACGCGGTTGCCGGCCGCGGCAATCATGCGCTTGACTTGGTGATACTTCCCGCTCGTAATAGTCATTTCGAGCACAACTTCGCTTTTTTTCGTGACATCCGCAGCCTTTAGCGGCTGCTTTTCATCAACAAGAAGCACGCCTTGCTGAAGCCTTTCGACAATGCTCTCCGAGATCGGATGTCGGCACTCGACTCGATAACGCTTGCCAACGTGCCGCTTAGGGTGCGTGAGTCGATGCAAAAGCGCCCCGTCATCGGTCATCAGCAAAAGTCCCGTTGTGTCGGCATCGAGCCTGCCCACCGGCTGCAAACCACGTCTGCGCAACGGCGCAGGCAAAAGCGTCATTACGCTCGGATAGTGAGTTGGCTTTTGAGAACATTCATAGCCCGCCGGCTTATTCATCACAATCAGCGCCTTTTCGCAATAAGGCCACGACTGTCCGTCAACAGAGAAAATCAATCCCTCCTCATCTATTTCGACATCTGGATCGCAAAGCACTTCTGAGCCGAATGCAACGCGACCGAGCGCAATCAATCCTCGACATTCGTGACGGGTCCCAAAACCCTGCGTAAAAAGAATCTGCTCAAGCCGCATGTCTATTGGTCCGTGTCGAAGTCAATCACAAGAGGAGCATGATCGGAAAGCTTCTCGTCCTTGTAAATAAACGCCTTGACGGCTTGCCTTGCGATGCCTGCAGTGCCGAACATGTAGTCAATGCGCCAGCCAACATTTTTGGCTCTAGCCTGCCCTCGCTGACTCCACCAAGTGTATTGCTCTGGTCTGGGATCAAGCTCGCGGAAAATATCGTGCCAGCCGTCTTCTTCGAGAATTTTGCTCACCCATTGACGTTCTTCGGGCAAAAATCCGGAGTGCGTCAGATTGCCCTTCCAATTTTTGATGTCGATTTCCTTGTGGGCAATATTGACGTCTCCACACACAAGGATTTCGCGCCCTGTTGAGCGAAGTTGCCGCAAATGCTCTCTAAAAGCATCTAAAAAACGGTATTTTGCAGCCTGCCTGTCTTCTCCAGACGTCCCGGACGGAAAATAGACGGAAACCACCGACAGCTTGTCGAAGTCAGCCCTCACATAGCGCCCTTCATTATCGAATTCATCAACGCCGAAACCTGTCTGCACGTTCACGGGCTTGATGCGAGACCACAGCCCGCAGCCGGAATACCCGCGCTTTTGCGCACAGTGCATCCAGCTTTCATATCCTTTGCGCTCGCGCACCTCAGGCTTTAAATCAGCCTCCTGCGCCTTGAGCTCCTGGACGCACAGCACATCCGCATCCTGTCTCTCAAACCAGTTCCAAAAGCCCTTGTCGGCCGCCGAACGGATGCCATTGGCATTAAAAGTCACGACGCGAAGCACTTTTTCTTGACTCCTAGAAAATTCGCAAATGTCCTAAAATTTTAGCTTCAGTGCGCCTCAAGCTCGAAGGCTGCGGGGTGCAGCGCACCAACAATTTTTGTCTTCTTGTTTAACCATCATGTCCTCGAATCAAGCCCAGTTCATCGAATTTGCCCTGACGGCCAACGTTCTTCGTTTTGGTGAATTCAAAACAAAAGCAGGCCGCATGAGCCCCTACTTCTTCAATGCCGGTCTTTTCAACACCGGCAACCTTCTTGACCGCCTCGGTACGTTCTACGCCCAAGCGTTGCTCGAAGCAAAAAAGGCTGGCCGCATCGAATTTGACATGCTCTTTGGTCCGGCATACAAAGGCATCCCGTTGGTTTCCACGGTCGCTATGAATCTTGCCCGTCTGGGATGCGACGTTCCCTGGGCTTTCAATCGCAAGGAAGTCAAGGATCATGGGGAAGGCGGCACGGTCATCGGCTCGCCTCTGAAGGGACGTGTTGTCATCATTGACGATGTCATCAGTGCAGGTACTTCTGTTCGAGAATCGGTAAGTCTAATCCGTGCCGCAGGCGCAACCCCCAGCGGCGTGCTGATTGCGCTGGATCGCCAGGAACGCGGCGGCAATGCCGAAGTGATGACAGAGACTTCTGCCGTGCAGGATGTCGAAAAAACATTCTGCATGCCCGTCGTTAGCATTGCCAACTTAAACGACCTGCTTGAATTCATGAATCAGGATACGCCTGCCGCTCAAGCAGCACGCCCCTACCGAGAAGCCGTCGCCGCCTACCGCACCAAATACGGTGCCTAGGGACTCACAGCTTGCAGTCCAGCAGCATCGATTAATGAATGGCTGCGAGGCCTTCGTCTGTCGCGAAGGCCCGCAGCTTTTTTCTATTTTCCTCAACAAAACGATCGTATTTGCCCAACGGTGCAGAAGGCAGACACAGCAGTACGCACACAACCGCCCATCCAACAACAGGCACCACGCCAAGCAACATCCACCAGCCACTCAAGCCTGCGTCGTGCAGCCGCCTGCGCGTTAATCTGACAACAGGCGCAATGGAAAAAAAGAAAAAACACAGCCACCCGTTGAGAAAGATCTTCATGTAGGCCGAATCCGGCTCAACCTCAAGCCTGAAGCCTACCTCAAAAGGCACGGTAAAAGCTACCGAATAAATCGCGGCATACACGGCCATCGTCAGCCAAAACACTTGGCGCGACACGCGTCCGAGCTTTGTTCGGTCAAAAAGCAGAATCTGTCTGCGAAGAAATCCAAACTCGTCTTTCATGCCAAAAAAAGAGAGCCGCAAACTCTGCCGCATATTCTGCAAAGCTTTTGGCTCTCTTTAATCAACCGGTCAACATCAACTATCCCTGCAGCTTGCGCGAGAGAATTTCGTTGACCTGCTTGGGATTGGCCTTGCCTCGAGTTGCCTTCATGGCCTGACCGACAAGCGCATTGAAAGCCTTCTGCTTGCCTGCCTTGAACTCTTCGATCATCTTGGGATTATTCTTGAGCACATCATCGATAATTCCTTCAAGGGCAGAGGCATCCGAAATCTGCTTCAAGCCTTCCCGCTCGATCAAAGCATCAACACCCTCGACAGCCCCCTCCCAAATAAGAGAGAAGATGCGCTTGGCTCCCTTGGCATTGATCGTGCCGTCGGCAATTCTCTTCAAAATATCGGCAAGCGCGGCCGCTGTCACCGGAGCCGCAGCATAAGTCATGCCTTCGGCGGCATTCACGCTGGCGGCCACTTCGCCCATCACCCAGTTGGCTGCGATCTTCTTGTCGGGCGCGCTCTTGCACACGGCGCAAAAATAATCGGCCACATCACGGCTTGATGTGAGTACATCGGCGTCATACTCCGACAAGCCGTACTCGCGCATGAAGCGCTCGCGCATCTGTCCTGGCAACTCGGGCATATCAGCGGCCACCTGCGCCTTCCATTGCGGCGAAATCACGCACGGCAGCAAGTCGGGGTCCGGGAAATAGCGATAATCCATGGAATCTTCCTTGGTGCGCATTTCTCGCGTTTCGCCATTATCGGGATCATAAAGTCTCGTTGCCTGCACAATCTTGCCGCCGGCCTCAATCACTTCGATCTGGCGGCGCACTTCATAGTCAATGGCCTCCTGCAGGAACTTGAACGAGTTGAGATTCTTAATTTCGCAACGCGTGCCGAACTTGGTTTCGCCCATAGGACGTACCGACACATTGGCATCGCACCGGAAATTTCCTTCCTGCATGTTGCCGTGAGAGATGCCAAGCCAAACCACCAGCGCATGCAAAGCCTTGGCATAGCCGACGGCCTCAGCCGAACTTCTGAGTTCGGGCTCGGTCACAATCTCAAGCAAAGGCGTCCCCGCACGATTCAAATCAATGCCAGATTTGCGCGGCTGAACGCCGTGATTGCTCTTGCCGGCATCTTCTTCAAGGTGCGCGCGCGTGAGGTTGATGGTTTTCATATAGGGATCGCCGTCCTTGGGCTCAACCCTAAAGTTCACCTGTCCTCCTTTGACCACAGGCAGATCAAATTGGCTGATCTGATACCCCTTAGGCAAGTCGGGATAGAAATAGTTTTTGCGGTCAAAAACTGACTTCTCCGCAACTTCGGCCCCAATAGCAAGGCCGAAGCGAATAGCACGCTCAACAGCACCGCGATTGAGCACCGGCAAAGCTCCGGGCAACGCCAGATCGATATAGCAGGCCTGTGTATTGGGCTCTGCCCCAAAGGCCGTGGATGCCCCCGAAAAGATCTTAGAGTCCGTCGACAGCTGAACATGCGTCTCCAGACCAATCACAACTTCCCACTGCATAACTCTGTCTTCACACTCTCTCAAAAACCATTTGGATGACGCTTGTGCCAGTCGGTCGCCTGCTGCCAGGCATGTGCCACGCCAAGCATGCGAGCCTCGGCAAAACGCGGGCAGGTTAGCTGAACGCCGATCGGACGACCGTTGGAGTGCATGCCGCAGGGCATGCTCATGCACGGCAGCCCAGCAAGCGAAGCAGGAACCGTATAAAGGTCGCTCATATAGGCCGATACCGGATCACTCTTGGAGCCGAAATCGTAGGCTGTCGTCGTCGTCACTGGACTGACAATGGCATCAACCTTCTCAAAGGCTGCGTCAAATTCCTGCGCTATCAAACGGCGAACTTTCTGCGCCTTGATGTAATAGGCGTCATAGTAGCCGTGCGAGAGCACGTAAGTTCCAATCAAAATTCGCCTCTTGGGTTCTGCTCCAAAGCCCTCGTTGCGGCTCTTTTTGATCATATCTTGAATGTCGGTGTAGTTCTTTGCCCGATAGCCGTAGCGAACGCCATCAAAGCGAGACAAGTTCGAACTTGCCTCCGCGCAAGCCACAACGTAGTAGACCGAAACGCCCAGACCGGCGTTGGGCAGCTCGATATCGACAATCTCGGCCCCCTGGCGGCGATACTCTTCGATAACGCTTTCGACGGCAGAAGCGACTTCGCCGTCAAGTTCATTGGTAAACCAGGCACGAGGCACGCCCAGACGCATGCCTTTGACGCCCTTGTTGAGATCGCGGGCAAAATCTTCAGTGGGCATGTTTTCGCTTGTCGAATCCCACGGCTCGTAGCCCACCATATCGCCCAACACCCAAGCAATGTCTTCGGCGGTGTGCGCCATCAGGCCGGCCGTATCAAGCGAACTGGCAAAGGCAATCATGCCAAGTCGGCTGGGTCTGCCGTACGTCGGCTTGACGCCGGTAACTCCGGTAAAGGATGCTGGCTCTCGAATGGAGCCACCCGTATCAGTCGCAGTGGCAATAGGCGCCAGACCGGCCGCCACGCAGGCTGAAGAACCGCCGGAACTACCTCCGGGAACGGCATGAGGATCCCAAGGGTTGTACACCTTGCCATAGGCCGAGTTTTCGTTGGCCGACCCCATGGCAAACTCGTCGCAATTCAGTTTGCCAAGCGTCACCAAACCGGCCGCGCGCAACTTTTTCACAACCGCAGCATCAAACGGGCTCATGTAGCCCTCAAGCATTTTGCTGGCAGCCGTTGATGCCCAATTGCGGGTGACGAAAATATCTTTGTGCGCAATCGGAATTCCTGTCAGACGGCCAGCTTTGCCCTCGGCGATGAGCTGATCAGCGGCCCGAGCCTCTGCCAGTGTCTCTTCCGGCCGAACATCCAGAAAGCAGTTGAGATCTTTATGCTTTTCAATGCGGCCAAGATATTCGCGGGCAAGTTCTTCTGCGCTTACTTCACGTGCAGCAAGCGCACGGGACAGTTCCACAACAGTATGAAAATTAGTTTCAGACATTTTTTTCTTGTGCCTATTCGAGTTGCTCGCGCGGTTATTCAATGACCTGAGGCACGAGGAACATGCCGTCATACTCTTCGGGAGCGTTCTTCATGTTTTCTTCTCGGTCGTCGCCGAACACAACCACATCGTCGCGCTGGCGCTGCACGCCGTCGTGCGGGTGCATCATCGGTTCGACGCCGTCGGTATTCACAGCCTGAATACGTTCGATCATCTTAAAAATATCGTTGAGTTCAACCTGCATTTTCTGCGCCTGCGCATCGTCAATATCTATGTGCGCAAGCTCAGCAATGCGGCGAACGTCGTCCATTTCAAGGGACATAACTCAGTACCTGCAAAATGCAAAACAAAACAAAGTTGAAAATTTAGCGCCTTTCTTGATTTTTATGGGATCTTTCCCAGAAAAAGTTTCAATTTTCTCTGCTTTACGGTGCTTTTCTGAAACATGATTGAGAGCTCCTTGCGCTATAGTGGGAGAGCTTTGTCAGAGCGCTGCCGTGCGAGGTTTATCTTGCGCGCGACGACTCTTTTTCTTTCTTACTGATTTTTACGTGCAACTAACCTCATGCGCTACTTTTTGTCCTTAGCCGCCGCGATGCTGCTTGCCGGCTGCTCCTTTGGCTCGAGCGAAGGCGGCTATTTTGACAACGACGGCCCGCCTTCTGCTCTCGGCCACCTCAAAGCTTTGGGCTCTGACGACATCACCATCAAGGTAGAAGAACCTCATAAATGGGCTAATCGCCCTTACACGGTTATGGGAAAGCGCTATGTTCCCGTAACAGGGGACAAACCGATGACGCAGGTCGGAGAAGCCAGCTGGTACGGAAAGCAGTTCCATGGCAAAAAAACTTCCATGGGCGAAATCTACGATATGTATGCTTTGTCAGCTGCTCACCCCACTATGGAGCTTCCGAGCTATGCCCGCGTCACCAACCTGAAAAATGGCCGCTCCATCATCGTGCGAGTCAATGATCGCGGACCATTTCTGCGCGGACGCATCATTGATTTGAGCTACGCTGCGGCCGTGCGTCTGGGCTACCAGAAAGAGGGCACAACGCGCGTGCGCGTCGAGCGCATCACAAGAAAAGACATCGCCGCCGGCCGCATTCCTTCGACCAATTCGTCTGATGCCACTTTGGTTGCCGCCGCTGCCGCCTCAAGCATGTCTGGTCACTCTTCAAGCACGAGCTCCGCAGTCTGGACAAGCTCGCAGAAAAACTACTCAAGCAACGTCTCCTCGCGCTCATCAAAGAGCACAGCACCGCGCTCTTATTCTTCATCGCCCGCGAGGCAGACTGCTGCGGCCGGACAAGCTTCAAGTTCTCAGACGTACGTTGCTGCAGCAGCAGCCGGTGGTCAACTGAGTCGTCCTCTGCCAGTGACGGCTCAATCCGAATCAATCGATGTCATGAACTCAGTCGTCGCTGATACTGACGACCCCGGCGAACCTGCCGTGAGCATCAGCCTGACGGTGGAGGAAACCGGTACCGATGAAGCGGCAGCCATCGAGAATTACCATGCTGCACGAACTGACCAGACTGCCGAGCCAAGCAGTGCAGGCACTTCAGACCCGATCAGCGCCATTGTGGCCGAACAAAATGCCATTGAGGCGCAAAAAGCGCAATCAAGATACGCTGCCGCCGCAACCGGCTGGACCGTACAGTTAGGCGCTTTCGGAGTCGCCGACAACGCAAAGGCTGCCGCAGCTCATGCCGAAATGATGTTCTCCCAGCAGCAAGCCGCCTTCGGTTCCGTGCGCGTCATTGACACAGGCACTGTCTATCGAGTCGTTGTTGGCAATGCACCTTCGCAACAAGAAGCCATTGCTCTGGCACGAAGCGTCAGCAGTGCTCTCGGCGCAAAAGCCTACGCCATTGCCGAACCTGTCCCTAAGCAAGCCCCCTAACGCAAAACAAGGCAGGAAAATCAAAAAGTGAATCCCGCTATTGAACAAACCGTTGATGCGCTCTGGCGCACAGATGCCCTTGAGGCACTCTCAGAATTCATCAGGCTGCCGGCCAAATCGGTTGGCTTTGATCCTTGCTGGGAGCAAAACGGCTATCTTCTCAAAGCCTGCGAAGATGCTGCCCGATGGGGCAAAAAACTTTTTCCCGAAGGAACTTTCGAAGTTCTCTCGCAACCTGGTCGCTCTCCGGCTCTCTTTTTTGAGATTCCTGCCACGGACAGCGAAAGTGCTTTGAGCGTCTTCTTTTACGGGCACTTCGACAAGCAGCCTGAAGGTACCGGCTGGAGTTGCGGCCGCTCAGCATTTAAGCCTTCGCTTGAAGGCGATTGCCTCTACGGGCGCGGAGCTGCCGATGACGGCTATAACTTTTACGCAGCGCTTACAGCCCTCGCCGCGCTTGATCGATCAGACACGCCGCGGGCGCGAGCCGTAGGTTTGTACGAAACCGCAGAAGAGTGTGAATCCATTGATTTCGAGTACTGGATGAAAACTGCAGCGCCTCGCTTGGGGAGCATCGGACTTGTCGTCGTCATGGACGGCACCTGCTGCGACTATGATCGTTTGTGGAACTCAACGAGCTTTCGCGGCGCCGCAACACTCACCTTGACGGTGCGCGTACTTAAGCATGGCGTGCACTCAGGAGTTGCAAGCGGCATCGTACCGGATTCTTTTGCCATAGCACGCTCGCTTCTTGATCGCATCGAGTGCTCGCAAACCGGCGAAATGCTCGTCCCTGAGCTCAACACCGAAATCCCCGCCGATCGCTTCGAGCAAATGCAACGTTGCGCGACCATTCTCGGCCGCAAAATCTTTGCTGATTTTCCCTGGAACGGCACAACGCGCGCAAAAGCCAGCGATCCCTTTGAAGCACTTGTGCTGCGCGGCTGGAAACCTCAGTTATGCATCATTGGAGCCAGCGGTTTGCCTTTGCTGCAAGATGCCGGCAACGTTCTTCGCGCCGAAACCAGTCTGCGGCTTTCCATACGCATTCCGCCCGGGGTTGACGGCAAAAAAGCTCTCGATGCACTTACGGCAGAACTGACGAAGGATCCGCCATTTGGCTGCACGATAACAGTATCCGATGCTGGACATGGTCCGGGGTGGAATGCTCCGGCTCAAAAAGTCTGGTTTGCCCAAGCCTTTGAAGCCGCAAGCCTTGCCCATTTCGGCAATCCCGGTGCAAGCAGCTGCGAAGGAGCCTCCATTCCTATTCTCTCTATGATGGAAAACTTTTTCGGAAAAGAGGCCCAGTATCTGGTCACAGGCGTTCTCGGTCCGCACTCCAACGCGCACGGCCCCGATGAAATGCTCAACCTCGCCTATCTCAAAAAGCTCACTTGTTCCGTTGCGAGCATCATTGCCGCCATGCAGGAGTAGGAGAAAAATCATGCGCAGAGACTTGGTCGTTCAGGTCATCGTCGACTACGGCGACTTTTGGGAAAACTTTGCCACACCATTTGAGGCCGAAAGCTTCATCAACAGCAACCTTGACGAATATGACTTACCGCAGGCCGTCTGGCTTGAAGACATGAGGGGCAACATCAAGTGGGGCTACGACCTTGTTGAAGATGATGCCGGAATCTACCGTCTTGTCGATCAGCCGGTTCGCAATCCCGGACATCTGATCCGCACCACATCAAACTAAATCTGGCCTGCAGCATCACTGCCGCAGGCCAATCCATACCAAAATACTCATGCGGAGCCGAATAAAAATTCGGCTCGTCAAACATTTTTCAACTCAAGAAGAACTTGCAAGCAGGATTGTCCGTCTCTTCCCAGTATCTGTAGCCGAGGGTACGCAGGAAATCCTCAAAAAGCTGATCATCTTCTGGCGGAACCTGAATGCCGACGAAAATACGGCCGAAATCCGCTCCGTTGTTGCGATAGTGGAAAAGCGAGATATTCCACTGCGGTGCCATGGAAGTCAAGAACTTCATCAATGAACCGGGCCGCTCGGGGAATTCAAAGCGAAGCAGATGCTCGTTGGTTGCCAACTTGCTGTGTCCGCCGATCATGTGGCGCAAATGAAGCTTGGCAAGTTCATCGTGCGTGAGATTGAGCGTAGGAAAGCCAGAATTCTCAAACACATGCACCAGTTCATCAGCATCGTGAGAGTTCGCCGTCTGAATGCCGACAAAGATGTACGCTTTTTCCTGATCGCTGATGCGATAGTTGAACTCGGTCACGCTGCGGCTGCCAACAAGTTCACACAAACGCTTAAACGATCCCCTTTCTTCGGGAATCGTAATGGCAAAAATGGCTTCTCGCTGCTCGCCGTACTCGGCGCGCTCAGAAACAAAGCGCAAACGGTCGAAATTCATATTGGCGCCGGAAGTAATAGCAATGAGCGTTTTGTTCACCGCGTTCTCACGACGCACCCATGCTTTGAGCCCGGCCAGCGAAAGCGCTCCGGAGGGTTCTACGATCGTGCGCGTATCTTCAAACACATCCTTGATGGCCGCGCAAATTTCATCGCTGTCGACAAGAATAATGTCGTCGAGATTTTCTCTGCACAACATCAAGGTTTCATCACCAACGCGCTTGACGGCCGTTCCATCAGAGAAAAGCCCCACATCTTCGAGCGTGATGTTCTCGCCCGCATCAAGCGAACGCTTCATAGCGTCGGAATCTTTTGTTTCCACGCCGATCACCTTGATTTCCGGATAGATCGCTTTGATGTACGTGGCAACACCCGCAGCAAGACCACCACCGCCGATTTGAACAAAAATTGCATCAGGGCGCGTGCGGTCTCCGGGCTGATATTGGCGGAGAATTTCCATGCCAATCGTTCCCTGTCCAGCAATCACATACGGATCGTCGAAAGGATGCACAAAGCTCAAGCCCTCTTCCTGCTGCATTTTTTCGGCGTGCTGCGCCGCATCCGAAAAGCTCTCACCGACCAACACCACCTCGCCGCCGAGATTGCGCACCGCTTCAACCTTAAGCGCAGGCGCCGTCACAGGCATGACGATCACCGCTCGGCACCCCAATCTGCGGGCGGCAAGCGCAACGCCCTGAGCATGATTGCCGGCAGAGGCGCAAATGACGCCTCGAGCACGCTCTTCAGCCGTTAAATGCACCATTTTGTTGAAAGCGCCTCTGAGTTTGAACGAAAACACAGGCTGAGTGTCTTCGCGCTTTAAAAGCACCTTGTTGCCAATACGCTTGGAAAGCTTCTTGGCTTCATCCAGAGGGGTTTCATGAGCCACGTCATAGACGCGCGCGGTGAGCACACGGCGCAGGTACGTCTGACGATTTTGTTCAGTTGTCGATGCCATTTTCTTTTCCTTGCTCCAACCGAGGAATTGAAGCGTTGATTGTTTTTTGTCTCGAGGCTTTTAAATATACGAGCATTTGAGCAGCTTGCAAACCAATGAAATCCGCACAATCCCTAAAAATAGCTTTCTCACTAAAAAAACGACGACTTGTTTTCTCGCAGCTCTCGGGGAAATTTTGCGCGCAGCCCCTTGAGATAAACCTCAACTCGATCAAGATCTTTTCGCAGAAGATCCACTTTGGCCAGATACTCATCAAGCCTCTCCAGAAGCCATTGCGATCCAAGTGAAGGATTATCGGAAAACTCCAAAAAGCGCTCAATGCACTCAAGCTTCATGCCGTTGGAACGACAAGTCATGACGAAATCAAGCCTTCTGACGGCATCTTCTCCATACTCGCGCTGTCCCCCTGGACCGCGAACAGGGCTTGGCAGAACGCCCTTTTGTTCGTAGAAACGGATGCGCGGCACAGGACATCCTGTTCTTGCAGACAATTCGCCTATTTTCATTTTTTTGTCCTCGAGCTTGAACCTCAAGCTACTTGAGGTTTTACATTTAATTCTACTGAGCCTCTCAGCTCAGAAACAGAACTTTCTAAACAATAAACTTGAGTGTGAAAACATGAAATTTCAGCAAATCCGAGCGTTCCCGACACCTGCAGCACCGGCCGCGGAAATCCGGATTGCGATCTCCCGTGCCCTGTTGAAGAACTTTTTGACGTTGATGCCTGCATCGTGACGCATTTGCACTTTGATCACTTCGATGAAGAAGCCGCGCACCTTCTTCCCAAAACGATGCCTCTTTTTTCACAATCGCAAGAAGAAGCGCAGACGATTCGCAGCATGGGCTTTGAAGACGTTCGCGTGCTCTCTGAGGCCGGCATCGAATTTAAAAACGTAGTTTTGTACCGCACGGATTGCGATCACGGCAAAAGTGATCTTGTCACCCGCAAGGCCTGCGGATGCATGAAGATCACCGATGATGCAAGCGGCGTTGTCTTTGAAAGCTCTGCCGAAGCCCAGCGCTTTTACCTGGCAGGCGACACCGTGTACTGCCAGCTTGTTATTGATGCCATTGAGCGCTTCAAGCCCTCCATCGTAGCCGTCAACGCTGCCGGCGTGCAATTTCCGCTGGGACATCCGCTCATCATGAATCACTATGACGTATTGGCTCTGATGACCGATTTCCCTGAACTCACCGTCATTGCCACGCACGTCGAAGGCGTCTCTCACGCCACCGTCACCCGTGAGCTACTCAGAAACTTTGCTCAAGCCAAAAAGCTCGACAAGCTGCTGATTCCCGAAGACGGAGAAAGCCTGCAGCTTTAAGTTCGTCGCAACAGATTCCGCGGATTAAAAGCGCCGATCGTTTTGGGAACGCGGCGCTTTGTTATTGGGATGTCCGCCGCGGTGCAGACCCAGCGTTTAGTGTACCTACAAGCCGAAAAACTCAAAAACGCCTCAAACCCTTGTCAAATAAGGCCTAGCAACGTTTTTCTTCAGTCTAAACTTCTAAACTTGAGGTTTATTGGGATGTACTTTTCGGGTCAAAAAAACCCGGCCGCCCAAACGCTTTAGCTTGGCTCTCGAAGCATCTTTTGACCCGAGTCTTGAATTTTTCTTTTGCGCTTAAGGACGCCACTGCGGCAAATCCGTTGATCCCATCAAATAAAGATCCACAGCGCGTGCACAGCGACGACCTTCGCTCATAGCCCGCACAACTAGAGACTGCCCGCTTCTTGCATCTCCGCAGGCAAAAACTCCCTCGACAGATGTTGCAAACGGATGCTTGCCCGTTTCAATTTCAGCCTGGGCATTGCCTCGAGCATCGGTTTTTACGCCAAAGACTTCAAGCAGAGGCTGCGCAGCATGCAGAAAGCCCATGGCAATGAAAACCCGACTGACGGAAATTTCAAAACGCGAATCTGGAACCTCCTTGGAAATCCTGCGTCCTCGTTCATCAACCTCCCACTGCAACTTGACGCACTCAATACCGCGGACCTCTCCCTTGTCGTTGAGAAGAATTCTCTTGGTTGCCGTGTTCCAAAGTCTCTCGCAGCCTTCCTCCTGAGAAGTCGACGTACGCAGCTTATAGGGCCAATCAGGCCACGTCAGCTCCTTGTCTTCCTTTTCAGGCGGACAAGCGCTGATGTCAATTTGGTAAATTTTGCCAGCTCCTTGACGTCTTGCGATGCCGACGCAGTCACTGCCCGTATCGCCGCCGCCGATAATAGCTACATCGCACCCTTTGGCAGACACTGCAGTCTCCTTGAGCTCGCCGGCGAGCACCTTATTGGCTCCTTGCAAAAGCTCAAGAGCAAAATGGGCTCCCTTGCCTTGTCGGCCTTCCACGGGCAAGTCGCGAGGCGTTTCCGCGCCGCAGGCAAGCACGACGGCATCAAAATTTTGTCTTAATTCGTCAGCACTCACCGTTTCGATGGCATCGCTGTGCACCCCGCGAGGAAACTCCTCAACGGCAACAGCCGTTGCCAATTCAAACTTCACTCCCTCGGCCTGCATCTGTTCGATACGGCAATCAATGAGATGTTTGGAAAGCTTGAAGTCTGGAATGCCGTAGCGCAGCAACCCGCCGGCACGGGTATTTTTTTCATACACCACAACATCGTGTCCCGCCCGTGCCAGTTGCTGCGCGCAAGCAAGCCCCGCCGGACCAGACCCCACCACCGCTACGCGCTTAGTAGTTTTCTGCTGCACGACAGCCGGCTTCACCCACCCTGAGAGCCAGGCGCGGTCAATGATGGCTCTCTCAATCGTCTTGATGCCCACGGCTGCATCTTGCAAGTAATACTGCGTGCAGCCAGCCTCGCAAATTGCAGGACAGACGCGGCTCGTAAATTCCGGGAAACTATTTGTGGCGTTCAAGCACTCCCAGGCTGCTCGCCACTTGCCGTCGCGCACCAGGCGATTGAAATCGACAGGACGATTGTGCAGCGGGCAGTTTGCGGAGCAAAACGGAGTTCCGCAATGCAGGCAACGCTGAGCCTGTGCGTGAATCTGCTCATCGCTGAGCGTAATCGTGAATTCATTGAAATGCTTAACGCGTTCTTGAATGCTTTGGTGTCCGAATTCAATGCGTTGCGCTTGGGCCGGCTTGAGATTTTGCTTCGTCATGAAATTCTCTCTCCTTTCTAGTTAAGGCCAGCCTTGGCCTGAAGCGCCTGCTTGTACTGAAGCGGCATCACCTTGACAAAACGCGACCGAGAACTCGACCAGTGTTCGAGGAGCTCCTCAGCAAGTTTTGAGCCCGTCAGCTGAGCATGCTTGGAGATGAGATCCTTTAAAAGTTCCTCATCAGTGCGTCCCATATGCCAACACCGGGAATCGCTCGTACGCTTTTGCTCCTCGCTGCTCATCACTCGCTCAAGGCACACCATGGAGGTATTGCAGTGCGACTCAAAGTCTCCTTGTGCATCAAAAACAAAAGCCACGCCGCCCGACATGCCGGAAGCAAAATTACGGCCCGTTTTTCCGAGCACGACCACAGTTCCGCCCGTCATGTATTCACATCCGTGGTCCCCCGTTCCTTCAACAACGGCGCTCGCCCCCGAAAGACGAACTGCGAAGCGCTCGCCGACGACGCCGTTGAAGAAAGCCTCGCCGCTAGTGGCGCCGTAAAGCGTCGTGTTGCCCGCGATGATGTTTTCTTGCGGATTGCCGTGGAAGTCTTCATTTGCCCTCACGATAATGCGCCCGCCCGAGAGACCTTTACCGACGTAGTCGTTGGCATCGCCTTCGAGCTCCATCGTCATGCCGGCAACGGCAAACGCGCCGAACGACTGTCCTGCCGTCCCCTTAAAGAGCAACTGAATTGTTCCATCGGGCAAGCCCTTGGCACCATGGCGCTGTACCACAGCATACGCGATCTGCGTGCCCACGGTTCGATCAACGTTGCTGATGGGAAGCTCCATCCGCACTTTCTGCGCCGAGACAATGCTCGGGGCAATTTTCTGCAGAATGCTCGCATCAAGACTCTTTTCGAGCTCATGATTTTGCGCGGCGCTGTGGCGCGCCAGCTGCGAGGGGACCTGCGGCCTGTAAAGTACTCGGGAAAGATCAACACCTTTAGCCTTCCAATTGTCCACATCGTCGCGCTGCGCAAGAAGGTCGCTTCTGCCGATCAAGTCTTCAAAACGGCAAATACCGAGCTCGGCCATAATTTCGCGCACTTCTTCAGCAACAAAGAAGAAATAGTTCACAAGACTTGAAGGCTTTCCCTTAAAGCGTTTTCTCAGCTCCGGATCCTGTGTGGCAATGCCGACGGGACAAGTATTGAGATGGCACTGGCGCATCATCAAGCAGCCCTCAACCACCAAAGGCGCCGTAGCAAAACCAAATTCGTCTGCGCCAAGCAATGCGCCGATGACGACATCGCGCCCCGTCTTGATCTGACCGTCGACTTGCAAGACGACGCGCTCTCTTAAATTATTGATCACCAACGTCTGCTGCGTCTCCGAAAGTCCCATCTCCCAAGCACTTCCGGCATGTTTAACCGACGATATCGGACTAGCCCCCGTTCCGCCGTCATGACCGGCAATGACAATGTGGTCTGCCTTGGCTTTCGCTACGCCTGCAGCCACCGTTCCCACTCCGGTTTCGCTGACAAGCTTCACGGAAATATCAGCTGCGCTGTTGGCGCTTTTGAGATCGTGAATCAGCTGAGCGAGATCTTCGATGGAATAGATGTCATGGTGCGGAGGAGGTGAAATAAGCCCCACTCCCGGCACCGAGCAACGCAACTCCGCAATGTATTCAGACACTTTGTGTCCGGGAAGCTGTCCGCCTTCGCCAGGCTTGGCGCCCTGCGCCATCTTGATTTGAATCTGATCGGCGCTAGCAAGATACTGCTCGGTAACGCCGAAGCGGCCGCTTGCCACTTGCTTGATGCGTGATCTGAGGCTATCGCCCTCTTCAAGTTCAATATCGGCCACAATGCGCTCTGAGCCGAGAATATCGGCAATCTTCATGCCCTTTTTCACGGGAGATCGGCCTGTTTTGAGCTCCTGCTCGTAGCGACGAGGATCTTCACCTCCCTCGCCCGTATTGCTCTTGCCTCCGATGCGATTCATGGCCACTGCAAGCGTGGCATGAGCCTCTGCCGAAATGGATCCCATGCTCATTGCGCCCGTTGCAAAGCGGCGCACGATTTCTCGAGCCGGTTCAACGCTTTCAATCGGAACCGGCGTACAGACTTCCGTCCTAAACCGCAACAAGCCGCGCAGCGTCATTTGACGACGGCTCTGATCGTTGATGATGCGGGCGTAC
Organism: uncultured Duodenibacillus sp.; assembly: GCA_944388865.1. Classification (GTDB taxonomy): domain Bacteria; phylum Pseudomonadota; class Gammaproteobacteria; order Burkholderiales; family Burkholderiaceae_F; genus Duodenibacillus. Next base: position 46,468 of record CALXKM010000010.1, on the reverse strand, counting down.
TCCTTATAGGTTTGATAATTTTTCTGACGCGAAGCCCGCTGCAGCTTCACGATCGCCTCAGGCGTCCACATATGCTCTTCACCATCGGCGCGCCAGGCATATTCGCCCCCGGTCGGAAGCTCTCCCTTGGGCGCAGCTCTCTTGGCATAGGCTGCACGATGTCTGTCAACAGCTTCCCGCATGACTTCAAAAAGTCCTATGCCTTCAATCTTGCTTGACGTCCCGTGAAAATATTGCTCGACAAAATCGCTCTTTAAGCCAATCGCTTCAAAAATGCGCGCCCCACGATAGCTCATGACGGTGCAAATGCCCATCTTGGCCATCACCTTGGTGAGCCCCTTCCCGACGGCCTTGACGTAATGCGAAACCGCTTCATCCGGAGACAATCCATTTAACGGCGCAAGCTTGCGGATGGTGGCCAAACTCAAGTACGGATGCACGGCCTCTGCGCCATAGCCAAGCAACAGCGCAAAATCATGGGTTTCAAATACTTCGCCGGAATTGACGATGAGACCAGCATTGGTTCGCACCCCCTCGCGAATGAGATGCTGATGCAAGGCGCTCACAGCAAGCAGCACAGGAACAGCAACACGATCTCGGCCTACCTTTTCATCACTGACAATGAGAATGTTGTATCCCTCGCCAATGGCGTCGACGGCCTGTGCACACAGACTTGCCAGATGCGCCTCAACACCGTCAGCACCCCAGGAAGCGGGATAGGTAATGTCAATTTCGCAACTTTTGAATTTTCCTGCGGTATGAGCATCGATTGCGCGCAGCTTTTGCATATCGTCTTCAACAAGCACAGGCTGCAGAATTTCGATGCGTCTCGGAGGATTGACATTGTTGATGTCAAGCAGATTCGGCTTAGGACCGATAAAGCTCACCAAGCTGGTCACGAGTTCTTCTCGAATCGGATCAATCGGCGGATTGGTGACTTGAGCAAAAAGCTGCTTGAAATATGAGAAAAACGATTTGTTTTTCTTTGAAAGCACCGGAAGCGAAACGTCGTTTCCCATGGAGCCCGTGGGTTCTGCTCCTTTGACGGCCATCGGCATAAGAACAACGTTGACGTCTTCTTGCGTCATGCCAAAAACACGCTGCAGTTCAGCTAAACGTTCTTCACTGACGGCAGCTGTCATATTTTCCCGAGATTGTTCCTGCGCATTCGTAAGATCGGCAAGTCTCAGATTCAGACGTTCCACCCATTCTCGGTAGGGCTTGTCAAGCGCCACCTGATTTTTGATTTCATCGTCGCCAATAATGCGCCCCTGAACCGTATCAATCAAAAGCATTTTGCCCGGCTCAATGCGCCATTTGCGCCGGATGCGGCTCTCTGGAATCGGCAACACCCCCACTTCTGAAGCAAGCACTACGGTGTCGTCATCCGTGACGACATAGCGCGCTGGACGCAATCCATTTCTGTCGAGCATGGCGCCAATTTGCACGCCATTGGTGAAAACAAGCGCAGCAGGTCCGTCCCATGCCTCCATCATCGGAGCATGGTAGGCATAGAAGGCCTGCCTGTCAGGATCCATCGTCAAGGATTTTTCCCATGCTTCCGGCACGAGCATCATCATGGCCTGCGGCAGCGAATAGCCGGCCATTACCAACAGTTCTACAGCGTTATCAAGACTTGCTGTATCTGACTGTCCCTCGTAAATAAGCGGAACGAGCTTTTTGACATCTGCGTCCAAAACGGCAGACTTCCAAACATTTTCTCGAGCACAGATCCAGTTGTAGTTGCCCTTGACCGTATTGATTTCGCCGTTGTGAGCGATATAGCGATAGGGATGAGCAAGAGCCCAGGCTGGAAACGTATTCGTTGAAAAACGCTGATGCACAACTGCAATAGCGCTCTTGCAGGCCGGGTTCTGCAGATCTCGGTAATAGCGTCCAACTTGGTCGGCAAGCAAGAGTCCTTTATAGACAACAGTGCGCGTGCTCATGGAAGGCACGAAATATTCAGCTCCATGCTTGAGCTTTAGTGAACGGATGCGGTGCGAGGCGCTTTTGCGAATCACATAAAGTTTTCTTTCGAGCGCATCCTGCACCATGACGTCCGGTCCACGCCCGATAAAAATCTGCCGAATCACTGGTTCAGATTCACGAACGACGGGACTCATCTGCATCGCACTGTCAACGGGCACATCGCGCCAGCCAAGCACCACCTGTCCCTCTTTTTTCACCATGCGCTCGAGCTCCTGCTCGCAAGCTTCCCGCGAAGCCGGCTCACGGGGCAAAAAGATCATGCCGACTCCATAGTCGCCCGGGGCAGGCAGAGAGATTCCCTGCTTAGACATTTCCTCGCGATAGAAACTATCCGGGATTTGAATAAGAATGCCAGCGCCGTCGCCAAAAAGCGGATCGGCACCAACAGCACCGCGATGATCGAGATTGCGCAGAATCATCAGCGCATCTTCAATCACTTGATGAGAAACTTTGCCTTTGATGTTGGCTACAAAACCTACGCCGCAAGCATCTTTTTCAGCTTCAGGACAATAAAGCCCCTTTGCAGCCGCTTCCTGCCGCATGGCTTGAAGACTTGCCATAACATCGTCTCCCTAAATTTTTCTTATTTCACAAGTTCTGCCGCCGCAGCTTTGACTGCCTGAGATCATCATGGCGGGCTCGGAGGGGGCAAGCCCTGTAATTTTTAGTTTTCCCCGACATGCTGCTGCGCGAGCTTATCAATCTATCGAACATTTTCCCTTGTCAGGTCCAAACGCAGTTTTGAATTCAAGTTAACTTCATATCCACTGATTTAGCCTAAACGAAGTATGGGTTTTGCCTTAGGGGCATTACAATACAAAATGGCATGCTTTGCGGTCGAGCATCGCCATTTTCAAACCTGCTTCAGACTTTTCAGCCTTGAGACCCTGCTCATGGACAACACGACACAAAACAACATCGTACAAAACACCGCCTCCGGTCAAAATAAAAACCTTCCTGAGCGCATTCGCGAAATTCCTTACAACTACACGTCGTACTCAGACCGTGAAATCGTGATTCGTTTGCTCGGAGAAAAGGCTTGGAATCTCCTGCTTGAACTCAGAGGCGAACGCCGTACCGGACGCAGCTCTCGCATGCTCTATGAAGTTTTGGGCGACATTTGGGTCGTGTACCGCAATCCCTACCTTCAGGAAGACATGCTGGTCAACACTGAGCGCCGCAAGCTTTTGCTGGATGCTCTAGAACATCGCTTAAAGGAAATCGATAAGCGCCGAGATCTGCAGCACCCTGAGCGAGACGCCAAAGTTGTCCAGCTGCTGAGCATGGCCTATAAGGCGGTTAGAAAATTCGAAGCCAGCTTTGCGCGCATCAAGGCACTGCGCGCCAAAATTGCCAAAACACTCAAGCACTGCACCAACGGGGACAACATTCGCTTTGATCCTTTCATGCGCGCAGCGCATGTCACCGATGCCACAGATTTACGCATCGAATATCCGTTCGTTGTCATCACTCCCGACAGTGAACAAGAAATTCCCGCTCTAGTGCGCGCTTGCACCTCTTTGGGGCTGGTCATCATTCCGCGCGGAGGCGGCACCGGCTACACAGGAGGGGCCGTGCCCATGAGCGAAATGAGCGCGGTCATCAACACCGAAAAGCTCGATCACATCAGCCGCGCCTACCAGACAAAACTTCCGGGCGTCGAACACGATGTCACCGTCATTCATACAGGAGCAGGAGCGGTCACTCGCCGGGTAACAGAAGCAGCGGCTCTCGACGGCCTTGTCTTTTCAGTCGATCCGGCCAGTGCAGACAGTTCAACAATCGGGGGCAATATTGCTGAAAACTCTGGCGGCAAAAAAGCTGTTCTTTGGGGAACAGCCGTCGACAATCTGGCAAGCTACCGAATGGTCACCGCTGACGGAAATTGGCTTGAAGTTGAAAGACTCAACCACAACCTAGGAAAAATTCACAAGCAAAATCTTGTTCAGTGGAAGCTCACGGTCAGAGATGGCCGCTCGGCTGACGCCTCAAGCGCGCGCGTTCTCAATGAACGCATCATCGAAATGCCGGGGTCCATCTTTCGAAAAAAAGGTCTCGGAAAAGACGTCACCAACAAATATTTGGGCGGCCTGCCTGCCGTACAAAAAGAAGGAACCGACGGGCTGATCACATCAGCAACTTGGATTTTGCACCGCATGCCCAAGTACACGCGCACGGTCTGTCTTGAATTCTTCGGAGCCGCCAAACTTGCCGGTCCGGCTATTGTCGACATCACGCGCTTTTTGGACGCTCATCCCCAAGGGTGCATGCTTGCTGGTCTCGAGCACCTTGATGATCGCTACCTGCACGCCGTCAATTATCCGGTTAAAAGCAATCGCAACGATTATCCAAAGATGGTTCTCGTCGGAGATATTGTCTCCGACAACTTAGCCGCTCTTGAACAAGTCACCAATAAGGTTGTCAAAATATGCGCTTCGAGCGCAGACTGCGAAGGCTTTATTGCCAGAACCGATGAAGAAAGATTCCGCTTCTGGCACGAGAGAAGCCGCACAGCTGCCATCAGTGCACATACCAATGCTTTTAAGCTCAATGAAGACGTTGTCATTCCTCTTGACAAAATCGGAGATTACACGCTTGCCTGCGAGCGCTTCAACATCTGCTGCTCAATTGAAAACAAGCTTGAAATGCTCGACGCACTCGAGAGATATCTGAGCGGCTACATATCTTTGGGCAAGCCTTCAATGACCGCCGGCGTTGCTAAGGAAACCCTGCTTGCAGATTCAGTGCCGGCAGCTCGGCGGCTTCTTGCAGACGTGCGCAAGCGCTGGAGCTTTGTTCTGAATAATCTTGACAAGCCTTTTGAATCAGCGGCTGTTGAAATTCCTTCGTTTGCGAACCTCTGCACCCCTAGAATCAAAAAAAGATACGCTGGACGCAAGCTCTTTGATGTCGTCTATGACCGAGAACTGCGCATTTCGTGGAAAAAAGAAGTCCGCAGCGAACTCTTTCACATTTTCTCCGGCGACGTATTCGAGAAAGTACGCACGCAAATCGACGCAATTCACGACCGAATACTGAGAGGGCGCGTCTTCATTGCCTTGCACATGCATGCCGGCGATGGGAACGTTCACACCAACATTCCGCTCAATTCGGACAATTACGCCATGATGCAAAAAGGCATTGCAGCCGTGCATATGGTCATGAACAAGGCCATTGAGCTCGGCGGCGCCATCAGCGGAGAGCACGGCATCGGACTCACGAAAATCGAATATCTCGACAAATCGCTTCTTGCCGATTACCGCGAGTACGTGCACAGCGTAGATCCCAACCGTGTTTTCAACCGAGGCAAATTGGAAGCCGACATCAACCTGCGGAAAATTTATACGCCAAGCTTCAATCTTCTCGGTGCCGAATCGCTCATCATGCAGCAAACGCAGGTCAAGGCAATCAGCGATGCCATCAAAAATTGCTTGCGTTGCGGAAAATGCAAATCAAAGTGCACGACGCACGTGCCTCGGGCGAGTCTTTTATATTCGCCGCGAAACAAAATCATCGCTACCAGTCTTTTGATAGAGTCCATTCTCTACGAGAGCCAGACACGCAGAGGCTTATCCAAGCTGCATCTCGAGGCTCTGGAAGACCTCGGCGAGCATTGCACGCTATGCATGAAGTGCCGCACGCCTTGTCCCGTCAAGATCAACTTTGGCGAAGTTACGATTTTGATTCGCAACCTGCTGCACCGCATGGGTGAAGTCAGCACTCCGGCTGCCAAGACCGCCGGCATGAAGTTTTTAGAGATAACGGGAAACGGAGCCGTTGAAGCAGCCCGCAAAGGGCTCGTGCAATGGGGCTTCAAAGCGCAAAGAGTTGCCAGCGACCTCTTCTCACCCGTTTCCAAAGCTGCTTTGCAGCATCCTAAAAGCACTATAGGCAAGCCCGGCATGGTCGAATACACCGTGGCGCTTGTCAATCGCAAGCTGCCTTCTCCCAGATTGCCGCATACCATGCGAGCCATACTGGGATTGAACGATCAGTCAACAGCCCCCATTGTTCGCAAACCTTCGGCCATTGACGCCGAGGCCGTGTTCTATTTCCCCGGCTGCGGCAACGAACGTCTTTATCCTGAAGTGAGTCTTGCCGTGCTTGCGCTTTTGTACGACATCGGCGTACAGACAGTGCTTCCACCCAAATTCCTGTGCTGCGGATATCCCCAAATCGGGGCCGGAGAGCATGAACTGGCTGAAAAAATCGTGACCAACAATCGTGTGCTTTTCCATCGCCTAGCCAACACACTCAACTATTTGGACATTAAAACCGTACTCGTCTCCTGCGGCACCTGCATGAAGCAACTTAAGGAATACCGCTTTGAGGAAATTTTCCCGGGGTGCCGCTTGATGGACGTGCACGATTATTTGCTTGAGAAAGGAGTCTGCGTGACGGGATCTGAAAACGTTCGGTATCTTTTCCATGACCCTTGCCATAGTCCCTTTTCCGCTCCGGCTCCCGTAAAAACGGTCAATGATCTTGTGCATCCAGCTGATGGTTCTCAAATTCTGCTCACTGAACGCTGCTGCGGAGAATCAGGTACGTTTGCTGTTGCTCGTCCCGATATTGCTACGCAGGTTCGTTTCAGAAAAGAGGAAGACATTGCCAAAAACAAAAACCGACTATGCGCCGGAGGATTTTACGGATCAGTGAAAATTCTTACTGCATGCCCGGGGTGTCTGCAAGGCTTAAGCCGCTACAACGGTACTTCCGGCACCAAGGCTGAATTTCTAGCCGTCGAAATGGCCCATCTAAGACTTGGGGACACATGGCTGTCGGACTTCGTTACCAAAGCGCTCGATGAAGACGGCATTGAAAAAGTACTCGTTTAGGAAAACTCGACCCAAAAAAGGAGGCGACGCAGCCTGCCTTGCAGCAATGCAGCGGCTGGCGCATCGAAATTGCATGAAATGCGAACTTTGCACCACTCAGCATCCGCATGAAATCTGGCGCGATGACCTCTTATACGTCATCGACGCCTCTGACGATGCTCTACCTTGCTTCATTCGCGTCATCAGCACTCAGCACAAAGCAGAAATGACGGACTTGCCGCAGCAGGATCGTGCCTACATCTTCAACGTGCTCATGCTCATTGAAAAAAGCATCAGAGAGATTGTTTGCCCAGACAAAATCAATCTGGCCAGTCTGGGCAATATGGTGCCGCACGTGCACTGGCACATCATCGCTCGATGGAAGGACGATGCGTTTTTTCCCGATTCAATTTGGTCGGAAAGGCACCGGGAAATGCCGCTTGAAAACTTTGAACACAGAAAATCTGCCGCAGATCAGCTGCTGAAAATTCTTCCAAAGCGGCTCGATGCCCTGCGACTAGAACAAATGGCGATCAATACCCGTAATGCGCGCAGCTCTTGAGTTGCGTTTTGGGAAGTGTTTTCCAGACGGAAAAAAGCCTTTCCCTCTCATCATCGGTTAGCGCACGAAAAACCAAATCGACCTGGGTGGAAGGCTCACCGAGCCTATTTGTAACGCGCAAGCCTTTGACGTCAGGCGCCTTGCCTGAAACCAAATACTCCTGCGCGGCCTGTCGGCTTTCAAAAGCCTTGATCTCAACGCCGAAAGCGAGATCCCCACGAATAATCGGTCTAACGCTTTTAAAGCCTTGCTGTCGAAATTGCTTAACGAAAGCACGCACGGCAACTTCGTTGATGTAAGGCCCCAAATAGACGATGTAGCGATCAGGCAAAAAGCGATCGGCGATTTCCATTTTCTGCATCAGGCGTGCCCTTTGCAGCGTTGCCTCGAGTCCCCTCAGATCCCTAGTCTCGAAAGGCCCCCAAACAAAACAGGAAGCATCAACGGCTCCCTGAGCCTGAAGCAGCGCATCCTGCGGCCCATCGGTCATGTCGCGCTTTAATTTTTCTTCGTCAATCATGTTCACGCGAAGCGGAACGCCGGTGTTGGTTTGAACATCCCCCCTTGGCTTGTGTGCATCGGCATAGATCACGGCAACACCTGCCGCAATGCAAGCCAAAAGCAGTAAGTTAAACCACAAACGCATGAACTGATCCTGTTCGTTGATTCTTTATGCTTAAGAATGCTCAGCAAACATGCCAAGCCCGCGAAGCACTAAATTATGCTTAAGCACAGCCCCGGGAAATTCTTTCGTAATGTAGGGAGCAAGCAATGGCGCTGCACCTCCGGCAAATATGAGCTGCCCCTCAAATCCGACTCGGCGCACACAGGCAAGCGCACGATCAATGACGCCCAAATGCGCCTCCAAAATACCGCTTGAAATTGCATCTGTCGTATTGCAAGGGAACTCACGATATTTCCCTGCACCTTTCGGACGACAACGAGTATGGTTGACCAGCGAGCGATACATCATGACAGGCCCGGGCAGAATTCTTCCTCCTTTGAATTCAAGACCATCTTCGGCAGGCAGCACCGTGTCAACAGTTGTGGCCGTGCCCATATGCACTACAACCAAAGCTTGATCAGGATAAAGCGATGCAGCTCCAATGGCAGCGTACCACCTGTCGCTGCCGAGCTGTCGGTAGTCTTCATAACAATTGCGAAGCTTAAAAGGTCCCTCAAACACTTGCTGAGAATGCATCCAATCCCAGCCAATGTGGTGCTGATTGAAAAATTTGGTAAGAGTCAGCGCCAGATTTTCACTGGAAACCATACAGCCGATGACATGCTTAGGATTTAAATCGATCCACTCGCTGGATATCTCGTCAGGAAGAACATCAGCACCGTCGTGCACAAACGTTCTAGGAGACTCTTCCTCTCCTAAAGGAGACCATTTCAGAGCAGTATTTCCCAAGTCAAGCAATATAACAGTCACTTATTTTTGCCTTCTTAACTAGTGCCGCTTCGCTCTCAGCCAATCTCAACGAACCATTGCTGAAAACACGTCTTTTGCCGTGATCTTCAATGACGATCTCTCCGGTCTGCGTGATGCCGCATTCGACTCCTTTCGTCTGCCTGCCGTCTTCGGAAATAAAGCAAACCCGAGAACCAAACATGGCGTCGAAACTGCTCCACTGCGCAGCAATGCAGCGCATGCTTTCAGAAGAAAACTCGCACACCGCTTTGCGCAGGGAACGCGCCAGACGAGCTGCCGTATTCAGACGAACTTTATCAATATCATCCGGTAAAGATGCCGGAGCAAAAAGAGCAGACGCAGGATAGCCCGCTTCCTGAAGATACTTCATTAGGTCATCTTGAACCGCTATATTAACGCCGATGCCGACAGCCACATGCAGCTCTCCTTTCGCGTTCCGACACGTTTCGCACAAAATGCCGGCTAATTTTCCATTTTCAAGCCAAAGATCATTTGGCCACTTAATGCAAACTCTCGGACAAATCGTTCGAAGCGCTTCAACAGCCGCTATTCCGGCCGAAAGAGTCAATCCCGAACTTTTTTCAAGAGGCACGCCTAAAGGAGCCACCACCGTCATCAAGACGCTCAAGGCAGGTGCATGCCAGCTCCTTCCTCTTGTACCTCTTCCGTTTGTCTGGGAGTCGGCAATAAAAACTGCACAAGTTCTGTCTGTGCTGTTGCAAACGAAGTTTTTTGCCAAATCCTGAGTACTTGAAACTACGTCAACCCATTTGATGCAATCGAAAGCATCATTGCTGAGAATCTTTGCAAGCTGAGCTTCCTGGGGCTTATTACAATCCTTGAACGCCATTTTTTATTTCACATGCGAACTTTTTGATGACGCAGACTCATACCATTCAAATCGACGGGCCGGCAGGTCTGCTTGAGACCAGCCTCGACATTCCCAATGCCTGCACAAGTGGCATTGCCTTTTTAGCACACCCATTGACCAGCGCAGGCGGCACTAAGGACCACAAAGTTGTCCGCACACTCTCAAAAAGTCTTGTTTCGGCCGGCTACATTGTTGTTCGGCCAAATCTGCGCGGAGCCGGAGCAAGTGATGGATTCTATGATGGTGGTTTAGGAGAGACGCAGGACTTTCTTCACGTCATTGAAGCAGTCTTTGAGATTCGAGGAGTCGCAGAAATGCTTCCGGCAAATGGTCGCGTCATTTTCGGAGGCTTCTCTTTCGGAACCTATGTCGCTAGTCTAGCCAGTGAAGTTCGCAGACCAGCAGCACTTATTTTTGCGGGAATGCCCGTTAATAAATTCGCCTTTACAACTCCTGCAGCACGCACTTTTGTCGTTCATGGTCAAAATGATGAAGTCGTCCCCTTATCGGATGTTCTTGGTTGGGCGCAAATACAGGAACTTCCAGTAACGGTGATCCCCGGCGCAAATCACGCATTTGGCGGCAAACTTGCCTTGCTTGAGCGCTCTTTTTCAAGTGCGGCGGCACTTATTTAACGTTTTTGTAAAATTAGGCCCATGCATTTTTTGTTTCGCCTTTTTCTGGTTTTTTTTACCAGCTTTTATTTGATGTCCAGCCCAGCCTTGCCAGCCGGGCCGAAGTTGCCTGCCATGCATGCCCAAGCACAGGCGTGGATTGTTGTAGACGGCGCCAGCGGATTTGTCATGGCAGGCTCTGGAGCAGAAAAAGAAATTAATCCTGGAGATTTAGTCCAGCTAATGACGCTTTTTACTGCACTGGAAATTGTTGGCAACAATACTGAACTGCTTCAGGCTCCTGTCACCATCAGTGCTCAGGATAGCCTTCGACCTTTGAGCTCGCGGCGCTTGTATTTAGTTGCAGGGGAGACAACACCTTTAGAAACGCTCTTAAACGGCATAGCCGTGGTGGCTGCAGAAGACGCTTCCCTTGCCGTGGCAACTCATCTTTCTGGAAGCATTGAGGCTTTTGTAGAAAAAATGAATGAAACAGCGCGCGCCATCGGCATGGAGAATTCGCGCTTTGTCTCACCTATTGCAGCGCAAAATCAACGCACTACGGCACAAGACCTTGCTGTTTTGGCCGTTGAGATGCACCGCCGCCATCCCAAACAATTTGTCTGGTTTTCTCAGAAAGAATTTATTTTTACAAACCACACGCAAAGAAACCGCAATCTGATGCTCTGGAAAGGAGAGGACATCACCGGCATGATGAGCAGCGCAGACTGCACTGATCTCATCAGCAGCTGGCACCGGGAGCCAATCAGAGAAGATGGAGCAATGCCGCGCGACATTTTCGCTGTCCTCATTGGCGGGACCAATGCCGACCTAGCCACCAACGACATGCTGACGCTGCTGCGATTCGGTCGATTGGAATTTGAAACAATTCTGCTCTTTAAAGCCGGCGATACAATCAAAAAAGTCGATATTTTGACTGGCAATCGTGAGAAACTTGAAGTGGGTACTTCTCGTCCGATTTGGGTCACTGTGCGCCGACAAGATATTGTTTCACGCGGCACGGGGGGCTTTTCTACAGAATTCGAATACATGGCCCCCGTTATTGCTCCTGTCAGTGAAGGCGATCGGATTGGTACCCTGCACGTTTATTTTCGAGGAAAACCTGTTGCCGATTTTGGGCTTGATGCCATGCATGATGTAGGCATGGGAAGCTTTTTAAGTCGGTTTGTTGACTCTGTAAGACTTCGCATTAAGCCGTCGCAAAACAACGCACCTCTTGCAGTGCCAGACAAATCAAACAGATCTGACCGAGAGAAAACTGACGAATAGAGAAAAAATTTATGAATGAAAACCGGCAAGAAAAAGAGCGCATCAAAGAACAAGACAGTCTTCTGGAGTTTCCGTGCGACTTTCCGATCAAGGTTATGGGTTTGAGCAATCCTGAATTTGCTGAATCAATCGGAGCCGCCATACGCGAAATTGTTCCTGACTTTGATATCGGGACAATTACTTGCGCACGCTCAAAGACGGGAAAATATACAGCACTGACGGTGACGATTCACGCTGTCGATCGCGCTCAGCTCGACAGCATCTACATGATGCTCACCAGCCATCCTTTAGTAAAAATCGTCCTTTAGCCGGTTGTGTCGGCATGCTCCCTGCAATCTTCGTACGAAATCTAGGTCTACAGGCTTATCGCCCTGTCTATGAGGCCATGCAGCGCTTCGCACATGAAAACAATGATGCGGCTCAAGACGAAGTATGGCTCGTTGAGCATCTTCCCGTCTACACAATAGGAAGATCTCCGCTGCTTGGCGAAAGCCGAACCTCCATCGACGGCATTGATGTCGTTGCGGTTGACCGAGGTGGAGACATCACCTATCACGGTCCGGGACAAATCGTCCTCTACCCCTTGCTTCACTTAAAACAACGCGGCATTTTCATCAAAACATACGTTCACATACTCGAACATGCTGTTATTAAAACACTAAAAAACTTCGGAATTGATGCGTTTGTACACCCAAAAGCTCCGGGCGTGTACGTTCACTGCCAAGGCGGCACAGGAGAGTTTGCCGGTCAAGCAAAAATTGCCTCTATCGGCGTACATCTGGCAAAAGGGTGCACATATCACGGCTTATCGTTAAATGCAGATATGAATCTAGCGCCATTTAGCGCTATTACGCCGTGCGGATATAAAGCTCTTCGCGTGATTGACATGCGTACACTAGGCGTTGAAGTCAACAATCGATTAGTAGCAGAAAAGTTACTTAACAATTTTCTTTTTCTTCTTGAACACCATGGTAGCTGCAGCCCCTTCTCAAACAACTGATCCCAAACCCGGAAGTCTGCGTGCATGGCTTTCCTGCATTCGCCCAAAAACACTCGGCGTTGCGGCAGCCCCCGTTGCTGTCGGTCTCGGTATCGCAGCCGCTGCAGGTCATGAATTTCATCTGCTTCTGGCTATAGCAACCATGGCTCTGTCGTTGCTGATGCAAATCATCACCAATATGGAAAATGATGCCGGCTATACGAAAAAGAAAGCGGAGAGGACATCCAGAAAGGGACTTCCCCGAGCAACGGCAAACGGCTGGCTAACGGTTAATCAGGTTGAATGGGCCATTAAATTCTGCGCTTTTTTGGTTGTGCTTGACACTATTTATCTGATTGCTTATGGCGGCTGGATTATGATCGTCATCAGCGCCGCATCCGTCGTTGCCGCTTACATGTATATGGGAGGGCCCAAGCCGATTGCCTACACTCCGTTTGGGGAAGCAACGGTATTTGTCTTTTTCGGATTGGTCGCGGTCGGCGGCACCTATTATCTTCAGTGCGGCCGACTCGACATGGAAGCACTGCTGGCCGGGGCAGCCTTGGGGTTTATTGCGTCAGGAGTGCTTGCCGTCAACAATTATCGGGACTTGGAACATGATCGGGAGGTAGGAAGAAAAACACTTGCCGTCGTGCTAGGACCAAAAGGCATGCGCAAAGCCTACTGCATGATGATTTTCGCGGCTTTCGTCTGCACAGGCATACTATCGTTTATGAAGCCAGAACTTATTTTTGTTTTGCTGACATTTGCCTGCCTTCCATCGGCCCTCAAACTCATCAAAGCATTGCCAAATCTTGTCGGTCTTGAGCTCAACGACGTCATGTTCGGTACAGTCAAGCTTGAGCTCCGTTTTGCTCTTATGATGACAATTGGATCAATTTTGGGCGTTGCCGCTCATTTTCAAGGATGGCTGTAATGCCAGTATTTTCTGAAAAGGGCGCCAAAAAATTTGCCAGACTGCCTATAAAGATCAACCATAGTTTTCAGGCCATCCCAAAACCAAACTGGCTGCGCGTCAAAGCACTTTCGACATCGGAAAAGAGCAAGCGTCTGATGCGCATTTTGACTGAAGCGCAGCTTGCCACCGTTTGTCATGAAGCTTCATGTCCAAACATTGGAGAATGTTTTTCAAACGGAACCGCAGCTTTTCTCGTCATGGGAAAAGTCTGCACGCGGCGTTGTCCTTTTTGCGACGTAGCTCATGGACGCCCTGCTCCATTAGACAACACAGAGCCTCACCGGCTAGCTCAGGCAGTTAAGCTCATGAAGCTTGATTACGTTGTTGTTACAAGCGTTGATCGAGATGATCTTGAGGATGGAGGAGCACTTCATTATTCACGAATCATCCAAGCGCTTAGAGCAACAGTCCGCGACATTCGCATTGAGATTCTTGTGCCGGACTTCAGAGGAAGGCTTGAAAACGCTTTGCGTATTCTCTGCCAAACACCTCCGGATGTTTTCAACCATAACCTTGAGACCGTCCCGTCGCTCTATAAGACAACACGTCCGGGGGCTGACTATGAACACTCTCTGAGCGTGCTTCGCAAATTCAAGCAGCTGTGTCCTGATGTTCCCACTAAAAGCGGATTAATGCTCGGACTTGGAGAAACAGATGATGAAATCTTGGCAGTTATGCAAGATCTGCTCGCCAATAAGGTGGACATCCTCACGCTTGGCCAATACCTAGCCCCTTCACAAACACATCTGCCTGTTCATCGCTATATATCGCCAGATGAGTTCAGCAAATGGCAGCAACGCGCACTGAAAATGGGGTTCAAAAAAGTTTTTTCTGGCGTATTCGTTCGCTCGAGCTACCACGCACAAGATCTGATGGACTGTACTTGCGCAATGTAGACCAAGGCCGCTCTGTGGCGCTAATCGCCACAGAAAACGAATTTCTCAAAAAAAAGAGCAGCCTTGAGAAAAAAATCACTGCGCCTCGGTTTGCGAAGCTGAATTTTGTGCCTGGATATCACGCAGACGCTTGGCAATTCTTTCTGCACTCATAACATCGCAAACGCTGATAACCTTCATCACTCCGCTGGTACGTGCAGCAACAGCCAGTGCAAGATCATTTTCCTGCGGCGTCACAATGCCCATGAGATAAACAATGCCGCGATCGACGACAACCTTCATCTGGCTCAGATACACATCTTCAGTACCAACCAAGCGAGAGCGCACCTTAGTTGCAAGAGACGAATCGCTCATACGCTGCATCATGCCGACATTTTCAAGTACGGCCAACTCATTGACGACAGATCCTACATCAAGGCTTTGCGAAGCAGTGCGTCCTGCAATCTCTTTTCCTTGCTCCGTCGCCACTTCTCCAGTGAGCAGCACTTTACCGTTGTATGCAGTCACCGTGATATGCGAATCAATGCTCTTGCCTAGCGCCTGAGAAATTTCCCAAGCAACGCGCTTTTCGAGCACTGTATCGTTGACCACAGCCCCAGCTGAGCGTCGATCCGTCATAGTCGAGACTGTAGCACCAGCAGTAACAGCTGCGCCTCCAACAATTAAAGGAGCACATCCGCTGGTAACGAATACTGCTCCGACGATGCCGATCAATGCGGCAATTGCTTGTGTTCTCATTTCTTATTGCTCTCTTAGTGATTCAAATCCAATTCAAGATGTTCAAGGTGACGCGTATCTCTAGCGATCATCATCGGCATGTTTTCGTGCATGCGAACAAATGGCTGCATCCATTTCCAGTAGTGAGCAAGCAAATCACCTCTGACATCGAATGCACCATCATTAAAACGAAGTGCCCCCTCTGAGATCCATTTTCGCATGACATCCATGAGCTGCTGCTCTTTTACGGCCAGCAACGCCGCTGCAAGATGGCGTGAAGGCAATACGTCAAGTCTTATCCAACGTGACGCGGCTACTGTTTTTTCTGCTGAAAATTTACCACGCGCCATCAAGCTAGATACAACAAATACCCCAGCTCTTTCTTCAACAGATGCAGCTTGACAAAGCATCAATCCCATTCGCTCACTCATCAAATGGCGAATAGCATAACTATTAAGTTCCTGATTGAGTTTTTCGTCTACCTCAGACAGCCTCAACAGAATCTCTGGAATAATCGTCAGCACCTCGCAGTGCGTAGCAGCCCAATATCGTCGTGGCAGATTATCCATGGCATCAACAACCCCTGTCGCCGCACCAAAGCTTCTTGGCCCCGAAAGCGTCAACATAAAGGGAGTTCCTCCACCAGGATTTATCACCCCTTGAGCAAGGAAGCCATCCTGCACGAATACCAGACGCTTAAAAAAAGACGAAGCACTCAACGGCTGCCCTCTTTCCAGTGCTGCTCTACGCCCAAGATTGGTGATGACGCGCGAGACCTCAGGCGACAACTTGGGTGAAAACCACGGCAACAAATCGTCTGACGACATTTTTATAACGATAAAATTCCAAATAAGCTCGATTGTAGCGATGTTTTTGCCCCGGCACTCGCAGAGCTGAAACATCCTCTACCAGTTCATTGTGGATAACTTGTGCACAAACTCTCTAAAACCTTGCGCTATTTGTGGAAACCTCTAAGCCTCTTTTTGCACCCCTTAAGTTGTTCACCTCTTTAAACAACTTTTCCACAAGCAAGCAAAATCCTTCTCCTCCTAGTTATCAACAATGAAGTGCGTTGATTTATAAGTCTTTTTTATTCATATCAACAGAGTTTCCCACATCTACTAATTACTGTATCTAACAATAAAATTTTATTTTTAGGTAAAACTAGAGTACTTTCCGAAGCTCTAAAAATCGCAAAAAACACAACATTTTCGTCAAGCTACACATCAAGAGCAGCTTCAATAGATTCATGAATGGCTTCATACAGAGACAGATAACCTGATTCTTTTGAAGCTGCCCCAATATTGATGACATCAATACCCGTTACGGCCAATCTAAGGGCCAGATCACTATTAGGAACAGCTCCGCAACAGACTACGACATGATCAACACGCACGGCATATCGGTCCTCATGTCGTTCGCCGTAGCTTGCTCGAAGCGCGTGATTATCAATGGATTCGATATTGATATTGCGCATCGTTTGAGCGCCTCGCATCAAAAGCCATTGAAGCTCCCAACAATCTGTTTGTCTCTTGGCTAAATTCTCGAATTGCCCTCTTTTAGATTCGACAAGATAGACTTGTCTTAAAGGGGGAGAAATTTCTGGAACAACGCCGAGAATCCCTCCTCTGTTATAGCGAATATCTCCAATTCCCCAAGCTTTTCTCCACTGTTCAGCTGTCATTTCCGACTCTTCAAGCTGTTCCAAAAGGTAGCGACAGACTGTTACAGAAACAGTATTTGTTCCTACCACAGCCACTCGGTTTCCAACTGGAAGATTGTCACCTAATAGTTCTTCATAGGTGACTACATTTGAAGAATCGATGCCTGGAATATCAGGTATCTCCGGCTCAGATCCCGTGGCGTTAACGACAAGATCCACATCTTTTAAGGACAAAAGATGATTGATGTCCGATTTTGTTCCTAAATGGACCTCAACTCCAGCTAACTTTAGGTCATTTTCAAGCAACTTAATCCAAGTTTGAATTTTCTTGGTTTGTCTTATTTTTTCAACAAAACGGACGGAACCGCCTAAAAAATCCAGTTTTTCAAATAAGCGGACAAAATGCCCCCTTCTTGCAGCGGTCAGTGCAAAATAAATACCGCTGATTCCGCCACCTAAAACAACGATGTTCTTCTTTTTTGCAGCTGGTACAAAAGCTTTAGGGTAAGCGTTAAAGGAAAATGGTGCAGTTAAGCAAAAAAGCGTGTGTTTACGTCTAAGACCGTCAATACGGGAGTACTCAGGGTGTTCAATCCAGGGGCGTATGTCAGCCTGCATCAAGCCCAGAGATTTACGCAAAAATTGTGAATCTGCGACTAAAGGACGCCCAAAGGCTATAAGCATGTTTTCATGAGTGGCAAGAGCATCGTCAGCATCCTTCAGAGTTCCTAAATCTTCGTTGTAAATAACGGCCAAGGCAGTATTTTCTGCCAGCAGTTGACAAGCAGGAAGCCAAACATCTTTTGGAATTGGATGCAAGTAAGTTGGTATGCGATCTTCTGCGCCACCGAATTCTGGGCATAGGTAGTCAGCTCCTGCTATGCGCAGCATCTGGGTAAACCTTAATATTTCTTCCCAGTCTGCGCCTCTCGGCGTGAGTTCCATAAGATTAAAGCGCACGCCAATGGTCATGTCTTGGGATATGGTTTTGCGCACGCCGCGCACGATATCGAGAATGAACTTAAACCGTGCCAGTTGAGTAGCGCCCCAAACATCTCTTCTGCGGTTAATGGCTGGGCTCAAGAATGACGCCGGCAGTGTCCTTCCTGCTGCATGTATTTCGATGCCTGAATAGCCAGCTTTCTGCGCAAGCTCGGCTGTTTTGACATAGCCGTTGATGATGCCTTTTATGACGAGGTTAGGGACTCTCCAGACTCTGTCTCTATCTTTGAATCTAACAGTATTAGGTCCCCATATAGGCCAGGTCTGTGCTTCGGAGCCTGCGTGTATAAGCTGCAAAACTGCCTTGCAGGACTTTTCTTGCAATTTTTTTGTGATTACGCGATGACGTGGAACATCTATGTCTTCATTGAAAACATGCCAGTTGTCGCTGGGTGCCCCGCTAGGATGAACAAGGCCTGCGCAGATGGTGACCATGCTCACTCCGTCCTCAGCGAGGCGTACGCAAAATTTGGTTAATTCAGAGAGATTTGGCTGAAACTCAAGTCCAGTGAAGATAGGGGCGGCTGTAATACGGTTTTTGAGTATGAGACGCCCACATTGAAAGGAAGTCTGCAGATGATCGAAGGTCGGCATGTATATGTTACGGCCTTTGCAGATGCGCACTCAGGGCATCAAGGGCCGAGTAGTCCGTCTAGAAAGTCCTTCGATTGTATCACTCGAAATGTTTTCAGCTTTTTAGCGGTTTTTCCATCCAGCTTTCGATAGAAAAGGTTTTCTTATTGCGAGAGGTTGTTGATGCCGAATGGAACAAGAACGCTCGGAATGGTATGGGCAGTCTTTTCGAGATGAGTGATTTGATCATCAAAAAAGATATGCGGTCGCATAACCTCAAGAACACGGTTTTTTGGCAAACCGTCCATCAAGAAAAGCTCAGCAGCGCTCATGCCAAGCGCTTTAAGTGTTGTGATCAGCCGTTCTACGCAAGCCGAACCGCGTGCGGTAACGATTGAGACGCGCAGTGCCGGTTTGTAATACGGATCATTTTCGCCGCGTTGGGCATCGAGTGCTTGAAATTTTGCGAGTTTTTGAAAGAGTTTACCTAGAGGGCCAGGATCGTGGGGAGTTTCCTTTAGGCTGATTTCCATACGTTCAAAGCCTTCAATTCCATCCCTTTGAAATTCTCTTTCTGCAGCATCGTCAATGACGACGCCATCAAAGTCAAACGCAATACGCAACTCTCCGTCACCCTCGTCTTCATGCAGCTGACTGGGGTCAACTGGCAGGACCAGTCCTGCAGGATGTCCCTTGTTGATGGCTTGTGTAACGTTGTCTTTGTTGGCGCTTAAAAATAGTGATGCATCAAAGGCTTCAATGTACGGAAAAGTAGATTGACCGGAGGTAAATGCACCGGCCTTAATTGGAAGGTTGTAGTACTGACAAGATGAGAAGAAACGTTGTCCGGTTTCAGGGGAGTTGCGGCTAAGCACAACCACGCGAAAGGGGTTATGTCCGGGGAATAGTTCATTGAGCTTTAAAAGACGAGCGACCAAAGCAAAAGCCACTCCGGGGCGCAACGGGGTATTTCTATGCTCGATTTGATACTGGCGATAAGCTGCAATCCCTCGTGATTCAAAAATTCGGTGTTCTTCTTCGAGATCAAAAAGTGCTCGAGAGCTGACTGCAACGACGAGCTGATTGTCTGTGGTCTTCATCACGCAAAAACATCAAAAAAGGCTCGGATTTTCTTAGGACCGAGCCTTGAATGGGAGGATTAGATATCGAGGTTGCTCACAAAGAGTGCATTTTCTTCAATGAAGTCTCGTCTGGGCTCGACCTCGTCGCCCATGAGCATCGAAAAGATGTCGTCGGCCTTGCTCGCATCTTCAAGACGAACGCGCAGCAGACGCCTCGTTTGCGGGTTCATGGTTGTCTCAAAAAGTTCTTCTGAGTTCATTTCGCCCAGCCCTTTGTAGCGCTGTTTGCGTACGCCTGCTTCTGCTTGATCGAGTAGCCAGCGCACCGCTTCACCGAAATTCTTCACTCCTTGGCTTACATCACCTCTAACAATGCGGGCTCCTGCTTTGATCACCCCTTCGAGTGCTTGAGCTGTCTCAACGAGCGTAGCGTATTCATGCGAACGCAGAAATTCCGGTTCTATGTAGGTGTGATGCGTATTGCCATAGATGTAATGACTGATGCAAAGCCTCCAACGCTCTTTTTCCTTGTCGAACAGAGGTTCAACCTTAATCTCCGGATCGCGTATTTCTTTTTCAAGATTTAACGCGGAAGCTGTAGCATTTTGTTCATCGGAAATGTCAATCTGTACGCCTGAAGAAATGGCAAGCAAAGCAGCCTTGTCAATTACCTGACACAAGCGCTCAATGACGGATTTGCTCTGCTCAAATTCTTCAATCAGTTTCTCAAGATCAGTGCCCCGTATGCTGACGCCTGCATTGAAATCCTCTTCAGAGCGATAAAGAGCCGCGTCTTTAAGAGCGATGTTGAGCAGATACTGCGCCATTTCCGCATCGTCTTTGATGTAGATCTTTTTTTCCTTGTTGGTTGCTTTATCGCGCTTTCCCGTGAAAATACCGTAGAGCGGAGGTTGTGCAATGTAGACGTGTCCACGTTCGATGAGCTGCGGCATCTGTCGATAGAAGAAAGTCAGCAACAGCGTACGAATATGGGCACCGTCAACGTCCGCATCGGTCATGAGAATGATGCGGTGGTAGCGCAGTTTTTCGAGATCGAAGTCCTCTCTTAGCTGAGTGCCTAGAGCCAACACCAGAGTTTTGATCTGCTCAGAATCAAGCAGTTTATCCACTGATGCTTTTTCTACGTTGAGGATCTTGCCGCGCAGGGGCAAAATGGCTTGAAATTCGCGATCTCGTCCCGTCTTAGCTGAGCCGCCGGCAGAGTCGCCCTCGACAAGAAATACTTCTGAAGCGGCAGGATCTTTACTTGAGCAGTCGGCCAGCTTGCCTGGCAGACCGCCTCCAAATATTTGTTTGCGGGTAACTTCTCTTGCCTTGCGCGCAGCTTCGCGTGCCCGGGCAGCCCCTACAATTTTGTTGCAGATCTCCTTGGCCTGATCGGGGTGTTCTTCAAGGAAGGTGCGCAAGCCGTCGCTGACGGCGGCAATGACGGCGGGCTGAACTTCGCTTGTGACAAGCTTGTCTTTAGTCTGAGAACTGAAGGACGGCTGAGGCACCTTGACGGAAAGCACGCAAGTCAGACCTTCTCGCATGTCTTCGCCGGTAATGTCGAACTTGTCGCTTTTTTTGAGGATTTCATTTTCAGCAATGTAGCTGGTAATGACCGACGTCATGGCTTTTCTTAAGCCTGTGACGTGCGTTCCTCCATCTCGCTGCGGAATATTGTTCGTGTATGCGGCAAGCGACTCGTTGTAGGAGTCGTTCCACTGCATAGCCACTTCAACGTATACAGGGATTTCCTTTGAAGGGTCCTTTGCCGTCTTTTGATTGATCGTCTTCTGAATGTAGATCGGATCTTTGTGAATCGGGCTGCGCGTTGTGTTTTTAAAAATAACGAAACTTTTAACGCCACCTTCACTTTCCAGGCGAACATGTTTGGCGGTACGCTCGTCAATGAGTTCGATGTCTACGCCTGAATTGAGGTAAGAAAGTTCACGCAAACGAGTCAGGAGCGTGTCGTAGTCGAAATCCGTGATTGGGGTAAAGATGGATGCATCAGGAAGAAAATGAACTTCCGTTCCGCGCTTGTTGGTCGGGCCCAGAACTTTCATAGGGCTAACGTCAACAATTTCACCTGTTAGAGGATCGGTTTGTTTTTCGATCTGTCGATCAACGACAAAACCACCTTCAAAACGGATGAAATGTGTCAGTCCATCACGGTGAACTTTAAGTTCTAGCCATTTTGACAAGGCATTGACGCAGGAGACGCCTACACCGTGCAAGCCGCCGGAAATTTTGTAGCCATTGTCGTCAAATTTTCCACCTGCATGAAGTTCTGTTAAGGCAATTTCCGCAGCTGAGCGTTTTGGATCGTGCTTGTCATCAAACTTAATGGCTGTCGGGATGCCTCTGCCGTCGTCGACGACGCTGACTGAATTATCCATGTGGATCGTGACGAAAATATTGCGCGCGTAGCCTGCCATGGCTTCGTCAATTGAATTGTCGACGACCTCATAGACAAGATGATGCAGGCCTGAGCCGTCTGAGACATCGCCAATGTACATGCCGGGGCGCTTGCGCACTGCCTCGAGACCTTCCAAAATCTTGATGTTGGACTCGTTGTAGGTGCTACCGGAGTCAATTGACGAAGTCTGTTGATTGGTTTTGTCTTGATCAGCCATTTCGCAAAATTCAATGAAGTTTCAAAAGTATTCTTTGGCCCATTTGAAAACCTGACGCCAATGCCAGGATGCTCCCGGCATTGGCGCGATGTTTAGCTTCAGGGCTGTTTGAAGGACCGGCTCGGCTGGTCCGCTCTGCATCAGATGCGCATCGGCATGAGAACGTAGCGGAACTGTTCGCTCTCAGGCATTGTCAGAAGAGTTGCTCCCTGATTGTTTGCAAAAGCAAAGCGCACATCAGTATTCTTCAGATTTCCAAGAACGTCGAGCAAATAAACCACATTAAAGCCTAAATCGAGTTCTTCTCCGTCATAGTTGATATCGATTTCTTCAACCGCTTCTTCCATTTCGGAATTAGCACTTTGAATCTGAAGCTTGCCCGGGGTGATCAGCCAGCGCAGTCCCTTGAATTTCTCATTGGCAAGAATGGCCGCGCGCTTTAGTGCGCCAATCAATTGTTCCCGGTTGGTGACGAAGATCTTGTCGTTTCCCTGCGGAATGACTCTGTTGTAGTCAGGGTATTTTCCATCAACGAGTTTGCTCAAAAACTCGATTGCTCCGAACGTGAAGCGAGCTTGCGTTTTGCAAAGCTCAACTTGCACGGGTTCATCCGTATCCGGCAGCAGCTTGATGAGCTGATGTACCGTCTTTCGAGGCAAAATGGCTTCAATGGGCTGTTCGAGTTCAAGATTGAGCTCAACGGGAGCATCGCAGCAAGCCAGTCGGTGACCATCAGTAGCAACAGACCGAACCAGTCCGTTGTCGATGGAAAGAAGCATTCCGTTTAAGTAGTAGCGGATGTCCTGCTGAGCCATCGAAAAGTGCACCATCTGCATGAGGTGCTTGAAAGTGTTGGCAGGCAGCGTGAAGGTATGCTCAACTTCAGCCATCGGCAGCACGGGATATTCTTCCGCGGCCATTTGTGAGAGCGTGTAGCGCGAATTGTTGGCCCGCAGCATGACTTTCTTTCCTTCCGTGAGCATGCTCACTTCCGTGCTGGCGTTTGGAAGCGCCGTTAAAAGAGCAATGAGCTTGGCGGCGGGGACGGTTGCCGAAACAGCCTCAGAACCGATGCCGATCTGAGCACTGGTGCGAATTTGAATTTCTAGGTCGGTTGTCGTGAAGTTGACTTCGCTGCCGTTTGCATTGATCAGAATGTTGGACAGGATGGGAAGCGTCTGGCGGCCTTCAACGATGCCTCCGACAATTTGCAGGGGCTTGAGGAGCGCCTCGCGCGTGCACTTGATGAACTGCATGAAATCAACCTTTTTTCGTAATCAGAAAATGGGCCGAAGCTCAATTTCGGCCCGTTCGTGGATTTTAATGGAAAATGACGTCTTCTGTAGGCCTAAAAACTGCTTGGATGCCATTGATTTTTCTAGCTTTTGATCTTCTGCTCCAAGAGGTGCAGATCGTATTTGAGCTCTTCGTCCGTATTGCGTTCTGATGCGATTTTTTTGCACGCATAAATGACTGTGGCATGGTCGCGTCCACCAAAGAGTTCGCCGAGCTCTGGAAGGCTCTTTTTCGTAAGCTCGCGGGCAAGATAGATGGCAACCTGCCGTGCCCGCACCAGTTTGGCCTTTCTTGACTTGGAATTGAGTTCAGCGACTTTAAAGCCGTAATGCTGCGCAACCGTCTGTTGAATCGTTTCAATTGTTACAGGAACGCTGCTTGCCTTGAAGATATCTCTTAAAGCAAGCTTGACAGTGTCGATCGTGACGTCAACCTGGTGAAACCGCGTGTAGGCCAAAACTTGCTGAACGGCGCCTTCAAGTTCTCGTACATTGCTTTTGAGCTTTTTGGCAATGATTTCAGCCACTTCTCTGGGCATGTCCAAGCCGGAACGTTCTGCTTTCTGCAAGAGAATCTGAACGCGCATGTCGAATTCCGGAGGCTCAACAGTCACGATCAATCCCTGCGTTAGGCGACTTAGGAGCCGCTCCTGAAATTCCTTTAAGTTTCGCGGATAGGTGTCGCTTGTGAGAACAATCTGCTTGCCGTGCGGCACCATGTTTTCAAAGGCGAGAAAGAAATTGGTCTGCGTGCCGTCGCGTCCGCCGAAGCTTTGTATGTCGTCAATGAGCAGAAGATCGAGTCCGCGATAACGCGCCTCAAACTGGCGCATTGCTTCAGAGAATCTTTCGTTGTTGAGGTTTCGCAGCCGCATGACGTCCATAAATTCCTGTACGTACTGCTGAGCGGAAATGCACAGCACCTTCGCCTTCGGATTGTTTGCTAGAAAACGATTGCCGATGGCGTGCATGAGATGCGTCTTGCCAAGCCCTACTCCGCCGTAGATGAAAAGAGGGTTGTAGATGGACTTGGGGCTGGAAGCGACCTGAAGTCCCGAGGCATATGCCATCTGATTGGCCTGGCCTTCCACCATGTTCTCGAAGGTGAGATAGGGCAAAAGTCCAGTTTTGCTGATGTCGGCTTCGCTAGGCGACTGTGCAGGAGCGTTGTCCTCGGCGTTTGTCATGGAAGCGGCAAACGTCTCGTCTTCCTTGACCTGCCAAACGATTTCCATTTCTTTGCCCGCAATGCGGTTGACAATTTGCTGGATGGTTTGCCCATAAGCTTCACGAACCTTGTTCATTTTGAAGCCGGAAGATACAAAAATCGCAACCGACCCTGCTTCTAGTTCAACTTCAGCAGTGAGATCGGCATACCAGTTTTGGTAAATCTGAGCAGGAGTGCTCTCCCGCAAGGCTTCAAGGCAGTGAGTCCAGAAATCAGTCATAACTTTTTTAGGTAAATAGCCCCCGCAAGGCCGATGTCTTCAACGATTGGCCTTGCAACACAAAATCGGGCGGCTGCGCGGCAGGCGAGGTTGTTTTTAGAGAAAAAATCGGCGCTGATTTTACCGTTCCGGAGCGAACTTATCTACCGGTGCGTGATCCTCTGAGGTCGAAAAAAAGGTCTCCTTTGCAACACTTTTTTCTATGTTTGCACGACTGATTGTGTTCCTGTTTGCATTAACCCCTACATTCTGTGGAAAAGAAAAAATGCAAAAAGATTGATCTAGGTCTGAGTGCTGATTTTTCAGGAAAAAATTTGACAGATAGATAGGAAATAGGGTTTAATATCAGGCTTTTCACAGACACAGGTTGTCTTTGCATGCTTTTAGCCTGTCAGTGAGGATGTGCTTTCGCGAACTGAGCAGCTTAACGTTTGCGATGCACGTTCGTCCATGTGTTCTGTAAAAAGAGTCTCATGAACTGCAGGACTTCAGATTTGAAGATGTCTGCAGCCTAACGGTTTGTTTGTTATTAGAGGCCGGACTCTGAGGCTTAGATGTCTGGAATCAGGCTTCATTGTTTTTGCCTTTTGAGCAAGGTAAGGAATTATCATGGCTACCAAGCGTACGTATCAACCCTCTAAGATCAAGCGTGTCCGCACGCACGGCTTTCTGGTCCGTTCCCGCACCAAGGGCGGTCGCGCTGTTCTGGCTCGTCGCCGCCGCAAGGGTCGTCATACCCTCGCTCTCTAATAGAAGCGTCTTTTTCATATAGAAAGACGTCTTTTGAGCAGTTGTGACTCAAAACCGACTCAGGCACAGCTTTCCAAAGTCGGTTCGAATCGTAAATTCGGACGACTTCGGGAGGCTTTTGCGGTCTGAGCAGCCGGGAGTGATCCGACTCGGACGTGATTCTGTTTCAGTGTGTGCTTTGGCACATCGACAAACGGGTCGCGTCCGTTTTGGTTTTACGGTTGGCAAACGCAATGTTCCGCTCTCTGTGGATCGAGCTTTGGTCAAGAGAGTCATGCGCGAAGTTGCCAGACATGCGTTGCCTGATCTTCAAGCGCAGTGTCGGGATCTTGGCATTGGCGTGGACGTCAGCTTGCGTTTTCGCTCGCCTTTGAGAACAACAGCGGAAATGGTGACGCTTTCGTGTGCAAAAGACTCGGTGCGTCGTTCTGCGCAATTGTGCGTGCAGGCTCTGCGCAAGAGGCTGCCGTCAGCTGCTCAGGCAGTGTTTGGCGCTGAGAGGTGAAACGAGCTTGTCTAGGTTTTTTATCGCTCTCATTCGGCTCTATCAGCTCACGCTGTCGGGCTGGGTTGGGTGGCAATGCCGCTTTGTGCCGAGCTGTTCGAATTATGCAATTGAAGCATTTGAAAAGCACGGCGCCTTAAAAGGGATGTGGATGACGGCAGCAAGGCTGCTGCGGTGCCATCCTTTTGGCGGCAGCGGTTATGATCCTGTTCCAGATACGTTTCGATGGAAATGCTGGCGTCATGACGAAGACGCCGAAACTCATCTCTGATCGCTTTTTGATTTTTATTTGAATAGTCAGGACCTGATATGGGAAGTGATTTTCAGCGAACCCTCATGTGGGTGATCCTGGTTGCCGCCTGTTTCATGCTTTGGGACAATTGGCAGGTGTACAACGGACGACCCTCCGTTTTTTCAGGCTCAACAGAAACTGTCCAGACCACGCAGCAGGAAGCACAAGCTGGCGTTGAGTCCGTGCCCGATGCCGTCGGCAGCGGTGCTTCAGCTGTTGCCAAGGGCATGATCCAGGCATCGGACCCGATTGAAGTCAAGAGCGATTTGCTCAAGCTCAACATTGACGAACAGGGTGCTGTCGTTACTCGAGCTGAGCTGCTTAAGGAACAGCAGCAGGCTGAGTGGACGGAAGTTGGCTTGGCCGGAAAAATTTTGGGCAACGAGACGCCTAAGCTCAACAACATCGTGATGTTTGATGTGACGCCTAAGCACGTTTATGTTGCGCAAAGCGGCTTGATTGGGGGAGATTTTCCCAATCACAAGTCGGCTTTCAAGCATGTCGGCACAAAAGTTGAACAAAAGCTTGATCCCGAGCAGAACAAAAAAGTCAACTTCACTACGGCCACTTTTGAAAGTACCCAGGGCAGCGTTACGCTGCGCAAGACTTATGAGCTGATTGACGGCCGCTACGGTATAACGGTTCGCGATGAAGTGATCAACAATGGCGAAGCTGCAATCAAGCCCTCGATTTACTATCAGCTCACGCGTGATGATGCCAAACCCGAAGGGGAAAGTTCCTTCTACTACACCTATACAGGTCCGGCAATCTATACCGATGAAGACAAATTTCAGAAAATTCCGTTTGACGACATTGGCGAGCAGCCGGATCACTTGACTAAGTCCACCAATGGCTGGGTTGCCATGATTCAGCACTACTTCGTCTCGGCTTGGACTGACATCAAGGGCGAGACGAAGGCTCATGAGCGCGAGTTTTATACCACTAAGCTCGATAAGAACTTGTTCGCCGTGGGTTCTATTTTGCGTTTGGGTACCATTGAGCCCAAGTCAAGCATTTCGACGTCTGCCATGCTCTATGTGGGACCTCAGGATCAACAGCGTTTGGCTTATCTGGCCGACGGTCTTGAGCTTGTGGTTGACTACGGCTGGTTGACGTTCCTTGCCAAACCCATCTACTCCGTGCTGTATTTCCTCTACGGTTTGGTCGGAAATTGGGGTTGGTCGATTGTATTGCTGACGTGTCTGGTCAAGGCGATTCTTTACCCGATTTCAGCAGCCGGCTATAAATCAATGGCGCGCATGAAGGAAGTGACTCCTCGTCTGAAGGCTCTGCAGCAGCAGTATGGCGACGACAAGCAGCGATATCAGCAGGCGATGATGGAGCTTTATCGGAAGGAAAAGATTAATCCTGTGGGAGGGTGTCTTCCGATTGCACTGCAGATTCCGGTGTTTCTGGCTTTGTATTGGGTGCTGCTTGCCAGCGTTGAATTGCGTGGTTCTGAATGGCTTGGCTGGGTGACGGATTTGGCCATGCCTGATCCCTGGTTTGTGCTGCCGGCCATTATGATGGCAACGATGTTTTTGCAGATCAAGCTCAACCCCACTCCGACGGATCCCATGCAGGCCCGCATGATGATCATCATGCCGCTTGTGTTCGGCGTTATGTTCTTTTTCTTTGCATCCGGTCTCGTGCTGTATTGGTTGACCAATAACGTGCTCTCGATTCTTCAGCAGTGGTACGTCAATAAGAAGATTGCAGAGGATCGAGCAAGAAGACTGAGCGCAGCGAATAGGTAAGAACTAGGTCTTTCGCGGGCCGTGGCAAGTATGGCACTGCCCCCAGAAGGAATAAGATTAAGAGAGCTGGTTTTCGTAACGAGCTCTCTTTTTTTCTTCATCGTTTGCGAGAATGTAAGCGTGCCGCAATGAGAAGTGGCCATATCCAAGCACTGATGAACCATTTGGCGATCTGTCCGAGAGATAAAGAGCTTTCTTGAGCATTTTTGGTGAGCGAGAAAATACAGATAGCTCCGATCACAGACCAAAAAAGAAGGGCAGAATAAATAAGTACGCGTGTGTTGTAGCTATCTCCAAAAAATGCAGCTGTCCATGCTGCAATGGGAATAGAGGCGATGACGGCAAGACAAGCGCCGACAAGTGATGGACCAAAGAAGTTTTTTTTGTTCTGCTTGAGGCTCATGATGGTCAATGGAGTTGGTGCGATCAGGATGAATAATACAAGAGACAGCGGAAAGATTAGTAAATAGTTAGACAACTCAAACAAATAATGGTTTTAGAGATGTACAGCGACAAGGATCCTATTATTGCCAGAGCCAGCGCAGCAGGACATGGCGGAATCGGCATCATCAGATTATCCGGCGCAAGGATGCCTATTGAAGAGATTGCTGCAGGCCTGTTTCGTAATAAAACACTTAAGCAGCGTCATGCACATCTGCTTGCGATAAGCGATGCTTCCGGAAATTTGATCGATAAGGCCATTGTCATCTATTTTCGCGGTCCCTCTTCTTACACAGGCGAGGATGTACTTGAAATACAGGCGCACGGAGGGCCGGCTGTGCTTCAAATGATCATTGATCGTTGCATGGAGATTGGTAGATCGATGGGCTTAAGACAAGCTCAGCCTGGAGAGTTCTCGCAGAGAGCATTTCTCAATGGCCGAATGGATCTTGCTCAGGCTGAGGGCGTTGCTGATCTGATCGAGGCATCTAGTCAGGCGGCGGCACGAGCGGCCGCGCGTTCAATGCAGGGGGCCTTCTCTCAAAAGATCCATGCCATCAATGAGAAATTGATCGAACTGCGCGCATATATCGAAGCAACAATTGACTTTCCTGAAGAAGAAATAGATTTCATTGAAGACGGACACGTAAACGAGAAAGTCGAAGAAATTGCGGAAGATTTAGAAAAACTTTCTCAAACTGCCATGCGCGGAAAGGTACTACGTGATGGTCTGACAGTCATTTTGGTTGGATCTCCTAATGTAGGCAAAAGCTCTCTGATGAATGCGATTGCGGGAGAGGACGTTGCTATTGTGACTGACATCGCCGGCACGACGAGAGATAGGATCGTGCATACAATCAATCTTGACGGCTTTACTGTCAATCTGATTGATACTGCGGGAATAAGACAGACTGATGATAAGGTTGAGCAAATCGGCATAGAACGTACATTGAAGTCTGTTGAAGATGCCGATGTCATTGTTCACCTGACAAGTGCAGATCAAACGAATCAGGATGCAGAGCGTGAGGCAATGGAGCTGATTCGTCCCCGACTCCGGGAAGGCGTCGTATTTCTTAGCGTCAAAAACAAAATCGACTTAGTAAAGAATGTCCCGCAAGACGGAGTCATATCTGTTTCAGCGCTCACCGGGCAAGGTATGGATTCTTTGGTGGAGAAGCTTAAAGATATTTCGGGTATGTCCGATGGCGTACAGGGAGAATTCCTAGCCAGATCACGCCATTTGGACTGCATTGCTCGTGCTCTTGATCATATCAATCAAATTCGCGGCGCAGCAGTTGGTCGTGTTATTGGTCTTGATATTGCAGCTGAAGAGCTTCGACTGGCAGGACAGGTGCTTGGTGAAATCGTTGGACAAACACTGGCCGATGATTTGTTGGGGATGATTTTTTCCAAGTTTTGCATTGGCAAATGAGTCTGATGTTTCACGTGAAACATGGTCACCTGAAGCAAAGCCGGCGTAGATGAAGCATCGGCTTTGCTTCGCAAAGAACTTTAAGCAGATAGACTGATGTCCGTGCTTAAGTTCAACTTCTGCATTAATCCTGAATTGTCCTCGACGGCATCAATTGGTTCAATGCCGACAACAGACAGCAATTCATCAATAAGCTTTGCATGCTCCCTGTTCTTTTCAACGTTGGTTGATAATCCCTGTCTTATATAGAAAGATTGCTGCGTACGTTTGTCTTTCATGATCAGAATAGATTCTCTACGCAGCAAATCAATAATTTCTTGGTTTGACAGCATGATGTTTGATTTCTGAACAAAGTAGTTTCCTAGAGATTGCATGACGAGCGATAGATGAGAAATCAGAAGATTCCCTCTAAACAACATTTCTTGGGAGATGCAAGAAATGGATGAAAAATTTACCTCATCCATTTTCACTCGCATGCTTAGCCAGCTTAGATATTTTTTGTAAATATCAAGCGCATTACTCAATGATTCTGATCGGTACACCGTGCAAAAGCCTGCATGCTCAATGTTGCTCAAATTGAGATCATCATCGAGCAAAGCCGAAGCGGATATGCTCGGGAAGCTTGAGGATGTGCTGAATTCTGTCCTTTTTCGAGGCAGCTGCAAACTCCTTTGAAGTCTGTAGTGATGAATTTTCATGTCGAGACTTTGTTGCTGCGGCGACCAAAAAATATAGTTAGGATGAGTAAGTTCAGAAGGGTTCTCCGGCTGAACCGATTTGAACATCACAAAGTCAGCTAAGCCGCAATTTGTGATGCATCCATCCCAAAAGCCGATATCATAAATCTGTTCATCAGCACTTTCTGTGGATGAAATTTGGTCAGAGTTTTTGACATCACTTCCTTTTTTGCAAAGCTTTCCATTAACAACAATCGCAGAAGCTTCATGTTGTCTGGTAAGTTCGGAATTCTCAGAAGGAAAATGCATTGAGACGATCGCTTCTGTGTTGAGCTGCAATACTTCATAATCTTTCGGAATGCCGTTTTCGTCGATAAACGTGCACAACGTCAACTGATTTTTGGAGAAGCTGTCTGATTTTTCTTTCGCTGCATGCTTGGCAACACTAGCACAGCCAATATCCGCACTATCGAAATAAGCAAACTTTTCAGTTTTGGGAATTAATGACTGTGAAATTTTATTGAGATGTGCAATGATTGAATGCTTCTTTGTGGACAGTACGTCAAAGCATTCCTTGATGTTGTCTTGCGACAGCTTAGAAAAATCAAAGATCAGCTCATCTCGCGATTGAAAAGTTTCAAGTACACATTTGGGTCGCAGAATGCGCTCAGCAGCAAGAAGAAAGACACTCAAGTCCAATTCAAAGTGATTGTCGGCATTTTCGGAGAATGTGATTTGTCTCAGTAATGCCGGCATCTCAAGAAGGTTCCAAATTTTTCTATAAAAGACAATTCCTAAGTTAACTTGATTTACCGTGCGAAGTGCATCTGCACTAATCTTTTGAGTGTGTGGAAATTTATCAGGCGAAGCGGTATCGACGGATTCGGCATTGAGTCGTTGAACTTCTTGTTGGAGTTCATTGTCAATGTTGGGGTTGCTTTGTCTAAGCTGGATTAAATCTCCGCAGCTGCGAACCGTTCGCGACGTTGACCCACGAAGTCGTTTAACGTAGATGTTTTCAACAATTGATGCATATTCTTTTCCATTTATTCTGGTTATCTTTAATCGGTAGGTCATAACAGAAAGCTGTTGGTTAGGATGAAAAATTATAATAAAAATAGACACTATTAGACACTATATATGCAAATTCATGCTGTAATGTTTCATGTGGAACATAAAAAGTTTTTTGTGTAGGACGCGGCATTTGTATTTTGACGTTCAGCACGCGTTCAAATTGATATACTTCAGCAGCGAAAAAATAAATGTTTCACGTGGAACATATGCTTTATTGGGTACATCAGCTAATGCTCAGAGATGTTTCACGTGGAACATTGCGGCATTAAACAAAACTAAAAAGTACTATTGTTCCACGTGGAACATTCGAAAAAAATGAACTATCCAGAAGTATTTGATGTTGTTGTTGTGGGGTGCGGTCATGCTGGAGCAGAAGCGTGCTTGGCATCAGCTCGCATGGGAGCGAAAACTTTGCTGGTCACGCACAATATTGAAACAATAGGACAATTGTCGTGCAATCCTTCTATTGGAGGTATTGGCAAGGGCCATTTGGTAAAAGAAGTTGATGCAATGGGCGGTGCAATGGGGGTTGTGACCGACCGAGCCGGAATTCAATTTCGTATATTGAATAGTTCCAAAGGTCCCGCTGTACGTGCTACACGAGCTCAGATCGATCGAAATCTGTACAGAGTGGAGATGCGTCGGTGTATCGAGACGCAAGAGAATTTATGGGTATTCCAGCAAGCTGTTGACGATATTCTCGTCGATAATAGAATAGTGTCCGGCGTAGTGACGCAAACTGGTATTTGTTTTAAAGCTAAAACTGTAGTCATTTGCTCCGGAACATTTTTAAATGGATTGGTTCATGTTGGGTTAGAGCACTATTCTGCTGGGCGCGTAGGTGATCCTCCTTCGATTAGTTTGGCTCGGCGGTTGATTGAATTAGGTTTGCCGAAGGGAAGATTGAAAACAGGAACGCCTGCGCGAATCGATGGCAGATCGATCGATTTTTCGAAATGTCGCGAGCAGCCAGGTGATTTGAATCCGGTTCCCTCGTTCTCTCTAATGGAACCAAACATTGAACACCCTCGTCAGGTGCCTTGCTGGATTACTCATACCAATGAAAGGATGCATGACATTATTCGTGCAAATCTCGATCGTTCGCCGATGTACTCCGGAATAATTGAAGGCATTGGTCCGAGATATTGCCCATCGATTGAAGATAAAGTTCAAAGGTTTAAGGATAAGACGAGTCATCAGGTTTTCTTAGAACCAGAAGGTCTTGACACAAATGTTTTCTATCCAAATGGCATCTCCACATCACTACCGTTTGATGTTCAATGGGAAATGATCCATTGCATACCAGGGTTGGAAAATGCTCATTTATTGAGGCCGGGATATGCAATTGAATATGACTTCTATGATCCACGCGAGTTAAAGAGAACCTTCGAAACAAAAAATATCGAAAATCTATATTTTGCAGGTCAGATAAACGGAACGACTGGTTATGAAGAGGCTGCTGCTCAGGGGCTTTTAGCAGGAATCAATGCGGCCGCGCGAGCCCTTGGCAAGGAAGAATGGTGTCCGAGGCGTGACGAGGCTTATATTGGAGTCATGGTTGATGATCTGACAACAAAAGGGGTGACTGAGCCGTATCGCATGTTCACTAGTCGAGCAGAGTATCGCTTGAGCCTGCGCGAAGACAACGCAGATGTTCGTTTGGCTGAATTGGCTCATAAAATGGGTGCTCTGCCGGAGGAGAAATGGGTAAGATTCGCGCGTAAGAAAGAGGCCGTGGATCGTGAATTAGAAAGAATGAAATCAGTTTGGATCAATCCTGAGCTTTTGGCTGAAAGTGAAGATGAACGCGTATTAGGGACATCTATTGAGCGCGAATACAGTCTATCATCTCTTCTTTCAAGACCAAATGTGTCTTACAAGCAATTGATGACATTGAAGAAAGTAAATGGAGAACCAGTCAGCCCTGCTCCATTGACTGATGATGCACAAATTGAACAGGTTGAAATCGCGCTTAAATACAAAGGGTATATAGAAAGACAAAAAGAAGAGGTACAAAAAACACTGGCGCATGAATCAATGCAGATTCCCCAAGATATGGATTACGACAAAGTGATTGGCCTATCTTTCGAGGTTAGACAAAAGCTTAAAGCAGGTCTTCCGGAAACGCTCGGTCAAGCTAGTCGCATTTCTGGTATTACGCCGGCTGCCGTTTCACTGCTTTTAATTCACCTAAAGCGCTTGAAGTGGGGTTAGGATGTTGTTTGATCCTATTGACATTAAAGATAGAGTTTTGAAGGTTCTAGATTTAGAAATTTCACTCAACGATTGCAGAAAATTGGCTGCTTACGCTGAGCTGCTTCTAAAATGGAATACAACATACAACTTAACGAGCATTGAAAATCCCAATGACGTCATTGACTTGCACTTGATCGATTCATTATCTTTGGTCAAGTTTGCTGCAAATTGGTTTGAGAGCGAAAAGAAGGTCTTGGATGTAGGAAGCGGAGGCGGACTCCCCGGGATTCCGCTGGCAATTATGCAGCCGAATCTAAAAGTAACGATGGTTGATGCTGTTCAAAAAAAGACGATTTTTCAGCGTCAAGCTATTGCAACCTGCAAACTTGGAAATGCTGTGGCAATACATGGCAGAATTGAAAGGTTGCAAGACAAGGACTACAACGTGATTACCTGCAGAGCCTTTTCCTCTTTGAAAGATATGGTTGCCTTGACACGCCACCTTTTGAAAAGCGACGGAGTTTGGGTGGCAATGAAAGGAAAATGGCCGGTTGAGGAAATTGCAGAGCTCCCAAAAGATATTGAACTAGTGGATTCGATCAAGATTTCGGCTTTTGAAAGCAAAATGCAGAGGCATTTAATTATCCTAAAGCCAGCTGAGACTAAGGCATGAGAGTTTTGAGGGGGTTTAAATCGAATATTCGCAAAAAAATCACAAAAACCCCTTTGAAATCAATAACTTAGCTTAAATTCTGGTTTTATTTATGAAGTAGATGATGGCTCGGATCAAATTTGCCGAACAAGTTTTAATCGTGAAATAAAAAATTAGATAAAGCAAACATTTTAGAGAATTGATCATGGCATACATTTTTTGCATAGCCAATCAAAAGGGCGGTGTTGGCAAAACAACAACAGCCGTCAACACGGCCGCCGCTTTGGCACGACGTAAGCAAAAAGTACTGCTCGTCGATCTCGATGCTCAGGGCAATGCCACTATGGGCTCCGGCATTGAGAAGAACGATTGTGCATTGACTGTCTATCAGCTTCTCATTGGAGAAGCTTCATTTGATGAGGTGGTCTGCAAGAGCGCCAGCGGCGGGTATGACTTGATTCCGGCCAATCGCGAACTGTCCGCGGCTGAGATCGATTTGATGCAGCTAAAGAATCCGGACAGGCGTCTGCAAGGCGTCATTGAGAAAATTTCGGACCGCTACGACTTCATCTTGATTGATTGTCCGCCTTCCCTTTCGATGATCACCGTCAACGCGCTTTGCTGTGCGGTGGGGGTCATTATTCCGATGCAGTGCGAGTATTTCGCTCTGGAGGGTTTGAGCGATCTCGTCAATACAGTGCGGCGCGTTCGGCAGAACAAAAATCCAAAACTTCAGGTGATCGGCCTGCTTCGGGTGATGTTCGATGCGCGCATGACGCTTCAGAAAGAAGTCAGCGAGCAGCTCAAGGAAAATTTCGGCGATCGAGTTTTCGATACTGTGATTCCGCGAAATGTACGTCTAGCCGAAGCGCCCTCATATGGCGAGCCCGGCATTGTCTACGATAAAACGAGCAGAGGCGCCAAAGCATATCTTGCGTTTGGTCGCGAACTGATTAAGCGCATGAGCAATTTCAAAAACGACTCGGAGCATGAGGAGAAATAAACATGGCTGCAACGAAAAGACCTCGCGGACTGGGCCGCGGATTGAGCACATTGCTTGGTGATGATGTTCCCAAAGCTGCTGCGCAGCCGGCTGCAGATGCGCCCGAAGAAAGCAGCAGCGCCATCGTTGAACTTGAACTCAATGTTCTCAAGGCAGGCAAATATCAGCCTCGCACGCTCATTGAGCAGGAAAAGCTCAGTGAGCTGGCTGATTCCATAAAGCAGCAAGGAGTCATCAGTCCGATCATTGTGCGCCGAAGCGGCAGCGGACGTTATGAGATTATTGCCGGCGAGAGACGCTTTCGCGCCTCCAAGCTTGCCGGCAAGAAAACAATTCCGGCAATTGTTCGCTCTGTAGATGACAAAGATGCTCTGGCCATGGCATTGATCGAAAACATGCAAAGAGAAGATCTCAATGCAATGGAAGAAGCTCAGGGCGTGAAGCGTTTGATCGATGAATTCGGCTACACACACGAGCAGGCTGCGGAGGCCATCGGCAGGAGTCGCTCAGGGACGACGAATTTGCTTCGCTTGCTCAATCTGACGGATCCCGTTCAGCAAATGCTCGTTGACGGCAAGCTGGATATGGGGCATGCACGTGCTCTGTTGACGCTGTCTGGAGCTGAACAAATTCAGGCTGCCAATGAAATTGTTGCCAAGGAGCTTTCAGTTCGCGATGCTGAAAAACTTGTCAAGGAACTCAGTTCAAGGCCCCGAGTCAAACCGACGAAGAAATCGGCAAAGGTCAATCGCGATGACCAAATTCTTGAGGAGCGGCTTTCGGAATCCATCGGCGCTCCTGTTCATGTCGTATATGGGCGCCGAGGCAAGGGGAAGCTTGTGATTGATTTTGCAAATTTCGATGATCTTGATTCTCTGATTGAGCGCTTGGCTCCTGGGGTAAAAGGCGAGGAGTCTAATTGAAGAAATACGGCTTTTTTTGAAGGGTAAATACCTATAAAGGAATATATAGATTAAGACGTTCAGATACTTGTTAAAAAGTATGTTAATCCGTAAAATTTAGCCGTTTTAGGGGCAGTGCACGGTATGAATCGTGAGGAATTGATCCGTATCGTTGTTTGGCAATATGCGTTTGTCTGCGTAGTGGCAGCTGTCGCCTGGCTCGGGTGGAGTTTGGCGGCTGGTCTATCTGCGTTGGCTGGCGGGTTGTGCGTCGCTGTGCCCAACTCCATTTTCGCGCTCAATCTGATCATCGGTCAGATGACAAGAAAGCCGATGAAACCGTCTGGTGTCATCGTCGGAGAGTTCCTCAAAATGATCGTCATCTGCTGCTTGTTTGCAGCCGTGGCGAAGTTCTTTTCAGGGTTGAATTGGCCGGCAATGCTCGCAGGCATTATCGCTGCGGTATTTGGTCAGTTCGGCCTGATCTTTAATAAACACTAACCGAAGGATTAGTTATGGCTACGACTGAAGCTCTCAGCCCGACTGGGTACATGCTTCATCACCTTGCACATAATGCTTCTGGCAAGATGGAGTCGATTATTGACTTTTCCGTCATTAATTACGACACCATCGTATTCTCGGTTCTTATGCTTTGCATCGGCTTGTGGCTTTTGTACCGCGGAGCCCGCAAGGCGACGAGCGGAGTGCCGGGCAAGTGGCAGTGCGCTGTGGAAATGCTCGTCGACATGGTCGAAGAACAAAGCCGAGCGATTGTGCACGGTGATCGTACGTTTATCGCTCCGGCGGCCCTGACCGTTTTTGTTTGGGTCATTTTGATGAACGCAATCGACTTGGTGCCGGTCGACCTGTTGCCCTGGCTGGCAAGCTTTTTTGGCGTTCATTATCTTCGTCCGCTGCCGACGGCCGACCTCAACGGCACGCTCGGCATTTCCGTGAGCGTTCTTGTTCTTTGCATTTACTACGGATTGAAGGTCAAGGGCGCCGGCGGTTTCGTTCACGAACTGTTTTCGGCTCCTTTCGGAAGCCATCCGCTTCTGTGGCCGTGCAATTTCGTGCTCAACATTGTTGAGTACCTCGCCAAGACGGTGAGCCTCGGCATGCGACTTTTCGGTAACATGTACGCAGGTGAACTTGTTTTCTTCCTGATTGCCCTGCTTGGCGGCTACGCGCTCTCCTTCGGCGTTGTAGGCGGCACGGCTAGTGCTTTCGGTCATATTGTGGCTGGCCTCTGCTGGTGGCTTTTCCACATTTTGATTGTTCTTCTGCAAGCGTTCATCATGATGATGCTGACTTTGGTTTATCTTGGTCAGGCTCATGAAGGACACTAGTAGAAACTTTTTCACTTTTCCTTTTTTTCTTTTTCTTTCATTCCATTTAGGAAACTTAAGGAGTTTGCAATGACCAACGTTGCTATGGTTGCCCTGGCCTGTGGCCTCATCATCGCCTTCGGTGCTATCGGCGCCTGCCTTGGCATCAGCATCATGGGTTCGAAGTACCTCGAATCTGCTGCTCGTCAGCCCGAACTGATGAACGCTCTTCAGACGAAGATGTTCCTGCTCGCCGGCCTTATCGATGCCGCCTTCCTGATCGGCGTTGGTGTGGCCATGATGTTCGCCTTTGCTAACCCGTTCGTTGGCTAATTCCGAAATTGGATTAGCGACAAAAATCGTCTTTTTTTTAATGGCGTCGTCGGCGTCGGGAACGTTTTGCGCTCAGCAACGACCGGCGTCGACATAAACGGGGTTAACAATGAACATTAATGCCTCACTGTTTGTACAGATGGTGGTGTTCTTCATCGGATGCTGGATCACGATGAAGTACATCTGGCCGCCTTTGATCAAAGCGATCGAAGAGCGCCAAAACAAGATCGCCGAAGGTCTTGCCGCTGCCGACAAGAGTGCTGAGGTTTTGGCCGAAACGCAGGCCAAGGGCAAGGAAATCGAAGCCGAGGCCCGTGCTCGTGCCACGACGATTGTTTCCGACGGCGAAAAGCGCGGGGCGATGATCGTTGAGAACGCCAAGCAACAGGCTCAGGTCGAGGCCGACCGCATTATTGCTAATGCGAAGGCTGAGGCAGCGCAGGAAATGGCTCGCGCCCGCGAACAGTTGCGCGACGAAGTCGCCGCTTTGGCTGTTGCCGGTGCTCAGCAGATTTTGGCTCGCGAGGTGGACAAGACCGTTCACTCACAGCTGCTCGAACAACTTAAGGCGAAGCTCTAACCATGGCTGAACTTTCGACGATTGCACGTCCTTACGCTCAGGGCCTGTGGAAGGCTGTGGAGCAACGTAAGGAAACTGCGCAGGCTGCACAGCTGCAGGAAGCGCTCGAGGTCCTCAGCAAAGTGACGCGTGAGCCTCAGGTCGCTGCTCTTTTCAACGACCCGAAGGTTACCGATGATCAGATGTTTGAGCTGCTCGCCGGCGTGCTCGGCAAGGATGTTCCTGCCGAATTGTCCGGCCTGCTGCGTACAGTCATCGAAAACGGTCGTCTCTGCGCTTTGCCCGAGATAGCCGTGCAGTTTCGTGCGCTTAAAAATGAATCCGAAGGTGTCGCTGACGCCTACATCGAGTCCGCCTACGCGCTCAACAAGAAAGAAGTCGAGCAGCTGCTCGCGTGCCTGGAAAAGAAATTCCCCGGCAAGAAGCTCAACCCGATCGTGACCATCAACAAGGATCTGATCGGCGGCGTCTGCATCCGTGTGGGGGACCAGGTTCTCGACGGTTCTGTTCGTGCACGTCTTGCGCAGATGCAGCAGGCGCTCACCGCATAAATTTCGGAGCACAAGAATGCAACTTAATCCTAGTGAAATCAGCGAACTGCTCAAGCAGCGCATTGAAGGCCTTGGCGTCTCCGCTGATCTCCGCACCCAGGGCACCGTGGTTTCGGTGACCGACGGTATTTGCCGCGTGCATGGTCTTCATGACGTGATGCAGGGTGAAATGCTGGAATTCCCTGGCAACACCTACGGCCTCGCGCTGAACCTTGAACGCGATTCCGTTGGCGCGGTTATTCTCGGTAATTACGAACATATTTCGGAAGGCGATACCGTCAAGACGACGGGCCGCATTCTGTCCGTCCCCGTCGGCCCGGCTTTGATCGGCCGCGTGGTCAACGCACTCGGCCAGCCCATCGACGGCAAGGGCCCGATTCAGACCGATGAATACGACGTTGTCGAAAAGGTCGCCCCCGGCGTGATCGATCGTCAGTCCGTGAGCCAGCCTGTGCAGACGGGTTTGAAGTCCATCGATGCAATGATCCCGATTGGCCGCGGTCAGCGCGAGCTGATCATTGGCGACCGCCAGTGCGGCAAGACTGCCATCGCCATTGATACGATCATCAACCAGAAGGGCAAGAATCTGACCTGCGTGTATGTGGCCATTGGTCAGAAGGCTTCCACGATTGCCAACGTGGTTCGTCAGCTCGAAGAGCACGGCGCCATGGAGTACACGATCGTTGTGGCTGCTACTGCTTCTGAATCGGCTGCACTGCAGTACATCGCTCCGTACGCAGGCGCGACGATGGGCGAGTACTTCCGCGACCGCGGTATGGACAGCCTCATCGTTTATGACGATCTGACCAAGCAGGCCTGGGCATATCGCCAGATTTCCCTGTTGCTGCGTCGTCCGCCGGGACGCGAGGCCTATCCTGGCGACGTGTTCTACCTGCACAGCCGTCTGCTTGAACGCGCCGCTCGCGTGAACCCGCATTATGTCGAGCGTTTCACAAAGGGCGCAGTTAAGGGCAAGACTGGTTCCATGACCGCTCTTCCGATTATTGAAACGCAGGCAGGCGACGTCACGGCCTTTGTTCCGACGAACGTGATTTCCATTACCGACGGCCAGATCTTCTTGGAAACCGACCTCTTCAACGCCGGCATCCGTCCGGCTATCAACCCCGGCATCTCGGTGTCCCGCGTGGGCGGCGCCGCTCAGACCAAGGTGATCAAGAAGTTAGGCGGTGGCGTGCGTCTGGCTCTTGCTCAGTATCGCGAACTGGCTGCCTTTGCGCAGTTTGCCAGCGATTTGGATGAAGCAACCCGCAAGCAGCTCGAACGCGGCCGTGTCGTGACCGAACTCATGAAGCAGCCTCAGTACCAGCCTCTGCAGGTTTGGGAAGAAGCCATCACGCTGTTTGCGATCGAACAGGGCGCTTTCGACGACGTTGCCGTTAAGGATGCGCTCAAGTGCGAACGCGCCATGCGCGAATACCTCAAGCAGCACTACACGGAACTTGTAGACCGCATTGAAGAGAAGAAGGAATTGTCCAAGGAAGACAATGCCGCTCTCAAGGCTGCTGTTGAAGAGTTCAAGAAGAACGGTGCTTGGTAACAGCGCACATCTTATTCTGAGAGGACCAAATGCCTAGTACAAAGGAAATTCGCGGAAAGATCAAGAGCGTACAAAATACGCGCAAGATCACTAAGGCGATGCAGATGGTTGCGGCCTCGAAGATGCGCAAGGCTCAGGACCGGATGCGTGAGGCCCGCCCGTATGCAGACAAGATCCGCAACATCATTGCGCACTTGTCCGAAGCTCAGGTGGATTACAACCATCCGTTCCTCGTCAAGCACCCGACCCAGACCGGTAAGGAAGCCATGATTCTGGTGACTACCGATAAGGGTCTGGCCGGTGCGCTGAATACCAATATTCAGCGTCTCGTTCTCCACAAGGTTGGTGATCTTCGCGCAAGCGGCGTGAATCTGCAGGTTACGGCCATCGGCAATAAGGCGGTGGCTTTCTGTGGACATGCTGGCCTTGACGTCATCAGCCAGGTGGTGCAGCTCGGCGACCGTCCTCAGCTTGATCGCCTCTTGGGTGCGATCCGTGTGCAGTTGGATGCATACGCTCAGGGCAAGGTCGACCGCGTCTATCTCGCTTATTCGCGTTTCATCAACGCAATGAAGCAGGAACCGGTGATTGAGCAGATTCTGCCGCTCACTGACGAAAAGCTCGCACCGCTCGGAGAGAAGCCGCGCGCATACTCGTGGGATTACATCTACGAACCTGACGCGCAGACCGTGCTCGATGAACTGCTCAAGCGCTATGTCGAGGCTTTGATTTATTCGGCGGTTGCAGAAAATATGGCTTCTGAACAGTCTGCCCGTATGGTGGCCATGAAGGCCGCTTCGGACAACGCCAAGAAGCTCATTGATGAGCTGCAGCTTGTCTACAACAAGACCCGTCAGGCCGGCATTACGAAGGAAATCACCGAAATCGTCGGTGGTGCCGCCGCCGTGTCTTAAATGGATTTGAATACCGAGGATTAACATGAGTATCGGACAAATCGTTCAGGTCATCGGCGCCGTGGTGGATATTGAATTCGCCCGCGACGAGATGCCGAAGATCTACGAAGCGCTCGTTCTGGAACAGGACGATGCCAACTCTCTGGCCGAAGCCGGCCTGACTTTTGAAGTCCAGCAGCAGCTGGGCGACGGCGTGGTTCGTACCATTGCCATGGGCACCTCCGATGGTCTGCGCCGCGGCATGAAGGTCAGAGCCACCGGCGCCGGCATTTCTGTGCCTGTCGGCCACAAGACGCTGGGCCGCATTATGGACGTTCTGGGTCGCCCCATTGACGAGTGCGGTCCCATCGGCGAAGAAGAACGCCGCACGATTCACCGCGAGGCTCCCAAGTTCGACGACCTGAGCCCGTCTGTGGATCTGCTCGAAACCGGCATCAAGGTTATCGACCTGATCTGCCCGTTCGCCAAGGGCGGCAAGATTGGTCTGTTCGGCGGCGCCGGCGTGGGCAAGACCGTCAACATGATGGAGCTCATCAACAACATCGCCAAGGCCTACGGCGGCTACTCCGTGTTTGCCGGCGTTGGTGAACGTACCCGTGAAGGCAACGACTTCTATCATGAAATGGAAGAGTCCAAGGTGCTCGACAAGGTGGCCATGGTGTTCGGTCAGATGAACGAACCGCCGGGCAACCGTCTGCGCGTGGCTCTGACGGGTCTGACGATGGCTGAAGCCTTCCGTGACGAGGGCCGCGACATTCTGCTCTTTATTGACAACATCTACCGCTACACGCTGGCCGGTACCGAAGTATCCGCTTTGCTGGGCCGCATGCCTTCTGCTGTGGGCTATCAGCCGACGCTGGCCGAAGAAATGGGCAAGCTGCAGGAACGCATTGCATCCACGAAGACTGGTTCCATTACCTCCATTCAGGCTGTGTACGTTCCGGCTGACGACTTGACTGACCCGTCGCCTGCCACGACGTTCAGCCACTTGGATGCTACTGTTGTGTTGAGCCGCGACATTGCCTCTCTGGGCATTTATCCGGCTGTTGACCCGCTTGACTCTACGAGCCGCCAGGTCGACCCCAACATCATCGGCGAAGAGCACTACACGGTGGCTCGCCGCGTTCAGGAAACGCTGCAGAAGTACAAGGAACTGCGCGACATCATCGCGATTCTCGGCATGGACGAACTGTCTCCCGAAGACAAGCTCGCCGTGACCCGCGCTCGCAAGATCCAGCGCTTCCTGTCTCAGCCCTTCCATGTGGCTGAAGTCTTTACCGGCTCTCCCGGCAAGTACGTTCCCCTCAAGGAAACGATCCGCGGCTTTAAGATGATCGTTGACGGCGAATGCGATGAGCTGCCCGAGCAGGCCTTCTACATGGTCGGTACGATTGACGAAGCCTTCGAAAAGGCCAAGACGATCAAGTAATCTTCCTCGTGCTGCACAAACCTGTCCGGCGCAGACGCGCAGGACAGGTTTGCAAAAGAGCGAAGAACCGATTTAACGGAGCAACTTATGGCTATGATTTTTGTTGACGTCGTCAGCGCAGAAGAGGCCATCTTCTCGGGGAATGCATCGTTTGTTGCACTGCCCGGTCAGGAAGGTGAACTCGGCATTCTGCCCGGCCACGTGCCTTTGCTGACCCGCATTCGTCCTGGTGCCGTGCGCATCAAGACCGAACAGGGCACCGAGGAGAACGTTTTTGTCGCCGGCGGCATTCTCGAGGTTCAGCCTGATCGCGTGACGGTACTTGCCGATACGGCAATCCGTAGCAAGGATCTCGATGAAGCCAAGGCCAAGCAGGCTCTTGAAGAAGCCAAGCTCAACCGCGCCAAGGCGCAGAGCAATCGCGAAATCGCCAAGCTCGAAGCTACGATGGCGGCTTTGGCCGCGCAGTTGGCTTACATCCGCCGCCTGCGTCACTGATTGCGTTGACGCGCACTCGGTTCGAAAGACGACGTCTCGCCGAGCAGCCTTCGATCTTTTCAAACAGAACGAAGGCAGCGCAAGGCAGGCGTCGTTTTTTATTGTGATTTTTGTGTTTTATCCGTTTCGCCAACATCAAACTTGCGCTAGGATTCAATGACACAAGCGTCCCGGTGGGCGCAACCTCTTGATGAGGTCATTTGTATTTTCAAAGGAGCGAGCCATGGATGGCGTTAAACAGTTGACCGATGTGATTCAAGTCTGCACGGACGGCAGTCAGTTGTCGGAGAAAGGTGTGGATACTGCGGTTGAACTGGCCAAGAGCCTCAATCTGCCGTTGCTGGGAATGACAGCTGTTTCCGGTTCTTCTGTTGGAACGGGACTCGAAAACGAAGATCCCAAGACGCAGGCGCGTCTGAAGTACATCAGTGATGCCGCACAGGCCGCTGGCGTGCAGTGTGAGCTTGTTGCAGAGCACTGCGCAGCTCCCTGGCAAGGGATTCTTGCTGTGGCTCAGCGCTATGATGCACGCTTTATCGTGATGGCCAGCCGTGGTCTGGGATCTCTCGGCAGTCTTATTCTTGGTTCAGAAACGCAGAAGGTCTTGGCCTCAGCAGACCGTCCCGTGTTGGTGATCCGCTAGAGGCGGTTTTCGACTGCTTATGAGAGTGCGGCGGCTATGTTTTGAGCTGCCGCATTTTTAATTAAGAAGCGCTTGCTTCTGCTCGTCTGCCCTGAGATGAGTTCGACGTCGGACTTTGGCGTTTTCGTCTTTTTCGCAAGAAATGTCTGCAAGGCATCGTTGGCTTTTCCGTCCACGGGAGGAGCCGTAAGGGCTATCTTAAGCTTGCCGTCGTAAAGTCCCACAACTGCATCGCGTTTGGCGCCAGGCTGCGCGTGTACGCAGACGATAACGCCGTTTTCAGTCTGATTGAGCCAAACCGGAAGCGTCTCCGTGCGAGAATTCGCATCGGTGTCTTTTTTTATTTCTTTCCTGTCTTTAGTCATGAAGCCGATCAACGATACTTTTCTGCGTGCGCTCAAGCGCGAACAT
Organism: uncultured Duodenibacillus sp.; assembly: GCA_944388865.1. Classification (GTDB taxonomy): domain Bacteria; phylum Pseudomonadota; class Gammaproteobacteria; order Burkholderiales; family Burkholderiaceae_F; genus Duodenibacillus. Next base: position 1,685 of record CALXKM010000010.1, on the reverse strand, counting down.
ACTGACTATACCCCGATGTGGCTGATGCGTCAGGCTGGCCGCTATCTGCCCGAATACAACGCAACGCGTGCCAGACTTGGCAGCTTCATGGCTCTTGCGCAAGACCCGGATGCCGCCTGCGAAGTTACGCTGCAGCCGGTAAATCGCTTTGGACTTGATGCCGCCATTTTGTTTTCTGACATTCTGACGGTTCCGGATGCCATGGGACTCGGACTGAGCTTCAAGCCTGGCGTCGGTCCGCAGTTCGCGCATCCCGTGCAAAGCGAAGAAGCAGTTAATTCTCTTTATGTTCCTGATCCCGAAGATAAGCTCAAATATGTCACTGAAGCCGTGCGCACAATTCGCCGCGAGCTCGACAATAAGATTCCGCTCATCGGCTTTTCGGGCTCTCCCTTTACGCTTGCCTGCTACATGGTTGAAGGCGGCAGTTCGAAGGATTTTTCAACCATCAAGAAAATGATGTATGCACGCCCGGACCTTCTGGCGCGCATTCTGGACATCAATGCGCGTGCTGTGACGGAATATCTCAATGCCCAAATCAAGGCCGGCGCTCAGGCCGTGCAGATTTTCGACACCTGGGGCGGCGCGCTTGCCGACGGATGCTTTGATGAATTTTCTCTGAAGTACATGCGTCAGATCATCGACGGACTCATTCGTGAAAACGAAGGCGAGAAAGTGCCGGTCATCTGCTTTACCAAGGGCGGCGGCATGTGGCTTGAAGCCATGGCAGAAAGCGGCTGCGACTGCGTGGGCCTTGACTGGACGGCAAACCTTGGAAAAGCCCGCGAAAGGACCAAGGATGCTGTGAGTCTGCAGGGCAATCTCGATCCGATGGTGCTTTTTGCCGGTGAGGAGGCCATTCGCCGCGAGGCGCGCCGCGTGATCGACTCTTACGGCATGGTCGGAGCTGGGGGCCATGTGTTTAATCTTGGTCACGGCATCAGCCAGTACACGGATCCTGAAGCTGTTGCGATTCTGGTCGACGAAGTACACAGCTACTCGCGCGCCAAGCACCAGCCAACAGCTTGATTCGTAAGGAAAAATTCAGGTTGTGCACAGACAGTCATCAAGTTTTCAACATAATTGTCAACAGCCTGAAGAGAACTTCATTTTCCGTTGCTGACAATCGTCAGAGGCAACAAGCAGTCGGCTTTTCCTTTGTGGAAATTCGGCTGTTTGTATAGCGCCCAAGCGCATTACGTTCTGCAGCAAGAGGCTCTTTGGCGGCATTAGTTTGCCCGGCACAAAGACAGACAGCCCGCATTCCTTCGTCTGAATGCGGGCTGTCTGCGCAAAAGTGTGTTCAAAGAACACACGCCAGAGGAGAGAGTTTGAAGTTCGGCTGAAATGACAATTGCCGAGACTTCGTCATCGGCCGCTCTGATGGCGCAGGGCGGCGATTTTCGCGGACGTTTAGCACCAGGGCTTTTCGGCAGCAACGCAGCGGCCAGCGATGCGGCCGAACACGCAGGCTTCCGAGTTGTTCGTGGCGCCCTGATAGATGTGACCCCACATCGAGCCGAGTTCGCCGGCGCTGTAAAGACGCGGGATGGGCTTCTTGAGAGCCGTCAGAACCTGACCCTTCTCGTTGCGGCGCGGACCACCCTGCGTGTTGAGCAGCGTCGGGTAGAGCTTGGCGGCGTAGTACGGGCCCTTTTCGTCGAAGGGTTCGGAGATGATCGGAG
>CALXKM010000009.1 GCA_944388865.1 uncultured Duodenibacillus sp. | reverse complement strand
GGCGGCCATACCGAAGTGGTCCCACTCCTTCCCATTCCGAACAGGACAGTGAAACGCTTCTGGGCCGATGATAGTTGGTTGTATTTCCAGTGAAAGTAGGTCACTGCCAGGCTCTCCCTTCTAAGCCTTCGGTTGTTTGCTCAGCCGGGGGCTTTTCTCATTTTTCTTCCATTTGCCTCTTTGCCCAGCATTTGATCGCGTCGACGACATCGTTTTCGACGCCATTGAAGCCATGGTGTGAAAATGGACCGCACGGTTTGCCGACTGATATGCCGCCGTTAATTGCGATAAATTCGGCCTGAGCGTTGCGGGCAATTTTTTCAGCCGATTCGAATGGCGTATTTCTGCACGGGTCGGATGCATGATGCACAAAGAGCTGCGGCACTCTGACAGAGGCTAAATCAACTTCGGATAACGTGTGCATCGAAGCCGTATAAACAATGCCGGCGATGGTGCCAGCCAGGTGCGGCGAAAGCGCGGCGGCGTGTTCAGTGCCGCGGCTTGTGCTCAGCAAGAACAATGCAGCCTTTGGATAGCGGAATTTGAGATGAGCCGCCAACCGCTTAAATCTTTCTACATTGCTCGTTGAGTCCGCTGCGATGCAGGCGTTGCCGCCGGCGTTCAACAACTCGCGTGCTCGCAAAAGAAAGTTGGTCTTTTTCCTGTAGCGCAGCTCTCCATTTTGCACATGAGCATCAACCTTGCCGTCGGCTCCTGGAAAAAGAATCCACACGATCTTGGGATCTTGGGTTTCGGTTTGTTCGACGTAGGTCAAAGGCGGCTTGATGCCGTCGACCGTTCTCATCGACTCGGCTGCATGAATGTTGACGGAGCAAAGCGCCAAAGCCGCGAAAATCGGCGCGAATTTTTTCGAAATTGGGTGCATGACTGATCCCGCGAAAGCAAAGCAGCAAAAATTTTTCTGAATGCAGAAACTATAAAGAACCAGTGAGCAAGCTCGCAGGTTTGCAAAAAAAGGTGCCCTAAGCGAGCTAAGCTGCGGCCAGCCGCAGTCCCCGCGGTACAATAGTGCCTCTTAATTTTTGCTCATTTTTTCCTTTAGGCCATCATGACGCAGGAGCCTGATCTCTTTGGTGCTTTGGAGTCTTCACCGCCCGTGAGCGTGCGTGCGCAACCGCGCAACAAAGAAAGTGCGGCGCACAAGTCATCTCCTAAGCCCGTATTTCAGCCATTGGCCGAACGCATGCGCCCGAAAAACATTGATGAGGTCATCGGGCAAACTAAGCTTTTGGGACCAGGACAACCTCTGCGCGTGGCATTTGAGACGCATCGACCGCACTCCATGATTCTCTGGGGGCCGCCGGGCGTGGGTAAGACGACTCTAGCCCGCTTGATGGCCGATGCCTTTGATTTGGCCTACATCAGCATTTCGGCCGTTTTGAGCGGCGTCAAGGAAATCCGCGAGGCCGTCGATGAAGCAAAGGTGCGCATGGCTCAGACCGGCAGGCCTACGTTGGTTTTTGTCGACGAAGTGCACCGCTTCAACAAGAGTCAGCAGGATGCCTTTTTGCCGCATGTTGAATCCGGCCTTTTCATTTTTGTCGGCGCCACGACGGAAAACCCGTCATTTGAGGTCAATTCTGCACTTTTGAGCCGTGCTGCGGTTTATGTGCTCGAAAGTCTCATGCCCGAAGAGGTGGGCGAGCTCGTCGACCGCACGTTTACGCGTGAATATCCCCAACTGTCGCTTGCGCCTGAGGCCCGCAGCATTCTCATAGAATTGTCCGACGGCGATGCCCGTCGTTGCCTTAATTCCATAGAAGTCTCCTGCGGCATGGCGCTCGACAGGTCAATGACCGAGCTCACCGCCGATTTTCTCAGGCAGGCGCTGCCGGCTACCTTCAGACGCTTTGACAAGGGCGGGGAAAATTTCTACGACCAAATCAGCGCACTGCACAAAAGCGTGCGCGGCTCAGATCCTGATGCCGCGCTTTACTGGATGTGCCGCATGCTCGACGGAGGGTGCGATCCGCGCTACATTTCCCGGCGCTTGATCCGCATGGCGATCGAAGATATTTCGCTTGCCGATCCTCGTGCTACGGAGATTGCGCTCAACGCTGCAGACATTTATGAGCGGCTTGGTTCGCCCGAGGGCGAACTTGCGCTGGCGCAAGCTGTTGTTTATCTCGCAGTTGCAGCCAAGAGCAATGCTGTCTATACAGCCTTCAACAGCGTGCGCAAATTCATTAAAGAAGACGGTACAAGACCTGTGCCCATGTATTTGCGCAATGCTCCCACCAAGCTCATGGATGAGTTGGGCTACGGCGATGGCTATCGCTATGCGCACGATGAGCCCAATGCTTTTGCCGCCGGCGAAATCTATCTTCCCGAGGGACTCGAAGGCAGACATTGGTACCATCCGACCGATCGCGGGCTTGATGCCCGCATTCGAGAGAAGATGGCCCAATTCAAACGTTGGAACGAAGAGGCTTGGGAAAAGGGCGAAGGAAGAAAGCGCTGATTTTTTCTCGAAAGTGAGCCCGTTCGGGCCTCTGAGTAATGCACGAAAGAGAAAAAATATCGCCTGCCGCTTTTGTTTTGGTCAAAAAAGGGCGAAAATAATAAGATTCGTTTTTTGCGCATGGGTGCAGTGCTTCAACTTATGCAGCCCTAAAGTCTCATGCGCGCAGATTTTTGTATTTAGCAAAGGGAACGTATGCTCGATATTAATATGCTGCGCAAGCAGCTTCCTGAAGTCATTGCTCGACTCAAGACTCGTCCGTTTGACTTCCCGGAAAAGGAATTCAATGCACTTGAAAACGAGCGCAAGGAAGTTCAGACCAAGACCGAAGAGCTCCAGGCGCTTCGCAATCAGCTCTCCAAGCAGATCGGCATTGCCAAGAAGTCCGGCGGCGATGCTTCGGCCTTCTTGGCTGAGGCCGCGGCGATTCCCGATAAGTTGAGCGAACTGTCCGCGCAGCTTGATTCCATCCGCGAGCGTCTCAATGATCTGCTCATGAGCATTCCCAACCTGCCGCATCCCTCCGTGCCGGTCGGCCGCGATGAACGCGACAATCAGGAAATTCTTCGCTGGGGTACGCCGCGCACGTTTGACTTCCCGATCAAGGATCACGTTGACGTCGGTGCTCCCCTGGGACTTGATTTTGACGTGGCGGCCAAGCTCTCCGGCGCGCGTTTTTGCTATATGAAGGGCCAGGTGGCTCGCCTGCACCGCGCTCTGGCGCAGTTCATGCTCGATGAGCACACCACGCACCATGGCTATACCGAGTGCTACACGCCCTATATCGTGACGGCTGATACGCTGCGCGGCACCGGTCAGCTGCCCAAGTTTGAGGAAGATCTCTTTGCCGCCAAGAAAGGCGGTCAGGAAGGCAAGGGCGACAAGATGTACCTGATTCCGACGGCTGAAGTGACGCTTACCAATTCCGTCTCGGGCAAGATGCTCAAGGAAAGCGATCTTCCGATCAAGATTACGGCACACACGCCGTGCTTTAGATCTGAAGCGGGTGCTTACGGTCGCGATACGCGCGGCATGATCCGTCAGCATCAGTTCGACAAGGTTGAGATGGTGCGCATCACGCGCGAAGACGACAGCTACGATCATCTCGAAGAATTGACGGCGTGCGCTGAAAACATTCTCAAGAAGCTTGGTCTGCCGTACCGCAAGGTGCTTTTGTGCACGGGCGACATGGGCTTTGGCTCGGCCAAGACCTACGACCTGGAAGTGTGGCTGCCGGCGCAAAACACGTATCGCGAAATCAGCTCCTGCTCGAACTGCGAAGCCTTCCAGGCACGCCGCATGGGCGCTCGCTACAAGGACGCGCAGGGCAAGACGCACTACGTGCACACGCTTAACGGTTCGGGACTTGCTGTCGGCCGCACCCTTGTGGCCGTGCTCGAAAACTACCAGAATGCCGACGGGTCGGTTACCGTACCCGAGGCGCTGCGTCCCTACATGGGAGGGCTCGAGAAGCTCGTGCCGGCTGCGGCCTGATAGGTATTTCGGCTTATTGCCAGGGGGCAGGCCGGTCATGTAATATGAGCGGTGCATTTCGAGGTAGGTGCTCTTAGTCCAAGAGCCCTACGCCAACCTGCCTGCCCGGGCAAGGTGGAGACGCTAAGACAGCGGATGTGGCCTCATAAGGCAACTCAAGCGGGTCGCGACAGAGTCGTCTGGATCGGAATGATTCGGGCGGCTCTTTTATTTTGTTAAAAAAATGATCAAAAAGGGTGGATTTAGCCGACTTGCCGGACCCGTCCATGGTGGACAAACTCGGACTAAACAGGAGAACAAAGCATGAGCAACCGTTTGACGATTAAGGGACAGGTGACTGTGCCTAAAAATGTGCGTGATTTTTTGGGGTTGACGGCAGGCGCTTCGGCCATTGATTTTTTTATTGACGACAACGGCGACGTGCGCATCCGCAAAGCCGTATCGGTTAAGCCGCGCAGCGCGGCGCGCAGCAGTGCGCAAAATCGTTCGCGCTCGTTTGACCGCAATGGGTGCGACCGCGTGTTGGCGCTGCTTTCGGGCAGCTTCGCTTGAAGCTGTGCGCAGAATATGTTTGGATAAGACAATAAGAAGGAAAGAATCCATGGCTGATTTGATAGAGGCGCTTGCCGAGATTGTGGGCAAGGCAAATGTGCTCACTGAGGATGCCGATACGGCTGGCTATCTTGTCGACTGGACCAATCGGTTTCATGGCAAAGTGCAGGCCGTCGTTCGGCCGGCAACGACGCAGGAAGTCTCCCGAGTGATGAAGCTTGCAAGCGAAACAGGCACGCCTGTTGTGCCTCAGTCGGGCAACACGAGTCTTGTGGGCAGCGGCACGCCGGACGCTCAAGGACGCGCGATTTTGCTCTCGCTATCGCGCATGAACAAAATCGAGAGCATCGACGCCATCAACGACACGATGACCGTGGAAGCCGGTCTTGTGCTTGAAAAAGCGCAGCAGGCAGCCAAGGATGCCGGCCGTTTGTTTCCTTTGAGCTTTGCCGCCGAAGGAACTGCGTGTTTGGGCGGGTGCCTTGCAACCAATGCCGGCGGCACGGCCGTTCTGCGCTACGGCAATATGCGCGATTTGGTGCTGGGCATTGAAGTTGTTTTAAGCGACGGGCGCGTGCTCAATATGATGCGCGGCCTCAGAAAAGACAACACCGGCTACGATCTCAAGCATCTTTTCATCGCAAGCGAAGGAACGCTTGGAGTCATTACCCGTGCCGTGGTCAAGCTCTTTGCCTTGCCGCAGGCGTCTTTCACGGCGCTCGCCGGCGTTGGCTGCGTGCAGGATGCAGCGCGCCTTCTGGAGCTAGTCAAATCCAAGGCCGGCCCCGCTTTGACCGGTTTTGAACTGATGCAGGCCAAGTGCATTGAGCGCGTCGGCCAGACGATCGATTCGGTGAGTGTTCCGGGCGACGTGTCTTCTGCGCCGTGGTGGTGCTTAATTGAGCTTTCCTATTCGCGCGAGCCGGGGGCCAATCCTTTGGAGAGCATTCTTGAGGAAGCTTTTGAAAAGGAGCTCGTGGCAGATGCCTTTTTGGCCAATTCGGTCAAAGAAAGCCGTGCTTTCTGGGCCATTCGCGAATCGATTCCGAGCGCCGATGCGCACGTCGGCGGCAATCTGCACAATGACGTGAGCATTGAAATTTCCGATATGGCCGACTTTGTCGACGAGGCGCTCGAAGCCCTCAGCAAGCGCTACGAATGGATTGATTCGTCCGTGTTCGGACACCTCGGAGATGGGAATCTGCACTTTAACATCGGCTCCGTGCCGCCTGAGCTGGCCTTTGAAAACGAAGAGGGAATTCGCGAAACGGTCTATGCATGCGTTCAGGCGCACAACGGCTCGATTTCTGCCGAGCACGGCATAGGGCAACTCAAGCGCAAGCACTTTCTGGCCCTTAAGGATCCTCTTGAGCTTGAGGTGATGGAGCGCATCAAACGCGCCCTCGATCCCAAGGGCATTCTTAATCCGGGCAAGCTCTTGCGCGACGATGTCTGCGCATAAATACAAAGCCTCGAAGCTTTTCGAGCATTCGGGGCTTTGTGAGAAAGCCGAATTAATTGAGAAGCATGTTTCTTGAGTTCAGCTCTGCGGCTTCGGTGACGTAGCCATAGCACAGTGCATGGAAAAAGACGCTGGTGCCGACCTGGATTTCATCGCTTCTGGCCGCACTGGGGTGATAGGCCACGATTTCAGCATCTTGCACAAGGCCTTCTAGGGCGGCGACTTTGATGCGCAGCTGATCAAAACTGACGCCGACAACTTCGCCCCAGTTGCAGATTTTGCTTGTTACCGTTCCGACGGCCAGCATGCATGAGGGCTGATGCGGATTCCAAGCCAATGTCTGGCGCTTGTCGACGTTCGAGGGCGGCGCATCTTTTACAGCAGAAAGCTGCACGCAAACGCAGTAGACCTGGGCTTTCCAGACATCCAACGCATTGTAGGCACACTTCATGTACGGCCAGAAGATGTCTACAAAGTGAAGCATCATTGCGCTGCTGATGTTTTCGTCGCACAAAAAGCTCGAGAGATTGCCGCAAGCGCCGTCGCTTGTCTGAGCTGCTGCTGCAAGCCGAATGGTGCACTCTGTCGATTGAGAAAAATAGGGAATGCCCACCGGTTGCATCTGTTCGTCTTCTTCGAAATCAGCCTCGTCATCGTCAGCAAAATCTTGCGTGAGAGCTTGCGGATCAGGCAGCAAGATTGAGAGCATGGCGGCATCCTGCAGCGGTTCCTTGCTGTCGCCGTAACGCATGATGAATCCATCTTCGGCACTGACTTTGCCGTACTGCATTGATGCAAGATCCGGAATAAAGGGCGTGCTGTGGGAAATCACAAAAAAAGCCTCTTTGCGGACGCGCTCGGTAATCTCGGCTTTGAGCTCAGGACTGGCCTTGCTCGGGTCGACAGGAGGATTTTCTTTGAGAAAACTAATCGAGAGCATCAGGTTCCAGAAATAATTGCGCCCTGATTGGTCGTCGTCAAATGTCGACAGGTTTTGTTCGAGAAGCGGCCGAGAGCATGAAAACGGCCTGCAGTCAAGATATTTCCAGAGATCGAAGTTTTCGATCAGTTCACGCACTTGTTCTTCTGAGCCTGCAGAGGATGCATCAAAGACGGCCAGCTCGTGCAGATTCTTCAAATCATTCGTCGCGCCGGTTTGTTCGTACATCCATTGCCGCAGCTTTAAGGCTGCAATCGTCGTGAGCCGCAAGTCTCTTCTTGTTTCGTCGTGCATGCGTCCGGGCAAGGAGTAAAAGCGCAAAACGTCTGTGCCCAGCAGTCCGCTTTCGGCAGCAAGCATTGCGATAAGGCAGTTGATGTAAGCAATGCCGCCGTCGGCGGCCAATGAAACGTACTTTTTGAGGCGTTCTTCAAAAGTGGTTTTCCAGACGTCTTTGCCCCAGATGCCGTAGGCCGACTGCAGATACTGCGTGAGCTCGTGCCGCCCGGCATGTGAAAAATATTCGAACAGGAGCGCTTGAGTGGGGCTGTAGGCAGCCGAAGATCTTTTTCTTTTTTGAGAAGCCTGATCGAGCACGCGGGCGAGCAGGACCCGAGCGTCGTTGATCGTCTCCGAGCTGCGGCAGGCCAAAGCAGCAGCCTCGCGCACTTTGCTCAACGTTTTCTTGTCAAGCTCCCAGATTTCGGCGTGTGCCAGAAGCGGCAGAACCGATAAGAACAAGGCGTTGGGGTTTGTGCCGTGATGTGCAAACCAGAAGGCCGCAGCATTGATCATGTCGGGGGCAAGACAGGCTTCTGCAATTCCAGCCTTTGCGGCGATATTGAAGGCGGCATGTTGTCCGGCAGACAGACTCTGAGCAAGAACTTCATCGAACGAGCGCACGCAGCACGGCTGCGTGAAGGCTGACCGGCTTTGCTGCTCAGCAAAAAGATCCAGCAAGTCTTCAGCGACGGCATTTTTAAAAAGTCGCCCCAAGAAGTCTCTGGCATCTTCTTTAATCTCGGGCGAGTTCTCAAAGGGGAGCCTTTCGGGGATCATTGCCGGAACCAGACGCTCGTGCAATCCCAGACTTTCGGCAAACGTCTCAAGCGGGGCAAAGGATTCGACGATGAAGTAGCCTTGCGCCTGAAAAAAGTCGCCTTCAGCCACGCCGCTTTGAAGAAGCTTCTTTTCATTGACGGCAAGATAGATTTCAGAATCCTTGGCGCCGGGCTCAGTCCGTGCGAGCAAGGTCTGCATGGTTTTGGCTCCAAAGCGCGTGCGCTCGCCTCGTTTGCCTGCATAAAAGCGCACGAGCATTTTTCCGCTTTTGAGCGCATCGCCGTCATCGTCATCAAGTGCAAAGACGCCGGGGGCGGCATTTTTTCCAGAAGCGACTTTCTCAATGTCTGTCACCCAAAAACCAAGCACAGCCTTGTAGGGCTCATGCAAGCGCAGCATCTCGCCCTGATCTAGCCACGAAGAGCAGATCGCGTGCACTGCGCCGTAGGGCGTCTTGAGCTCAAGCCAGGCCGAGGTAAAGGCATTGGCCGTCTGCGCCGCGCAGATTTCCACTACCTTGGTATTTTTCGGAGATTTGATGGCCGGAATGGCCGGCAAGGCCTGCTTGGGAGGGACGCTGGGATTGGCCGGCGTGGGCAGGTAGCAGGTGCAGAAATTATGCGTGTGCCGCGATCCTTTGTCTTTAATGGGACTGAGGCCCGAACGATGCATGGCGTACAGGGCAACGCCGCCAAAAGGCCACGACTGCGCGCAGCGCTCCCAGTAGTACTTGGTTTCAAACGGCATCTCCGTGTCGATGATCAGGGGCAGCGGTGCTGCGGATGTCACCGAATCAAGGCTAGAGAGATTCCATGTGCGCGGATCGAAGACGATGCGGTTGGGGAAAAATTTGTCGGCAGCAAGCCTTTCTGGAATGCACAGCGGCCGATTGCAGCAGCCCGGATCGTCCTGTTCGAGAAGATCATCGCAAGTCGGCCAGCGATAGGTTTGCTCAAGCGAGAGCCGAGATGAAGCAAAGGGGTGCGCCAGCGGCGTGACGGGCGCAGGGCATTTTTCTGTTTCGGCAAATTGCAGAATGTTGTTCCATGCAGCCAAGAGCACTTCTTGGGCCAGATCTTGCGGCTGAGGCATTTCGCAAAGGTTTGTGCCAAAGCGTGCCGTGAGCTTTGAAAAGGTTCCTGCCTGAGTCAAAAAGACTTCTTGAGCATAGGCTTCAAGCAGGCTGAGCCCGGTCATGAGGCTGCGGTTGCGCGTGCGCCGCATGATGTTGTTCTCACTGAAGCAGTCGTCTGCTTCAAGCTCAACCCGGCGCGCGACTTTGTCCTTGAGCTCTTTGAGGTCGGGCCGCATGGCAAAGGCGCTGATGCCGGCAGCGCAAAAAAAGGATGCGCGCAGGTGTTCGGGCTGGTTGTGAAAGGATGCATCAATCCAGATCTTTCCAAGAGCGAAGACGACGGGCTTGCGAAAGACAAGACTCGGGGACTGGTCGCTTGCCTGAACCGGAAGGTCTTCGGGGCCCATGACGACGACGGCAAGCTTGGACTTAAAAAGTTTGCCTTGTAGTGTCTCGGGCAGTCCCGCAGACAAGAGCTCGCGGACCATTTTCGTGCACTTGCGGCGCAGATGAGGGCTTGTGAAAAGACTCGAGCGGGTTGCGGGCAGATAGGAAAAAGATGTGGACATGAAGAAAAAAGCAAAAACTGTCTTGTTGTTATTTGAAAAATCAAGCAGGTTTTCAGTCGGCTGACTTCAGTTCCTTCAAAGCAGCGAGAACTTCTTCAACGTGACCGGGAACCTTGACGCCGCGCCAAAGACGCACAATTTTTCCCTGAGGGTCAATCAAAAAGGTCGAGCGTACGATGCCGCGACATTGCTTGCCGTACATGATTTTGGGCTTGATCACGTCAAAGGCCTGGCAAAGAGCTTCATCCTTGTCGGCGATGAGTTCAATGGAAAGCTCCTGACGCGTGCAAAAGCCCTGATGGGTTTTTAGGCTGTCGCGCGAAACGCCGACGATGTAGGCGCCTTCTTTTTCGAAATCTGCCTTGGCGGCGCTAAATCCCTTGGCCTCGAGCGTGCAGGCCGAGGTGTTGTCCTTGGGGTAAAAATAGAGCACGACCCAGCTGCCGTTGTGAGCGGCCATGTCGAATTCGCCTAAAGTGGAGGCGGCCTTGATGCTGCTGACGTTGTCGCCAAGATTGAACATGATGAAAATGCTCCAAAATCGGAAAAATAAGTGAAAAAACCCAAAATCTTTCAGTTGGGCTCGTGTGGTCGATATTTTGCACGAAAAGGCGCCGAAATCTGTGACATTCGTCGGTCAAATTCGAGACAAAAGAAGCTAAAACATGCTTTAATTACCGAATGTCCGCCTGCGGCTATGGACAAAAGAAAAATTAAAGAGTGCGAGAGCCGGCAGGACGGCAAACATTCATTGTGCCCAGACAGTTCGGAGACCTTATATGAATACGGATTTTTCGCGCATTAAGCGCCTGCCGCCTTACGTTTTCAACATCACCGGCGAACTGAAGATGGCAGCACGCCGTCGCGGAGAAGACATCATTGACTTTTCAATGGGAAACCCGGACGGACCGACTCCGAAGCACATTGTCGACAAGCTCATTGAGGTTGCAAGCCGCGACAATACGCACGGCTATTCTGCCTCGCGCGGCATTCCGCGCCTGCGCAAGGCTATTTCCAATTGGTACAGGCGCAAGTTTGACGTGGACATCGATCCCGAAACCGAGGCCATCGTCACGATCGGCTCCAAGGAGGGCATTGCTCACCTGATGCTGGCCTGCACGGATCGCGGCGACACCGTGCTTGTGCCTAATCCTTCGTACCCGATTCATATCTACGGTGCGGTGATCGCAGGCGCTGACGTGCGCTCCGTGAAAATGATTCCGGGGGTGGATTTTTTAAGCGAGCTTGAACGCGCCATTGTGGAAACAGTGCCTCGCCCGAAGATGATGATTCTGGGCTTTCCCTCTAATCCTACAGCGCAGTGCGCCGATCTTGATTTCTTTGCCAAGGTAATTGACCTCGGCAGACGCTACGGCATTTGGGTCGTGCACGATCTGGCTTATGCCGACATTTGCTACGACGGCTACAAGGCGCCTTCGATCATGCAGGTTCCGGGAGCCAAGGATGTGGCCGTGGAGTTCTTTACGATGTCGAAATCCTACAACATGGCAGGCTGGCGCATCGGCTACATGGTCGGCAACAAGGATTTGGTGCATGCTCTTGCGCGCATCAAGAGCTATCACGACTACGGCACCTTTACTCCGATTCAGGTTGCGGCCATTGAAGCGCTCGAAGGCGATCAAAGCTGCGTTGATGCGGTGCGCGAAAAGTACACCAAGCGCCGCAATCTGCTCGTCAAGGGACTCAACGAAATCGGCTGGCCCGTGGAGTGCCCGAAGGCCTCGATGTACATCTGGGCGAAGATTCCTGAGCCGTATCGGCATCTGGGCAGCGTCGAATTCAGCAAGCAGCTGCTTGAAAAGGCCAAGGTGGCCGTCAGTCCCGGCATCGGCTTTGGCGAGTACGGCGATGATCACGTGCGCATTGCGCTCATCGAAAATGAATTCCGAACCCGTCAAGCTCTGCACGGCATCAAGCAGATGTTCCGCCAAGACGGACTCATCAATCCGGATGCGCCGCATGGACAGAAAGCGCAGTAAAGACAGCACGCAGCTTGTGCGTGCGCAAAATTAATGTTCGATGACGGGACGGCGTCGCGAAATTTCAAGCGCGACTGCGTCCCGTTTGCGTCTAAGGACTACAATTTTCTATAACAGCAAGAGGAGGGGGCGCGCCTAAGGCCTCCATAAATGGCCGTGCGGCAGACCCGCGAAGAAAATATGAAAAAAACCATCAAAATCGGCATGGCGGGACTAGGCACCGTCGGGGGCGGCACCTATGAAGTGTTAAAGCGCAACAGCGACGAGCTTTATACGCGCACGGGCTCTCGGCTTGAAGTGAAGAGCGTGGCGTGCCGCAATGTCGAGCGCGCCCGCAGCCTTGTGGACGACTCGGTTGAGGTCACTTCCGACGTGATGGCGCTTGCTTCTGATGCGCAAATCGACATCATTGTTGAAGTCATGGGCGGCATAGAGCCCGCCAAGTCGCTTGTGCTTGCGGCAATTGCCGCGGGCAAGCATGTGGTGACGGCCAACAAGGCGCTGCTGGCTCTCTACGGCAATGAGATCTTTACGGCAGCAGCGAAAAAAGGCGTTGTCGTTGCCTATGAGGCGGCTGTCGCCGGCGGTATCCCCATCATCAAGACGCTGCGCGAAGGTCTTGCAGCAAACCGCATCGAGTGGGTTGTGGGCATCATCAACGGCACGAGCAACTTTATTCTCACCACGATGCGTGAAAAGGGGCTTTCTTTTGATGAAGCTCTGGCGCAGGCGCAGAAGCTTGGTTATGCCGAAGCCGACCCGACCTTTGACATTGAAGGGGTTGACGCTGCGCACAAAATTACTTTGCTGAGCGCTCTGGCCTTTCATACGCCCGTAAACTTCAAGGCGGCCTACATTGAGGGCATCTCCAAGCTTGATGCCGAAGACATCGGCTATGCCGAAGAGTTCGGATATCGAATCAAGCTCTTGGGCATCACCAAGCGCACGCAAAAAGGAATTGAGTTGCGCGTGCATCCGGCGCTGGTCCCCAAGCGGCGTTTGGTAGCCAACGTTGAGGGCGTGATGAACGCAGTAGTCGTCAAGGGCGATGCGGTGGGCACGACGCTTTATCACGGACGCGGCGCGGGTGCCGAGCCGACGGCTTCTGCCGTCGTTGCCGACCTTGTCGACATCGTGCGACTCATGAACGGCGAGCGAGCTGATCCTGCCGTGAGCATCGCAGCGCCCGAGGCCGACGATTCGCTTTGGCTGCCGATGGCCGAGACGGTGAGCTCGTACTACATGCGCATCGGCGTTGTCGACAAGCCTGGCGTTCTGGCTGATGTGGCCCGCATTTTTGCCGACAACGACATATCGATCGAAACCATGGTGCAAAAAGAGACTGCGCCGGGCGAGGACAGCACTGAGATCGTGATTCTCACGCACAGTGCCGTGGAAGGAAACGTGCAGCAGGCCGTGAAGTCCATTGAAGCTCTGCAGACCGTGCACGGCTCTGTCGTTGTTCTCAGAAAAGAAGAACTCTATTAAAGGAGACGAACAATGCCGACTGGATATATGACCTATGTTTCAACCCGCGGCGAAGACTCCGGGGCGTTTTACAGCGACATTGTCCTCAAGGGGCTTGCCGCCGACGGCGGGCTTTATGTTCCGCGCGAATATCCAAAGCTTGCGCCTTCAAAGATTTGGAGCTGGAAGGAGCTCTCGTACCACGAGCTCGCCTTCAAGATCATGAAGCGCTTTGCCACCGACATTGATCCTTATCGGCTTGAGGTGCTTTTGGAGCGCACCTATCGACCCGATCGCTTCTGCAATGGCCGTGCCGGTGAGGACTTTTCGCAAATCACGCCGGTGCGCTTCATCGACGACGGCAATATCGGTGTGCTTGAATTAAGCAACGGTCCGACGCTTGCCTTCAAGGATATTGCGATGCAGTATCTGGGAGCTCTCTTTGAGATGCTTTTGACCGATCAGGGCAAGGAACTCAACATTCTCGGGGCTACCTCGGGCGATACAGGCTCTGCAGCTGAATATGCTCTGCGCGGCCGCAAGGGCGTGCGCGTCTTTATGCTCTCGCCCAAAGGCCGCATGAGCGCGTTTCAGCGCGCGCAGATGTACTCTCTTAACGATCCCAACATCTACAACATCGCCGTTCGCGGCTCGTTTGACGACGCGCAGGACATCGTCAAGGCCTGCAGCTCCGATGCGGGCTTTAAGGCGATGTACAACATCGGAACGGTCAATTCGATCAACTGGGCGCGCATCTCGGCGCAGGTCGTTTACTACTTCAAGGCGTGGCTGGCGGTTTCGCAAAGCCCGGTCGACGAAGTCGACTTTGCCGTGCCTTCAGGCAATTTCGGCAATGTACTCGCCGGTTGGATCGCTAAGCAGATGGGACTGCCTGTGGGCAGACTTGTTGTGGCCACCAACGAAAACGATGTGCTCCACGAGTTCTTCACGACGGGCGTCTACCGCGTGCGCGACGCCGAGCACACTTACGCGACGAGTTCGCCCTCGATGGACATTTCCAAGGCAAGCAATTTCGAGCGCTACATTTTCGACATCGTGGGCCGCAATCCTGCCCGCGTGCGCGAGCTTTGGACGATGGTGGCCCTCAATGGCGGCTTTGAGCTCAATGAGGGCGAGCGCCGCAAAGTGGCCGAAAGCGGCTTTGTTTCAGCTCGCAGCACGCACCAAGATCGTCTGAAGACGATTGCCGAGCTCTGGCAAAAAGAGCGCTTCATGGTCGATCCGCATACTGCCGACGGCATCAAGGCCGCTAGAGAATGCCGGCGTCCCGGCGTGCAGATGGTGGTGCTTGAGACGGCGCTGCCCGCTAAATTTGCCGATACGATCCGGGAAGCGACTGGAAGCGGTCCGGAAATTCCCGTGACGTATGCCGACATTGAGACGCGTCCGCAGAAGGTGACGGAGCTTGATGCTGACGCGGCTGCCGTCAAGCGCTTCATCAGCGAGGCGATCAAAGCCTAAGAGGAAGGAACAGGCAGAGCCGCAAAGCCGTCGACTCTGCCGTTTTTTGGAAATGATGCAAAAAAGAGTCTTCATCAGCGCCCTTGGCGCTGCGGCAGCATTGGCATGGACAGGCGGCTATGCTGCTTCAATGACGCGCTCAGTTTGGAGTGAGAGCGCTTTTCGAGCCGCTCATCTGGCGTCATTGGCCGTGCGGCGCCATCCGTTCATAACGGGAGTGTTTGCCGGAACGCTCAAGAAAAGTGCATTTGTGAGTTATCTTGAGCAGAATTTGTTTTATCTGTCAAACTATGCCCGGATGCTTGATGTCGTCGCAGAGCGCTTAACAAAGCTTTCGGGCTTTGGAAACGAAGCCGAAGATTTTGCACGCTGGGCGCAGGAAACGCGCGATCTGCGCGTATGGACGAAGGAGTTTGCCTCGACTTTCGTCAATCATCCTGTTGAAGAAAAAGCGCTTAGACCGGCGCCCGAAACGCTTGCCTACATTGGCCTTGAAAAGCATTGCGCAACGCTTGAGGATCTTTGCGTTGCCGCAGCAGCCATGCTGCCTTGCTTTTGGGTATATGACGACTTCGGTAGAGCTCTCAGAGCAGGGGCGCGGCTCGAAGGCAATCCTTATCGAGAGTGGGTTGAGCCGCTTGGAACGAAAGAGGCCCATGACTCTGCACTAAGAGCAGCTGCTGCGGTCGACAGACTTGCCGAAAAGGCCTCTAAAGATGTTCTTGCCCGCATGAGCGATGTTTTCGTTGCCGGCTGCTGGCACGAGTGGTCGCTTTTTGAAGCGGCCTGTCGCGGCTCATAGAGCCTCGAAAAAAAAAAGCACTCCTAGCCGATTAATGTCGGCTAGAAGCGCATTGAAGTTTGATTCGTTGATCTTGCAAAAACTCAGTGATTGAGAATCTTCGAGAGGAATTTCTGCGCCCGATCCGTGTGCGGGGCGTTGAAGAATTCTTCGGAGGGCAGGTTCTCGATCACTTCGCCTGCGTCCATGAAGATGACATGGTCGGCCACTTTGCGGGCAAAGCCCATTTCGTGAGTGACCACCATCATGGTCATGCCCTCTTGTGCGAGCTCCACCATGACGTCGAGCACTTCATTGATCATTTCGGGATCAAGCGCCGAAGTGGGTTCGTCAAAGAGCATGCACACCGGATCCATGGCCAGAGCACGCGCAATGGCTACGCGCTGCTGCTGACCGCCCGAGAGCTGTCCGGGGTACTTTTCGGCGTGCTTTAAAAGGCCCACGCGATCCAAAAGCTTCAAGCCTCTTTCCTCGGCTTCAGCCTTTTCTCGGCCCAGAACCTTGATCTGGGCAAGCGCCAGATTCTGTCGAATCGACAAATGCGGAAACAGCTCAAAGTGCTGGAACACCATGCCGACGCGGCTTCTCAGACGCGGCAAGTCGGTTTTCGGGTCGCCCACAGAGATGCCGTTGATGATGATCTCTCCTTGCTGGAAGGGTTCGAGGGCATTGACGGTTTTAATGAGCGTTGACTTGCCTGAGCCTGAAGGACCGCAGACGACGACCACCTCTCCCTTTTCAACATTGACCGAGCAATTTTTAAGAACCTGAAAGTCTCCGTACCATTTGCTGACATTTTTAATTTCAATCATTGCCATGGCTGCAAATTCCTTCTAGCGAAACGATTTCTGAGATCAACGAGCGGCGACCGTGATTTTGTTCTGCAGACGACGCACGAGCATCGACAGCGATACGGATACCGAGAGGTAGCAGACGGCTGCAAAGCTGTACATCAATACGAGCTGTCCGTCGCGCTGAGCAATCTTGCTCACTGCGCCCATAAAGTCGTTGCCGCTGATTACGTAAACAAGACTCGTGTCCTGAAACAAGATGATGGTCTGGGTGAGCAATACCGGCAGCATGTTGCGCACGGCCTGGGGCAGAACCACGTAGCGCATGGTTTGTCCGTAGCGCAGTCCGAGCGCCATGGCCGCAGACATCTGACCCTTGCTCACCGACTGAATGCCCGCGCGCATGATCTCGGCAAAGTAGGCTGCCTCAAACAGCACGAACGTGATGATTGCCGTCAGATCGGCGCCGATCATCACCGGGTGATCGAGCGCGAACATGACCTTGAGCACTTCGGGCATCAAAAGGAAGAACCAAAAGAGCACGAGCACCAGAGGAACGGCGCGCATCAGGTTGGTGTACAGGCGCGAAAATTCCGACAAAATGCGGGAGGTCGACAAGCGGCACAGCGCAAGTCCCGTACCCAAAGCCAGTCCGAGAACGGCTGTGATCAAAGTGAGCTCAACCGTATAGACGGCCCCTTCGAGAATGTAGCTCCAGGAAGCCGTAATGGATGAAAAATCGATGTTCATGTTGGGCCTCCTTCTACTTGGCAAGAATGAGGCCGGGAACGGCGCTCTTTTTCTCAACGACGCGCATGAAGCCGTTGACGGCAAGCGCAATCACGATGTAGATGAGCGTGGCCCAGATATAGGCCGCAAAGAACTGGAAGGTGTTTTCTCCCATTTCATTGGCGCGCATCGTGAGCTCTGGCAGCCCGATCGTGAGGGCAACGGCAGTGTTCTTGACAAGGTTCATTGCCTCGCTCGTAAGCGGCGGCACCACAAGACGCATGGCAAGCGGAATGATCACATAGACATAGGTCTGCACCTGCGTCATGCCAAGCGCCTTGGAGGCATTGGGCAGTCCCTTAGGAATGGAGGCGATGCCAGCGCGAACCTGCTCGGCAACGCGCGAGGAGGTGAAAAAGCCCATGCAGATGAAGGCTGTCAGGAACTGCGAATAAACGGGATCGACGCGAATCATCCATTCCTTGTACCAGGGAATGAATTCGGGGACGACGAAGTACCAGACAAAAATCTGCACGATGAGCGGAATGTTGCGAAAGAGCTCAATCCACGCCTCGCAGATCAGGCTGATGACGCGGTTTTGCGATGTTCGCAAAGTGCCGACGATGATGCCAAGAACCAGAGCAAGCGCAAAGGCGCTCAGCATCAGGCCGATGGTCCAGCCGGCTCCGCCCAGAATGTACTGCCACCAGGGCATGTCGGCCAAAAGTGCGGGCTCAAACAACGAGTCCAGATTGAAATTCAAAGCCATGGTGCTTTCCTCTTTTCAGCCGCGGCGCCGGTCTCAGAGACCGGACGCGCGGGGCTGCGGGAATTGCAATGAAGAGAAAAAACCGGGACGGTCCAACGCTAGCCTTTGTAAGTGACGCATCCCGGCAAACCGTTTTTAGATGCCCTTGTCCGAAGGATTGGCAAAGAGCTCCTTCGTGTAGGAGTTCATCTTGAAGTTGAGGTTGACGTTCTTGGGCGGAATCGGATTCTCAAACCACTGCGTGTAGAGCTTGGCGAGTTCGCCGGACTTGATCATGCCCGTAACGGTCTTGTCAACAAGCGCCTTGAATTGGGGATCATCCTTGCGGAACATGGCGCCGTAGGGCTCGACCGAGAGAGCCGCATCAAGAATCTTGAAGTCGTTGGGGTTCTTGAGGTTGGCAATCTGGCCGGCGAGCAGCACGTCGTCGAGCACGAACGCATCGGCGCGCTTGTTGGCCACAAGCTGCATGGCTTCGGCGAAGTCCTTGGTCATCAGATAGCGCACGCGGATGCCGTTTTGCTTTTCAAACTTCTTCATGAGCGCTACGGAAGTCGTGCCGGAGGTCACGGCAATTGTCTTGCCGTTGAGATCCTTCATCGTGTTGATGCCGCTTGATTTCCAGACGGCAGCCGAAACCTGAATGCCGAAGTAGCTCGTGCTGAAGGCTGCTTCACGCTGGCGCACAAGCGAGTTCGTCGTGGAGCCGCATTCGATGTCGACCGTGCCGTTTTGAATGAGCGGAATGCGGTTGGCTGAGGTAACGGCCTGATATTTGATGTCAAGTTTGGCCAGGCCCAATTCCTTCTGCGCGGCTTCGGCTACCTTTTGGCAGACGGTAAAGGCGTAGCCCGTGGGCTTGCCGTCGGCATTGAGATAAGAAAACGGAACGGAGCTTTCACGATAGCCGAGCGTGATGGAGCCGGTTTCTTGAATCTTTTTGAGCGTGCCGGTAAGTTCGGCGGCCGTTGCGGCGTTGAGCGCGAGCACGGCGCCGGCAATGGCGGCAAGGGCAAAGCGGGAAACAGAAGTCATGGCAAGCTCCTTATATGTAGAAAATGATTTTTCTCAATGGGGTGGGGAATGCGCCCATTTGAAGCAGTCCCCTTTTATTGAAAGAGGAAGCAATTGGCGTGCCAGTTTGAGCTTGAAGCTGAATAAAAATGAAAATTTCTTTGCCGTCTAAGGAAATCGTTGTAGAACTTCTACGAAGTTGTGACTAGATTTTTCTGCGAATGTAGAGAAATTTCCGGCAATTGCTCAAAGCTTAAGAAAAAATTGCAGGAGGCAAAAATAGGGGTGGAAAGCGTGTTTTGCACCGGTTTGGTGCTTTTCTAGGCAAAAAGCCCGCACTATTTTGGTGCGGGCCTTCAGAATTGAGAAGAAGCGCTGTGCATCAAATCCGTACGGCAAACGGGTCGTCATCGGCGTTTTCGTTTGCCGTGTACTCCATGCGCTCGGCAATGGCTGCGGCCTTTTGGCGTCCGCAGCGCTCGCGTACGAAGGCAAGCGCCATATCGGTTCCAGCCGATACGCCCGAGGCTGTCCAGAATTTGCCATCAGCGACCCAGCGGGCTCGCGGCTGCCAGAAAACTTCGTGACCAAATGACGTCGCCCAAGCCCAGGAGCGTTTGTTGGTGGTTGCACGCCGCTTTTCCAGACATGAGGCGGCTGCCAAAAGCGCCGAGCCCGTGCACACCGAGAGCACTGTTTGGGCGTCTTCGACAAGCAGCTGTAAGTTCTCAATCCAAACGGCGTTGCTTGAAAGCGGTCGCGTACCCATGCCTCCCGGAAGAAGAAGGATGCCGCCGCTGGGCACTTCGGCAAAAGGCTCGGTTTCTACACGAAAGCCCTGTCGGCAGCCCACAAGTCCTCCGGAAAACGAAAAATAACTGAGCTTGCAGTCCTCCAAGTCGCCTAAAACTTCTACGGGTCCGAAAACGTCAAGCGGCTCAAAACCATCAAACAGCAAAACGGATATCGGCGTGCAGAGCATGGTCGGTTGCCTCCATGTTTTGAAATACTCCAAAAAGAGTGTACGCAAAAAATATCGTTTCAATTTCGACAGTCGTGAGTTGAAGCTCAAAAAAATCAAAAAAAAGCTCTTGCAATTTTTAAAAAGATCTGTAAAATGCGCATCTCTCAGAACGCTGAGTTCTGAGAGAAAATCTGGTTGCCGGTGTAGCTCAGCTGGTAGAGCAGCGCATTCGTAATGCGAAGGTCGGATGTTCGAATCCTCTCACCGGCACCACAAAACCCTCCTCAAAGGAGCACAAAACGCCTCAATAGCCCACAAATAAAGGCTTTGAGGCTTTTTTGTTGCCCTCAACATCCCACGAGAAACCTCATCCTCCAACATTTAAAGTGTGGAAAAAGTGTGGAAAAGATTAGAATGAATCAGCTTTTCCACACTTTGAAGAGGAAAGCGTCGAGATTTTTTCCACACTTTCGAGGGGGAGACCATGCGGGAAGTCAACAAACTCAAGGCATCCGACGTTTCCACACTTGGCGACGGCAAGCATGCCGACGGGCAAGGCCTGTACCTCCACGTCAAAGGTGATGCGCGCAGCTGGGTCTTCCGGTACAAGCGCAACGGCAAGCAGGTTTATGTCGGCCTTGGCTCGGCCTACGCAGTGAGCCTTGCGCGTGCGAGAAAGCTGTCTCAGGAGCTGAGAGGCAAATTGGCTACCGGTGAAGTCGTCATCTCCCCGAAGAAGGCTGCTCTTGAAAAAGAAAAGCAGACGACGGTCTCATTCGGCGAACTCGTGTCGGCGTGCATTGAAAACCAGAAGCACGTCCGCCAGTGGCGAACGGAGGCTCAGGCGCTTCGCTGGGAAAGGACGATCAGAAAATACGCCTTGCCGGTCATTGGTGGTAAGCCGATTCAGACGGTCACGCGCGACGATATCCTCTCGATCCTCAAGCCGATCTGGACGGATCGCGCTGAGACCGCATCAAATCTGCAGCGATATCTGAGCGCTGTATTCGTCTACGCGCAATCTCAAGGCAAATTCACAGGTCAGAATCCCGCAGCATGGCTCGGAAATCTGGATCAGTTCTTGCCGGCACCATCAAAAGTTATGCGCGTTGAGCACCATGCGGCGCTGCCGTGGAAAGAAATTCCTTTGCTTTTTGACAACCTCTACTATCGACTCAGCGTCGTGTCGAAGGCCATCATGTTCGGGGTGCTGACAGCGGCTCGCGCGAACGAGTTCTGTCTGGCACAGTGGTCTGAGATTGATTTTGAGAACGGCGTCTGGATTTGCCCGCGTCGTAAGGACGGACGTCCGGAGCCGCATCGTGTGCCGCTAAGTCCGCGGGTTTTAGAGTGGCTGCAGACGCTCCCGCGAGTTAATGAGTTCCTCTTCTTCGGCAGCAGGATGCGGGGGCACATATCCCTTGAGTCGCCGATCAAAATGCTCCATCAGCTCAAGATTGATGTCACGATTCATGGGATGAGGTCAACTTTCCGAGACTGGGCAGCCGAGCACGGATACGATAGGGTGCTCGCCGAGAAGGCACTTCAGCATCAGACGGGGAACGAAGTGGAGCAGGCGTATCAGCGAAGCGATCTTCTTGAGCAACGTCGTCCTATGATGGAAGCCTGGGCGGAATTTTGCTTCTCGCAAATAAAAAAATCCCCCGAGCAAGAGTGAGTTCTTGTCGGGGGTTATTCAGGCCGATTGTCGTCTGAGCTTAAGTGCCGGATTTCTCGCCGTGCGGACTTTCCAAAGTTTGACCAACCCGTGGACGGGGCCATCAGGTTTTGGAAATTTCCCGCTGATCTGCCACCGTCTGAGAGTCTCCGGAGAAATTCTGTAGAAGGCGCAGATATCTGCTGCGGTGCAAAGGTCTGTGTCTCGAACCTCGGGGTCAGCCAGACGCGGACCGTCAGATCTGCCAGGGATGCGTAGGTTTTCCGGAGCGTCTTTGGTGGCGAGCCAATGGCGAAACTGCTGTTCTGTAATTCCGAAAAATTCCGCCAAGGTGGATGTACGGACGAAGCTAGCATCAGTGGTCGTCATTTTGTTCTCTCCTTTTATTCTCCGAAATTGATTTCATGTGATTGGCCAGTTGTGCTGTCGCTCGTGCCTTCCAGATCGGGAAATCGCACGGCAGTATCTTTCCCATCTGCTGAGCGAGCCTGTAGGCAATCTCGACCGTTTTTCTTTGGACAACGATTTCGCCTTTTTCAGGCAAAGCATCGCGGATCAGCAGAGAACCGTTGAACTCTTCCACCAGTGTCTGCGGACAAACATCCAGTGATTCTGTGATGAAGTCACTGGCGGTCTGTAGGGCGGCGAGAATTGATTTCATCTCCGAAGCTCTGCAGATATAGCGATCATCCTTGATGCCGCGCCGCAGAAGGTTTGTGAGATCTATCCCCGCCTGCACAAGTTCGTCTCCGGCCTGGTCGGCCTCTTCCTGGTCGATAACTTTTTGTCTGTGCATGAGAGAGAACATCAAGCAGTTGAAGAGGTCTCTCACTTGAGAAAGATCCGAGTAGCTTGCCTCGCCGCGGGGGAGCTTGATACGCACGGCAACCTCTGCAACGGCAATCTGCTTTTTGATGTCCTCGATGTCCTTGGGTTTGATTCCGCTGAAAGAAACCGCGTGGCGTCTGCTGTCGTATTTCTTCCTCGGACTTTTGCTTTTTGGCATGGCTTCTTTCAATCAAAAATCCCGAGGCTTTTGAGAGTCTCGGGATCACGTTCAATGTACTTTCTGGCAGTGATTTCGTCTGGGTGCTCGCTTCTTGGTTCTGGCTCTTTCTGTTTGAAGAAAACCATCCAGAAGGTCTGGCTCTTGGGCTGGCGATTCCCAAAAAGCGGTTGCCGACCGAAGGCTCTCAGCACGACGTGGATCGGGAAATCCTTCTGAGACCACTTGAAGATCAGCGTGCCTTCGGGCTTGAGCACACGCCAGCACTCTTTGAACCCTCTGGACAGAAAGCCAAGCGGATCGTCCTTCGGAAGTGTGCCGTAGGATTGCGCCATGTAGGACTTCGCCCCTGCCCATTTAAGGTGCGGCGGATCAAAGACAACCAGAGCAAAGGAGTCATCCGGAAAGGGAAGCTGCGTGACATCCATCTGCTGATCGGGGTGGACTTCGAGAATGCGCCCGTCGCACTGGACGTAGCTCTCATCACGGAGATCGCCATAGAGAACGAATGGCGCATCTTTCTGAAAGTAGAACTTTCGTGAACCGCAGCAGGGGTCAAGAATAGGCTTCATTCAATCCTCCCACGGGCGAAAACGACAAGTCTTGATAGAGGCCAGAGGGTATTCGAGAACATCGTCAACCCATTCGCCTTTTCTAAAAATTGCACACTTACGAAGAGTGATTCCTTTTTCTCCATGCGTGTTAAATTGAACATACTCAACTCTCATAGAGACATCTTCTGGAGGTATCACATTTGGGTATTCATTCCACGTATATGGGTCATAAACTTCTGTGCATTCGATAGCAGTTTTCTTGAAAACCACTTCTACTTCATCTTCCCACAATACAGAATTTTCATTGGTTGAAAAACTTAAACAAATAAACTCCAAGTTGTCGTATTCAAAACCTTGGGCGCAAGCTTTCTGAAATTCTTTATTGAAATCGTCAGAATTATCGCAAAGCCAGTCGAAAAGAACTTTGTCCTTGAGAACGTATCTTTTCATTTCTCTCTCCAAAATAAAAGCCGGAGCAATCCAGCTTCATTCATCATCCTCATCGGCTTCAATGTCAATACCGCGATCTTTGAATTCGTCAACGACTCTGTTGTGGAGGGTGTTGGCAGTTATGTCGTCAGAAAATCCGCCGCTGTTCTGATAGCAGTCAAGAGCGTCGATAAGTATTTGAGCTTCATATTCGTTGAAAGTAATTTTGACTTCCATTTCGTTATTGCTCCAAGTTCCAGTTAATCTTCATTCTCAAGGCTCGAGCCTTTCTTTGCTTATGAGCCTCTTCCCACCCTTTGTCGGTTAGATCAACCCAGTGCGCGCCATTTTCCAAAGCTTTAACGCCCCAGTCTCTGATCCTGATTCGACCGAAGTGAAGCAACCCCATTTTTTCCATTTCTTCAGCGTTTTCGATGTCTTCTGCATTGATTCTGCGAGAATCAACTTGACCTCTACAATCTACGCAACAAGTTTCGAAGTAGAGAAGAGTTGATATTTGTGACCAATTCAGTTCTTCGCTCATTTCGTCTCCTTCGGCTTATACGGCTCCGGCATCTCTGCCCAAGCAATCGCTTCAATTCCCCCAAGCAGGAACCCCCAAGGAGGATTGTGTTTCCCTTCTGGATCAAAGATCCTCATAGAAACAAATAGCATCTCGTTTTTTATTTTCTCAGTGACGAGAAAACGACCTTTGACCGGTGGTTTTTCTTCCGGCCACTTGTGCCACACGATTTGACCGGCACTCTCACGAGCTTGACGACATTCGTCAAGAAGTGCTTTGACCATTGAAATTTCGGCATCTGTCTCAAATTCTCCTTCGGTCAGTTCGTGCTCAAGCAGCGAGATAATGTCCTTCATTGCTTTGAGACTGATGCTTACCATTCTTGGGCGAGCGCCATTAAGTTCAAATTCGCTCATCTCTCACTCCCACAGCCGATACCGGCATTTCTTGAGTTTCTTCATGGTGGTGATGGGCACCCACGGTTTTGCAGATCCGGGCAGCTGAACCCAGAGCGTGGGGTCAGAACCGACGGTTCTTCCGACTAGCCAGTGTCTGCAGTCCGCGGTCTCAGCCTCAACGCGCCAGATGCCAGCGCGCGGAGGTTTGGTTTTAAGGTAGTCATTCCAAGCATACGGGCTGAAGTCATCGCTCTCGACGATCTCGGTCTTGGCGAATTCCATCTGTCCGCAGTAGTCCTGGCCGGTGATGTCCACGAGAATGGTTTTGAGGTTGTCCGGCATCTCACGAGCGCAGGCTTCCTGAAAGTTCTTTTCGAAGCCGTCGATTTTGATGAGGCCGGCCCACATGATTTTGTCTTTTAGTTGGTATTTCATGGTTCGTCTTTTGTTATTTGAGGCTAAATCCGCAAGATGCTCGCTCAGATGCGCAAATTTTCTGTTCATCTTGGCTGTCATCTTTTTCAGTCCTTTGTCCACAGATGTGCCGAATTGCGTACTGCTGTGCTCCAAAAAGAAAGCGCCCCGAAGGGCGCAAAGTTGATCAATCGACTGTCAGAAAGACAGGAGTGTCACCAGCCTTCTCCTTCAAGTCGGCGACGATTTCCTCCCTCAACTGCTCAAGCAGCTGCTGGAGGTCGCGCAGCTCAAGCGTGAAGATCAGCCTGGATGTGTCTTCAATTCCGCTTTTGCCTTTCTCGCAGACTTCGCGGACGCATTCGCGAATTGCGTCATCGATGTCGGCAAGCAAACCTCCATGTCTGATGAGAGAAATCTGACTCATCTTTGGTGGCTCCTATGAAAAAAAGGGGAGCATTGCTCCCCAGTTGAAAAATCACTTCTGCGCTTGCTCAAAGCTCTGCACCCAAGGATCGGGCTCTTTGATGTCTGCGCCGGCATCGGGAGCGTCTTCTGCAGCGACCTGCTGCGGCTGTTCAGCTGGGGAAGCGGGCTGAACTTCTTCAGATTGAGCTATGGATTTGCGTTCCTTCAGTTTGTCCTTGAGGGACTTTTTCTCGGAGGCAGAGGCTTTCTCTGCTGCCGGTTTTTCTTCCGGTTCAAACCATTCTTCAGGCGAAGACATTCCATCCTTGAGTGAGGCGTAGACCTTGCGCAGACGGACGATTTGCGCAGGCTTGATCGCGTCGGCGCGGCATTGGCAGAACTTCTCAATCTGCGTCTTAGTGACGCCAAATGGCTCGAAGGCAGAAATAAGTTTTTGTATCCCTTCGGGAGATGTGTCGGCATGAGATTTGAGCGTTACCAGACACTGGCTGACGGCGGCCTCTATCACGTCCCCGGGGATCACTGAGAGAATGCAGGCGCGAAGTCTTCGTGCCCCCTGGTTGGCGACAAGCTCGTAGATGTCGCGGGGGTCTTCAAGCTTGTAGCTTCCAGCCCTTGTGTGGCGGATGTGCGGAACGCTGAAAGTCACTTCGCGGCGAGTGTTGGTTTCAACGTCCCAGGCGAAAGCTTGAACCTCAGACTTCCCGTTGGCGTTTGAAAGCTCGCGAATGCCGAACTGCATGTTTCCCCACTGCTGTGCGATAGCTTCGGCGAGGCGAATGCTAGGGCCGCTGATATCTGAGCCGCCGCGGGAGTACGAGTAAAGCGCGGTCTCTGCAAGCTGCGGACGGCAGCAGGCGTTAAGGATTCGATCCATCGACTGGCGCTGATCGCGCGGATTCATGCGGGCGATGACGAGCGCTGCTTGAACTTCTGCTACAGCTCTGGCGCTGTCGGTGGTTTGGGCAGCTGGCACTGTGCTCTGCATGGATGCAGGGGAGCCGAAAGGGTTGAGGGACGCAACTGCGGTTGTCATTTAACTCTCCAATTTGTACTTCAGAAGGAATCTCCGGCTAGGCTCGCCGGTTTTCAGAAACTCTTGATAAAGGTCGGGGTGCTTGGCTTTGAAAGAGGCGCTGTCGAAACGCGCTGCGGGCTTGCTGGTTTTCCACGTTGCAAGAATGGTGGTTCCAAGCATCAGCGTGTCGGCATCCTTCATGTAGGTCGTGATCTTTGCCTTGGCCTCATCCTCACGCTTTTTGAGCGCATCCGCTTCGAGCTTGATGCGTGCGAGCTCTTCTGCTGCCTGAGCAACTTCTTCGCTGGCGTCAATGCGCTGCGCTGTCGAAACGCGAAAAAGAGTCGCTGCTTCAGCGTAGGTTCTCGGCTCCGGAGGATCACGCTCTTCCACTCGTTTCCAGAAGGCTCTCTCCTCATCAATCAGCATCGCTTCGAGTTCTGGATCAGACTTGACGTGATAAATTCGGAAGTCGCTTGCTCCGATCAGCACGGCTACGTCGCAGCACTGCGCCCCGAGCACGGTCATGTAGTGCTGAACCTGAGTCAGGTAGTAGTCGGGAATTTCGTCTGTGCCTTCCTCACCCCAGTCAGCCCCAGTGCGGGCTGTCTTAATCTCAAGGATGCGGCCGTCAGAGCAGATGCCGTCAACGTTGGCAATCATGAACTCATGCTTCGGATGACGGAAGGTTTCTTCCGGGCACTTCACGGACAGGCCTGTCACGTCAGAATATTTTTGACGGATCACGGGCTCAAGCCTGCGGCCCCATTCGATGGAAGAATTTGACTCCTCAGAAGGAGTCTCTTCGATCTTGGCGTTGTAAACATCTAAAGGCGTCTTCCACTTCGAAAGCCCGAGGATGGCGGCCACGTCGCTGCCGCCGATGCCGGTCTGTCTGGCCTTCAGCCATTCAGTTCTCTCTGTCATTGGTGTTTCTCCTTTTTTCACCATAAATGATTTCCAAAACGATTCGCAGATTGGTTGCCTGAATCTTCAACGCGTCAATCAGCGCATAACCGGCGGAGTTAAATGGCATCCTGGTGCCCAGGTACAGTTGCTTGCACAGATGCTCGATCTGTTTGGCGAGATCAATGCACTGCTCATCGGTCAACTCTCTCAATCCTTGTGGTTTTGTCATTTCAGAAAACTCCCAGTCTTTTCTCTGCCTCTTTTTGCAGAATCGGCAGAGCTTCTTCGCTCTCAATGTCCATGCCCGGATGCTCTTCTTCGAAGCGATCCAGGAAGTCATCGTCGGCGCAGAGCCTGTCTATCTCCTCATCAATCGCCTCCTGAATCGGGTCTTCAAGAGGCCCGTAGCGCCAGGAGGCTTCCCATGCGGCGTAGGCGTCATCAAAGTTCCTCATTCGAATCTCCTCACTTCAGCAACGGGCTGAGCTCGGCCACTGCAAAAACTGCGGCGGAAATGAGCACCGCCGTCGCGATTCCATAAAGTCTTAAAAGCCGGAAGAACCGCGCTTTGCGTCCTTCCAGCCGCCAGTTGCTTTGGTTACGTGCAAACGCTTGATTGTCTGGTCCCATGGTTACTCCATGAAAAAAAGCCCATTGAAGCCGGCTCGCAATTGGGAGTGCCGCCCACCATCGGACGACCGGCAAACCAGCTTCAATCGGCCTTTTCCAAAGCGTGCACCGCAGCCAGACTGACTCTTTTAAACGGGCGTAGGGATCCGACAGACCTTCACGCTTGGACTCACATCTTTCCGCCCCCGTGAGCAGGGGTAAGAACTGAAAGGGGTGAACACCCTTTTTTCTGCTGCCCGTGTGTCAATCAACTCAGGCAAGGAGCGTGAGAGCAGCAGAAAGAAGAGAGCTCAGAAGTGCATCAGAATCGCCAGACAGATCAGAAAGACAGCCAGTGCCGCAGCCAGCTCCAGCGGCGTGTCGCCGTCGGCGTTGCGGGTCGTCAGGTATTTGAAAAAGCGTGTCATTTGAACTTCCTTTCTGTTTGGCCCCGTGGGATGATTAGAGAGTCGGAAAGCTGAAAACCGACTGTCTCTAACCACCCCTGGAGGAAATTTGTATGAATGCCTATGCTTCTGTTGAAAATCGTTTGGCGGACTTGGAGCGCCGCGTAAAATCTCTTGAAAATTCCTGGATTGATCCTTACAAGCTCGTGACTTTCACTGCTGTAGCCGTTTCTGGTCAGATGGGATTGAAGCCGTTGAAGATGACTCCGAATCTCGCCCTGCAGCCAACGGCGCAAGTTGCGTCTTCGAGCATTCAGGACTACAACTTCAATGTGGCGAAGATCCAAGAGCTTGCAATTCGTCATAAGCTCTTAAAAGAACCTCAGATTCGGTAGCAGTTGCGCAAGTGGCGAGGCCGCTTTTCAGCCAGTCAGGAATATCTCCTTTGGATGCTTCGACAAGCGTGACTCGGTCTCCTTTGGCGTCGTATCCGTATGCGGCGCCATTTTCTTGGTCGGATTTAGCCTCGCGGAGCTTCTCGATGGTCCGGCGAATGTATTTGTTGGACTCTTCGAGAAGCTTCTCCAACTCCTCAACGTCTCCCTCTCGACGGAAGCCGTCTTCCAAGACGCCCATCAGTCGAGTCAGTTTCGCGTTTGCGTCCCAGAAACTGCCGTCTACATTCTTTTCTTCCTGAGCGGCAGGGGTTGTCCCTTTAACTTCGCAGGTCTCCACATTTGGGCTCTCTGCTTTTTCCCTATAGGCCTCAAGTCCTTCAGCCCATTCGCGAGAAAGACGCGCGAGCTCCTTGGCCTTCTTCTCGATCTCGTCTGCGAACTGGCGGAAGTGCTCCGGATCGCAACGAGACGAGTCGCACAGGAAACTCTTGAGTGTGTTCTCCACTGCATCCGTTGCTTTGGCAAGCTGCATGGCAGAAATCGTCGTGCCGTCTTTGAGGGAAAGGGTGATGTTGATCATGATTGTTCCTTGAGTTTCACTACAGTCTATAGCTTAAATAAAACTCAAAGGAATTACAATCGAAAACTTAAATTAAGGGTGACAAAAAGTTCACCTTGTTTGATCTAAGTTAAACCTCAGACTTAAAAACGCAACCTGGTTACGGGAATTTTCTGGGGATTGAGAAGTGTCGCCGAGCCCGACGGAACCCTTGGGCTTCAGCTTCTTTAACGGTGCGGCAGTACATCTCTCCGGGCTCTCGGATCAGCGTCTTGTTGTATTGCTGATCGAACGGGAGGTGATAGATCTTTTCTCCTGATTTCCCGATGTTGCACTTGATCATTGGGAAGTTTTTATCGAGAGCGAAGTCTTCTTCGACTTCGATCTTCAGCATCTGAGCTGCTGCGCGTGCTACAGGACTAAGTTGAGTTGTTACGTACAGAAATGCATGCACCTTCTTGACGTCGGGATGCTCGATTTTGTACGTACAGACTGTTCCGTACAGTTGATAGACGTGCTTCTCGTGGATTGTTTTGTTTTTGGACCAGCACTTTGCCTGGACGATGACGGTCTCGTTTGGCTTGACGCAAATCAGGTCGCGCCCCATATCCTCGACGCCTTGCTCAATGCCGTTGTATGTGACGGCGTATCCGTTTTTCTCGTACAGCCATCCAAGATACATTTCGTACAAGCGGCCAATCTGAACCTTTGAGAGATTTCCAGATAGGTAACGGTCAAGCGCCAGTTGGTTGCGTTGTGTAACCGAGAGCTTGGCGTACTCGTCAGCGGTGAGGTACCGGCGAGCGTTGTCGAAGTCTTTGCTTATGTTCCCCGCTTGATCGAACTCATCGCTTGGGTTGCACATGATTTCTTCGTCGAGATCGGCGAGAAAAGGGAAATAATCTTGATAGAGCGTTATTTTGTCTTTGAGGAGTTTGTTTTCGGCAAATAGTTGCTTCTTTTCTTGCCGCATTGATTTGATTTCCTCTGCGGCTTTCCTTGCTGCACGCTTCTGAATTGTCAGGTTATATGCCACCAGATCATGTCGCTTGGCATAGATTTCAGCAAGGTAGTCTGCGGCCCATCTTCTCCCGCCAAGGATGTCGTGGACAAATTCGCTTTGCAGACTGCAGATAAATTGTCTCTCCGTGTTAAATGTATTTTCAACGTTTTTTCGCCTAGTCTCAATTTCCTTTAGGAGGGTCTCTTCTTTTCTTTTGTATTCATCCTCCAGTTGATGAAGCTTTGTGTCGATCGCAGACTTGTACTTTCGCAGGCCAGCGGCTTCGGTGGCTTCGTACCACGCTTTGATGATGAATGGGAATCCAAAGCAGAGTACGACCATGAGGATGAACAAGAATAGATCTTTCATATTCTTTCCGCTGCCCAGTGGAAGCAGACTCTTCCGATCAAATCAATTTCATCATCCGGAGACAACTCAAAGCTCCGGTATTTTTCGTTGTCGCTGATCATCATCAGTCTTCCGTTCGGAAGTTTTTGGAAGCGTTTCACAAACAGCTCGCCGTTGACTCGTGCGACATAAATCGAATCGGAGCGGAAGGTCGTAACTCCGGTGTCAACGAACAGCACGTCGCCGTCGCGCAGTGTTGGATCCATGGAGTCGCCAGAGGCAGTAATCAGACTGAGGTTCCTTGTTGAGGTGCAATTTACGTTCATCCGAACCCACTGTTTGTCGACCACAACGAGCTTCACGATTTGGTCGCCGTCGAAAGGAATTGATCCAGGGCCGGCAGAAGCAGAAGCATTGAACAGAGGGATGCTCACGTTGTTGTCATCGTCTTCGACTTGATCCACTGAAACATCAGCTCCCTGAATCCAAGCAAGAGACTTTCCTGTAGCTCGCGCAAGATCAGCCAGGCGACCAATGCTTGGCATTGCTTTTCCAATTTTCCATGCACGAACCGACTGGGGCGAAATCCCCAGGCGGCGACCTATTTCACTCATAGACAGGTCTGATTCGGCTATAGCTTGTTGGACTCGTTTTGCAATTTCTTCTTTCATGATCGTGCTCCTTTTAACAACAGGATACAGTTTCTACCTTAAATTTCAGCGCTTTTCCTATTGCAAATTTTGAACTAAAAACTTAAACTAAATAAAGTCAAATTCTGTAAGGAATGGTCATGGATAAAATTGACGGCTTAAAGAAGGCAATCAAAGCGGCTGGAAACATGAGCCGTCTTGCTCGTGCCTGCAAGATCAAACCCCAATCTGTGCGCGGATGGTTGTTGCGCGGTGAGATTCCCGTGAAGCGGTGCAAGGATGTTGAGCAGGCAACCGGCATCTCTCGCAAAGAATTGAGGCCTGACTACTTTGCATAAGGGAATCCCATGCTCTATTTCCAATTTCACATCGGGGACTGGGAATCCGGGACACGCTTGATGACCCCTATTGAAAAAGGGATCTACATTGAGTTGCTGGTCTACTACTACGCAGTCGAACGTCCTATCACCGAAGAAGAGTGCAAACGGATAGCGCGCGGATATACAAATGCAGAAGCAAATGCACTTGCATACGTTCTACAAACCCATTTCGACAAGGAGGGCGATAGCTATCGCCATCAAAAATGTGATGAGGTAATCACTGAGTATCACGATATCAGCGCGAAACGTTCGCAAGCCGCTCAGAAAAGTGTTGAGGTACGCAGAAAGCGGAAGTCACAAAGGGGGGCAGTAGCAAATGCTTCGCACGATGCTTTAGCTAATGCTTCAACAAGTGCTTTAGCAAATGCAAGTGCAAAGTGCGATGCAAACAATCAACTAACCATTAACCATAAACCATTAACCATAAATAAAGGAAAAGGGGGTAGTAATTCAAGCTCTCTCGCGCGCGTGCGCGAGACCACCCCGCCTGAACTTTTTGACGTGCCTGTCGGCGAAGCTGATCCGGACTTGGCAGAAGCTGCGACTCCGACGAAACGTGCTTCGACGAAAAAGCGCGGCACGCAGATTCCCTACGACACGCTTCCGGACGACTGGGCAGCAGAAGCCGAGCGCATTGCTCCGGACCTTGATGCACGGCTGTGCTTTGAAGACTTTCGCGACTACGCCCTGCGCGATGGCGCGGTCTACAAGGACTGGACGGCTGCCTGGCGCAACAACTTGCGCTCTATGCCCGAGTGGAAGCGAGTCAACTTCCAAAAATCCAAGAGCTACGCAGATCTGTCGCACCGCGTAATGCGGCTGCCGAAGGATCAGCGTGCGCAGATCTGGAATGAACCTGATGAGGCAAAGCAGCTCGCTTTGCTGGAGGCTTTTGAAAATGGACAGAACCAGCTTTGACAAGTACATAGCCCAGCGGCTGGCAGGCACGATTCAGGTCTGCGGCGGCAGAGCTTTGACGCAGCCCGCGATTGATGCGTGGTGCGATGCGCTCTGCGACTTCGACGTCAACGAAACTTTCGAAATGCTCTCAGAATGGCCCCGCTACCACAAGGCGGCACCTACCCCTTACGACCTCGCAAAGGAGATAACAGCGGCGCGGGAAAGGGCATCAGAGCGTCGGTCTCGGGCGGAGTTGTCTGCCCCCAGATCCGGCAAGACGCAAAAAATGTTCGCACCGGTCCCGATGCCCAAATGGTGCATTGACCGGCTTGAGTGGATTCACCGCTGCAAGATGCCCCAGCACCTCAACTACTACCGGCTGCGCTTCATCGAGCTCTATCCGGAAGTGGCTCTGCGCCCGCTTCTCAAGGTGCAGATTGACTGGCTGAGAGCCTATGAAAAGCGCTTTCGCGACATAAGCGACAGGGAAATGGCGTGGGCAATCTACTGCCATGGGCTCGGTGCTCTGCCTACGCCGGTGTGCGATGGAACACACATCCCCAACACGCTGCGCCCGACTCGTGCGCAGATCAAGGCTGCCGAACTCATGGGGATCACTCGGCAGCAGGCCATTGATGAGCTGACCTTCAGATCCGACGATGACAGCTGGAAGAGGTTCGACGTTGATCCCCTGCAGGAAGCTGAATTTGGAGCAGCAGCATGAAGTGGAAAGTTTTCTTTATCCGACTTGTGTTTTCAGGTCTCGCACTCGCTTTGATTTTTCTCAGCGCCCTTCTCGGCTTTCTGGGTGACCCTGCCTTGAGTTGCCTTGCAATGACGATTGCTTCTTTGCTGATAGCCAAATGGGTTTTGCTAGAGGTTTCAGGAGGTTTGAAGTGAAATACCGCATTGATCTTTCCGGAGAGGATGTGCTTCTCATCCTGCGCTGGCTCGAATCGTCAGGGCAGACCATGCTCGCAGTCAAAATACGCGACCAGTACTACGCACAGCAACGCGCCGTCTTGGCAGAGCTTGCCGAGAAAGCCAAGCAGAAGGAGACTGCACCGGAGAAAAAATCCAAGCAGGGTTTCGAAGAGTTTTTCAGGGGGCTGTTCAAGTGAAAATCGATCAGCAGACCAATCTCATGCTCATCGCTGAGCACTACGGCAAAAGCGCACAGCTTGCCAAGACTCAGGAAGAGCTCGGAGAGTGCATCGCGGCGATCGCCAGATACATCGCGAAGCCCACGGATTTGCACTGGGACCAGCTCATCGGTGAGATCGCAGATGCCTACAACATGCTCGATCAGATCACGCACCTTATGAGCGCCCGCATGGCAGTCGAGCACGTCCGCGCAACAAAGATCAGCCGGCAGCTCATACGAATTCAACTGGAGAGGAAACATGGCCAAGAGTGATCGCTACGAAACCGCTTTCAGGGCAGGAAAATGGGCCGCAGAGAGAGGCGAAGCAAAGAGCCAATACCTTTCCTCATACGGCACACGCGAGGAGCGCATGGGCTTTGAAGCGGGCTACTACGCCGGAATCGTCGAAGCCTCGCGCGCAGCTCAGGCAAAAAAGGAGAAGACGAATGTTCGCTGAAGGCTATCAGGCTAAGGCTCGGCTCTTTGCCAAGGGGCGTATGAAGGCCGGCACCATGAACCGTACGGAAAAATCGTACGCTTCCTTTCTCGAGGCAGAAAAGCATGCCGGCCGCATCGAGGCTTTCTGGTTCGAAGCGATCAAACTCAAGATCGCCGATGGCGCATGCTTCTACACCCCGGATTTTCTTGTGCTCATGCCAGACGGATCGCTTGAGCTTCATGAGGTTAAGGGCTCTCCGCGGATCTTCACCGATGATGCAAAAGTTAAAGTCAAGAGCTGTGCAACCCAGTACCCCTTCCCTGTGAAGGTTGTTTTCCCCAGCACTCGGAGGTCAGGAGGCGGATGGGATGTGCAGTGCTTCTGAGGATCAAAACAATGGCATCAGCTCGACCAAAACTTGGATCTGCTCCCTGCTACCTCCAGTGGCAGCAGATGTCCTTGTTCGAGCCGCCCAGCGAGCAAGAGCTCTCCCGCCTGGAAGCATTGCAAGGCAAAGGTGCATCAACCAGGCAATTGAAGAAGCTCGGCGTCTGGCTCCCAGGTTCTTCCAGACCACAGAAAAAGCACAAGCGTGCTCCTACAGTCAGAGACTGCTTGGCGCGTGGCTTGACAAGAATTCATGTCAAAGTGGCCGTCAATGATGCCGGCCACGCCATAGGCGAAGACCATGTAGGCGCGAAATACTTGGATTCAGACGTTGAAAGTGCGCTTGAGCTGCGGTCTCAGGGCTATACACTGCGCCAAATTTCGCAAATGCTCGACATGCCGATTCGCACCATTCGCGGCTACTTGGACGGCTCAAGGAGGAATCAGTCAATCGCAGGATGGAGGACTTTTCAAAGATGGCAGAAAAGAAGCTGACGCCAAAGCAAGCAATTTTCGTTTCCGAGTACTTGAAAACTGGGAACGCAACGGAGGCTGCACGCAAGGCTGGGTATAAAGGAAACGACGTGACGCTTGGTGCCGTTGGAGCAGAAAACCTCAAAAAACCTCATATTGCTGTCGCTATCAAGGAAAAACAGCAAAAGAGAAGTGAACGCCTTGAGCTTGAGGAAGACTTTGAGCTTAAAAAAGGCATCGAGCTTTTGCGCATGTGCATGGAACCGAAGCACGTCTACAACTTCGCAACAGGCAAGCCAATGAAGGACGAAGACGGGAACTACGTCATGCAGTTCGATTCTAAAGGCGCAAATACGGCACTTCAGACCATTGCCAAACTGCGCGGGAAGTTCATCAGCAAAATTGAAGTCAATCTTGCCGACAACCTTGCTGAAGATGTTCTTGGGGTGAAGCTGTGAACTCAGAGCAGAAAACGAAAATTCGCGCAAAGCTGGTGAAGTGTGCTCTCGCTTGGAAGGATGATCCTTTGGCGTTTGCGCAGAACGCTTTCCCTTGGGGCAAACGCAGTCTTTCAGGAATGAAGGGCCCAGATGTCTGGCAGACAAAGGTACTGACGCTCTTGCGTGACCACATCAAAAGCGGGCAATCTCTTGACAAGGCCTTCAGGCTTGCTGTCGCATCCGGTCACGGCATTGGCAAAAGTTGTCTGGTCGCATGGATCATTCTCTGGGCAATGTGCACCAGCGCTGACACGCGTGGCGTGGTGACGGCCAACACCGAAACGCAGCTCAGAACGAAGACTTTTGCTGAGCTCTCGAAGTGGTACAACCTCTGCATCTTCAGACCTTGGTTTGAAAGCACGGCGCTCACGCTGACTTGCAGGCAGCCGGGACATGCTCAAACCTGGCGCACCGACGCGATTCCTTGGAGCGAGACGAACCCAGACGCCTTTCAGGGTTTGCACAACAACAGCAAGCGACTTTTCGTTATCTTTGATGAGGCTTCAGGCATTCCGCAGGCAATCAACGAAGTGGTCGAAGGAGCCATGACCGACAAGGACACACAGCTCATTTGGCTGCAGTTTGGCAATCCCACCAATGCGTCAGGCCCGTTTTACGACTGCTTTCACAAGAACCGCAACCGCTGGATCACAATGCACGTTGACAGCCGCACTGCAGCCGCGTCAAACAAAGTAGAGCTGCAGAAGATGATCGAACAGTATGGCGAAGAGTCGGACTTCGTAAAGGTCCGCATCAGAGGCGTCTTCCCTGATTCGAGCAGCCTCCAGTTCATCAGCCGCAAGGTGGCCGATGATGCTGCAACACGTCAGTTGCCCCACATTCAGCCGACCAGAATGGTCGCGATTCTGGGTGTTGACGTTGCTCGCTTCGGCGACGATCAGAGCGTCATCACTTGCCGCATCGGTCAGGATGCCCGCAGCTTCCCGCAGCGAAAGTTCCGCGGTCTTGACGGCTTTCAGCTCGGAGCAAAAATCGCCGAATGGTACAACGAGCTCAAAGATTTGGGCATTCGCAAAATCCTCATCAACTTGGATGTGGGAGGCGTCGGGGCGAGCCCCGCCGACTGGCTACGGCACAATTCGTACCCCGTCAATGAGATCAACTTCGGCGCAGCGGCAACAAACGCACGCTACAAAAACCTTCGCGCGGAAATGTGGGGCCGCGGGCTTGAGTGGATGAAATCCGGAGGCTGCATCGAGAATAACGAAGACCTGATTGCAGACTTAACGCAAGTCGAATACGGCTACACGATCGGCAAAAACGAGCTGATTCTTGAGCGCAAGGAAGACATGAAAAAGCGAGGCCTTCAATCCCCAGACTGCGCCGACAGCCTGATGCTCACCTTTGCTGTTCAGACGAACGAATACCTCGACGACCTTCCCAGTCCGCACCAACCTCGACGACCTGCAGGCAGCAGAATCCGCGATCCATACGCATGAGAGAGTGTGCGCATGCACGCTTTGCCTCGGTGCACACTCTCAGCAACGGAGGTGTTTATGGGCATTGTTGTGCGCAGGATTAACGTTGAAGACATTCTTTGTGCGCCGAATTCGAAAGAGATTCTTGACGCGTACTGGAGAGAATGCGCTTTGCCAGCATTTGGCGAGGCAAAACCCGATCTTTCCGGCTATAAGCAGATGGAAAAATCCGGCTTTCTGAAAGCCGTCGGCGTGTTCGATGGTGAAAAGCTTGTTGGCGGAGCCTACGTCTTGCTGACCAAACTCGGTCATTACTCGAAGATGAGCGCAGCTGTTGAATCTCTTTTTGTGCTGCCGGAAGCCAGAAAGAAAGGTGCCGGCACGAAGCTGCTCCAAGAAATCCGCGCAATTTCCAAAGAAGCTGGAGCTCCGGGCGTATTCATTTCGGCGCCGGTTGGCAGTCAGCTCGAAAGGCTTGGCCGAGCGGCCGGCTGGCAGAACACGAACACGGTTTTCTTTGTGGAGAGCAAATGATGAGCTCGCTCATGGTTCTTGATGAGCTGCCGGTGACTTCCGGAGATTCTTTGCGTCTTACCAGAGAGTTTGAGTCGCTCCAGCTGCAGGCCGGAGAGCAGCTTGATCTTGAAACCCTCAACGTGCTTCATGCGGGCGTTTATGCGCGAACAATCAAAATTCCAGCAGGTGTTGTCATCACCGGGGCGTTCATCAAAATCCCGACGGTTCTCATCATTCACGGATCGATGAAGCTCACTGCCGGAGACAAGTGCATTAGCGTTGATGGTTTTGCCTGCTTCAAATGCCCGGCTGGACGCAAGCAGATCATGGTGGCAAAAACGGACTGCTTTGTGAGCATGATCTTCGCCACAAAGGCGAAGACGGTTCGCGAAGCGGAAGATGAATTCACTGACGAAGGCGATTTGCTTTTGTCGAGAAAGGAGAAAAAAAGATGAGCGGCGGAACGACAGCTATGTGGATTGGTGCAGGAATTGCCGCAGCAGGCGCGGCGGCTTCAATTTATGGAGCTGAAAAGCAGGCAGACGCGCAGCGTGATGCAACGCGTCAGGCAGAGCGTCAGGCCAAGCAGACAGCCGAACGAGCACGCCAAGACGAGCGTCGACAAAATGCGCAACAAGCGGACATTTCGGGCATTATGGCTCAGAATGCTGCCGCAGGAGCGAGCGGCGGAACTACTCTCCTTTCTGGAGCAAGCGGCGTGAAAAACTCCCAGCTCAACCTCGGTCAGGGCTCTACTTTGGGGTAATTTCCCATGAAAGACCGTAAGGAACTGAGAGATTTCATCACCCAGCGATGGGCTGAGCTCAAGATTGAACGCGACCCCTACGTCGATCAATGGCTCGCGATTTCTCGCTTTATCACCCCCGCTTCCGGTCGGTTTCTGTCTGAAGGCGCAGATGCTGAGCACTCTCAGAATTTGGCTCGCAATCGCTGGAATCGAATCTACAACAACACGGCCACGCGTGCGGCAAACATCCTTGCCGCCGGCCTGATGTCTGGCATGACAGATCCGGCAAGTCAGTGGTTTGCACTGACGACTGGCGACCCAAACTTGGATAGCTCTCACGCAGTGAAGCAGTGGCTTGACATGGTGCAACGCATTCTCGAAATGTCGTTCACTCGCACAAACACCTATCAAGCGCTGCATCATGGGTGGAGAGAAGTGGGAACAATGGGCGTCATGGCTATTGCAGTCATTGAAGAGCCCATGAACGGCTTTTATTGCGTGCCTCTTGTTGCCGGAGAGTATTGCATCGGGGTGAATTTCAAGGGCGAGCCGGACACGCTCTACAGGCGGTTTTCCATGACCGCAGGGCAGCTAATTCGGAAATATGGCCGCGACGCTGTTGGTCGGACAGTCTGCATGTGCTACGACCAAAAAAAGGTTGACAAGCGCTTTCGCTGCATTCATGCAATCGAGCCGAGACCTGACAGAGATCCGTCAAAGATCGACAACCTCAACATGCCTTGGCGCTCTGTGGTGGTTCTGCTTGATCGCGACGATGAAAACGACGGCATTCTTGAGGAATCCGGCTACAACGAATTTCCCGCAGTCGTAGGTCGCTGGGGCGCATCCGGATCTGACACCTATTCCGAAGAAGCCCCAGGCATGGTGGCGCTTGGCGACGTGAAGCAGCTTCAGCATCAGGAATTGCAGAAAGGCAACGCGATTGACTATCAGGTCGATCCCCCGAAAATCCTGCCCACTTCGGCAAAGGACAAGCTACTCGATTTCTTGCCAGGCGGAAAAAGCTTCATCGACCTTCCCAATGGCGCGCATCAAGTGCAATCGGCTTTTAACGTCAACCTCAATCTGCAGCACCTGACTGCCGACATGCAGGAAGTTCAGCAGCGCATCAATCAGGCCTTCAATGTTGACTTGTTCTTGATGCTCTCCGGCTCGACTAAAAACATGACGGCCACCGAAGTGGCAGAGCGTCATGAAGAAAAGCTGATGATGCTGGGGCCGGTGCTCTCGCGCCTGAATCACGAAGTGCTGCGCCCTTTGATTGAGCGCGCTTTCAACATTCTGCAGCGTGCCAGGCAAATTCCTCCCCCGCCGCCTGAGCTCGTGGGGCAAAAGCTGAACATTGAATACACGTCAATGCTGGCTCGCAGCCAGCGCGCCATTCGTGCCAACGGCCTGACCCAGTTCCTTGGCATGGTGGGACAGATTGCGCAATTCAAGCCGGAAGTTCTTCTGAAGATCAATGCCTTCAACGCCGTCAACGAATACGCGGACTACTACTCGGTGGCTCCCAGCGTGGTCGTTCCGGACGATGAGGCTCAAGCTCAGCTTCAGGCTCAGCAGCAGGCCGCGCAGCAGCAGGCTCAAGTCGAGCAAGCCCAGCAGGGCGCAGATGCACTCTCGAAGCTCGGCGGCATTCCAGCCAACGACTCAACAATGGCCGGCAAAGCAATCGACGCCATTGGAGCGATGGCGCAGCAGGCATAAAAGCATTCTCCTTAGGGCAGCTACAGCAGCAGGCCTTTTCTGGCTCTCTTCGGAGGGCCTTCTTTTTTGTGCGCGTGCGCGGCTTTTCGCATGAGAACATTTGCGCCATGAACAGGGATCCATTTGACACACAGGCCATTGAGCACGAAAGAGAGGTTGCCGAAGCCAAACGAAAGCAGCGGCTGGAGCGCTTTTCTGTCCAGCTCAAAGAAGCGATGGCATCAAAAGAAGGACGTGAAATGATTTTCACCATCCTCGATTTTTGCCAGCTTCAGGTATGCAGCTTCAACACAAATGCGCTTGCAATGTCCTTTTCAGAAGGGCGGCGCTCCGTCGGGTTGACGCTGCAGAGTTTTATCGACCCCGAACTGTACTTGCAAATGTTGAGGGAACAACATGGAAGAAGGAAACAGCACTGATCCGGTAAACGTCGAAAACACAAATCAGACGACTGGAGCAGAAGGCGGAAACGAGCAAGCCGCGACCGCCGCGCCTGACACAGGAGCTAAGCAGCAGGATTTGGAAAGCTCTCTGAAAGACAACTTTCTAAATCAGGCAAAGGAAAGCGAAGCTGGAGACGGCGAGAAACCTGCTGAAGACGACAAAGAG
The DNA here is from genome assembly GCA_944388865.1 of uncultured Duodenibacillus sp. Lineage (GTDB taxonomy): Bacteria > Pseudomonadota > Gammaproteobacteria > Burkholderiales > Burkholderiaceae_F > Duodenibacillus. Next base: position 20,656 of record CALXKM010000009.1, on the reverse strand, counting down.
GCTGACAAGGACAAAAAGGAACAGCCCGAAGGGGCGCCTGAGTCCTACGAGGATTTCAAGACTCCCAGCGGGCAGCAGCTCGATGTTCAGCTCTCTGACTCCTTCAAGGAAGCGGCAAAGGAAGCGAACCTTTCGCAATCAGAGGCACAGGCTCTTCTTGACAAGATGGCCCCGGTTCTTGAGAAGCGAAATGTCGAAATGCTCACCAGGATCAACAATCAGTGGACTGAGCGCTCCAGAGCAGACAAGGAATTGTCCGCAGACTGGAATCGCTCGATGGCAGACATCGCCCGCTTCAAAGATCGCTTCTCCGTCAACGCGGATGGATCGAAGGATGCGGACATTGAGGAACTCATGAGTCTGCCTATTGGCAACCATCCTGGCCTGCTCAAGCTCCTTGCTCGTGCGGGGCGTGCCATTGGTGAAGGAGGCTTCCCAACCGGAAGTCCCGAGCCGAAGAAGTACACGCCTGACGACGTTTACAGATCCAGATCTTAAATTTCAAAGGAATGAAAAATGGCTGACTCCATCATTTCTGACGTTCGTCCGACCAATCTGGCCGAATACGAAAGCCTGATTGGCGACAAGGACTTGTCGCGAAAAGTGTTTTTGCACACCATCCGCGACTACATGCCGTTTTTTGATCAGGCCGTAATCGTTCGCGGCAATGACGGCATGGGAGACAAGGGACAAATCGTGACCGGCTATCCTGAAGGCGAACTTCATGGATACAACGAAGGCTGGGGTTCTGAGGTCGTGACCGGGAACAACGTCCGGTACACCTGCAGTCGCCGCAGCTCTTCGAACACGATTGACGCTGACGAATACAACGACCAGCCCGAAAAGGACCGCAATTCTTGGCGTCTGCGCCGTGATGCGGCTTTCGCTCGCGGCTTTGCTCGCGCAACCGTGCGAAACATTTTCTACGGCGACCCTGCAACGGACAAGAACTCTTGTCGCGGCATTTTCAACATCATTCGCCCGGATGATCCGGTGTTCGGCGAGCGCTGCATCAATGCGGGCGGCGCCACGGCCGACAAGCAGACCAGCATCGTTCTGATCGGCTGGGACCCTGCTTACAACTATCTCTTTTACCCGCAGTATGGGTCGAGCACTGGCGGCTTTGAATCGAAGCCCCATCTTCAACCAGTGCGTGTCTCGAAGCTCGTCAACGGCGTCGGCAAACACTACTGGGCGCTTGAGACTGACTTCCGCTGGGACATCGGCGTTGCAATCTACGATCCGCTGACCGTGGTTCGCATCTGCAACATCGACACCACGAAGCTCTCCAAGAGCAACAAGACAACCGGCGCTCCTGATCTGATCGATCTGCTGACGCAGGCCGTCAACATGCTCCCGGACGAGTACAAGGGGCGTTGCGCCTTCTATTGCAACGACACGATCACCGGCGTTTTGCGCCGCCAGATCAACAACAAGGACAACGTTCTGCTCAACATCGGAGAGGTTGCCGGCCGCAAGGTGACGGCGTGGGACGGAATTCCCATCCACAAGCTCGGCAGCGATGTCATCCGCAACGCTGATCCTGTCCTGTCTTTTGCTTAAAGGAGTAAGGAAAAATGGTTGCAGACAAGCTTTTAGAACTTTGTGATGCTCAGGCTGCCGGCACAGCCTTAACCGGAACCGCCATTGATCTCAAGCAGGAACACCCCAACCTTGGGTCGATGACGCCTCCGTTCGTCATGATCATTACGCCTGCCACGGTTGCCGGCACGGCTCCGATCACGTTCAACCTTCAGGACTCCGCTGACGGCTCCTCGGATTGGAAGACGATTGCCACAACCACAATCACGGCAGACGATTTCACTGAACAGGCAGTCGTTCCTCTGCCCGTGCAGCATCGTCGGTATCTGCGCCTGGCAACGACTGTTGACACCAGCAGCTCCGAGACTGCAACGGGAACGTTCAGTGCGGTGCTCAACAATGTCTACGAACTCAAGCGCACGGCCAAGTTCGAGGGCTTTGAGATTGTGAAAACCATTGATTGATCCTTGATCAGGTGATCTGAAAGGAGGAAGGGGGTGGAAACATCCCCTTTTTTGATATGGCTACTGACATTGACATTTGCAACCTCGCGCTCTCACTGCTGGGTGAGGCTGCCGACGTGGTTTCCATCGACCCATCTGACGGCAGCGAAAATGCCGGCTTGTGCAACCGGTGGTTCCCGCTGGCTAAGAAGCGTCTTTTCGAAGAGGCAAACTGGAGTTTTGCCCAGCGCCGAGTTCGTCTCTCTCAGCTCAACGACATTGATGCGGCATTGTATGGATGCGATTTTGCCTACGCATTCCCTTCTGATGCCGTGCGCCTGATTGCAATCTACGAGCTCAAAGACGACTCTTTTGGCGAAGACACTTTCACGATTGGCGATGTCGAAAGGTTTTGCGGACCGGATGAGTGGAGAGTGGAATTCAATCCCAACAACAGCAACCGCATGATCCTCACGAATGTAAAAAATGCGGCCGCGCACTACACAGGGTACATTGATGCCGTATCCCTTTACCCTGCCTACTTCACAGAGCCATTGGTTCTGCTTCTGGCTTCCTATTTGACCGGTTCAATCAAGCGGACAAGCTCTGCCTCGACAGAAGCGCTCAACCTGCAGAAGCAGTATCAGCAGGCTCTTTCTATGGCAAAGACCATTGACGCGCAAGCGACGACGCAGCAAGTCTTTGTCCGCGTGCCTTCCAAAATTTCCAGCCGGTGGGTGTGAACATGGCTCAGATCAGAAACTACCAGCGCGCATTCAACGGGGGTGAAGTCGCTCCCAGCATGTACAGCCGAATTGATGACGGCAAGTATCAGACGGGCCTGGCTTTGTGCAAAAACTTCCTGATCGAACCGCAAGGACCAATTGTGGCCAGACCCGGCTTTCAGCATGTCTCCGAAGTAAAAGACAGCGCAAACCCGCCTCGGCTGATCCCTTTTCAGTTTTCTGTCGATCAAACGATGGTGCTTGAGTTGGGGAATAAGTACATACGCTTCCATACGCAAGGCCAAACTGTCATGGGATCAAATGGGCAGCCCTATGAGGTTGTCACTCCATATTTGATTCAGGACATTTTCGACATTCACTACGTACAGTCGGCAGACGTGGTGACGCTCGTGCATCCTGCCTACGCTCCCAGAGAACTGCGACGCTACGGGGCAACTGACTGGCGTCTGGTGGAAATCAGTTTTACCTCCTCTTTGTCTGCTCCAACGGGTTTGAACGTGGTGCAGAGCATCAACAGCGAGGTGCAAAACAAAGAAGACTATGTCCGTGAATACGCGGTGACTGCCCTGCTGGCAGACGGAACGCAGGAAAGCTCAATCTCCGCTTCGAAGTCAATCAATTGCAATCCCTATGGTGACGGTGCCTACAACACGATTAGCTGGAATGCGGTCTCGGGCGCCGGCATGTATCGCGTCTACCGCAATCAAGGCGGCATCTGGTGCTTCATTGGTCAAACGTCCTCCACGTCGATTAGAGACGAAAACATCGATCCGGACGCGTCGATCACGCCGCCGATCTATGACGATCCGTTTTTTCAGTCTGGCGGCATTCAGTCTGTGACGGTGACAAATGGAGGCTCGGGGTACGGTTCTCTAAAGAAAGTGGTCGGCATTCTTCCTGGAACATTCACGGTCTATCACGCTCCCAACGGAGACAACACTTCGTACACATATCAAAATTCTCTGCCTCCGTACCCACTGTCGAGCAAAGTCATAACAGACGGTGCCTTTGGCGTCACACCGAACCAGTTGCAGAATCTGCCAGTTGCATCGCAAACGGGTTCTGGTGCGAAGATTTCTTTTGTATGCGAGCGCACCGACAACCCGTATGCGATCTACGTTCGCAGCTACAAAGTTGAAAGTCAGGGATCTGGCTACACAGCATCTGACACATGGCAAGGCTCCATCATTACCGGGAACAACCTAAAGTACGGCATTTCGTGGAACTATCCTGTTCTCACGCAAAACACTTTGCCAAGCATTACTGTTTCAGACTCAACTGGAACGGGCGCTGAGCTCGAACCCTTGGTCAACGATCAAGGCGTCATCACAGCAATTCGCGTGGTACGCCCTGGTTCCGGCTACACGAATCCGACGATAACCATCAATTCCAACGGTTCTGGAGGATCTGGCGCGACCGCTACGGCAACCGTAGGAAGGTCGGGCGACTATCCCGGCGCCGTCAGCTACTTTGAGGGCAGGCGTTGGTTTGGGGGTACTTACAACCGTCCAAATCACCTTTGGGCAACAAAGTCCGGCACCGAAAGCAACCTTTCCTACTCTCTGCCCTCGCAGGATGATGACCGCATCAGCGCTTCAGTTGTGGCTCGCAATGCTGATCGCATTGAGCATATCGTTCCGCTGGCGCGCATGATCTTTCTGACGGCATCTGCCGAGTGGCTTGCAACAACAAAAAACTCGGACGTGATCACGCAGAAGTCTTTGTCCGTGAACACTCAGAGCTACTTTGGAGCCTCAAACGTGCAGCCGGTGATTGTCGGATCGACTCTGATCTACGCAGCGGCTCGTGGTGGGCATCTTCGGGAGTGCGGCTATAGCTACGAAGCCGGCGGCTACATCACAAATGACGTTTGCCTCCGAGCACCGCACCTCTTTGACAATCTCAAGATCGGCGATATGACATACGGCAAAGCACCGTTTCCCACGGTGTGGTCTGTGTCCTCCAGCGGAAATCTCATTGCCCTGACGTATGTTCCGGAGCAGCAGGTTGGACCGTTCAGCACAATTGAAACGGACGGGAAATTCATTAGCTGCTGCGTTGTGGCCGAAGGCGACGAAGACATTCTCTACGCAGTTGTGCAGCGCAACATCAACGGAGCAACAAAGACGTTCGTCGAGCGAATGCACGAGCGCCAGTTTACGTCGCTCGAAGATTGCGTTTACCTCGACTGCTCCGGCACGTATCGAGGAGAAGCGAAGACGGAGATTACGGGACTGACGTGGCTCAACGGCATGGAAGTCTCCATTCTTGCTGACGGCTCCGTTGAGCCCCCGCAGGTCGTGACAAACGGAAAGATCGTGCTTGACGAACCCGCAAGCGTTGTGCACGTCGGTCTTCCCTATACGTGCGATGCGCAGACGCTTCCCGTGGCGGTTGCTCTGCAGGACGGCTCCTACGGTTCCGGGCACAAAAAGAACGTCATCTCCATGACCTTCCGCGTCGTCAACTCGACAGGCCTCAAGGCCGGACCGACATTCGAAAAATTGACGGAGTATCCCGCGCGCGCCAATGAGCCGGCAGGCTCTCCGCCAAGTCCCATCACCGATGAGATCGAAGTGCGCGTCAATGCCGCCTGGGGCAATTCCGGGCAGGTGTGCATTCGACAGGATCAGCCGCTGCCGGCAAAGATCATCGGCATGACGACCAAGCTTGAAATCGTCTGATCAGCTAGTGCGCGTGTGCGGGCCGCGCGCACCGAAAATCTCTCTGAACAATGGGAGGTTTTATGCCTTTGAACAGTGCTCAGCAATTTGGCTACGGAAGCCTTGCTGGAATGGGAGCGGCAACGCTCATCAATGCTTTTGGCTCGATTGGTCTGACATCGAAGTCAAACGCCATTGCGCAATCGCAGGCAAACATTGCCCGCATCAATGCTCAGCAAATGGAGTGGGCCGCGCAGCAACGGATGCGCTCTGCGGAAAAAGATCAGGTGCGCATGACGATGGAAGCCGGACAAACAAAGGCGAGCCAGCGTGCGGCCATTGCCGCCAACGGTCTTGCTGTAGGCGAAGGCGGCTCCGTTGAGCTTCTGGCCTCGACCGACATCATCAAAGAGATCGAAAGCAACCAGATCAAAGAAAACGCCGTGCGCGACGCCTGGGGTATGAGAATGCAGGCGACCAACTACCAGGGACAAGCCTTGATGTCTGAGGCCGCAAAGCAGTCTCCGGGCTCTGTGTTCGGCACAACGCTGCTTCAGGGGGCGTCGCAGATCGCCAATCGATACATGGTCTATCGCGCGGTGGGGCTTTTTGATACCAACAAACAAGCCCAGGCCACGATGACGCCGGCGCTTTGGGAAGCACAAGGAGGCTATTACTGATGCCTATCGTTCCTGAGTTTCATGGAAACATTCCGCAGGTGCGCTCCAACGGCGGCACCGGCGTGACGCCCGCACAAGTCCCGGCAGCTGATCTCAATGCCTATGGGCGAATGATGCGAGACGCAATGAAGCCTGTCAATGAGTGGTCTGAGTCGCTCACCGAAGCGCTCAGAATCGAGCATCAGCGCACCGTCAAAGCTGAGTCGGACGATGCCGAGCGTCAGGTTATTGACGCTATCAATGCTCGCATGAGCGGCGAAAACGGTTACCTGACGCAGCAGGGCAAAAACGCAATGGATTCGTTTAAGCCGACCGTTGACGGCATGACCGCAGACATCGATCAGATCGTCGGCAATCTGCAGCCGCAGGTGCGCGAGGCAATCGGCAGCCGCATCCAAGATCGATTGTCTTCTGCCGTCGAGCAGGCGCAGCGCTGGAACGGACAGCAGACGCGGCAGTACCACCTTTCGAGCAGCGAAGCAAAGGTTCAGTCCTTGATGACCGATGCCGACAACCACTATGCAGAGCTGCCCTACCTGCAAAAAACTTGGGGCTCCATCGTCCAAGAGATTGACTATCAGGGAGCGATGCTGGGGCTTCCTGCCGAACAGATCAAACTCACAAAAGACAAGAACTACGACCTGTTTCAGGCGCGGCGCTTTGAGGCATGGGGTGCCGATAATCCTGTTCAGGCGCTGCAGGTGTTTCGATCCCAGAAGCCGCAAGTGAGCGCGGATATTGCCAACAAGATTGAAGCCGGCCTGTTTGCGAAAAGCCGCGACACTTTGGCCTTGAGCCTTGCACAGCGCCCGGTCACTTTTGACGAGGATGGCAACATCAGAAACCTAGCCTGGATGGATGATCCGGGGGCGAAGACAGGTGACGCCTTCATCGACTCGCTTAAGAACGATCAGCGTCTCTCGGTTGTTCTTCGCGCTCGTCAACTGCGCAGTCAGATGATTCAGATGCGCAGTGACGTGTTCAAGCGCGAGGTGGCGAACAATTTGGCCGAAACGCTGATGGGAAACAATCCCGAACAGCTCACGCAGGATCAGTTTGTTGAGGCTTACGGGCCCAAGCGCGGCGCAAAAGAGTTCGATCAGTATCGGCTTGACCGCACGGAAAATCAATTCCGGAACGACGCCAAATTTATGAGCGATGCTGACTTGATGCTGACGCTTAAGGCGGCCAAGCCTAAGCAGGGTTCGGACAACTACGCGGCCGAGCTGAAGTCGTGGTCGGCAATGCAAAAGGCGGCACAGACGATTGCCGCAGAGCGCCGCAAAGACAAGATCAGTTTTGCACTTGCAAATGGCTACGGCGGCTATGAGCCGATCAATTGGAGCAGTCAGGCGCAGGTGCGATCACAGCTTGAATTCCGCGCACGGGAAATGGGGACGCTTGCAGAACGGTGGGGCGGAGAGACGGCTCTTTTTAGCAGCCAGGAAGCATCTGATTTGGTGAAGACGCTTGACAACGGAAGTGTGGATGAACGCGTGGCGCTTCTTCGCACGATTGCCGATTCGGTTGGCAATGTCGGCATTGAGGCGATGACGCGCCAGCTCAAAAATGGCGCATCCAACTACGCAGTCGCAGCAAGCGCAATGGATGAGTTTCCGGATGGTGCTGGCGTGTCGGTGGGTGAAATGTATCTGCGTGGTAAAGATGCAATTGACCAGAAGCGAGTCCGCATTGATGATGCTGCGGCCTTTGGTTTGCAAGCACAGACCTTTAACACGTTGGGAGCATCGGATGATGCTGACGCTGTCTTTGATGACCCTCAGGTGCTGAACGCCACGATGGAACTCGTCAAAGGCGTTGCAGGTTACAAGGCTCTTGATGGCAAAGTCGCTGATGCTTTTGATACAGCCGTCGGCAAGGTCGAAAACCATAACAAGAAAAAGATCATTCTCCCGCGCAATACAAATGGATGGTTTGGCGACGATTTTGACGATCTGATAGTGAAAAAGAGCGAAGAGGTTCGCAAGGGAAAGGGCTCCTACTACGTGGGCGGCGTGACCTATTCCGCAGAAAAACTCGCCAGAGAACTCCCCAAGATGAAACTGCAGACATACGGACGTCTGCCTGGCGGAGGCGTCTCTTACCTTGTTCTGCGCAATGGGCAGACTGTGATGGATGCAAAGACGAATGAGCCGCTGATTTTGGAGGTTTCCGGACGATGATTTTCCAGAACATCTTTGAGCCGGTCAGAAAAGTTGACGCTCCTGAAGAGCTTCGCCCGGAGAGTGAACTGCCGCCGCTTGAAATGCCAGAGCCGAATTTCTTTGACGGCATGGGCGACACATGGAAGGCAATCCCGAACGCGGTATTGGATACGGCGAGCTCCGCCATTACAGGGCTTCGTCAGATTCCGCTTGAAAACTTCACGACGCAACCGGAAGTGCGTGAATGGGTGCGCCGCCAGCGCGAAGAAGTGATGCCGGCGAATGCTCGGCGAATTCGAGAGATTGCCAAGCACGAATATGAGCTTGATCCTCAAACGTCCGGCACAGCGGCACAGATCGTTTACGGCCTCGGTGAAATGATTCCGAAGGCGGTTCTCTACGGTAGCGTTGCGGGTCCGGCCGGCGGTGCTTTGCTCTTTGGCGCGGACGTTGGTGTCAATCGCACGCAAACCCTCCTTGACGAGGGTGTAGATGAACAGACGGCAATCGATGCCGGCATGCTGACGTTTGCCACGAATGCCATTGGGCTGAAGTTGCCTGCGGCTTTTGCTACTGGTAGACGTCTCACATCGGCGGCCATTGGTGCAGGCGCAAACGTTGGGCTCAACGTGGCCGAGGTTCAGGGCGTCCACTGGATTCTTGAGAATCAGAACTACGACGAACTCGCCAAAAACTACGAGCTGAACTTTGCTGACAACGCGGTAGCAGCAGGCCTTGGTGCCGCCTTCGGTGCGGCTTTCTGGCGACCGACGACTCGCGTCCGTTTCGAGCAGGAGCGAAAGGCGCTGTCCGAACGATTCGCTACTGAACTCGAGCGCACGGGTAAGTTCACGTCTGAACAAGTGACGGCGCAGGCCAATTTGAACGCGTCTGTCGTCACTAGTGCGGCATCGCGCTGGGGCCTGACACCCGAGCAGGTGTCGAGTGTTGCTCCTCGCGTGCGTATTGCAGAGACTACCAACCAAAGCGACCTGAATCAGATCATCGGTATTGAAGGTGCAGAAAATCTGCGCGAGTCTGGTGCCGATATTGATTACATTGCTGTTGCCGAGTCGATGCGAGCCCAGGGAAAAACTCCGCAGGAAATCCGACTTGCAACCGGATGGGAACAGGGTGCAGACGGCAAGTGGCGCTATGAAATCTCAGACTTCAAATTTAAGGACGGTTGGGATTCAGCAGTGCGCGATGCGCGGTCTCGCCTCGATTCAGAATACGCTAAGAGACAAGAAAACGTCTCGGACGATAGTGAATTCTTGGCGCTTGAAGAGCAGCTTGCTGCGGAAAAACGAAACCTCATTGTCTCGCGTAATTTGTCAGAGATTGTTGACGCTCCGGAGCTCTTCTCTGCATACCCTCAATTAAAAGATTTGACAGTTGAATTCGGCCCCTTGCCGGATCGCGTCGGCGGGTACTTTTCAGAAGATCGGAACGTTATTCGCTTGCCTCTGGATTCGGCGATTTCATCGAAACAGGCTCGATCCACGTTGGTTCATGAAGCGCAACACGCTGTTCAACGAATCGAAGGCTTTACACGTGGATCGAATCCTGAGGCGTTTCCGTTAAAGAGCTTTGCCCTATGGCGAGACATGGAGCGTTTGCGCGAATTGCGAAGGTCTGATGCATGGAAAGAGTACAAACAAAAGAATGACGCCATTGATCCATTCGAGGCAAGCGACGAACAGTGGGCGGAGATTACCGCGCTGGAAAACAACCCTGACGTGGCTGCTGTATTGGCCGAAGTCGAACGCTTGCGCAATAAGTGGGGATTTTCGGAAACTGTTGTGCGAGCAATCAACAGCGATGAGTGGGATCCGTTTAGCTCGACTGGACGTGAGCTTGATGATTCTGATCCTGATTACAGAGTGCGACAGTACCGTAACGTCGCCGGCGAAGTTGAGGCTCGTAACGTTCAAAGTCGTCTTGATCTGTCAGACGAAGAACGCCGCACCAGACTGTTGTCAGAAACAGAGGATGTTCCGCGTGAGCTCCAGACCACTAATGTAAGCAGTCGCTATTCGGCCTCATATTCTCCGGATGATGTTGCCAAGGCCAAACCGTTGGTGAAGCGTATTGTCGATCGCGTGTTTAACGGCGAATCAAGCAACGGGAAAGGAAGGAGTTCGTTTGAGGACTACTTAGCTGTAACCGACGAAGCTGCTAGGGTAATTCAAGAGAAAACAGGCTTAGATGTCCGTGGATACATCCACACGATTCTTGATTCAAATGTTTCTCACGTGAATCGCCGTCATGGCCCCGGTAAAGAGACTCGGCAAGATCAGAAACCTTTTTTACGTTCGGATTTCGAAAGACTACCAGAGGTGCTTTCTTCGCCTGAGAACATCTTTTCTGGAGAGGAAGCAGGAACGATAGTATTTACAAAAACCTTCGACGACGGTGAGATTTATGTCGTTGAGGTGACAAGGAGACCTAATAAAAAGCATAAAGGCCGCGGTAAGCTTGAGCTTAAAACGGCCTACAAGAAGATTCTCTCAGAACCAAATGCTCTGGCCAAAACCAGCCCCTTAGCTGAACGTCCGAAACGACCTGAGACAGCCTCTTCTGTAGAGCAAAGTATCGCTAATCGCGCTCAGAATGTCAACCTTTTTGCAGATCAGCAAGGTGAATTTAATCAGGCGGCTTGGCACGGCTCTGCTGCTCAATTCGATCGTTTTTCGACTGATCACATTGGCTCTGGCGAAGGCGCCCAGGTCCATGGCTGGGGGCTGTATTTTGCTGAAGACCAAAACGTAGCCGAATGGTATAGGCAAGTTTTAGCCAGCAAAGGCGAAGAACTCTTTTTAAATGGAACCCCTCTCAAGGCAGCTCGCATTTTGTCCCCGAACGTCAGTGAGCGGATCGAATACAGAATTGCTCAGGAATTGGCGTCTGATGGTAAAAGTACCAGCCTTTATACGGATGACCAGGTAAAGCAAGTTATTTCGAAACTCAGAAATCAAAAACTCCTTATCCAAGAGAGCAACTTGTTCTCAGATTCTGACAAACAGGTGGCAAAGGATGAACTGACAGAGCTCGACAGGATTGAGGGTAATTTGGATCGCTATTCTTTTTCCTCTCGAGTTGGTAATACGGGAAGAGTGTTCAAAGTTGACATACCTGACCCCGACAAAATGCTTGACGAACAAAAGCTCTGGGGAGCCGGCAGCAATTTTGAATTGAAGGCGAAGATTCGCGAAATGATTCGCGAATGGAATATGGAGCATTTAGATACAGATCAGATGATCTATGTTCCGGACAGTCCTACTGGACGCGATGTTTATCAGGCTATCTCAAAAGCCATGGGTGGTCCTAAACAGGCGTCTTTGTGGCTGAAAGACCGAGGGATCGAGGGCATCACTTATGTGGGCGGAACTGACGGACGATGCTACGTTGTCTTTGATGACCAGGCTATTGAAGTCCTCGATTTCTACCAGCGCAGCGGCGGCGAATCGTTGGGCTCCTATTCCCCGACCGAAAACCGCATCACGCTGACGCCGAATGCGAACGTTTCGACCTTCTCGCATGAAATCGGGCATTGGTACCTGCACAATTTGATGCAGGCCTCGCAGTTTGAGGAAGCAGCAGAAAACGTGAAGCAGGACGTCGATGTTCTGCTGAAGGCTTTCGGCATTAATTCGATTGACGATTGGAATGCTTTGGGCATCAATGGACAGCGAAAGTACCACGAGCGCTTTGCTTCGTGGGTTGAGCAGTATTTGTCCGAAGGAAAGTCTCCGTCGCCTTCTTTGGTGAGCTTCTTCAAGCGCTTTGGCGAATGGCTCAAAGACGTGTACGAGCACTTCAACGACGCGCTTGGAGGCCGTTATCAGGCTGAGTTTGGTGAGGAACTGCCGCCCTTGTCGGCCGAAGTGCGCAAAGTGCTTGATCGTATGTACACGGACGAGTTCGGCTCCAAGACTGTGCGTCCGGATAAAACGCAGGTTGCTGCCGCTCGTGCGGTGCAGGCCGAAGAGATCAATCGCGAGAAGCGCAACCGCATTCTGGCGACCGATTCTGAAGACGACTACAGCAAGGCTGTAGCGGCGCAACGCAAAGCGGCCAGCGATTTGAATTCTGGGGCGCCCGTTGACGTGAGTCAGCAAATGCGCGGCGCCTCGCTCAATGAGCAAGTGCTTGGGGCCGAGCAGAAGAAGTTCGCGCGCGAAGTGATGGCAGGGGACGGCCGCACGGCCGTGGTGCTGCAGAACCGTGACCGCAGCAATGTGGTGTCGGTTGGGCAGATGAACAGTATCGCATCTGATCCTCAGTACGGGTTGCTCAGTTTCTCGCGCAATACGGCAAGCGGGGCCCCGATTGTCTCCTACGGTACGCTCCCAGATGACGCATATCTTGGCGTGCGCGACTATGTGATTGACTCTGGCGAGCAGGTGCCGGTGCAGTACGCCGTTGTCGAGGCTGATGCGGTGCAGAAGTCGAATCGATTCGATGGCAGTCAGAACCCTGACTATGGCGACTCATCTCTGATGAATGTCGTGGCCGGCAATGGGCGCCTCACGGGGCTCACCGAAGCGTATCGCCGTGGAACGGCTCAGCAGTATCGTGAAGCGCTCATGGCAGATGCGCAGCACGGCGTCGAGCCTGCTGTGATCGCATCCATGAAGCACCCGGTGCTCGTGCGATATATGCCGCAGGAAAAAGTGTCGTCAGGCTTTGTAAGCCGCTCAAATTCCGATCAGGTGATGGCTCGCAGCAATGTTGAGATTGCTGCCGAAGATGCGCCGCGCATTCGTGAAAATGCCTCGCTGTATCGATTCGATGAGGAAGGTATGCCAACGGCCGAAACAGTGCGTCAGTTCCTTATTGACATTGGCGAGCCGAATGCTCTTGGACGACTCATCAACAGCAATGGCAATCCGACTCCCGAGGCAATCCGCCGCATCCAGACGGCTGTTTTCCATGAGGCGTATCAGAACGAGGTGCTGACGGAATTGTTCTCTTCGACCACTGATGCCAACATCAAGCGCATTCTGACGGCTATGGCGGCTTTCGCTCCCCGAATCATTGAAATGCGCAATGCCGGCATCGATCTCGCCCGAGGAATTGTTGAGGCGGCAAACGCCGTTCGTATGGCGCGTGAAGAAGGTCGCTCCTTGCAAGACTTGGCAAGCCAGCTCTCGTTCCTGGACGATCCGGCGACAACGCCATTTATTGAACTCTTAGCTCGCAATGCGAACTCAGCTGCGGCTATTGGAAGAGTCCTTGATCCGTTGGCAGATTGGACGGTGAACGCAATGCGTGCGGCTGACGGCGGCTTGTTCGGAAACGAAAACGTTGTCCGGACGGACGTTGCAGACGTGCTCGGACAGATGCGTCGCATCGAGAACGAACAGCGAGCTGCCGCAGGTCAGGAATTGCTTCCGGAACTCGACGTCGAGGCAATTCGAACCTCGATGCAGAACCTGCAGTCGCAGCTCAATGAACTTGCCGCCAGTACTTCGGATCAGGTTGACGTTCCTGCACAAGTAGAAACGAATCCACAGCAGGTGCAGGCAACCGTGCGCGAAGGTGTAGCAAACGACCCAGACGCTATCCGGATGCAAGAGCTTGCCTCTCAGCAACCTGAGCAGACGTTCTTGTTCGAGGATGAAGATGGCAAAACGGTTGAATTGCGATTTGATGAGGTTGAATCGGAAATGCAGCGCATTGAGAACGAAGGAAAGACGGAGGCTTCCGGAATTGCCCAGGCGGCCATTTGCATCATGAGAAACGACGGAGCACAGTGAAATGGCAAAGGAAATGCGACAGGAATGTCTTGATCAAGTTGGCCAAATTCTCGGCCGACGTGTGACGCCTTCGGAGGGGCGTGAGATTTTGCAGGCTGTGCGCTCGACGATGGCCACCTTGAGCCGAACGGATCCGGATGCATGGGCGAAGATGACAATCGATGACCGTGTCTCTGCTGCCGCAGATCATCTTGCAAAGCAGATCGAAGAACGGGCACAGCGCCGCGCAATCAACCTTCGAAAGCAGGCTTTGGCGCAGGATCGGCTACTGCACAAAATGGAGAGGCTGGAGGTTGAAGAGGATTTGCACGCCTACTCTGCTGTGGCCAAACTCCTGCAGGAAACCTACGGCTACGCCAAGGGCGTGACAAATGAATATTTGTCATCAATGCTCGATACGATCAACGGCATTCGATCCTCATGGCTCGGCTTTGTGGAGAACAAAGAAGACGCGCGCGATTTTGTTTATGAGGCGTTCGGACAAGCGACGGGCAACGAGCGCGCGGCAAAGGCATGGGAGGCTTTCTCGGCTACGGCCGAAAATATGCGTCAGCGAGCGGTCGCCGCCGGTGCCGACATTGGCAAGCTTGACTATGGATATATTCCTCAGTCTCACGATTCTTGGAAGGTGCGCAAGGCGGCCAAGATTCTGACGGGTAACAAGAACGGCGACAGTAAGGAAGCCTGGACCAATTTCATTTTGCCGCTTCTGGATCGCAGCCGCTACGTTGATGATGCCGGAGAGCGCATGAGCGACGCTGATCTGCGTGAGCTTTTGTCCGGCGCATATGATGACATCATTACGACCGGAAGCCCGGATGCTGATCTGTTTGAGATTCAATCGAATCAGCCGAAACTTGTCTCGAACCGATTCAAAAAGTACCACCACCGAACCATTCACTTTGCCGACGCCGACAGTTATCTGAAGTACGAGGCGCAGTTCGGCAATGGGAGCCTTACGGGCGCCTTGACGGGGCATGTGGCCAAAATGGCTAACGACATCGCCATACTGGAAAAGATGGGGCCGAAGCCGAAAGCGACCTATCAGATGCTCAAGTACGTGGCAGATCGAGTCGCGGAAAACGCTCAAGCGTCCGAGTCGAAGTGGGAACTGCTGACGAAGTATTCCGACTGGCAGGGTCTGACGGATGCGAGCATTGACGATATGTGGAATGTGCTCACTGGCATTGCGAACCGGGCAGCTTTGAACCGCGAAGGTGTTGCCGGCTTTATGCAGGGATGGCGCAACCTTGAAATGGCGGGCAAGCTTGGCAAGGCGTTCATTACGTCCTTCTCTGACATTCCGTCCTACTTTGTGGCCACGAAATTCAATCGGCTGCCGCTGCTTCAGGGCGCCAAGTTTTTCATTGCGGCCTACGGAAGCGACTGGAAAGAGTACGCGGCTCGTGCCGGCATCATCGCTGAAAACCTGACGTCTGACTTCAACCGTTGGTCCGTTGACAACATCGGACAGGGCTGGACGGCAAAGCTTGCCAATGCCTCGATGCGCGCGTCTTTGCTCAACGCCTTCACAGATGGGACGCGTCGGGCCTTCTCGCTCAACATGATGGCCTCTATGGCCAAACTCGTGAAGAAGAATTGGGATGAGCTGGACGATTACGATCGTGCTCGTATGCAGGATGCTGGCATTGCTGAAACGGATTGGACGGTGTTTCAGACCGCTCAAACAGAAACATACAAGGGTGTTGAGTTTTTAACGATCAACAATCTGAGAGCAATCCCGACGCAAGGTTTGGGAGGGGCACAGGTTCGCGCTATCCGTGAAGCTCCCTCTAAGTTTCTGGGGTTGATTGTTCAGGAAGCTGAAATGGCTTCGCTTGGCCCAGACCTTGTGACGCGCGCGGAAACGACTCGAGGAGCTCAACGCGGCACCATGAAAGGAGAACTTGCTCGATCATTTTTTCTTTTCAAGAGTTTTCCACTCGCCATGATGGAACGACATTTCCGACGAGCCAGATTCTTGGCACGCCACGGCAATGCTCCTGACAAGGTTGCCTATGCCGCCGGCATGCTGGTGGCCACAACCGTTTTCGGGGCGATTTCGCTTCAGGTGCAGAACTTGCTCAACGGCAAGGATTTGCAGGATGCTGAATCTCGTGAATTCTGGCTGCACGCCTTCACGAAAGGCGGTGGTCTTGGCTTCTTGGGCGACTTTATCGCAAACGGCCTGTCCGAAGACGCACGTTACGGTGCTTGGTCTGGGCTGACGAATTTCGCAGGCCCCATTGTTGGGACAACAATCGAAGGGATCGACTTGGTAACTGCCACGGCTGGCAATGCGTTGTACGACCGCGAAACACGTCCGGGTGCGCGTGCCGTGAGATTGATTCGCTCGCACATGCCATTTGTCAATCTCTGGTACACGGGAACTGCTATTGATCGTGCTGTGATGAATGATCTGCAGGAGTATCTCTCGCCAGGATACAACCAAAGAATGGAAAGCCGCATGATGCGGTCGTGGGGGCAAGGCTACTGGTGGGGACCGCGCGACACGACGCCTCGGCGTTCTCCTCGCATGGCCGATGCTCCGAATTGATGTGCGCGTGCGCAGTGTTTGATGACCGAGAATGCCTATCGACAACCGAGGGCATTCTCAATGGCAGTTGACTACATCAAGCGCCTCGCCGGACCCTATACGGGCGCAGGACAAAAAACCTTCACTTTCAGCTTCCTCATTTTCACCGAGGAAGACGTTTATGTTGCTGTTGCCTCCGACAACGAATCAAATCCGTCAAACCTGAATTTTGGAACGGACTACACCGTCAGCATGAATGCGGATCAGCAATCCGCGCCCGGTGGATCGATCACGCTTTCAGTTGCTCTCACACAAGGGCAGATTCTCGTCATCGGCTCGGCGGTCGACTATACGCAGACACTTGACTTAACGAACTACACGCGCTTTCCGCCAGAGCGAATCACGAAAGAACTCGATCGCATCGTCGTTCAGATTCAGCAGCTTGTCGAAATCACCGGGCGCGTGTTGACGGTGCCTGCAACATCAAGCACGACTCCAGCTGAAATGATTGAGCAGCTGTTGTCTGCTCAGCAAGAGGCACAGCAATATGCCACAGCTGCGGCCGCCAGCGCCGAGGCGGCTGAAGAATCTAAGGAAGAAGCGGCTGAAATTCTCGAAGAAGTGAAAGACGCTTCGGACAATGCGGACAAGATTCTGCCCTACGCCGACGATCTGAACACGGTTGCTAAAAACATTGAGAGCGTCAAGGCCACGGGCGGCAACACGACGAACATCAACATCGTGGCTGGCGATTTGGACACGACGACCCAGCCCGTTTCGCTTGACTACGGCGACTATGACGACGACACGGGTTCCGGCACGATTGAAGTGCCGACCGGAGGCAACATCAAGACGGTTGCCGACAACATCATTGCGGTCAACACCGTTGCCACGAACATGTCTTCGATCCTTGCGATCGAGGACAAGATCGACGGCTTGGACGACACGGTCGCTGAGATGAATGAGGCTGTTGCCTCTGCTCAGACCGCCGCAGGCAATGCCTCAAGTTCTGCCACCGCGGCCGCCGGTTCCGCCACGAGCGCCGCGACTCAGGCGACCTTGGCCCAAGACTGGGCCGTCAAGATGGACGGCAAAGTCCAAGAAGACGGCGTGGAAATTGACTATTCCGCGAAGCACTGGGCTCAACAAGCTGAAAGCAGCGCTGATGAGGCTGCATCAACTTTAACTCAGGTCACACAAGCCGGTGAAACTGCTGTCAGCAATGTTCAAAGTGCACAAAGCACAGCTGTCCAGGCGGTCAACTCTGCCGGTACTACTCAGATTGGCGCAGTAGAAGACGCTAAAGATTCTGCTATCGCAGCCGTTTCTGCGCAGCAGACCACGAGCGTCAATGCAGTTAACGCCGCCGGTCAAACGCAAGTCCAAGCCGTAACGGCCGAAGGCGTAAAACAGGCTGGGCTTGTTGAGGACGCTGGTGAATCTCAAGTGAGCGCCGTCAACACGGCTGGCGCCCAGCAAACTGCGAATGCACAAGCACAAGCGCAAGCAGCCGCACAAAGCGCTGCGCAAGCACTGCAGCATAAAACCGATGCCGAGAGTGCGAAGACTGCCGCTGAGACGGCTAAAAGCGGCGCGGTGGCCGCACAGACAGCGGCAGAAACCGCAAAGACTCAAGCACAGTCCGCGCAGAGCGCAGCTGAAACAGCGGCAGGCACAGCAACGAGTAAAGCTACCGAGGCAAGTGGTTACGCAACTTCGGCTTCAAACGCGCAGACGGCAGCAGAAGCGGCACGCGATGCCGCAGTCGCCGCTAAGGAAGAAGCTGAAGGCATTGCCGGTGAAATTGGCGACCCGCTGGGCAAAGCGGAAGCCGCTCAGACATACGCCACAAAAACCGAGGTGACGACCGGCCTCAACGGGAAAGCCAACACCAGCCACACGCATGAGATTTCAGCTGTCAGCGGACTGCAGGCGGCGCTCGACGGAAAGCAGGCCGCAGGAAGCTATGCCGCGGCAAGCCATACCCATACAGCTTCGCAAGTGACTGATCTTGGCGCAATGGCGACAAAGGATTCGGTGAGCGCTTCCGACTTGGCGCAAACGATCGATTATGGAGACTACGATGCCTAGTGACAACGTGCGCGAGGTCCAGCAGGCCCGCGCCTCTTCGACAACTCTTGCGACGCTCACCGGCAAAGCCGGTCAGCTGATCGTTAACAAATCAGACTGGCGCGTCCACGTCATGGACGGCGCCACTGCCGGGGGGCACGAGGTTGCCCTTTTGGCTGACTTGACGAGCTTTCAAACAGCGATTCTGGAAGCCATTGAAGACGTGATTGAAGATCACGGCGGCACGGTTCCGACAGTATAGGAGAAAGAAATGGGACAGCCCATGAAAGTTGCTTATCGATTCGACAAGAACGGATGGCTCGTTGGCGAGTGCTTCGTGCAATTCATTCCCCAGCTCAACCGCTACAACGTTCCCGATGATTGCACGATGATTGCACCCGGGCAAGACCGGAATGCCTATTGGTACAAGTACGACACGAACTCCAATGTTTGGACTGCGCACAAAAAGCCGACGACTGCCGCTGAGTGCGTGGACTTGGGGACGGTTGACCATTATGCACAGGAGCCGCATGAAGCTGAAGCTAGAGCGCTGATGCAGTCGCTGGTGAAGAACGACAGCGGATACAAAATCGAACGCGGCAAGGAAGACCTGAGCTGGACGACAGTCAAAATTCCTGAAAAAACCGCTGAAGAACTTGCGCTTGAAGAGAAAAAGCAGGCTCGCGCGGCTGCACAGTCAAAACTTTCTCAAACGGACTATGTCGCGGCCAAGATTGCCGAAGGCGCTGCAACAAAAGAAGAGTACGCAGAAGTACTCGCCCAGCGTCAGGCATGGCGTGATGAGATCAACGCACTTGATCCGCAGATCGAATCGTTGACGGCAACCGTTGCGGCCGCGAAGGAGGCTCAGAATGTTTAGCACTTTCAAGACGAAGCTCGCGGCCTATATCGAAAAGCTGCTGGAGCTTGCCACGCCCGTAGGAACCTGCATCTTCGTAATGGGGACGGAAATTCCCGAAGGTTTTCTTGCGGTCAACGGACAGAAGGTCTACCAAAACGTCCATCCGCGTCTCTATGCTGTTCTTTCTCCGCTGACTCAACTGAGCAAGGGCACAGACTCGACTGGTGCTTATGTCACCCTGCCCAATGCGGACGGACGGGTTTTGCAGGGCACAAACAGCGCAACTTCGGTTGGTCAACTGCTAAATGCCTCGTTACCGAACATCGCCGGCGCGTTTGTTGCCTTCAATGGCGGAAACGGCGCGTTCTTCAGTGGCGCAGAAAAAAGCCGAGCTACGATTGCGGAGCAAGGTCATGTGATTTCCGACGTTAACTTCTCTGCATCAAATGACAACTCGATCTATTCTGGTGCCAGTCTTCAAGTTCCCGCTTGTCTCTGCCAAGTGGCCATTCGGTTTTAGAAGCGAATGGCAACCAAGCATTGGCAAGCCGCTGGTTGAAGCGCAGAACCGTAGTAGATGGAGTTGCTCTTTGAGGCGTCGAGCGTCATGACGAGATCGCCAGCGCCTGTCGCGGTCTGCACACGCAGAGTGCCAGACTTGATCAACGTGAAAGCTCCGCTTGCGCTCACGATGTTTCCTTGCGTGCCCACAGACCATCCTGCGTTACCGGAAATGTTCGGTCAATAGCGTACGGCCACCAAAGCCAAACAGGATGGAACCTGAAGGTTGTTTCCGCCGTAAATTGAATTGCTGTTTGCGGCGTTGAAAGACAAGTGCGCAGGAGCCTGGTCTGCAGTGCTTGAACACTTCAAATTGATCGTTCCGAATGAGCATGCTCCGGTTGCAACTGCCTCAGCGTGTGACGAAAGCATGTTTGACCACGCCCCGGTAATGTTTGGCCTTAGTTGCCATCCGCTTCTAACCGAACAGCAAAGGGTGGATTGGTGCTTACGGTATTGGAGCAGCCGCATCTGGAGATGCGTGGTCAGGGTGTCTCTTTGTGCGCAATTCGATTGAAGGACTGCAAGGGGTTTACCAAGATGCGGTTGGTTCATGGCTTCAGCAAGACATCTATCTTGACCTTGCTTTGAGTTCCTCCCTGTTTCAAAATGGTGCAAGCCTCCAG
>CALXKM010000008.1 GCA_944388865.1 uncultured Duodenibacillus sp. | reverse complement strand
TGGCGGAGAAGGGGGGATTCGGATTTTTTCTCTGACGCCAATAAGATCAAAGACTTAGCGACTTATATTTTAGTAAAAAGTGTACAGGGTCACCAAAAAGGTCACCAAAAAACATTAGAGAATTTCTCTACTGAAAAATGAATGCATCATAGATTTGAGCTATTTCGATTCACAAACGTGATAGCCCATAGAAGGAGCTAACTCAGGTTCAGGTCGGCTCCAGTGACATCGCAAAGCCGCCGATAGTTATGTACTTGTTTGTCGCGACAGACATTTCTCCAGTAGCTCGCTTAACGGAACCAAGGATCCGTTCATGCTTTCGATCATCGCTTCGACCAATGCAACATGGGAAATCTTTTCAAAAGACAAGTTCCATCCGTGTTTGTCGGCAAAGATCTGGAAGAACAGGCGTGTAGATCGCCCGTTGCCTTCACGAAATGGGTGCAGTGCGTTAACTTCCGACAAGTAGTAGGCCAATCTGCAGGCGCATTGCTTAACATCCATTTCAGAGAAATTTTCTCGCTGCATTTTGCTAAAGATCCCGCGGGCATACGATTCGATCATGGGTGCATAGCAGAAGACGGATTTCCCTTTACTGATGAAGCCTTGTTTGCGAATCTCTCCGGCCCAATCGTAAAGATCGCCGAAAAGATACTTATGGATAGCTTGAAGGTGCTTAAGATCGAAATTTCCTATCGGAATATCGTCGTCACTTTCCTTCGATTTCACAAACTTGGAGTCTGTAATTTGACTCTCTAATTCGGATAGCAGGTCCTGATGTTTGATCCCGAATTTGTTTCGCAATATCCGGGTGCCGGGATAGACGTAAGGATCCTCCAAAGAATCGTATTTGTAATCGTACTCCTCAGACACGGTCGCGCGCCTCCTGCTTTGCGAGAGCTTCGGCGACATATTTCTTGATCAGCTCTTGTCTGGAAATTTCGCCTCGAACGAGTTTCCACAGATCTTCGACTTCATTGGCAGGAACTGTTCGGCCTTCACATGCCGATGTATGAACGGCAGCCGCAATGGCAGCTTCAGCACTGGGAAAAATTCCGTACCGTTGCTTGAACGGCTTAAGTGTCAATTCAATGCTCAACCCGATTGCTCCCGCATACCGCTGGAGAGCAGATAAGGTGACGTCGGCTCCTGTAAGCAGACGCTTTTCGAGACGCGCAACCGCCGATTGAGTCGTGGCCATTGCTCGGGCAACTTCGGTTTGCGACAGGCCGTGCTCCTTTCTGTAAAAGACCATGGCGGAGGTGTGAGTAGCAAAGTTCATTGCAGTCAAAATAGAAAGAATATGCAATATTATAGCAAATGAGTCATATTTAGTGTTGGTTAAAGAAATTTGCAACACCGGCCTCACACCTACTGCTGTCCGGTCTCGCTCAAGGCTTTAGGCAACCGATAGGCACGACCCAGATCCCGTCGTCTCGGCGATAGGCGAAATCGCCTGATGCGGTCAAAATCATAAGAAAAGAAGGCGAGCGCATGGCATCTGTATCGATTTTCTTAGAGAACGTCGTTAGGGTCTTGACGTCGTCCTGAATGCCTTTCTCGCTTCCGAGCTTGATTTCAATCAGCCCGTAGCGACCGTCGCGGCGATGCAGGACGGCATCGCACTCGAGTCCGTTCTTGTCTCGGAAATGGCTAACGGATCCGTCCAGTGCTTCCGCGTAGAAAACGCCGAAATCAGAACATTTGTATTGAGAACGACTTTCATCTCGGTTGATCCTTAGCCCAGGCAATTCCATCCGCAATAATCTTGTTAAGTTCATTCTGGGATAATCCAGACGCATGCACCTTTTCCTTGGCTTCTCCTGTAAGGGAAGACAAGATGTAACGGGAAACCGCCTTTTGGACCAAAGAAGAAAGAGAACCTTTTTTACCTCCTTGAGACGCAAGGTAAATGCGGGTTGCTTCATCAAAATCAGGTGGAACAGAAATATTCCACTTTACATTCGCAATACGAGTGGCAGACTGGGTCATGAGTATTCCTCAAGCTTGAAAGGAAGATATGCGCCTATCCACTCATGACTATAGGCGTAAATGTGACATACTGGTGCCTTCAGCGGTTCTTTGTGGTGGTTCGCTTAATCTCAACTCGCTTCGAGTGTCTTGCTTTGTCAGTCAATGAACTAACGGCTTCTTGCACAGCAGATTTGACGGGCGGAAGTTTCTGAAGGTGTTCTTTCGTAGCGTGGGCGAG
This sequence comes from uncultured Duodenibacillus sp., assembly GCA_944388865.1. Lineage (GTDB taxonomy): Bacteria > Pseudomonadota > Gammaproteobacteria > Burkholderiales > Burkholderiaceae_F > Duodenibacillus. Next base: position 9,921 of record CALXKM010000008.1, on the reverse strand, counting down.
CATCTTGTCCTGACTCGAACCAGCGTTTAGCTCGTTAATCACGTCGGTCAGCAAAGCGGTCAGCTCCTGACGTTTCGCCTTTGCCTTGACGATGCCCGGCGGATCGGGGATAGGCTTCTCACTCCGAACGGAGCGTTCGACGTCCTGCAGCCGGTTTCGCATGGTTTTGAGAAGTTTTGTCCTCTTTTTTCGTGCAATGGCGTGCTTGCGGGCACGTTCCTTGTCAGATTGCACTTTTCGCGCGTTGTGAAATTCAGGCTGTCCCAGCGAACGGCGTGTCACGCCACGCTGCCAACGCTGCGTAGCGTTGGCCTCAATACCTTGTTCACGAAGGCATACGGCGAAATGTTCACGCATTTCCTCGCGGCGAGCGTTGTCGACGTGAAAGCGACGGCCGTCATAGCCGATTGTGCGAATCAAAATGTGGCAGTGCGGTTGCGTCGTCCTTCTGTCATTTTCGGGTGTGTGAAACGCCATCAGGTAGTCGTATCCGCTCATGGTGTCTTGTGCCCATTTGCGGCATGCAACCTTGAAGCCTTCTGTCGGCGTACCGGCCGGCATGGAGAGAATAATCCGACGGCCGTGAGCACGACGATCTTCTGAGGATTCCTCCTGAGGAATTTGCGATTGGAGTCCCCATTGACGGACGACGGCTTGCACTTGTTCCTTGGAACCGTGGACAAAGCCGTCTTGGTCTTCAATCTCGATCTTGCCATTTCGGCTGATGTAGTCGGCTGCGGCTTTCATGTGTTGGAGGCAGCAAATGTTGGCACGTCCGATCTTCAGCATGACTTCCGGTGTCCTTCTGACGATGCCCGTCAGTTTCTGCCTGGGAGTTAATCGTACGAGACGATGGCAGCCACCGCTGGCCCTACCTTTGCGGTTGGGGTCGGCGACATGTCCCTTGTGATATCGCATGGACTCAGAAAAGAGCCGATCGAGGGCTGAGTCTTTGGTCATTTCCGGAGCCTTGTCAGTTCGTTGACAACAAGCTGCTTTTGCTTCTCGATGAAAACGTCCAACGGAACTTTTCCTGCCTCAACTTCACGGAGAATTCGTTCAAAGAGCGCAGTGAGGACCGGATTTTTCATGACGTCCGGAACCACCTGAAGCAGGTGAACGCCAAGTTCGGTTGCAACGATCTTTTTGCCCTTGACTTCCAGGTATTTCTTTCGCTTGAGCTCGGCGATAATGGCCGCTCGCGTGGCGGGTGTGCCAATGCCGTCCCCCTCCTTGAGGAACTTCTTGCTCTGTGGATCGTCAACCGCTTGGTGGATGTTTTCCATGGCGCGAATCAGCGTGCCTTCGGTGAAGGCAGCGGGCGGTTTTGTGCGCTCTTCTTTGCAATTGATTCCGGATACGGGCAGCTGTAGGCCGGCTTTCAGTTCTGGCAGGGTCTGGCCTTCATCGTCCGTTTTCTCTTCGGCGGCTACGCCTGCGGCAGCTTTCCAGCCGAGCTTTGTGACAAGACGTCCTTTGGCTGAGAAGCGTTCTGTGGCGATGCGCAATTCAATGCTGCAAGCCAGGTACTCGTGTGCGGGCAGAAAGTTCGCCAAGTAGCGTTCGGCGATCAAAAGATAGATTTTCCGTTCTTCTTCGCTGAACTTTGATCCGTCTGCAGCTTGTTGCGTCGGGATAATGCCGTGGTGCGCCGTGATCTTTTTGTCGTTCCATGTCGGCGATTTGATCGAGCAGTCGCATTTCGCGACGATGCCCGCTAGGGACGGCATGGTCTTGGCGATCGCGGTGAGTACGTTCTTCGCGTCGGCGTGTTGAGACTCAGGCAGGAATGAACAATCCGTGCGTGGATAGCTCGTCGCTTTGTGCGTTTCGTAAAGGGACTGACACAGATTGAGCGTCTTCTCGGCGGAGAAACCAAATTGGTTCGAGGCGGCCAGTTGAATGTCGGCAAGCGAGAAAACTTTCGGTTGTGCGATCTTCTTTGGCGTGCGTGAGCAACTGATGACGGTTGCTTGGTCGACGGCTTTCAGCCGCTGCAGCAACGCGGCTGCGATGTTGCGATCGACCAAATGCTTTTGTTCGTCGATCCCCGCTTGCGAATCCCCAGGTTCCCAGACGGCTGTAAAGGGGTTATCACCACCCAGGCGGGCTTTGATGATGAAAAAGGGGATCGGTTTGAAATGATGGATCGCTGCGTCACGTTTTGCGACCAGCGCGAGCGTCGGCGTCTGAACGCGACCGACAGCAATAAGCTCCTTCTTACCTTGCGCTTGCTGCGCCAGTGTGTAGGCGCGCGACAAATTCATGCCGAGCAGCCAGTCGGCGCGGGAACGCCCAAGCGCAGCTAACTTCATGCCGACGAACCTCTTGTTGTCTTGAAGGTTGGCGAGTCCCTTGCGTATCGACACACGGTCCTGTGCTGAAACCCAGAAGCGTTGCACACGGCCGGCGTACCGGAAGTGTTCCAGGACTTCATCGACGAGGAGTTGTCCCTCGCGGTCAGGGTCCCCGGCATGCACGACAAGGGAGGTTTTCTTGAGCAACTTTCCGATTGCTGCAAGCTGCTTTTTGACGCCCTTATCGTTCTTGGGCAAGAGTTTCCAAGTCTTGGGAAAGATCGGAAGATCTTCAAAACGCCAGACTTTTGATCCCTTTTTCGTGCGCGGAACGTCATCCGGCAAATACGCGTCCGGTTCTGCTTGCTCGAGCAGATGTCCGAAGCACCAGGTGACGATCGAGCCGTCCTTGCACGTCATGAATCCGTCGCCACGCGAGGCACAGCCAAGTTCGGCCACGATGGCCTTTGCGACGGACGGTTTTTCTGCAATGAAGAGTCGCATGTGTGGCCTCCCCGATCAGCGTTCAAGTGCTCGCGGCTTTTGAGGTTCGGCTACGGTATTTTTGAGGCCAATTTCCGTCACTTTTCCCTGCGATGGTTGAATCGTCCAATTCGCTAGGAAGGCCGGTGACTTTTCAATGGTGGAGGCACGAACTTTTACGAGGTTTGCTGCAGCGTCTCCTTCTGCGAGGCGTACGCGCATTTCGACACGACGGGCAATGTCGGGGGACACCTTCGAGGCTACTGCTAGGGTCTCTGCCGGGTCCTTGCTGAAAAAGAAACCGGGATGTGCTCGGTCGATGCCAATCATCCAGTCTTTCGAATTGGGACTCACGCGTTCACGAAGGGCGCTTGCTTCAGCCTTTTCCGGAGAAGCTCCGTCCTTGAGAACTGCCTCCTTTTTCTCCATTTCGAAGCGTGCCAGTGCTTTCGGGTTGTCGCGAATGATGTGAAGGCCTTGCCGCATGACCTGCTCGTGCGACCAACGGTGAACCATGCGCGTTTTGAAGTCGACGGCGTAGTAGATGTTGTTCCTTTCGTAGCTCTCTTTGTCTTCTTGACACACTGCTGCTGCGGCTATTTGCTTGAACTCATCGCGGTCGCTTTGTGGCAGCCTTTCAAGCTTTTCACGCAGTGGCTCCTGTAAGTAGTTCGCTTCAAGTGACCCTCGAAGGAGTCGCTTTTCCGCGAGGGTGGCCCAATGTTTCCCGCAGTTCAGACGAATGGTGGACATTTCATCAAGGAACCTCGGTTGAATGGACTCTGCTTGTAAGGTTTGCAGGGTGAATACGCGGCTTGCTTTTGCAGCGTGCTTGAAAACTTGATTGCCGAAGTCGTCGGATTTCAGTTTCGCGACTTGAACGGCCAACGCAGGGCGATCAGTGACGAAGAGCCCTTGGTGATCGGCGTAGACGCCATGGAGGAACGACCAAGCATTTGTGGGGTCGAGGACCATCCCCACCAGATTGCGTTCCCGTTCCTGTGTCATCTTGCCTCGCTGGAGAGCGGTACCCCAGGCGTATTCGAATTCAGCTTTTGCGCGCGGGTTCTTTTCCAGAATGTCGCGGGCTTTCTGCATGAACTCTGCGTGTGTGAGTCTTTGTACGCCGTTGCGCTCGAAGTCAAGAACATAAAACTTCTTGCCGGACGAAGACGGCTCGAGCGTCTCAATCGTTTTCGGAAAGACCGCTTTACTGCGTTCGGTCTCCAGCGTCTTCCAATAACGCTCCGCGCATAAACGCTGCGGCTTCAAAGAATCGACAAATTCGGGGGCCTGCAGCTGCCGGTGAACGTCGTCAACAGTGACGCCGCTGTCGATACGAGCCACGAGTGCTGTCGCCTTTTCAGCGAGTTCCGGAGAATAGAAGGACGCGGCGGCAACGGCCTGCAGCGGATTGTCGGTGTAAAAGAGTCCTGCGTGATTTACCGGGCATTTCTCCAAGTTCGACCACGGCAAGGTCGGGTCCAGCAAACGGCGCAGCACCTGTCTTTCTTTTCGATCCGGATCACTTTCACGGACAATTTTGCCGGCCTTGGTCTCCGTGACAAAGGCCTCTTCAAACTCTTGTTTCGCTCCCGGATTTTCTTGCAGAATGTCCCTGGCTTTCGCCATCAACTCGCGGTGCGTGACAACGGACGCATCATTGACTTCAAAGTCGATCAGGTAGAAGCGCTTTTCGGCTTTGACGGCCGCAAGCGCTTCGCGGGCGATGTTCTGTTGTTCCGCAGGGGCAGCGGTGGGGAACTTCTCCACGGCCGTTTCGATGGGCGTCTTCTCCTTGGTCGTCATTTTTTCCAAAGCCTGCCAATAGTTGTGCGAGTTCAGACCGAAAGCGAGAGCGGTCGTCGAGTTCCGCGCTTCTTCTTGCGCCCAATCCGCTCGGGCTTTTTCAGCCACGTCGTTACCCTCGATGCGCTGAAGAAATCGAAACGCTTTGTCTTCCAATCCGGGCTGCAGCTTGGCAAGGCCGATGAAGTGATGCGGATCACTTGTGGCAACGGCACCTCTGTGCAGCGTGATAGGTAAAAGGATTTGCGACCGAGGGTCCGTAGGGTTGAGCAAAGCATTGCAGGCGTTTCTCTCCAAATGTTCCGGAGAGAGCGTGTTTCCCTGAGCGGGTACGAGAAACGATTCAAATTTCGTCAAGGCTTCCGGCTTGTCGTTCAGCAGCCTTCGCACGCCAGCAACCCATTCGGGGTGCGTGAGTCGCAAAACGGCGTTTTTCTCGTAGTCGACAACGTAGTAGCGTTCCTGTTCAAGGTTTTTCACAAAGTCGGTGATCTTCTGTGCATCAGCCGACGCACGAATGATTTCGGCAGGATCTTCTTTGAGTACCTTGATCCAAGAGGAGACGTAGGCAGCGTGCTGCTGCGTGTTGTGCGGAAGACCAATCTCCGAGGCGAGCATCATCGAAGCGATTTCCGCGCGCAGTTCTTCCTTGGCGTAATCGGGGGTGCCAAAACGGCCGCTCAAGTCTCGATTGAGGCGAGACTCGTGGCCGGTCCAGTGTCCGAGCTCATGCAGCGCCGTGTCGTAGTAGTCGGAGGCCTTGGCGAACTGCCCGCGCTCTGGGAGCGTGATCGAGTCGGTGGACGGACTGTAGAACGCAGCGTTGCCGAACTTGTGGTGGATGACAGCGTTGGAGGCCTTGAGGATCTTTTCGGCACGGTCATTTGGGTCCCAAGTCACCTCGGGGGATTTCCATTCGGGGAGGTTCAAGCCTTCGGTCTGCTCGGCGTTGAAGACGACAAAGCGGCAAGGAATCAAAATGCGTTGTCGTGACTCAGGGGGTAGCTCTCGAACCTCTTTGGCAGAAAGCGGTTTGCCCTCTGCATCGAGCCACTTGTCGGCCCAATACAAGCACGGCACGCCGCGCGAACCCTTCTTCACGTGGCCGCCTGCGTCCGTGATCTGCTTGAAGGTCATCCAGCGCGGATCGGAAAATCCCTGCATTTCTGCAGCCATTTGCAGAAAAAGCCAGTTCGCGCCCGAGTACTGTGACTCGGTGAGCGGATTGTGCGGACGACTGATGACGCCGTTCCAGGGCTTCTGCCATGGTGCAGTGCCTTTTTCGAGTTGCTCGATGAGACGGGAAGCGACCTCTTCGGCCAGAGCGTTCAGCCGGTCTTGCGATTTGCTCATGGCCGATCTCCCGACGAGCGAAAGACGGCCGGATCTTTGCAGGCCTCTTCGAGGAATTCCTTGATGAGGTCGTCGGTTTCTTCCTTGGTGAGCGAACCTTCCTCAAAAGCGCCGAACGTTTCAGCCTCCTTCTCGGAAAGTCCATAGTGGTGCAACACGCTTCGCTCGATGGCGGCGTCCTTGATGTTTTCGATGAGCGCTTTTTGTTCTTGGGGCGTGAGAGTCTCTTCCATTTCAATACTCCGGTTACGACAAAAGGGCCGCATGTCACAAGGACATGCGGGTGAGAAATCGAAAGGAAGCGATTAACGCTCTTTGGTTTGTTCCGCCTGCGCTTGGCGGCTGCGGTCGGGCTTTTGAAACTCAACGCCGGTGAGACCGGGCTGCGTCAGCGAGAGCCCAAGGCTCTTGGCGAAGATTTCGTGCGTGGTGCGGTCGTTTCCTTCACGGTCTTTCCAGACGCGGTCGCGCATACTGCCGCGCACTTCAAGCGTCATGCCGTCTTTGAGCAGGCCTTGCACCTGCTCAATCGCCTTTCCGTTGTATTTGACGTCATACCAGTCGGAGTCGAGCATCTTGAAGCTGCCGTCCTCTTGGCGTTGAAAATTCGGGTGATAGGCGCGGAAATTCAGAACGGTCTGTTCTTTGCCGGCGTTCTGGCCGGACATCGGGGTGAATTTTTCGACTTTGGGAGCGCCGTGAACGACGACGCTGGTGGAAATGTCTTGGAAGTTAGACATCTTGAGCCTCAGTAACAGAGAAGTGATCGGAACCTCAGGCGGAACCTGAGGCCTGTTACCGGGGAATTGCCAAGGAGAAGAATACCTGAAAATCAGCCTTCGACGCTTGCAAAATAAAGCGAGCGTGCCTACTATGCCGCTAACAGTTCCCGAAGGCCTCTGTCCGACTCGTTGGACATGCATACAAAGAGGGACGCTTCGCCGGTAATGCTTGCGTTACCGGCATTTTCATATTTAGATTCCGTGAATTACGACAAACCTGCCCTGTCATTGGATGATCAAAAGCTTTTGTTGAGTAGTCGAGGCTTGAAGATCAACAACGTTAAGTTGCTTGAGAAGCTTCTTCGTGACCATGGATATGCCCGTTTGGCCGCTTACTGTGATGCCTTTGTCTATAAAGATTCACGGAATTTTCGAAAGTCGACTTCGCTGTCTCAGATAAGTCAGGTTATTGCTCTGGACGAGCAACTTCGTAATTTATTATTTCCCAATTTGCTTCGTATTGAGCCAGGGCGATCGCAGAATTCTCCCCTCGTTTGACTAGCCGAATCTGAGGATTCATTCGAATCCAGGCGATTCAGCTAAATTTCTATTTGATAAAGTCCCCTATACATAATATAATTACGTGTAGGGGACTGGAAGTCATGCAAAAACACACCACAAAGCGACTCTTCCGAGTTGCAGAAATCAACGAAAGCCACCTGAAGTTTCGACTGACGAAAGAGCAACGCGCCAAAGCCGGCGGCGCGAAAATTTCATTCAGAAAGTCGACGCAGCGCTATGTGGAAAAGGGGTACCGTCAACTTCTTGCGCGAGCCGAATACAATAAGCTCAATCCCGTAACAGGCAAGAAGCACGCCGCACCTATAGCAAGCAAGCTGCTCGGCATCATCTGGGACGATGAGCCGGAGTGGGTTTACGAAACCGACAAAACAAAGTCCTCGAAACTCGAGCGGCGGGAGCAGGCCATTGCCAGGCGTCAGGAAGCTCGCCGCAACATCACCACGCTTGTTGCGTCCTTGTTGACTGAGGACATCGAGTTTGAAGTGGGTGCCGTTCACGTCAAGAAAATCCCCGTTCCGCTTTTCTTGAGTGTTGCGGTTGTCTGCGCTTGCCGAGGGTTGACGGATGCCACTTCGGTTGCCAACTACTGGAACAACAACCTGGAGTCACTCCGCAGCCTTTTTCCGTCGTACTCGCTCGAAGCCATTTCTCATGACACCGTGCGCCGCATCTACATGTCGCTCACGGAAACCTGCGTGCGCGGCTTCATGAAAAACTTCTATGAATGGCTGCCGAAATGGCACAACGGGGAGCGGCGTCACTATGCCGTGGACGGCCAGAGCTGCCGGTCGTCCCGTCATATAGAAACCTATCGCAGGATGATGATGCTCAACGCGGTGGATGTCACGGCCGGCAAGCTGTGTTCGTCGCACCTAATGATTTCGACGAAAAGTCATGAACCGAAATACGCGCCGGAACTGCTGTTGGATTTCCAAATTCAAGGCGCTACGGTGACTTTCGACGCACTCAATACGACGCCGGAAATCGCTCATTGCGTCGTCAATGCAGGTGGCTTTTACCTGTTGGCCGTCAAGAGCAATCAGCCCAAACTTTATGAAGCCGTTGTGGCAGAGATCGACAAAGCCGTCGAAGTCAATGAGGCGCTCGACAAGGCCCTGAAGCTCAAGCGGGAACACGGCCGACATGATGGGCACGGGTACGTGGTGGTGCCGGCGTCGGGATTGCCGCAGGAGATCCTCGACAAATGGCCCGGACTCGATGAAGGCTGTCTCATCAAAGCCAAAACGCACTCCTTCCGTCCCAACGGGGCAGGCGAATGGGGCAGCAGCGAAGAGATCCGCTATTTCATTACCTGTCATCCCTACGGGGACGGGAGCATCACGGAATGGCTGACGACATGCGTACGCTCGCACTGGGGAGTCGCGAGCTTCCACTGGACTTTAGACGCCATTTGGCGCCAGGACCAGATGCAGTGCATGTATCCGGAATATCTGAGAACACGCGGGGCGCTTGCCAAACTCGGCCACAATTTGCTCGTGACGCTTCGGAAAATCGATCAGGAAGAACGGAACTTGAAAGAACCTCGTTCAGAGAGGCAGCTCAGCAACGAAGTGGGTGTGACTTTCGAGAACGGACTGGAATGGCTGGAGAAAGTTTTCCGCTACAAGAAGGCGGCGGAGGAAGGCTGAGAAAGCTTCTTGAAGGGCGATCTACAGAGGAGGTGGGAATTTTTGCAAAAAAGCACCTTTTTGCAAAACTGATCAGATCAAATCACATGCAAATCTGCGATCGCCCTGAGCTGTAGCCCAAATAACGAATGTTTCAATGCCTTGAGTTCTGGCAATTTCCATTCCAAGACCCAAGCCCAGCTAATAGCAATTGAAATACCTAAATATATTAATTTAAGCAATAGTATCTCCTAAAGTAAATAAGTATTTTATATGCTTTAAGAAATCTCAAAAAGACTGTGCAGATTGTGCGCAAAATGTACACAAGATCAAGCGTTGAGCTAGAAAAAAATGCCTTAAAAATAGGGCTAGTAGCGAGAGTAAAATTAACCCCTACAATATCTAACCACAAAAAGGAGAAGTGCTATGTTTGGCGTCGTTGTTACGCTGCTGGCCGTTGTGCTGCTCGCGTACTTCGTTATCAAAAATTACTACCCGCCCGTCATTCTGTTTGTACTTGCGCTTGTGCTCCTGCTTATCGGCAGCTTCATGGGCAACCCGCCGGTTTCGGCCAAGACCGCTACCAACTTCCTTGGTTTTGACCTTGCGCAGGCCTTTACGGATCTTACGAAGAGCCGTATCGGCGGTCTGGGCCTCAACATCATGGCCATCGGCGGCTTCTCGTTTTATATGAACAAGATTGGCGCATCCACAGCTCTCGTGAAGCTGTGCGTGCGTCCGTTGTCGGCCATTCACTCGCCGTATGTCCTGCTGGGCCTTACATACGTTGTAGGTCAGTGCATGGCTTTGTTCATTAACTCTGCCGTCGGCCTCGGCTTGTTGCTGATGGCTTCTGTCTATCCGCTGCTCGTTCAGCTGGGCATGCGTCGCCCTCCCGCCGCTGCCGTCATCGGTTCGACCTGCTGCTTGGATCTGGGACTGAGTTCGTACAACGCTATGCGCGCTGCCGATCTTGTCAATACTGACGTAGTGACGTACTTCGTTAACGGTCAGATTCCGGTTGCCATCTGCATCATTATTGCTGTG
>CALXKM010000007.1 GCA_944388865.1 uncultured Duodenibacillus sp. | reverse complement strand
CAAGAAAAATTGGCTCTATAAAAGGCAGCTGGAGGCTACTTTTCGGCCCAAAATTGCAAGTCCTTGATTTGAAAAGAAACGCCTTTACCTCGCGAGGAAATGCACATTTTCAATTTGGACAGCAGTGATCGAAAGCATGAACGGATCCTTGGCTCCGTTAAGCGATCTGCTGGAGAAATGTCTTTCGCGTCGAACAAGTACATAACTATCGGCGGCATTGTGATGTCACTGGGTCGACCCGGACAGAAGTTAGCTCCTTCTATGGCCTATCAGATTTGTTAATCGCAATAGCTAAGTTCTACGACATGTTCATTTTTAGTAGAAAAAATTCTCTAATATTTTTTGTGAGTTCTTCTCGAATTCCAGTGCTTTGCGCGTAGGTGCTTGCTCCGGCAACAACGAATCTGCCGGAGTAAAGCCAAACTCGAACTAAAACTTTGTGAGTCGATAGTCCGCCTACAAACATCGGCAGATTTTCCTGGGTGGACTTGCGTCTTCATGGAAAAACGGCTGGCAGCCGAATTTTCAGACTTTCCCTTGCCTCCGGGCCTTTGGTACAGATTGAGCGCCAAGGCAGGCTAGAGCGCTGAAAAATTTCGTTTTTTGGGGTTTACTTTAGTTTCAATTTGTGCAAAAATGCGGTTTCGCAAAATTTTTCTGCGTTGGGAATGACTGCGCCCTTAGGGTAGGGAAGCACGACTCGACGCCATTAACCATTTCACCATTTAGGATTAGGTGCTTATCAATGCCCACCATTCGCGTTAAGGAAAACGAACCGTTTGAAGTTGCGCTGCGTCGCTTCAAGCGCACTATCGAAAAGTCCGGCCTGCTCACCGAGTTGCGTGCTCGTGAGTTTTATGAGAAGCCGACTGCTGAACGTAAGCGCAAGAAGGCTGCCGCTATCAAGCGTCACTACAAGCGTCTTCGCAGCATGATGCTGCCCAAGAAGCTCTACTAATATAAGGGAGCTCTGGTAGGCTCATAAAAAAGCCAGCTTGATAAGCCGAAGAGCGGCCGACTTCATTGAGAGGTTCGGTCGCTTTTTTCATTGGGAGAAAAAAATGACGATCAAAGCACAAATCATGCAGGATATGAAAGCGGCTATGAAGGCGCACGATGCGCCCCGACTTTCTGCATTGCGTCTGCTTCTGGCTGCGATCAAGCAGCGTGAAGTTGATGATCGCGTTGAGGCCACGGATGAGCTCGTGGGAGGCGTGATCTCCAAGCTCATTAAGCAGCGCCGTGATTCCGTCAAGCAGTACAGCGATGCCGGCCGTGACGATCTGGCGCAGAAGGAGCAGTTTGAAATTGACGTGCTCTCAGTCTATATGCCCAAACAGATGAGCGACGATGAAATTGCAGCCATCGTTAAGGAAGCTATCGCACAGACCGGCGCAAGCGGCATGGCGGCAATGGGCAAGGTCATGGGCGTGGTCAAGGGCAAGTGTGCAGGCAAGGCTGATATGGGTCGAGTGTCAGCTCTTGTCAAGGCGGCTCTTTCTGCTTAACCAGAAAGCTAGAGAGGACTTTCAAGCTCATGATCCCAGAGAGCTTCATACAGGAGCTTTTGAGCCGCATCGACATTGTTGAGGTCATCAACAAGGTGGTGCCGCTTAAGAGAACCGGCAAGAACTACATGGCCTGCTGTCCCTTTCACAGGGAAAAAACGCCTTCTTTTTCGGTAAGTCCGCAGAAGCAGTTTTACAAGTGCTTCGGTTGCGGCGCCGCCGGCAGCGCCATTACGTTCGTAATGAAGTATGAGGGATTGAGCTATGTGGATGCCGTCAGACGTCTTGCTGAGTCTGTTGGCATGACGGTGCCTGAAGACCCTCGGGGCCGTGAACGGCGAGCCAGAGCCCGTACGCTCACTGACTATATGCAGGAAGCGGCGGCTTTCTACACGCAGTGCCTCAAGGATAATCCTCGTGCTGTTGATTACTTAAAAAGCAGAGCAATCTCGGGCGAAACTGCAGCCCTGTACGGTCTTGGTTATTCGCCCGATGCATGGCAAGGACTGCAGGATATCTTCGGAAAGCTCTATGAAAGTCCAGAGCTTGAAGATCAGGGCTGCGGGTTGGTCATTAAAAACGAGAATGGTCGTCGTTACGATCGTTTCCGCGGTCGCCTTATGTTTCCTATCCGCAATCCTCGCGGACAGGTTATTGCTTTTGGAGCCAGAACATTAAACGGCGACGAGCACCCGAAGTATCTCAACAGCCCTGAGACTGCCATTTACCGCAAGGGCAGCGAAATCTACGGTCTGTACGAGGCCTCTCATGCCATTCGTCAAAGCGGACGGGCTATCGTTTGCGAAGGCTATATGGACGTGATCCAGCTTTCGCAGGCTGGCTTCAAGGAAGCATGCGCGGCGCTGGGAACGGCTGTGACGGCCGATCATGTCAGAAAGCTGCTGAGGCTAGTGCAAAAAATTTATTTTTGCTTTGATGGAGATGAAGCCGGGCAGCATGCTTTGCGCCGCGCTATGGAGGCTTCGCTTCCGGCAGTGGGCGACGAACATGAAATTCGTTTCGTGGTTTTGCCCAAAGAGCATGATCCGGATAGTCTCATCAAGGAAAAAGGCGCACAGGCCTTTGAAGAAGAGCTAGAAAAAAGTCTCACGCTCACGCAGTACTTCGTCAAGACCGTGACTGAGGGAAAAGATCTTTATACCGCTGAAGGTCGAAGTAGATTTTTATCGGAAAGCAGACCTTTGGTGGTTGCGATGAATGCGGCTCCATTGTTGCGCGATCAGCTTGTGGCTGAGCTTGCCATGCATGCCCGCATGAACCCCGATGAGCTTCACCGGGCTTTCGGCATTGCGCACAGAATTCCTGCGCCGCACCAAAATTCAGGGGCTGTCAGCCGATATTCGGCCGAGGTTGGGGCAGCAGGCTTTCGACGGCCTTATTCTCGCTTTGGAAATAGTCCTAATGGCCCAGCTCGGGCGCGCGTACGCATTGATCCGATTGAGGCTTCGGACATGCGCGAGCGTATTTTGCAGAATCTTCTAAATTATCCAATTCTTGCCGCTGAATTTTCATCTCAGATTGAAGATGAGTTCATTGGGCTCGATGATGAAGTCTCGCGAGAAATTCTTGAAGTGTGGCGCGCAGTTGTGAAATCTGAAACCGTGCTGACGCAGTCGCAGATGCTTTTGGAGAGCCTTGTTCAAAGCGAGCACTACGCGCACTACAGTGATCTTCTTGCTCAGGAACTGGTCATTCAAACGCCCGAAGAGGCAGCCAAGCAGGAGCTAGAAATTGCTTTTGATAGGCTTGAGCTAAAGCGCATCACGCAAATGTTGACAGATGCCGTCAACGTTGCTCGTCCCGATATCGAGAAAGTGTCGCGTTTAAGCAAGCTGCAAAAGGAGCTTCGCGAGCGCATTGAAGAGTCGGCCCGTCAACATGCACAGCTTGCGCAGACCGAGGCATAAAGCCGTCTGCGGGATCATTTCTGCCTGCGGCGTTTTTAGGAAAAACGTCTTGAAAAAAGAGGACTGAAAGAATAAAATCAAAAATCCGTTTTCCCGTGTTCATATGCCGGATGAAGTGAACACGCCCAGGAGACGCGAATGTCGGAGGCGAGGGATGGCGGAATCTTCGTGCGCGAACATAAATCAATTTGTGCCGCGAGTCCTGAATATACGCAGGGACTGAGGGCACGTCAGATAAGCTCTTTAGCCAGCCGATTGCGCACGGCGTTCTGCGGGAACGCATTGACCCTGTTCATCTTGAATGGGGCTTTTGTGTTGTTTGCAGGATCATATTGCAATAGTGCATCCGGCAGGACGCGGCTTGGTATTGAGCCGTGGTTGAAGTGGTGCAGCATAGGGCTGAAGTTTTCAGAGTCGGTTGATTTCATTTTTCCTTGACAAGTTCGCAGCGGACGGTTTTCGAGGACGTTTGGGCGTGCTCAGGCATTTCGAATGACTTCCGTGCACGGGAAAAGAATTTGTCAAGAAACAAAAGAGAGAGCTGACTTGGGAAATGTTTTCTGGTTTCCCGACCTGCTTTGCCTGCATGGAAAAACATAAACGATAAGCAGCATAAACAATGGCTAAAAAAACGACGAAGGCTGATTTTGAGGATGAAAACGACGCCGCAGGTCAGTGGCTCCGTGAGAACGATACGGGTCTCGTGGCCGGCGACGTGACCGTAGTTGAGGACACGGCGGCTTCCAAGAAGACGACTGCCAAGAAGTCCTCGCGTAAGAGTACTCAGGGCTCGGAAGCTCAAGCAGCCAAGACTGCAGCCAAGAGTTCCCGCACCTCTAAAAAGACTGTGGTGAAGGAACCCGTGAAGTCCGATGAGGAAGTCGAGCCGGCAAAAAAGACAACTTCTCGCACGACCAAGACCGCTGCGGCCAAAGCAAAGACGCAAAAGGCCGAACCTCAACAGGCTGTGACGGAAGAGAAAAAACCGGCAGCCAAGACTTCGCGAACAGCAAAGGCAACGGCAAAGACGGAGTCTTTAGCGGCTGAGCAGACTGCAGATGAGAAGGCAGCGGCACAGACTAAGCCAACAAAAAAGACAAAAAAGACTGCCGCACCAAAAAAGTCAGAGGATCAAGCCAAGGATTCCTCCGAGGTCTCTGCGGCTGAGACGGCGGAAGCTGCAAAAACAGAGCCCAAGGCTAAAAAGAGCGTGACGCGCAAGAAGGCAGAAGCCAAGCCCGCTAAGGAAAAGAAAAAGCCTGGCCGCAAAGCCAAGGCTTTGATTGACGAAGAAGAGGGCGAAGTCATTGATTTGGATCTTGATCCGGATGATGCCGATGGCGAGGACTTGGCCGACCTGGAAGACATTGATCGTTTTGAGTCCATGACGGATTCGGGAGAGTCGGCATCTGGCGAAGATGAAGAGAACCAGGCTCCGACCAATGGATATAGCTCGCTTGTTCGTCTTGGACGTCAGCGTGGTTGGGTGACGGTTTCCGAAATCAATGACCACTTGCCCGACAACGCCATCCGAAATGAAGAGGCTCTCTCTGAAATTACCGAGCAGCTTCATCGTTTGGGCATTCAGGTCTTCGAAACGCCTCCGAGTGAAGACGACATCATCATGAATGAGGCGGTGAGCGACGATGACGACATCAGCGAAGAAGATGCCGTTGCGATGCTTACGCCCGAAGAAAGCGTGGGACTTTCGAAGGATCCGCTTCGCGCCTATTTGCGCGGCGTTGGTTCCCACAAGCTTCTTACCCGTGCAGGGGAAATCGAGGTTGCCAAATCGATTGAACAGTACACGGCCAAGCTCCTGTCGGCCATCATTCAGCATCCGATGGCTGTCGAAGAGCTCATCAAGATGGCCGAAGTACTCAAAAATGACGACGCGGCCATTGATCAGGTGATTGACGGCTTTACGGACTCCCAAGCCTTGGCCGACATGGGCGAAGACGACGACATCAGCAGCGACGAGGTTGCAACCGACATCGGCGCGGCAGCCATGACGACCGAGCAGCTGCAGGAAATGAAGCAGCGAGCTTTGAAGCTTTTTGAAGACTGCGGCATGTACCTTGACATCATCCGCGATACATTTGGGAAGGCCAAGCGTCAGGAGGAGTACAAGGCTGCTCGGGAGATGATCGCCAAGGAGCTTGCTCCTGCCCGTTTCGCCGTCAAGTGCGTCACGCAGTTGGCCGAACACATCGGCAAGCACATGGATGGCGTCAACGATACGATTCGTCGTCTGCGCTCGCTGATGGTGGAGCGCTGCGGCGTGCCGCTCGATCTGTTCTTGTCGCAGGTCAATTATCGTTTGACCGATGGCGCATGGCTCAATGAGCTCGTTGCTGAAAATAAGCCTTACAGCCAGCGCATTGCGGACAATCGTGCGCTTCTTGACCATTTGCAAAATGAGTTGCATGAGGCTGAACAGCATGCGCTTTTGTCGGTTGCCGACCAGCGCGATCTGGCACGTCAGGTGAAGCTTGCGCAGAGCAATCTTGCAAGCGCTAAGGCCAAGATGATCGAGGCAAATCTGCGCTTGGTAATCTCGATTGCCAAGGGCTACGTCAATCGTGGCCTTGCCATGACTGATCTGATTCAGGAAGGCAATCTCGGTTTGATGAAGGCTGTCGACAAGTTTGAATACCGCCGCGGCTACAAGTTTTCGACCTACGCTACCTGGTGGGTTCGCCAGTCCGTGACGCGTGCGGTTGCAGACTACGGCAATACGATTCGCATTCCTGTGCACATGACAGAGTCCTACAACAAGATTCGCCGTGTGCGTCAGAAGATTTTGCAGGAGCGCGGCCGCAATCCGACGGATGCAGAGCTGAGCGAATTGTCAGGTGTTCCGCTTGCTAAGGTGCAGTTGCTGACTCAGGCCATGCGCGGCGTCGAGTCCATCGATGCTCCGATTGGCGACGATGAGGATGCAACCCGTCTGGATTTCGTCAAGGGCGATGAGTCCGATGATCCCCAGAAGCGATTCCTTAGAACCGCTATGGAAGAAGAGATTAAGCGCAGTCTTAGCGAGCTGCAGCCAAGAGAGGCTCAGGTTTTGCGTCTGCGCTACGGCATCGGCACCAATCATGACCATACGCTTGAAGAAGTCGGCCAGGCTATGGGGCTTACCAGAGAGCGCGTGCGTCAGATTGAAAGTGCAGCCATCCGCAAGCTTCGCAGTCCGGAATTTCAGGAACGTCTGCGAGATTACCTGCAGGTGTCTAATCAGTTGAATTAAAAAATCGAGAAAGATACTGTCTGAAAGTATTCAGACAAAGCCTTCGGGCGGTTTGAGGATCAAAAGATCTTTGAGCCGCCCGATTTTTATTTGAAAAGATATTTATAGGAGGGTGGTAGATACGAGATTAGGGAATTCTAGTCTGTTGCAATAAAGATTCATCCGAATGGAGGAGTGCTTATAAAACATTCGTAAGGTTTGCTAAAAATTCAGCACATTGAAGGAGGAAATCAAAGATCATTAAGTTGTTGATGTTTGATTGTTTTTAGATGAATTTTCTAATCAAGATGATTAATATGAAAAAAAGAAATATTCTTCGTGCTGAAATGAATATGAAAGTAAAAATCTTCAGAGTCAGCGCCTCGAGCATGATGGTTGTTGGACTTTTTTCATTGCCTGTTCAATCCGCCGTATTGATGCCGCCGCAGGGAGATGATTTATTTGGTTGGAAGGATAAAAATTCGTACAGCGCTTCTGACAATGAAATATTTGATGGAATAGAAGCAGAAATTACACCTACTATTTCAGGAAGTCAGTTTTTCATTAATATAGAAAAAGGTGCTTCTGTTCAAATAAATGGAGACTCAAAGATTTCATCGGTATCCGATGGTCATAAGGATGATCAGGATAAGGGAGATGGAGGAGATCCAGGCACCTATGTTTTCCGTGTTTCAGGATCAGGATCCTCTCTTAAATTAAATGGGAACGTAGATATTATTACTGAACATGATCTTTCGCCGGAAGATCAGTTGACGACGATTGGAGCAAATCTTTTCTATGCCGATCAAGGTGGAATAATAGATGTAGGACTCGAGGGGACGACTACACGGGCCTGGACGATTGCGGCGAAGCCGGATTTGATAACGGCAAAGAAAGGTGGTTGTGTAAATATCAAATCCATAAACAATCAGCTGGTTGGGAATATTGACTTTATGGAGAAGCCGGCTTTGAATGAAGAAACAATGACAATAGTTCCACATACAAGTTCCACGGTTAAAGGGGCTTTTTCCGGTGAGGATTCCTATTGGTTTGGTGATGAGCAAACTTGGCAAGATATGTCTTTGCAAAATATTGCAATTAGTGTAAAAAAAATCAGAGATGGCAGATCAGTTTTTGACCCAAATCAAGTCAGAGATAAAAGAATATTTAAACAAAGCACATAATGAATTAAGCCTTTCTTTTGCTAATGGGGCGCAATGGAGTTACATAGGTAGTTCTGACGTAATTCAGGTAACGGAGGATATATGGAATATGTCTGTTACTGTATCTGTTACGCCCGTGCAGAAGCGTATTTCAAACATTGAACTTCTTGATGGCGGAATTGTCAATTTGTTTGATGACGATCTTAAAAATAAATGGAAAGAAATTAAGTATGCTGGAGAGTCATTGTATTACAAATTAACAGGCGGAAATGATGGCAATTGGGTAGAACACGACTATGTCCGTATTGGAAATTTAAGAGGCAGTGAGGGCGTATTTCGTTTGGATCTTGATGTAGATGATAAGAGCAAAAGCGATATGATCTATGTAGAGTCCACATCTGAGACGGAAAAGAAGATTCATTATATTGAACCTTACAATTTGCCTAATTTAGATAATATCAGCAAAGATAATACTCTCGCATTTGCTTGGACGGGAAAAGATGCTGCAAATATTACTTTTGCAGACAAAATGAATTTCTATGGGGAAACCCTTTACGATTATGAGTTGCAAATCAATTCGGCCGAGATAACGACGCAGGAGCAGGCGAAGCAATTTGCAGAAAGCGAGTACAACAAAGCTGACAGTTCCTTTGGAGACGGAGAGGGACACAAGGTTTTGGATAATTATGAATTGCTCGATAGCAAGTATTGGTTTATCGAACGTGTAACCTTGTCTGAATCTGCTTCAACTGTCGGCATGCGCTCGGCAGGCTACGCAAGCTACGACGCGGCTATCCAGCTCGATCGCCATGACCGTCGTTTGAGAGAGGCTGTATTTGCTGATAGCCAAAATCGATCAGGCTTGTGGGTGAGGTACCAACACGGTCAGCTCGGAGCCAAAGGCAGCTATGCGTCTGATGTCAACACGGTCTATGTGGGGGCAGAGGGCTCTTTAACCGAAAATCTGCGTCTTGGTGCAAGCTTTTCCTTTATGGACGGCGATGTTGATTTCAACGACGTCAATGGAACAAGCGACATGGAGCGCTATGAGGCTGCAGTCTATGGCACGTACGAAAACGGCGGCCACTATGTTGATGTCGTTGCGCGCATGGGGCATATCAACAATGAGTTTTCACTCAACAATGCTCTGGGAAATCGACCGACTTCCGGCAGTTTTGGTCAGAACTATGCAGCTGTTTCTGCTGAGTATGGCTACAAATTTGATGCTCCTGCAGGATTCTTTGTTGAGCCGCAGCTTCAAGTGCAAGGAGCTTATCTTGGCGGATATGACTACAGCGTGCAGCGAGGCATGCGCATGGATGTCGAGCAAGATTCCAGCTTGATTGGACGCGTTGGCTTGCGTTTGGGCAAGGCAATTCATTCGGAGTCGAGCACCGGAGAGATTTACGTCAGAGCCGATATGCTGCATCAGTTTACGGATGGACAGCATGCCATGCTCAGCGACAACGATGCTCACCGTCTGGGGCTGGTCTGGGGGGATGCTGATACGTGGGCCAACTATGGCATCGGCGGCTTCTACAACTGGACCGATCGTCTCGGTATTCAGCTTGACGTTGAAAAGAGTTCGGGAAGCAATGTTGCTGATACCTGGCTTGTGTCGGGGCGCGTCAACTATATCTTCTAGCTGTTGAGTGTTTTTCAGCACTCTGTGGGCGGAGTCCTGGATGCGGTGCTCCGCCCAAATTTTCTCTAAGTAAAGACGTTTTGAACAACCTCATGCAGTGCGGGCGAGAAAGAGAAATGTCAATGAACAAAAAATTTTCAACATTTGCCTGCCAGATCGAAAATTTTGGCGACAAAAGACGACACAATACGCACACGTGATAGTAAACTAGGCAAGTTCGAAAAAATTTTCTTCCTTTAGCTTGGTTTGTTGCGTATGGACCACACGCTGCCGCTTATTTCCACCCTAGCACTTGCTTTTGGTCTGGCCCTTGTCTTTGGCTATTTTGCTGAAAGGCTGCGCTTTCCAGCGCTTGTCGGCTATCTTTTCGCGGGCATCCTTTGCAGTGGTCATACGCCTGGTCCCGTTGCTGACATGGAGCTTGCCAGTCAGCTCTCGGAGCTTGGCGTTATTCTTTTGATGTTTGGCGTTGGGCTTCATTTCTCGATTCAAGATCTGCTCAAGGTTAGGCACATCGCAATTCCCGGAGCGGTTTTGCAGATGTCGATTGCAACGGTGCTGGGACTGTGTTTTGCCATGTATGTTTGGCACTGGGAGCTGAGCGCTGCGTTGATTTTTGGCCTGTGTTTGTCCTGCGCTTCAACTGTTGTGCTTCTCAAGGCTCTGGAGCTGCACGGGCATCTCAACACCGTAGACGGCCAGATTTCCGTGGGCTGGCTTGTGGTGGAAGACATTGCCACCGTGCTTATTCTCGTGCTGCTGCCTCCGATTGCGGCAATTCTCGGGGTGGGTGCAGAGCCAGGACAGGCCTCTGAGCCCATGTCGATTTCTCAGATGCTCTACATCATCGGCTCGACATTGCTTCGAGTCGTCGCGTTTGTTGCCGTCATGCTCTTGGTTGGACGAAAGCTCATTCCTTGGGCGCTTTGGAAGGTAGCAAAGACCGGTTCTCGCGAGCTCTTTACGCTTTTTGTGCTTTTTGCAAGCATCGGCATTGCCTTTGGCGCTGCGGTTGTTTTTGAAGTGAGCTTTGCACTGGGGGCGTTTTTTGCCGGCATGGTGCTGCGCGAGAGTCCTTACGCCCGAAGAGCTGCTCACGATTCGCTGCCGCTTCAGGACGCTTTTTCCGTGCTCTTTTTCGTGGGCGTCGGGATGATGCTTGATTGGCATGTGCTCATCAATGAGCCCCTGGGCATTTTGACGATGCTTGCCATTATCATGTTCGGCAAGTCAATCACAGCCTTTTTGCTGGTGCATTTTCTGCGCTACCCGCTGCACACATCGCTCAATGTCGGTGCGGCCTTGGCGCAGATCGGCGAATTTTCGTTCATTTTGGCAGCGCAAGGCATTGCACTTGGCATGGTCGACGAAGTTGTGCTCAGCATGATCGTGGCGGCTTCCATTTTGTCGATTGCCTTCAACCCCTTCATGTTCGCCATGATTCCGACGGTGCGAAGGCTTGCCGTGCGCTATTTTGCCTGGGCCCGAGCGGCGGCCATGGTCACTGATCCATACTCTGTGCTTCCCAAGGAAACGTCTAGGCGCGTTTTGGCCGGTCAGACGATTCTCGTAGGATCGGGCTCGGTTACCAAGCGCGTGGTTAAGGATTTGAAGGCGCAGGACATCCCGATGGTGTCGATTGTTGAGGATACAAGCGTGGTGGAAGACATGCGCAAGGCAGGCATGGCGGTCATCGGCGGTGATCCGACCGACCCCATGGTTCTTGTGCAGGCGCATATCGTGACGGCCTCCATTCTAGTCATTACCGATCTTGATGCCGTCAAAGCTCTCAAAGCCGTTGATATGGCCAAGCAGCTCAATCCGGAGATTCAGATTTACGTGCGCGCTAGTTCCACTGCTGAAGCAGAACACCTTAGAAAAGAAGGCATCACGAATGTATGGAATGACGTTGAGAGCATTTCCAACTTTATTTCAGCCAGAATTGTGAATGCTTATGCGCCGGATGAGGAAGACGAAGACAAGGCGTCTGCAGCGGCTGCCGGCGCCCATTAGTGATCGGCTCAACCAACGTTTGTCAATGGATGCAGAACATGCAGGAAGTTTTTACTTTTGTTTCCCCCGAGGTTCTTTGGCTTGTCGTCGGACTGATTCTGGGCGCAGCTGAAATTCTGGTCGGAACCTTTTATCTGCTTGTGGCAGCAGTCGCGTGCCTGTTGGCAGCTGCTGCCGCATGGGCAGAGCTTTCTGCGGCTTGGCAGTTGAGCGCTTTTGCCGCGGCCATGATTGTCGGAGGCCTTTTGGTGCGGCGCTTGAAGCTCGCAGGCGAAAGTGCTGAACATGAAGCTGATGCGCTTCAAAATGCCGACGTTGGTCAGCGAGTCAACGTGCAGAAATGGGAAAGCGACGGTTCTGCTCTTGTTGATTACCGTGGTGCGCAATGGCGCGCTGTAACAGAGTCCGGCGAACCGAGCAAGGCTGGAATTCATGAAATCGTTCGCGTTGACGGATCTAGACTCGTCGTGCGTGCGGTAAATCCATAAAGACTGTGTAGAGTTTTGGGAAAAGAGGAGAAAAACTCGCCTCTCCCAAAATTAAGGAAAAAGGAAAATGTCGAACTTTTTAATTTTTTCGCTCGTCTTCGTCGTGCTGGCTGCAGTTTTTCTGACGCAGTGCGTCAAGGTCGTGCCGCAGCAAAACGCCTGGGTAGTGGAGCGTTTGGGTAAGTTTCACAGTGTTTTGAATCCGGGGCTCAACATCATTATTCCTTTTATTGATCGCGTCGCCTACAAGCACAGCCTCAAGGAAGTGCCGCTTGATACTCCAAGTCAGGTGTGCATTACCAAGGACAATACGCAGCTGACTGTTGACGGCGTTCTCTTTTTTCAGGTCACGGATCCGCGCCGAGCGAGCTATGGAACAAGCAACTACATCATTGCCATCACGCAGCTTGCCCAGACAACCTTAAGAAGTGTTGTTGGCCGCATGGAGCTTGACAAGACCTTTGAAGAACGAGACATGATCAACCGGTCGGTGGTTTCTGCCATTGACGAAGCTGCGCTTAACTGGGGCGTGAAGGTGCTGCGCTACGAAATCAAGGATTTAACGCCTCCGGCAGTCATTCTTCAGGCTATGCAGCAGCAGATTACGGCTGAGCGCGAAAAAAGAGCAGTCGTTGCGGCCTCAGAAGGCAAGAAGCTCGAACAGATCAACTTGGCTACCGGCGCAAGAGAGGCCGCTATTGCAGAATCTGAAGGCGAAAAGCAGGCTGAAATCAACAAGGCGCAAGGCCAGGCGGCCGCTACGCTTGCCATTGCTCAGGCAACGGCAGAAGCTCTGCGCATGGTGGCAGAAGCAACCAATGCGCCCGGCGGCATGAATGCGGCCAATCTGCAAGTGGCCGAGAAGTACGTTGAGGCTTTCGGACAGCTTGCCAAGCAGGGCAACACGTTGGTGGTGCCGGCAAATCTCGGCGACATTACAAGTCTTGTGACTTCGGCCATGACGATCGTCAAGGGAACGCAGGGCGCTCAGAAGACTGCAGCGCCGCGCATTCCTTCTCAATCGGCTTCCTAGCTGGAATTTTTGAGTATTGGCCTATAAAGGAAGAGCGTCGTGAAGAGCAACCGCAGCAAGGGAAAATTCAAAAAGGCAGATCTCACCAACAGAGTGGATGTGTACGGCCTATTGATGGCGTACTTTGACATATATGTTGAGCAGACGGCTTCGGCTTTGATTGCCTCGGAAGATAGTGAAGAGTTTCCTTATGAGATAGTGGCCGAGCATGATGCCGCCGTTGTTGTGCACCTCAATGAGGTCTTTACCGGAGTCGATTCGCGGATGACGATTCCGAGCAAGAGCTGGAACGGAGCTCCTCTGGGCCGGCGGCTTCGCGCACGCTTTGCCTTAGAGCTTCTTTCGCTTAATGCGGAGGATGCCGAACTTTTTGCCGAAGATGAGATGGTTGTGTATTTCGGCATGATCCAGATGGTAAGCGAGATGCGCGAGCTTGCTTTGCATTTTATTCGTGAAGACGCCGAGGATATCGAGGCGCAGGGCCGCAAGCTGCATGAATTCTGTGCAAAGTGGTCCGAGATCCTGTCGAATTCTTCCGAGCCGCTGCCGCAGCCTTCCATTTCAGGCTAGGCAAAGCAAGGTCTCGGCCAAAGAAATCTCAATGTGGCGGCAAGTTCAAAGAGCTGCGTTAAAAAAACTTTCGAAAATAAAAATGAAGAAGAAGCATAAAAAACAAGCTGAGTCTAAGCCTTTGGATTTGGGGATCCGTGCAGAAGTGTTTTTGCTTTTGAATTCTGTTGCGAACGAGATTTTTCGTGATGTTGCCAATATCATGGCTGAGGATTCATTTAGTCAAGAGAGCAATGACGCGCTCATAGAAGTGCATGAGGACTGGACTCGTTTCCTGAGTGATATTTTCATCAATTGCGAAGATGAAGAACTTCAATCAAGTTCAAGACTTTCTCCGGAGGCCCTGGGCGAAAAGCTGCGAAGCATGTTTGCCATGGAGCTCTATTGCATTTACGGCAATTCGGAGGAGCTTGCCCGAGAAGGCCGTTTGGCTCTTATTTCTGTTTTGGGGATTTTTGTTCAAAAGACAATTAATGCTTTGATTGAATCGGTGCAAAACGAGCAATCCGAAGACGAAGAGGCAATCATGCAGAGCGCAATGCTTCAAATATCCAAGCTTTGCGTCAAGTGGTCGGAAATTCTTTCAAACGATTCTTCGGAGCTGCCTGCGGAATTGGTCAATAGCCTTTTGTCCGGCGAAGATCCGAAGAAGGAGTTTTTTTCGGAGGTTGACCGTGAGTTCTAAAGAGCAGACGGCTAAGCCTTCCATGGCAGATCCGAAAGTCGTCCGAGGTTTGTTTGAAATGGCGGCCGAGGAGGTTTTGTTTCGCTTGGCGAGCGTCTCTTCGGGAAAGATGACCGCCGACAGAGCCCGCGACATGGACGATGCGCTTGCCAAGCATTTGGCTCGTGCGTTGATGGGAGAAAATCCGGAATTTGCTCCTGCGCACAACTGGAGCGGATGGCCTTGCGCGAGAAGTCTTGCTTCGGTCGACGAGGAGTTTTTTTCGCAGCTTTTTGGCGCAGATCTATCTGAGCCCGACAATCCGCGCATTTTGATGGTGCAGGCAGCAACGGTGTTTTATCGTGCAATCTATCGCGTGATACGCCGCGAGATTGTGCTCGAAGGGGCAACGCAGCAGTCGGTTCGCCGAGCAATGGCGCAGGTCGTTGACAAGTATGCGCTTGCGGCGATGCCTGCGGCGCAAAGAGCAGCCTGATGACAGGGCTTGTTTTCGCAATAGTGCCTTTGGGCACGGGGAAGGATTTGTTATGAGCCGATGCGGTTCTTGTTTCTCCGGACGCGGGTGCCGGGATTTTTCCAGCCGAGCTGAGCAGCTTCCGAGTCTGGCGGCAATTGATGTTGTAGAAAAGCTTCTGCTGCAGGCCCTCAAAAATACAGCCAAGCGCGCTGAAATGGCAGCCCGAGGGGAAATGAGCAGAGAGGAACTCACTGAGGCCAATCAGAAGCTTGTTGACTGGCTAGGGTCAACATTTTCCGGAGACAATCCGCATTTTCAGTCGGCAGAGGACTGGAATCCACGCGGCCTGGCGCAGTACATGCGCGAGGAAATGTCCGACAGCCTCAAGGCGGCCGTCAACACCATTCCCGATGATGACGAAGAGGTGATTTATACGGCAGCAGGCATATTCCTGAGTGATGTTTATGCAACGCTTCACTCGCTGGCTGTGCAGGGAGTTCCTTTTGACGGCATAGAAAACGCCGAACCATGCGTGCGCTTGGTGCAGTTTTGGTCAGCGCTGATGGTGGGAGCGCCCATTTTTGACGGCGCCGTCAATTGAATAAAACTGAAAATGAAATTTTTTGACCGTTCTGCACTAAGACCAGGAGTCGAACCCAAGGAATGCTTTTCATGGGCGCTTTTTGACGCTGCCAATTCCGGCTACAGCACGGTTGTGCTCACGGCTGTGTTCAATGCATATTTTGTTTCGACCATTTGTGCAGACGCTGACTGGGCTACATTTGCTTGGAGCACGACAGTGGCCTGCGGCAACGCGGTCTCCATGTTTTTGATGCCTGTGATCGGACGCATGGCCGATTTGAGAGCTTCCAAGAAGAAATGGCTTGCGGCAGCAACGCTTTTGTGCGTCGTTGCTACAGCGCTTTTAGCATTTTGCGGACCTCAAACTTATGCTTGGGCCATCAGCATGATTGTTTTGAGCTGCCTAGGTTTTAATGTGGGAGAAACGCTCAATTCGGCTTTTCTTCCCGAGATCGCCCGGCCTGAGGCTGTGGGCAAGGTCTCGGGGTGGGGATGGTCGCTGGGCTACGTCGGCGGACTCTTTACGCTAGCTTTGTGTCTGACGGTAGTGCTGGTAGGAGAGAAAGCAGGATTTGCCAACGATTCTTTGGTTGCGGCAAGCAACGTCATCACGGCTGTTGTATTTTTTGTTCTTGCCATTCCTTCAATTCTCTTTTTAAAGGAACGAAGCAAGGCGCGTGATCAAAACATTTCCTGGGGGGCGGCGTGGCGAGATTCTGTTGCTGAACTAAGGGACACGCTGAGCCTTTTGTCGACTTATATTGATTTTGCGCGCCTTGTTCTTTGCGGCTTTTTGTACCAATGCGGCATTGCGACCGTCATTACGCTTGCGGCCGTGTATGCTTCCGCGGTTATGGGGTTCGGGCTCATTGAGACCCTGATCATGGTGCTTGTCGTCAACATTACGGCTGCCATCGGCGCATTCGGATTCGGATATGTGCAGGATCGACTCGGGCACAAATTGGCGCTTGCCCTGACGCTTGTCGTGTGGATAGCGATGGTCGTCACGGCGGCAAGTGCGCAGAATGCCGCCGTCTTTTGGGCGGCAGCCAATCTTGCCGGGCTTGCCATGGGATCGAGTCAGTCGGCCGGACGCGCTATGGTTGCAGTGCTGGCGCCTGCCGGAAGGCTCGCGCAGTTTTATAGTTTCTGGAATATGGCGCTTTGGCTTTCGGCAATCGTCGGACCCATCACGTATGGCGCCGTGACCTGGGCAACTGGAAACGACCAGAGGCTTGCCATCATCGTCGTCGGCTTTTTCTTTGTTTTTGGGCTGTGCGCCCTTATCCCGATCAATTTGAAGAGGGGCGAGGCTGCAGCGCAGATTTCTCAACGTGCGCAAGCTTCTTTGCGAGATTGAAAACATCTGGGCAAAGCCGAGCAGGCAGCGATAAAAAGAGAATTCAATTGGTTATTAGGTTTGAGGTAAACAGAGATGAACAACTTTACGTACTGCAATCCGACCGAGCTCGTTTTCGGCAAAGACTCGCATCTGCAGACGGGCAGCTTGATTGTCCGCGCGCTGCCGCAGGCAAAAAAAATTATGGTTGTCTACGGTGGCGGCTCAGCCGTACGCTCGGGCGTGCTTGCTTCAGTTGTTGAAAGCTGCGAAAAAGCAGGCCTTCTGGTGGTCGTCAAAGGCGGCGTGCGTCCGAATCCGACTGTGGATTTTGTGCGCGAATGCGTTGACTTTGCCCGCGCTGAAAAGGTCGACATGTTTCTTGCCGTCGGCGGCGGCAGCGTGATTGACACAGCCAAGGCTGCTGCGCTTGGCGTGTGCTATGAGGGCGACGTATGGGATTTCTTCTGCGGCAAGGCGCAGCCTCAGCAGGCACTTCCTGTCTGCACCGTTTTGACGATTCCTGCCGCAGGGTCCGAACAGAGCATCCGCACGGTCATCTCCAACGGAAACGTCAAGGCGGGCGCAGGCAATGCGCTTGTGCGTCCCAAGCTCTCCATTGTCAATCCGGAACTTTTCTTCACGCTGCCGCAGCGTCAGGTTTCTGCCGGCATCATCGATATGATGAGCCATATCATGGAGCGCTACTTCACCAATACTCCGGGCGTAGACTACACCAGTGCGCAGGCTGAAGCGGCGCTGCGCGTGATCATGCGCAACGGCTTGAAGCTCATGGAAAAAATAGACGACTATGAAGCTTGGTGCGAGATAGGCCTTGCGGGAAGCTTTGCGCACAACGGCTATTTCGGACTGGGACACGAAGAGGACTGGGCGTGCCACGGCATTGAGCACGCGCTCTCGGGGTGGGATGATCGAATCATCCACGGCGAAGGTCTCGCCGTTGTCATCCCTTCGTGGATGAGCTACGTGTGGCCTGTGAATCCAGCCCGTTTTGTGCGCTTTGCGCACGAAGTCTTCGGAGTGACCGGAGATCAGGATGACGAGACCACGATTAAGCTTGCCATTGCCAAGTTCTGCTCGTTTTTGATTCAAATGAACTTGCCCACGAAGCTCTCGCAGCTTACCGAGCGTGAAGTGCCCATCAAGGAAATTGCTCAGGCCAGCGTCGGCGCAGCGACGCTCGGGCACTTCAAGGCGCTCAACGAGCAGGATGTCGAAGCGATTTTGGTCAACGCCCGCTGACGGCGGATAAATTTTGCGGCAAGCGTATGACTGAATTTGAACAAGGCGGCGCAAATGTGTTTGACCTCGAAGTGGTCAAGCACTTCAATCACCTCACATTGAGAAACGGAGTTTCTCTTGCCGGTCTCGGGCGCGAGCCTCGGGACCTTGAGGTGTTTTTCCGCACGGCAGTGTTTTTTATTTCAGAGGCGGGAGCTTTCACTTCGCTGCAAAAAGAGGCTTTTATTGAGCGGCTGTCGGAATTTTTATCCGCTCATGCCCGCTGGCTTAAGGCGCAGACAATGGATGTCTATGAGGCCATGTGCGGCTGCGGGTTTGTGGGAGAGCAAAACGGAGAGTGCATCTGGAGGCTTGCAGTTTGTGAGCCAGTCGGCAGCGTCTCCAAGGTGCTTGCTGCCTGGGCGTACTACGACGAGGCGCGGGTGCGCCGCAGAAGCAAGATGCGAGCGCTGCTGCAGGCCAAAAACCGCGCCGTCAATGCGCAGCCCGCACCGGTCATCGACCCGGCGCTTGATGCTGAGCTTATGCATCATGCGCTCAGAATGGCGCAACGAGCCTACGAGGCTGGCGAAGTGCCTGTCGGCGCCGTACTGGCCGTTGAGGGCAATATCGTCGCTGAATCGGGCAATGAAGTGGTTGCTCGCCACGATCCGACGGCGCATGCCGAAATGCTCGTGCTGCGAAAGGCTGCGGCTTTGCTGGGATCTGAAAGACTCAATGGAGCCGTGCTCTACGTTACGCTTGAGCCGTGCGCAATGTGCTCGGCTGCCTTGTCCTTGGCTCGCGTCTCGCGCGTTGTTTGGGGCGCGGATGATCCTATGAGCGGCGGCATGCGCGGCGCACTTAACGTGATTGAACGCGCGCGAATGAATCACCGCGTGGAGATGACTCCAGGCGTGCTCAGAGCTGATTGTGAGAGAATTCTCAAGAAATTTTTTGAAGAAAAGCGCAGGCCTCAACGCGAAGGACGTCGTGCAGAGTGATTGACGCTTTGCAGGCTGGAGTTTGCTGCTGAGGTTTTGGCTCAAGCAGCCGGAAATTGGAGCAATGTTGATGCACGATGTTGCAGATCCCACAATTTATGTTTGCGCTCCGGCTCGTGCCTGCGTCACGGGCGAGGAGAGCAACGAAATCGACGAGGCGCTCATCGAAAAGGCCTTTGATGAGATTCGTGCGCTGGGCTGGCGCGTGAAGGAGTCTTCAAATGTGCGCAAGCTCGATCACGGCTTTGCCGGAAGCGACGAAGTGCGTGCGCAAGCCCTGATGCAAGGGTTTGCTGACCCCGAAGTCGACATTGTGCTTGCCCTTCGCGGAGGCTATGGAACGGCGCGCATTCTGCCTTTTCTTGATTGGGAGCAAATCGGCAAAAGCGAGGCCGTGTTTGCGGGGCTTTCTGATCTGACGGCTTTTAATCTTGCGCTTTACGCCAAATGCGGCCGCGCGAGCTGGCAGGGGCCGACGGCAAGAGCCTTTGCCCGGAAAAATCGTCTCTACAACGAGCGCTTCATGCGGGCGATGACGCAAACGCCTTTCGTTTTAGACAGCGATGCTGAGGGAAAGGATTTTGATGCGCAGGGGATTTTTTGGGGTGGCAACCTCACAATTTTGCTGAGCCTTTTGGGTACTCCTTGGTTTCCGCAGATCGACGGCGGCATTCTTGTGGTTGAAGATGTTTACGTGACGGCCTGGCGGTTTGAGCGCATGCTCGTGCAGCTGCTTCAAAGCGGCGTGCTGTCGCGGCAAAAGGCTTTGATTGTGGGCGATGTCAGCGGTCATGACGCGGGGCTTGGCGGTCCAAATTCCGGGCTTTCGCTTGAGGATGTGCTTGCCTACATTGCCAAGGAGGCTCAAATTCCCGTTGTGCGCGGACTTGACTATGGGCACAAGCCCGATACGCTCACCATTCCTGTTGGTGCGTGGGCCCGGGCTTTTTGCGAAGATCGTCGTTTGCATCTTGAGTTTGACGCGCCGCCGGTGCCCGCAGAGTATCCCGGTGCGCCGAGCGCAAGGGCACCTCTTTGGTGGGTGTAGCCTCGCATGATGAAGCAGGTAGCGGCGCAGTTCATTGAGCGCCTTCAGAGTTTTTTCCTAGGAAGCGACTTGCGTCGCACTTCGCGCGTGCTCGTCGAGCAGATCAATACATCGCTGCGGCTGCAGCCCGTATCAATTGCCTGTCAGGTGATCGGCATGGCGGCAATTGTGGCGCGTTTTTGGGATGCTGCAAGCCATGCACTTTTGATTGTCTGGGCGCTTTGCGTTCTGACGGCCGTTTGGACCTGGGGCATGTTTCATCGACGCTTTACGGCCGATGAGCAGCGCGGGGCGCACATCCGCGAGTGGCTGCATCGGTGGATGATGCACACGGTGACGATCGGCGTGGTGTGGGGATTTGCAGGAGCGGCGTTTTTGATGACCCATGAAGTCATCGACGTCGTTATTCTGGTGGCTGTGATTGTGGCCGTTGTCTTTGCCTCGTGGCCCGTGTTTTCGTGCTGGATGCCGAGTTTGACGACCATGGTTGTGTGCGCGCTTGCCCCCATGATGCTGGCTCTTGCGAGCGCCTTTGATTTGGGGCGAGCAGCTATCGGTGTCGTGCTTTTGGTTGTGGTGTGCTTTGTGCTTTACTGCGGCCGCAGGCTCAATGAGATTGTGGTGACGGCTGTGATTCGCGAGGTGCAAAACGAGCGGCTCGTTGCGCGTCTAAGAAGCGAAAAGGCCCTTGCCGAAAGTGAAAGAAAGGCAACCATACAGGCAAGCGAGCGGAGAGCCAAGTTTTTTGCTGGTGCCAATCACGATTTGCGTCAGCCCCTGCAGGCCATGGGCATTTATCTGCAGATTCTTCAGATGCAGGCAAACGAATCGAATCGTGAAATCATTGCGCAGCTCGATGCCACGGCAAAAAATATTTCTACGCTCGTTGAACAGCTCTTGGAAGTAAGCCGCATTGAAACCGGCAAGCTTGAAGTCAAGATCGAAGACGTGCGCATCGATGAGCTCTTTCGGGATCTTGCTGGAGAATTCGAACCCGTGGCTGCCGTCAAAGGACTTAAGTTCAGCACGCGGCCGCTTGATGTTTCGGTCAAAACTGATCCGCTGCTTGTCAATCGCATTCTGCGCAATCTGATCACAAACGCTATTCGCTATACCAAAAAGCCCGAAGCGCATATCGTGCTTGCTGCGCGAAAAGTGGGCCAGTCGCGCATTACGATCGGTGTTTATGACGAAGGTCCCGGCATTGCCCGCAGCGAGCGCAAGCGTATTTTTGAAGCCTTCTACCGAGGTGAAGCCGGACGGGCAAGCGAGGGCGGTTTTGGTTTGGGACTTTCAATTGTTGCAGGTTTGGCCAAAAGGCTGGGCATTGGACTTTCGGTAGGCAGCAAGCTTGGCCGCGGGTCGGTTTTTCGTCTGGAGTTTGACTC
This sequence comes from uncultured Duodenibacillus sp., assembly GCA_944388865.1. Classification (GTDB taxonomy): domain Bacteria; phylum Pseudomonadota; class Gammaproteobacteria; order Burkholderiales; family Burkholderiaceae_F; genus Duodenibacillus. The sequence continues at coordinate 41,286 of CALXKM010000007.1, read as the reverse complement.
ATACGAACAGGCCGCCGGGCACCGGGCAGCAAGCGCGCTGCAGCTGGTCAGCGATCTGGACATGCGTGGCGTTGTGGGGCTTTTGGAAGACAACGACATTGTGCGCAATGCCGTTGCAACAATTCTCAAAAGTTGGGGCGCCACGGTAATCAGCGCCAAGGAGCCCACAAAGGATTTCATTGACCGCATGATTGTCGAGGCCGAAGACGGCAACCTTTCGGCTTTGATTTCGGACTACAACCTGGGCGAATCGGTGAGCACGGGGCTTGAGGTAATCTTCATGGTCCGCATCGGCGCAGGGCGAAATTTTCCCTGCGTGCTGCTCACCGCTGTGAGCGAAGATGAAATTCGCCGCGCCTATCGAGGGCTGTGCTTGAATCCGGACAATGAAGGTCAGGCGATGCCTGTGATTTTGCAAAAGCCCGCGGCAGCAGATACCCTGGCTTCGGCTTTGCGCAGGGCTGTTGCTGAAAACCGCCCGTCTCAGGCTGATTGAGCGAATGAGCGAACCGACGAGGAAGAGTTCCTTGCAAAACGCTTCTAAAGCGTAATGTCAAAACCAGCGCGGCGGGCTGCAATCAGAGCTTCCGTGCGGTTTGTTGCGCCAAAGGCTCTGTAGATGGCAGAAACATGTGTTTTCACCGTGCCTTCAGACAGACCAAGTTCTCGGCAAATGCGCTTAATGGGCAGTCCTCGGGCCAGAGTTTTAAGAACATCAATTTGGCGCTGAGTCAGATGTACCTCACTGCTTGACTTCTGCGCCAGCTCAACGGCGGCCTGAGTGAGAAAGCCTGCCTTCTGGCTTTCGCTCAATAGCCGCGTCGGAATATATACGCCGCCTTGCAGCACGAAGTCGATGGCGTGCGTAAGCATGTCCGTGTCTAGCGATTTGGGAACAAATCCGGCAGCGCCAAGCTGCAGCACGCGCATGATGTTTTGCTGATCCACGATGCCGGAGAGAACGAGAATCTTGAGCGCAGAATTTGTGCGTACGAGTTCTTCTAGCAGACTAGTGGGCGTCTGCACGCCGGGAACATTCAGATCCAGAATCAATAAATCTGTATTTTCGCCGTGTTCGGCAACAAGTTTTCGAGCATCGTCTGCGGTCGATCCTGTAAGGACAACAGCATCGGGGAACTTCGTCTTCAGAAGCAGCCCCATTGCCTGAACAATCAGCGCGTGGTCATCAATGATGAGAAACTGCATGTCGTGCGAGCCTGTGATTGTGAATTAGCAAATCGTATCTATTTTAATAGAGGAGGCGATTCTTTTTCTTGTTGGAGTCTATATATAAGCTGTTATAAAGGCTTTCTCCATCCATATCGCGGCTCGGTGAGCAAGCTGAACGTATCGATGATTTTGCACACTGAGCTTTGAAATTCGCCGATTTCACGGATGCGGAAAAGTTCTTTTGCGGACTTTTGCAGCGCAGAAATCTCGTCATTTGAGCCAAAAAGGTTAAGTTGAAAAAACCAGTATTCCTTCATGCGCATCATGGCGTTTTTTCGGCTCTCAAAGAGTGCGGCATAAGCATCAAAGAGCGCATTGTGAAAAGCAAGAATTTCGTCTTTGCCGGCAGGAGCCTTTCCTCGAGCTTTTCTAAATAGGGCAGGATCAGCCATGAGGGCGCGACCCACCATGAGTTCAACTAGGCCCCCGGGAGCGCTCGAGAAATCCTGTGCGCAGCTGTTTAGATTTTCGAGCGTGATGATGTCTCCGTTGCAGCCCAAGGGAAGCTTTATGTTTGCGAGTTCGGCCAATAAAACATCTCGTCTTGCATCTCCTTTGTAGAAATCAGACCTGATGCGCGGATGCACGATGAGTCGAGAAATGGGGTAGAGGTTGTAGAGTTCGACGAGCCCGGCAAACTCTTCAGGATTTTTGAGCCCCAGACGTGTTTTGACCGACACGTTGATCGGCAGCTCTTTGGCGAAAATGCGCTCAAAAAATTCTCGAAGGCCAATTGGATCGCCTAGAAACCCTGCGCCTTTTGCTTTGGCAACAACGGTGCCGGCCGGACAGCCCAAATTGAGATTGACCTCTTCGTAGCCCAAATCGGAAAGCGCTTGCGCAGCCCACAGGAAATCCTCTGCCCGACGGGTCAGAAGCTGCGGAATGGCTTTAATGCCAATGTTGGCTTTTGGCGAGAGCTCACGCATCTGCCGCTCTGTAAATTTGGGTTCTATGGTTGGCGTGACAAAGGGAAGATAGTAGCGATCGGCAGGACCGAAAATTTCTGCATGGATCTTACGAAATACAACCGTCGTCAGACCTTCCATCGGGGCGACAGTCAGCTCAAGATTTGTGAGGTCGGCTTGGGGCATCAATGCGGCAGCGTAGAGTTCAGAAGAAGGCCAAATGATAAGGCGCTCAGCTCAAGTTTTTTTTCTTTTTGCCGGCAAGAATCGGCAAGATTTTATGTATAGAAAATAACTATCGCAATGCAAATAAAATAGTATTGGACTATTTTTGGGGTTCTTTATATACTTACTCACAACAAGATCAAATGGTTTTGATCAACAATTTTTTTGAGGAGAACGTTATGTCCTGCTGTGAAAAGAATGCCGCTGTCGGCGCATGTGAAATGAAGTCTGCTGTGTGTCCCTTCAAGGTCTATCTCGCCAATCTCGCGGTGTGGAACGCCAAGCTTCACAATCTGCACTGGAATGTTGTGGGCGGCGCCTTTATTCAGGTTCATGAATTTACCGAGAGCCTCTACGATGAGGTAAATGAGCAGTTCGATGCCGTTGCCGAAGCCTGCAAGATGCGAGACAAGTTCCCGCCGGTGCGTCTGACCGAGTATCTTGAACTTGCCACGATTGAAGAGCTCGATGCTCGTGATTTCCCGGTGCATGAAGTGGTTGACATTCTGCTCGAAGACATGCTCAAGATGCAGGCTCTGGCTCAGGAAATCCGCAACGGCGCCGACGAATACGGCGACTACCTGCTGGTTTCTCAGTTTGAGGATTATCTTGCCAAGTACGCCAAGAATATTTGGTTCCTGAAGGCCATGCAGAAGCGTTGCTGCGCCAAGTAATGCCGGCTTGAAAAAAGCGTAAGAATGAGCGGGGACTTGCCCAGAGCAAGTCCCCGTTTTCGCAGGCAAAAGCATCAAGCTGCTGCCTCGAGCAATTTCAGAGAACTTTGTTTGTTCCTTTTTGTCTTGCACCGAAGATAGGCGCTGCGGCGGCTTATTTCTTCATGACTTCGAAAGAATTTCCTATTGTGCATCTTTTTGCTCGGAAACTGTTGCAAAATCTTTTCGCAGGATTTTTTTGGAGAACAATTGGGCATGAGCAAGGCAGTCATCGTCGGAGCAACGTCCGGCATCGGGTATGAGACCGCACTTATTCTTTTGAAAAACGGCTGGGAACTCGGCGTTGCGGGCAGGCGGCTTGAAAAACTTCAGAAGCTCAAAGCTCTTGCGCCCGATCGAGTTCATATTCGCGTGATTGATGTCAGAGACAAGATCGCCGCAGAAGAACTTACCGCGCTCATTGATGAACTCGAAGGCATGGATTTGTACATTCATTCTTCGGGCATCGGATGTCAAAACGTTATTCTCAACGGCTCCATTGAGCTTGACACCACCGCCACCAACGTCGAGGGGTTTGTGCGCATGATTGATGCCGCCTTTTCCTATTTCGCCAAGCATGGCGGCGGGCATATTTGCGCCATTACTTCCATTGCAGGCACTCGCGGACTTGGCGCTGCGGCGGCCTATTCTGCGTCCAAGCGATTTCAAAATACCTATCTAGACGCTCTCGAGCAGCTCTCGCATATCAGAGGCTGCTGCATTTCCTTTACTGATGTTCGGCCCGGTTTTGTCGATACCGCCTTTTTGCACGACGGCAAAAAGTACCCGATGATGATGTCGCCTTCCTTCGTAGCGCAAAAGATCGTAGAGGCCATTGACAAGAAAAAACGAACGGTCATCATTGACTGGCGCTACAGGCTTCTTGTCTTTTTCTGGCGTTTGCTGCCTCAGCGACTATGGAAGCTTTTGCCGATTAGGAATTGATCGGCTCGGAGGCGCTTATCAGCAAAACAGATGAGCGCACGCGAAAGCAAGGCAGGCTTTTTCGCCGTTAGAATATACCCACTTGCCTTGGTGTTTAGGCTTCCCGACAGCACATTCAGGAGGTTTTGCGCACGACTTTGCTGTTTGTGTGCGGCTTTCTATTGGCGTTTTCAAGTATTCCGGATCCAGAGGAACGCTCGTGCGGCCCTTTGGATTCTTTCAGAGACAGATGGCATATGAGTTGGCTTACACGAATCATTCCCAGCATTTCTTCCCGTACAACTTCCGTAGAACCCAAGAAAAAAAGTCCGATACCGGCCGGTCTTTGGATGAAGTGTCCGCATTGCGATCAGGTTCTGTATAAGGAAGAGCTGCAGGAGTCGCTGCGCGTTTGTCCCAAATGCGGCTTTCACATGCGTTTGAGTGCGCGCGACCGTCTGCAGGCTTTTCTCGACTGGAAGGGCGTGCATGAAGAAATCGGTGCGGATATTTTGCCTGTAGACTCGTTGCAGTTTGTGGATTCCAAGCGCTACCCTGATCGCATTGAAGCAGCAAAAAATGCAACCAACGAGAGCGATGCACTGGTTGTCATGAGAGGCGAGCTGCGCCGTCAGCCGATTGTGGCCGCTGCTTTCGAGTTCGGCTTTATGGGCGGCTCAATGGGCAGCGTCGTGGGCGAGCGTTTTGTTTTGGGCGTTGAGCGCTCTCTGAAGGAACAAATTCCTTTTGTGACGTTTACAAGTACGGGCGGCGCCCGCATGCAGGAAGGGCTTCTGTCTCTTATGCAGATGGCCAAGACAAATGCCGCGGTCAGTCTTCTTGAACGTGCACGCATTCCGTACGTTTCGGTTTTGACCGATCCTACCATGGGCGGCGTATCGGCATCGTTTGCGTTCATGGGCGATGTGGTGATCGCCGAACCCGAGGCTCTCATCGGCTTTGCCGGTCCCCGCGTAATTGAGCAGACGGTGCGCGAAAAGCTTCCTGAAGGTTTTCAGCGCTCAGAGATGCTGCTCGAAAAGGGAGCCATCGACATGATTGTGGATCGTCGCGACTTGCGCTCGGTTGTTTCAGAATTGGTTGCGCTCTTGTGCAATAAGCCGACTCCGTCGCTTTGATAGTTTTTTGTTAAGGGAGAGGGGAAATGATTCAAGGTTCTTTGGTGGCGCTTGTTACGCCCATGCACGAAGACGGCTCAATTGACTATGAAGCTTACGCTCGCCTTATTGAGTGGCATGTAGAGGCCGGTACTGACGGCATTGTGACGGTTGGAACAACGGGCGAGTCTCCGACTCTTACTGTTGAGGAACACAACGAAGTCGTTGCCTTTACGGTCAAAACGGCTGCCGGCCGCATCCCGGTTGTTGCCGGAACTGGAGGCAATTCGACGGCAGAGGCAATTGAGCTTACAAAGGCGGCTAAAGAGGCCGGAGCGGATGCTTCGCTTCAGGTTGTGCCCTACTACAACAAGCCCACGCAGGAGGGACTGTATCAGCACTTCAAGACCATTGCCGAGGCGGTTGACATTCCGATCATTCTCTACAACGTTCCCGGACGTACCGTGGCTGATCTTAAAAACGACACGGTCTTGCGTCTTGCCGCCATTGACAACATCGTTGGCCTCAAAGATGCCACGGGAGATATTGCACGCGGCATTGATCTCTTGCGCCGCTTGCCGAAAGTGCTTGGCAACAAGCAGTTTGCAGTGTATTCGGGCAATGACGATTCGGCGCTTGCGCTGATGCTGGTGGGCGGCTCGGGCGTGATCTCCGTGACGGCCAACTTGCTGCCGCGCGAGATGCACGAAATGGCCAGCGCCGCTGTGGCCGGCAATGCAAGTGCCGCGCGCGCCCTCAATGACCGCATGATGCCGCTGCACGAAAAGCTCTTTTGCGAGCCCAATCCGGTGACTCCCAAATGGGCGCTTTATCGCATGGGGATCATCCGCTCGGGCATTCGTTTGCCGCTGACGATGCTCTCGGAGGCCAACAGGCCGGTTGTTGAGGCTGCGATGCGCGAAGCCGGCGTGGAGTTCTAAGGACAATTTTCTATTCTCTGCTCGCATCGATTGCTGCAGTTTCTGCGATGCAACTGCCGTGTATCAAGTTGTGAGTAGGACAAAATTGCCGAAAACCTTTTGCTAAACTAGCGTCGCTTAGGTTTTCGCGCGCCTTTTTTGAAGGTGTTTTACGCTCAAAGCGCAAACGAATTTTAGGATTGACACTAAATGGTTAAACACGCATTGCGTGCAGCTGCTGCGGCATCCGTTGCTGCCGCTTTGGCGGGCTGCTCGACTCTCGGCATCGACTTTACCAATGAAAAGGTTCAGTACGAGTCGTCGAATTCTCGTGCCCCGCTTGAGATTCCGCCAGATCTTGATCAGGTCTATCGCAACGATCGCTACAACATTCCTTCCCGTCCCCAGATTGTGAGCGCCAACGCAGAAGCGGCAAAGGCGCAGATGCAGGCTGAGGCCCGCGGAGAGGCGCCTGCCTTGGTTCTTCCCGAGACGCAGATGGCCAAGGTTGTGCGCGATGGTTCCGTGCGCTACGTGCACGTGGAAGCATCGCCCGACAGGGTCTGGCCGCTTTTGCAGGATTTCTGGGCTTCGGTCGGCCTCATCGTCAAGAGTCAGGATGCTTCCACGGGCGTGATGCAGACTGAGTGGGCCGAAAACAAGGCCAATCTTCCCAAGGACATTATTCGCGCAACGCTCGGCAAGGCAATTGACTTTGTCTATGACACGGGCACGCGTGATCAGTACCGAGCACGCATGGAGCGTGCCGATGACGGCACGACCAACATCTACATTACGCACCGCCAGATGGTTGAAGTGCTCAAGGGCCGACAGGAGGACACGACGATTTGGCAGCCTGGTCCTTCGGATCCCGAGCTTGAGGCTGTGATGCTCACCAAGCTTGCGCAAAAGCTCGAGCAGGAATTCAACCCTGCAGCCAAGCCCGCCGAACAGCAGCAGCTCGATGAGCTTGAAGCCGTCAAGTACAAGCCCATGAGCGAAGTCCTCAACAACGCCCAGGGCGAGCCGGAGGCGGTGCTCATCAGCGAGCCCTTTGATCGTGCATGGCGCCGCGTGGGCGTGGCGCTGGATCGTGCAGGCTTTGAAGTGGCCGATCGCGACCGCAGCCGGGGCATCTTCATGATCCGCTATCTTGACCCCGACTACGAGGCCAAGATGAAGTCCGAGCAGGGCTTCTTCACCAATCTCTTCTCTAAGGCCAAGGCAATCGATCCCGTTGAGTATCGACTACGTCTGACCCCCGAGGGAGATAAGACGCGCGTGACGGTGCTTTCTGCCGAGGGACGTGCTGATGAGACGGGGGTCGCTCCGCGCATCATTACGCTGATCGGCGAGCAGACGCGGTAAATAAACGTCGGTGCGGCCGCCTGCAGGCACTCGCACAAGACTATTTTCTCGCAGCGGGCAGCAGGCTCATTTGTCTGCGGCCCGTTTTTATCAAAGCAAGAACAAGTGGTGATGGTCGATGAGCGCTATTTCTGATGCTCTGGTACCGAGTTTTTCAGGTCGAATTCCCAGACGTACGTACTGGTTGGCGATTTTCGCGTATTTCTTTTTTTCAAGCGTGCTGCCGCTGACGGTCTACGAAGTGATTGAAGATGTGATCCTTCTGTATCCGGATCAATCTCTCGTCGTGCTCTACGTGTATCTGGTGCTGTGTTCGGTGCTCTATTTTTCTGCATTGGTTCGCAGACTGCATGACATCGGACGAAGCGGTTTGTGGGCGCTTGTAAGCTTTATTCCGTTGGTGGGCTTTCTTTTTGGCTTTATTTTGGGATGCTTGTCCGGCGCCGAGGGCGCCAACCGCTATGGTCCCAATCCAGACAATGTCCAAGCCTCGTTTGAGCAGACTCCTTTGACGGCGGTATCGGCTCTTGCCGAACTTGAGCGGATGCTCGAAAAAGGACTTATTACGCGCGAAGAGTTCGATCGCGAAAAAGCAAAAATTCTGAGTACGGAAGCTCGAGCACCGAATTCGCTTTGAGCGCAAAGCTCCTACTTGATCAACCGGTTCTCGAACCGATGTGCAAAACAAAAATGGAAATTAAAAAAGACGCTCTCGTCACGATCAGTGTGGCGATGTATGACTTGCAGGGAAATCTGCTCGAAGAAACTGACCGCGAAGGCGTGACGTATCTGCACGGCCATGCCGATATATTCCCCGGCATTGAAAAAGCGCTCGAAGGCAAGAAAAAGGGCGACAGCGTGAGCGTGACGCTTGAGCCTGAAGACAGCTTCGGGGAATTTGATCCTGAAGCAATTTTCATCGTGCCGGTTGAAAAATTGGGCGATCCAGAGCTTATTGTTCCGGGACTTGTGTTTGATCACGTTCCGGGGCTGGCTGATGATGGGCGCAAATATCGCGTCACTGACGTAGCGCAGGGAACGGCAGTGATGGACGCCAATCACCCGCTTGCCGGCTGGACGCTGAGATTTGACGTCAAGGTGCTCGATGTGGCGGCCGCCGAAGGTGAAGCAACAGGAAATGACGATGTCGTGGTGCCGGGGTTTCTTGGGTTTGCCGACAAGATAATTGATGAGCAAGCCGATTAAGCCGACAGCAGGCCCTCGCTATAATTAAACGAATGCGTAAAAACACAGCAGACGCCTTGCCGGCGGAGAAACTTTTCAAACGAACGATTTTTGAAGAAGCGTTCGCCTCCTTTGCTTTGACAGGCGTTTAGCAGATTTAGGGGTTAAGCGATGACTTTGCGTCAGGATGAAACAGATGTGAACTTTTTAGACATCAAGCCAGCTGATCTGGAGCACGCAGCCGAAGTGCTGCGCGGCGAATTGTCGGCTAATCGTCGTGCTTGGGAAAAGACGCACTGGGCAATTGAGTACGTCAAGAAGAATTATCCGCAGGATGTGCGCCTTATTGAAGCGCTTGATACGATCCGGCATCATCTCGAGCGCCGCATGTAAGACGGCAGCGCAAAAGGTATTGAAATTTTTATACGCTTAGGAGTCTGAGCCTTGAACCGCATTTATCCTCATCCTTTCTTTGCTCGTGAAGGCTGGCCCTTTATGGCTATTGCTTTTCTGCTGGCTGTTGTCATGCAGATTTTTGCGGGCGGACTGATTGCTTTTGTGTTTTGGGTTTTGTTCATCATTGTGGCGCAGTTTTTTCGCGATCCGGCACGCGAAATGACGCGCGACGAAGATGCCGTCGTGGCTCCTGTTGACGGACGCGTCATCAAGATTGAAGAGACGGTTTGCCCCTATACGGGCGAGCAAACGAAGATGATCTCAATTTTTATGAACATCTTCAATGTGCATAGCCAGAAGGCGCCTGTTTCCGGCCGCATCGAAAAGGTTGAATATTTTCCCGGAAAATTTCTTAATGCTTCGCTTGAGAAGGCATCTGAACTCAATGAGCGAAATGCCGTGACGGTTGTGACCAAAGGCGGCGACAAGGTCTGTTTTGTCCAGATTGCTGGTCTTGTGGCGCGTCGCATCCTTTGCTACAAGCTCATTGGCGAAGAGATTGAGCGCGGCGAGCGCTACGGCTTCATTCGCTTTGGTTCTCGTGTTGACGTGTATCTTCCGCTGCATGCGGAAATTACTGTGACGATTGGCGAAAAGACGACTGGTGTTGAAACCGTGATCGCTCGTTTGCCGCAGGCTTCCTAAGAGCAAGCCTATTTTTAGAAGGGTCCGCGCAAGCCTGCGGACCCATTGGTTTTTTTGCCAAATAAAATACAAAAAGAGGAGCAAGCCACCATGGTCAAGCCTCGTACCCGACGCCGCCCGGCACGGCAGCGCATGATTGAAGTTGGTCGCCGCAAGATCGACACTGTGCGTACGCACGGTCTGTTCGTGCTTCCAAACCTTTTTACGACGGCCTCGCTTTTTTGCGCCTTTCTTGCCATCGTTCATTCCATGGATCAGCGCTTTGGGTTTGCTGCGCTGATGATTCTTCTGTCGATGGTTTTTGACGGCATGGATGGTCGCGTGGCGCGTCTGACGCACACTCAGAGTCAGTTCGGCGAACAATTCGATTCGATTGCCGATATGACGGCATTTGGCGTTGCGCCCGCGCTTGTGATGTATAAGTTCTGCTTGTGGCATCTCGGTGCCTTGGGTTGGGCAGCAGCTTTTATCTACTGTCTGTGCGCAGGCGTGCGTCTGGCTCGCTTTAACTGCAATATTGGCGTTGTGGACAAACGGTTTTTCCAGGGTCTGCCTAGTCCTGCGGCCGCAGCGCTTCTGGCAGGCTTCGTCTGGCTGGTGGTTGACAACAAGATGCCGCCATGCGTGTTGGCTAATCTTCCTGAGATTGCCTTCGTATTGACGCTTTATTCGGGACTCACCATGGTTTGCAACGCGCCCTTTTTCTCGGGCAAGTCCAAGGTGGGGTTGAAGAATGTTCCGTTTTGGGCAATGGTTGCGGGCTCGATCGTCTTTATTCTCGTTTCGAGCAACCCCTCGCTTGCTATCTTTGTTCTCTTTTGCTTGTATGCCCTAAGCGGCTATGTCTATCAGCTTTATCTCTTCATGGCAGACAAGCCCAACCCGGTGATTCCGGGCAGCGTCAAGCTTCCTGAGCCTGTGAGCGCTTCTGTGGAAAAGGTGCAAAGCGTCAAGCCCGCAGAAGGAGCCGAGCAGACGGCCAAGGACGAAGACAAGCCGTCTGGTCAGACTGACGTCTAAGAGAGTGGTTTTATTTTTATGATTTGCGGCAGACTCAATGGCAACAAACCACGGTCTGCCGCTTGTTTTTTGGAGACGACGAAAAAATGTTTGCCTTTGCTCCTAGCGCGCAAAGCGTTGTACCGGTGGCAGGATCGCCGGATGTGCTTTTCCCGGTTCACCGCATTTACTGCGTGGGCCGCAACTATGCTGAACACGATCGTGAGATGGGCGGATCGGGCAGAGGCACGCCTTGCTTTTTTGCCAAACCGGCTGACGCCGTGGTGCCGATTAATCCCAAAAAGACGGCCGAGGTTGATTTTCCGCCGATGACCGAAAATCTGCAGCATGAAGTCGAACTGGTGATTGCCATCGGAAAAACGGCAAAGAATATTGCGGTTGAGCAGGCGCGCGCGTGCGTCTGGGGGTGGGCTGTAGGCGTAGATCTCACGCGCCGCGACCTGCAAGCCGCAGCCAAGGAAATGCGCCGTCCATGGACGACGGCCAAAGGGTTTGATCAGTCGGCGCCGATTTCATTTATCAAACCGGCTGCTGAGGCTCCTGACATGAATAATGCAGAGCTGTGGCTTTACGTCAACAATCAGGAAAAGCAAAAGGGATTGACCTCCGACATGATTTGGTCGATCGATGAGGTGATTTCAGAAATTTCGCGTTACTGGACGCTGCAGCCCGGCGATCTGATCTTTACCGGAAGTCCAGCAGGCGTATCAAAAATTGAAAAGGGCGATGTGGTACGCGCAGGTTGTTCTGGCGTCGGAACGATTGAATTCAAGCTCGTTTGAATGCGGTTTCCCCATTTTGAGGCTTAAGATTTAGGGTTGATGCTTACGTATCAACCCTTTATTTTACGTTTGCCCCGGTAAAATCCTCCACCGTGTCGTCTTCAGTTTGTCTATCGGCAATGCCGAAGAAAGTGATGTGCACACAACAAAGAAAGGGAAGCTTTTGCTGATGCATCCCTGCAACCGTATTTTTTGAACTCGGAGGAGTTTTTCGATCATGCTCAGTTCACTTGAAGGCATCAATGCCGTCACGGTGATTTTTGCGAGCTTGTGCGTATTTGCCATCGGATATCGTTTTTACGGCCTTTTCATTGCAGCAAAGGTTCTCAACGTTAATCCGGATCGTCCGACGCCGGCCGTCAAATATGCCGACGGACAGGATTATGTCAAAACAGACAAGTTTGTTTTATTTGGTCACCACTTTGCGGCAATTGCCGCAGCCGGTCCTCTGCTCGGTCCGGTGCTTGCGGCGCAGTTCGGTTATCTGCCTGGTTTGCTGTGGATTTTGATCGGCTGCGTGCTCGCGGGCGGGGTTCACGACATGGTCGTGCTTTTTTGCTCTGTGCGCCACAAAGGCCGTTCGCTTGCTTACATTGCCTCGCGTGAAATAGATCCCACAACGGGTTTCGTCGCGAGCTGGGCAGTGCTTGCTATTTTGATTCTCACGCTTGCCGGCTTGTCGATTGCCTGCGTCAACGCCATGCATGACTCGCTTTGGTCGACTTATACGGTGGCGGCCACCATTCCGATTGCTGTCGTTATGGGGCTTTACATGCACAGCTGGCGCAAAAACGATGTGGTTGGTGCCAGCATTTTGGGCGTGCTGCTTTTGTTTGCCTGCATTCTTACCGGTCCTTGGGTGGCGGCGCATCCGGAATATTTCGGCTTTCTTGACATCGACAAGAAAACGATGTCGATCATTATTCCGGTCTACGGCTTCATCGCTTCAGTTCTGCCGGTGTGGCTGCTGCTGCTTCCGCGTGATTATTTGTCGACATTTTTGAAAATCGGCACTATCGCCGCGCTTGCTGTCGGCATTCTTTTTGTAATGCCTGACTTCAAGATGCCGCCTTTGACGGAATTCGTGCACGGCGGCGGTCCGATTGTCGGCGGACCGGTCGTTCCCTTCATTTTCATCACGATCGCATGTGGTGCTTTGTCGGGTTTTCACGCCACAATCGGCACAGGCACGACGCCAAAGATGCTTGGCAACGAAAAGGATGTGCTCTTTGTGGGATACGGTGCCATGCTCACCGAAGGCTTTGTGGCTGTCATGGCGCTCGTGGCTGCCTGCGTGTTGGTGCCTGCAGACTACTTCGCCATCAATGCTTCGGCTGACAAATTTGTCGAGCTCGGCATGAGCGTGCAGAACCTTCCCATGCTTGAAGCCGAGGTGCAGGAAAGTCTTGCGGCGCGCCCTGGCGGTTCCGTGAGTTTGGCTGTCGGCATGGCCTACATTTTCAGTCGAATTCCCTGGATGGAAGAGCTGATGGCCTATTGGTATCACTTTGCCATTATGTTTGAGGCCGTATTCATCCTCACGGCTGTTGACGCTGGCACTCGCGTCGGCCGCTTCTTCCTGCAGGAAATGATTGGCCGCTATGTTTCGCCCAAATTCAACGACAAGCACTGGGTGCCGGGCATTGTGATCACTTCGATTCTCTTTACGGGCAGCTGGGGTTATTTGGTCTACTCGGGCGATATCTCAAGCATCTGGCCGCTGTTTGGCATCTGCAACCAGCTGCTTGCTTCGGTGACGCTGTTGATCGGCACGACGGTGCTATTGCGTCTCAACAAGACGCGCTACTCGTGGATGACTGGCGTGCCAGGCATTTTGATGACAATCATCACGATGTGGGCAGGCATCTGGCTCGTTGTCAATCAGTATCTGCCCAATGGTCAGAATCTGTTGGCATTCTTGTCGTGCTTGGTCATGATTTTGATGGGCATCGTGATCATCGGCACGATCCGCCGCTGGCTGGTGCTCGTTAAAATGAAGACTCTTGTGAGAGATGCCTACGGCGTCGAAGTCAAGCAAATCGTCGAGGAATAAACTTCTCAGAAAGAATTTCCGACATTTTTGCTCGCGACAAAGCTGCGTGCGGCTGCGGTTTCCAGGGGGAATGCGCAGCCGTAAGCTTTTTTGCTGCATTGATCGAGATTTCGCAAAGGTCGGGCATGAGGCAATCAGCTTGCCGAGCGCAGAACAATCGTTGCAATCAGTCCGCCGCCATCGCGCCTGCGGTATGCAAGATGTCCGCCATTGGCTTCTGCAAGAGACATCGAAATCGGTACGCCGAGTCCATGACCGGAACCTTTTTCTGAGACAAAAGGAATTGTGAGGCCAATCAAATTCTGCTCAGAAACCGGCAAGCCCGAGTTTTCAATGGTGACAATGACGCTGTCGGCATGCGCGTGGGCAGAAACGCAGACCACGGGATTTTCAGCTTGCACGGCAGCCGCGATGGCATTGTTCAAAAGGTTGTTGAGCAGCAGCTCTAGTTCGAGCTGATCGGCCAGGACGTGCAGATTTTCTTTAATGCTTATCTTTAGAGGCAGGGCCTGGAGCAATTGCTGGGGCAGACTGTCGCGCGCATTGTCGAGAGCTTGCACGAGGTTGATGTTCTGATCGCGATCGACGTTTCCTTTTTTGTAGCTTCGAACTTTTTCAATAATGCTGCTCACACGCTTGAGCCCATGGTCGAGTCCATCGAGGCAGTTCAGAAGCTTTTCCTTGGTCAGCGTGTCGTTTTGCAGCAAGAGCCGCAGTCCGTTGCTGTATGAAACAGCTGCTCCGACGGGCTGAGCCAGTTCGTGTGCAATCATGCTCGAGAGCTGCCCGATCGTGTTTGCTTTGCGAAAGCTTTCCATTCTATGAAAAAGCGTGCTCAGCCGGCGTTCAGCAGCTTCTTTCTGAGCATTGGCTTTGGCCAGCTGCTCAGTGCGGCGCCGTACAAGGTAGCCAACGATGAAGCTGTGTCCTATGAGCAAAAGCAGACAAAAACAAAAGGCGGCGATCGCCGGCTTATGAGCCGAAATCCAACGCTTGACGCTCCATTCGCGAAGGTAAGCGTAGTGTTCAATTTTCAGTAGTCGATAAACGCGGTCAATGGACTGAAAATTCGTAGCAAGTCCCCACCGCTCGCCGTTTTCATCGGCAGGCATTGACAGCAGCACTTTAGCGATTTCGCGCGCAGCACCGGCTGGCGCTTCGCGCAAAACGGCCACCGTGATGTTTGGATATGCAGCTGTCGAACGCACGCAGGCAGACTCGGCATTGTCAACGGGTGCGATGACGCGGTAGCGGCTGCGTTCGTCCTCAGGCAGAGACTCAAGCCAGCAGGATTGAACGAAAGCCACGTCGGCTCGATTGTCGAGCACCTTTTGGGCAATCGGTTCAATGCCGGGAGCATTGGTAAAAGATACAGAGCTGAAGAACTTTTCCGGGTCATATCCGTGAGCGGCAATCTCAGCCAAGCCGATGCGATATCCCATGAAGGCGCTCGGGTAGCTGGCCGAAAGCCGTTTGCCGCGCATGTCTTCGAGCGTTTCAATGGAAGTGTTTTCCCGTTTCGTGATGAAGGCAATGGCCGATGTGTGGTTGGGATCAGGACTTTTGCGCGTGATCATTGTTGCCACGTCGCGTGCCCCGAAAGGAATCATTCGCCAATAAAAGCCCGAACTGGCAATGAATGCATCAACGTCCTTGGTTTTGATTGCGTGTTCAAGGGCACGGCTAGAGTATTGGCGAATCTCTATCTGGTAAGGAAAGAAGACTTTTCGCAGCTCCTGCACGGATCTGGCAACAAGTCCTTTTTCTTTGTGCGTATCGGATAGTTCAATCAGACCAATGCGAAATGCTCGATCTGGATACAACTGCCAGGTGGCGGCGCTGACGACCTCGGGAGAATCAACGGCAGCCTGCGGCTGCGAGCAGCATGCAGCTCCTAGACAAACAAGTGCCAAAAGGTGTCTCCATGTATACAGACTCGAGAGCATGGCTTGTTAGATTGACAAGAGGCGGCTGCGTTCATTGCTTTCCAATTAGGAAAGAACGTTGAGCAGTCCTTCGGTGTTGTGCACGCGAAGTTTTCTATAAATCGTGTTTCTATAGTTTTGTACAGTTTTCACTGTGAGGTTAAGCCTTTGCGCGATGGCGCTGTTGACAAGTCCTTGAGCCAAAAGCGAGGTCACCTGTTTTTCTCTAAAAGAAAAACTTCCCAAAGCTTCGCGCAGGGCATCGTGATCGAGCCCGCCGAGACGATGTATGAAGCTTAGTTTGACTGCCTGCTCGATGCTTTCAAATAAGGCTTCAGGCGAGACTGGTTTTTGCAGGAAGTCAACGGCGCCCATTTTGAGCGTTTTGACGGCAGATTCAATGTCGGCATGTCCGGTCAAGATGATGATCGGCAGATCGATGCTGCGCCGCTTCATTTCTGCTTGCAGTTCGATGCCGGACATGTCGGGCATGCGGATGTCGAGAATCAAGCAGCCTGGCGTGCTTGGAGCGTCCGTCGTCAAAAAGGCCTGTGCCGACTCAAAGGCTGCTGTTTTCCAGCCTTTGGCATCGAGCAGAAAGCATAGAGCCTGCAGAAAATCCTGATCATCATCAACGATGCGGATCAGCGCTCGTTCGTGAGGATTGTCTGGCATAGTGCATAGGCTGTCTTACTGTTGTTGGGATTTGCCGTGGCAGGCATCACAGGGTTGAAAGCTGTATTGATGGTGACACTGGTAGCAGGCCTCCACGTTTGCTTTCTCTCGATTTGCGTCTTTTTTTGGAGGCATGGCGTGAGGCGTGTGGCACATTGTACATTCCCATATTTGGTCCATTGATCCTTTTTCTGTGTGCGGAATGTACTTGTGCGGGTTGACTGGCTTGGGATCAGCTTCAACAGTGATGTTTTTTGAAATCAATTTGTCAAACGGACCGTGGCACGACAGGCATTGTTGTTTGGTCATAGGCGCCGCGTAAAGCGATGTTAGACAAATCGCAAAAAGGATGATGCCGGTAAATGTTTTCATGTGTTCAAGACCGTTGCCCTTTGAGCTCGCGCTCAAAGAGGCAAGCGGCCGTGTAGCTCAATGATCAAAATGCATTGCAAAGGCAAGCCAACAAAGCGTGCTGAAAATGCCTTGGCTTGGCTGCCGAGTTTGTCGATTTTTATTTCAACGAATTTTGCGGCTGCCTGCGGGAGAACGCCGAAGCAGGCATTTAGTCCCCGCAAGCAGCATAAGAGGCGTTAATCAGGCAGCTTTGGATTGAGCTGCGTGCTCGCCCGCCCAGCGGCCGGGAATAATGCCGCGAGGCATGCCGTTGCCGACGTAGATGCCGCCGCAGTTTTCACCTGCAGCATAGAGCCCTTCGATGGGCTTGCCGACAATGTCGAGAACCTGTGCATTGTCGTTGATCGAAAGACCTCCAGCGCAATTGTGCAGGAAGAGCACCAGACGCACGGCGTAGAAGGGCCCCTGAGCAATCTTGGTCTTTAAGAGTTCAGCGGGTTTTGCGAACTCGTCATCTTTCCCCGCGTCCACATAGCTGTTGTAGCGGGCAACCTGAGCCGGCAGTTCGGGTTGCTTGGTGAGCTTGGCAAGCTCCTCAATCGTATCGGCCTTAAAGGCGTAGCCGGGCTCGCAGACATCTTCCTTGATCGTCCAGTGATTCTTTTTGGCGGAGGCTTCGTCAAAGATGGTCCAAAGCACCAGGTTGGGTTGAAGAAGTGCAATGTCGTAAAAGGTATAGCCGCCCAGATTCTTCTTATCCTCTTCTCGAACGAAGCGCTTTCCAGACTCATTGGTGAAAATAACGTCGCCCCAGCGCTTGCCTTTGACGCCGATGCCGGGGTGGCCGAATTTGGAGCCTTTCGGGAAGCCGTAGGTGGAGGTGCCGAACATGCGGCGCATGTAAGGCGTGTCTTCTCCGCGGCCTGCTTCAAACATGGCGCCGGCTTTAAGTCCGGCAATCATGGTTGAGCCGTCGTCTTCGTAGTGCGGATAACCAGTGGCGGGAATATTGGGATTGGCAAATCGCGGGTCAATGTAGCGGCGCATGGCGATATTGCTCTTGAAGTTGCCCCCGGCAAGCACGACGCCTTTGCGTGCGCGGATGTTGATTGCTTTGCCGCCGACCAGAACTCGGGCGCCGATCACGCGTCCCTGAGCGTTTTTGTAGACATCGGTGAGCTTGTGCTCCATCAAAATTTTGACGCCTTTGTTCTCGCAGTAGGCCTTCAGAGGCATCATCACGCCGCGCCCGCCCATAAAGCCGCCCGAGGGCTGAGGCTTGCGTTTGCCGTCGCCTGGATCGTCGGTGTAGACGTGCAGATAAAATTCATGGTGCTGGCTGTCGTATTTGCCCGGCTGGGTTGCCGTTGGAAGGAATTTGACGCCATGCGCCTCAAGCCATTCCTGCGTGGGACCGCAATATTGCGAATATTTCTTAACAAGAGCAGGATTGTTCTTCTTATATTCAGGATTCATCGGATCGGTCAGATGGGCGTACAGGCGAGCCGGAGTGTCTTCAACGCCGTGTTCTCGCTGCCATTTCGTTCCGCCTTGAAGAGCCATGATGCCGCCGTTGATGACGGCTGCGCCGCCATAGTATTTGCCTTTTTCAAGTACGATGACTTTTGCGCCCTTGTCAACGGCAGCGGCAGCCGCGCACATGCCGGCAATGCCTGAGCCGGCAACCAGGACGTCTGTCGTCATGTCCCACTTGGAGGGAGTGCGCAAAAGACCGGGAGTAGGGGCTGCAAAAGCCGACGAAGAAAAACCTGCCAGTCCGGAGGCGGCAGCGCTGGCTGCTCCCGTTAAAAATAAGCGGCGAGAAACTTCCATGTTGATCTCCTTGAGTGAGCCGGTTGAGATGAAACCGACTTAAGTTGACTCAAAGAAGTTTCGCAAAGCAAATACCCGGGTATTTTGACTTCAAACAGATGAAATGTCTTGAGGTGAGTACGGAGACCCACCGAAAAAATGCTTCGGGCAAATGGGTCTCGGGTGCGCGCATCTGCAGTGCAGCGGTCATTGCTCTTCGACTGACATAGCTTGGCAGGATTGAATCTTTTCGGAGATCTCGAGCCACTGGGATTCAACTTCTTGCAGCGCGCTTGCCGCTTCGCCTCTTTCACGGGTGATGCGCGCAATTTCCTCTGAATCGGCAGTCGAGTACCAGGCCGGGTCGGCAAGTTTGGCGTCAAATTCAGCCACGGTGCTGTTGAGCTGCTCCATTTCTTTTTCAACTTTTGAGAGCTTTGCCAACAAAGGCTTTTTGAGCGCCGCGACGCGAGCGCGCTGCTGCGCTTGAAGTCTTCGCTCTTCTTTTCGGCTTAGGCCGGCGTTTGGTCCGTCTACAGCGATCTTTTCGGCCCGTGCGGCATCTCGTTCGGCGGCGAGCACCGTTTTTCGGTGCTCAAGAACGAGCTTGGCGTAGTCGTCAAGGTCGCCCTCGTAGTTTTCAACGCGTCCTTCATGTACCAGCACGAGCTTGTCGCACGTGCTGCGGATGAGGTGCCGATCGTGGCTAACCAATATAAGGGCGCCCTCAAAGCCTGAGAGCGCCACGGTAAGCGCTTCGCGAGTTGCCATGTCCAGGTGATTTGTCGGTTCGTCGAGCACCAGCAGATTGGGTTTGTCCCAGACGATGAGAGCCAGCGCCAGCCGTGCCTTTTCTCCACCTGAGAGCGTACCGATCTTGTGATCGATGAAGTCGCCCGAAAATTTGAATTTGCCCAAATGATCTCTGAGCGTTTGCTCGCGCTCAAGCGGCGCCTTGCGGCGCATGACTTCAAAAGGCGTTTCTCGAGCATCAAGGCTTTCGAGCTGGTGCTGGGCAAAATAACCGATCACCAGTCCCTGACCGCGAAGCACGGTGCCTGCCATGGGTTTGAGTGCGCCGACAATGGTTTTGACAAGCGTTGATTTGCCTGCGCCGTTGACGCCGAGAACGCCGATTCGATCACCGGCGCGCACTGTCAGCGTTGCTTTGTCAATGACGATGTGTTCATCGTATCCCGCGCGCACATTTTCCAAAACCGCGAGCTGCTCAGGCGTACGGTCGCTCGGCGTAAATTCAAAACGCCACTGACGCATGGCGCGCACGGGCTCGACGACTTCGAGCTTGTCGAGCATCTTGATGCGGCTTTGAGCCTGCCTTGCCTTGGTGGCTTTGTAGCGAAACCGTTCAATAAAAGCGCGCAGGTGCGCAGCTTTGGCTTCATAGCTTTTGTGCGCGGCCTCCTGCAGGCGCATATTTTCAACGCTTTGCTGCTCGTAGGCAGAATAATTTCCTGCGTATCGAACGATGGTGCCGTTTTCGACCGACCAGGTTGTCTGCACGGCGCGATCGAGAAATTCCCGGTCATGGCTGATGATGATGACGGTGCAGGAGAGCCTCTTGAGCCAGGCCTCAAGCCAGATGAGGCTGTCCATATCCAAATGGTTGGTAGGCTCGTCAAGAAGCAGCAAATCGGCCGGGCACATCAGCGCTCGGGCAAGGCTTAGACGGTTGCGCCAGCCTCCTGAGAATGTTCTGACTTCACTTGCGGCGTCGTTGTTGGAAAAGCCCAGACCAGCCATGATCGTCATTGCCTGAGATTTCACCAGACCTTCGTTGAGATCAGCCAGTGCAGCAATGGCTGCCGCCTCGCGCATGGTCTGCCCCGAGGCGCGTGCCGCTTCAAGTTCAGCCTTTGCGGCGACAAGGGGCGCGTGACCTGCGAGCACGTAGTCCAGAGCCGTCAGATCTGTTTCAAGAACGCTTTGTGCAACATGCGCAATGCGATCGACCGATGGGGTCTCTATCTGTCCGGCTTCGAGCGCAAGTTCTCCCAAGATCGCAGCAAAAAGCGAGGATTTGCCGCAGCCGTTTTCACCAATCAACGCCACACGCTCGCCTTCGGAGGCTGTCAGTGTGACATGCTCATAGAGAACGTGGGTGCCGCGAGCAAGCGCAGCGTCTACAAGCCGCAGCATCAGATGTCCTTCAGATCCTGAGCACGAACGGCAAAGACGAGATCGTCGCCTCCGCTTGTCGTCAGCCACGTGACGGGCAGCTCGGGCCAGATCGCTTCAAAGGCCTCGCGCCCGTCGCCGATTTCAATCACGGCAAGGCCTTGAGGGGTGAGATGCTCTTTGAGCGCGGGCATCATGCGGCGCATGATGTCCATGCCGTCTGCTCCGGCCCCGAGCGCGAGCGCCGGTTCAGCCCGGTACTCCGCCGGCAGCGCCAGCATGGCCTCTTCGGTCACATAAGGCGGGTTGGAGATGATGAGATCAAATTTGCGGCCTTGAAGATTTTCAAAAAGATCGCTCTGCACAAGTTCAAGATCTTCTTCAAGACCAAAGCGCTCACGGTTGACGGAGGCGACTTCCAGGGCGTCCGCGCTGATATCTGCGCCTACAACAACGGCATTCGGGAAGGTCCGTGCGGCAAGAATCGCCAGACAGCCGCTGCCTGTGCACATGTCAAGAACCGAGCCGACGTTTTCCGGATCCTCCACCCAAGGTGCGAGGTCTTCTTCGAGCAGCTCGGCAATAAAGCTTCTAGGAATCAGCACGCGCTCGTCAACGTAAAAGCATTGCTGCGAGAGCCAGCCTTCATGAATGAGGTAGGCCAAAGGCACTTTGTCCTTGACGCGGCGCTTGATGTTTGCCGCAACCAGTTCAATCTCTGAGGGCGTCAATTTAGCGTCCCAGAAGGCCTCGAGTTTTTCAAAAGGAAGTCCAAGCGTGCGCATGACGAGCACCGTAGCCTCTTCCCAATAGTCGGCCGTGCCGTGTCCGAGGCTGATGTCGTTTTTGGCCATTTCCGTCATGGCCCAGCGTGTAAAGTCGCAAATGGTGCTGAGGTTGGCAGCGCAGTGTGAAGAAGTCATATGACGAAAAAAAGAAAATTGGTTGCTAAGCAAAGAGCTTTTCAATGGTGCGCCTGTAAATGGCGACGAGTCCCTCGAGCTCGTCGAGGCCGACGCATTCGTTGATGCTGTGAATGGTGGCGTTGAGCGGCCCGAATTCAACCGTCTCGTCGGCAATCGTGCTGATAAATCGCGCATCAGACGTGCCGCCTGCGGTATTGAGCTCCGCCCGAACGCCTGTCTGCTCAAAGATAGCTTGCAAGAGGGCCTGCGTCATTTCTCCCGGAGCAGTCACAAAGGGGCGCGCCGTGCTCTTCCAGGCAAATTCTGCAGCGAGCCCCGCTTCACGAGCCTCTTTTTCAATGAGCTCAATGAGCTGCTCTTGCGTCCAGCACGTGTTGTAGCGGATGTTGAAGGTAATCTCGCACTGAGCCGGAATGATGTTGACGGTGCCTTCGCCTGCGTGAATGTTCGAAATCTGAAAAGAGGTGGGGGCAAAGTGTTCGGTGCCTTCATCCCAGATGCGGCCGCAGAGTTCGGCAAGAAAAGGGGCTGCTGCATGAATGGGATTGAGCGCAAGCTGCGGGTAGGCGACATGGCCTTGCTTGCCGTGCACGATCATTTTGCCGTTGAGCGACCCCCTACGTCCGTTCTTGATGGTGTCGCCAAAGCGTCGGCTGCAGCTGGGTTCGCCGACAATGCACCAGTTGATGCGCACGCCTCGGTTTTTCAGTTCCTCAACGACGCGCATTGTCCCCTCATAACCGTCGCCTTCTTCATCGCTCGTGATGAGCATGGCAAGCGTGCCTGGATGATCTGGGTGTTTTTGAACGAAGTCTCGGAATGCGACGGCTGCGGCAGCAACCGAGCCCTTCATGTCGGAAGCGCCGCGCGCATAGAGAAAGCCATCGCGCACATCAGGCTCAAAGGCAGGCGTCGTCCAGCGAGCCAAGTCGCCGGGGCTTACTACGTCGACGTGACCACCAAAGACAAAAAGCGGAGCGCCCTCGCCGTGCGTGATCCAGGCGTTGGTCGTGCCGTTTGGCGTGCGCTCAATTTCAAAGGCAAAGCCAGAGGGCTTTAAAAAATCTTCAAGCACGCCGATCGTGCCTGCCTCGTCGGGGGTCACCGACGGACAGGCGAGCAGATCGCGCGCCAGTTCCAAGACATCGCTCATAACCAGTAGCTTAAGAATTAGTCGCGCAGCAGCTCATTGACCGAGGTCTTCGAACGAGTTCTCGCGTCAACGCGCTTGACGATGACCGCGCAGTTGAGGTTGTACTTGCCGTCAGCGCTCGGCAGCGAGCCGGGAACAACGACAGAACCCGCAGGCACTCGGCCGCGGAAGATTTCTCCCGTGGTGCGGTCGTAGATCTTGGTCGATTGGCCGATGAAGCAGCCCATGGAGATGACGGAGTTTTCCTCAACAACAACGCCTTCGACGATTTCACTGCGCGCGCCGATAAAGCAGTTGTCTTCAATGATCGTGGGACCGGCCTGCACAGGCTCAAGAACGCCGCCGATGCCGACGCCTCCGGAGAGGTGGCAGTTGCGGCCGACCTGTGCGCAGGAACCGACCGTGGCCCAGGTGTCGACCATGGTGCCAGAACCCACGCGGGCGCCGATGTTGACGAAGGACGGCATCAAAATAGCGCCCTTTTCGATGTAGGAGCCGTAGCGGGCAACAGAGCCCGGCAGCATGCGGATGCCCGAAGAGGCAATGGCCGAGCCGTCATCACCGGAAAATTTAAGCGACAGCTTGTCGTACCAAGTCATCGGGCCGCTTCGCATGACTTCGTTGTCGAGCAGTCTGAAGCACATCAAAACAGCCTTTTTAATCCACTGATGCGTAACCCAGGCGCCGTCAATTTTTTCGGCGACGCGCAACGACCCGTCGTTTAAGCCGGCGACCACGGCCATGATGGCCTCACGCATATTGGCGCCGATGTTTTCGGCGTTCCAGCTCAGGCGGGATTCCCAAGCGAGATCAACAAGCTGCTCAATCTGTTCCTGATTCATTTTTTTTTTGAGTCCTGAAAAAAGTAGTTTGAAAGGTTGATGAAAAAAAAGCTAAAAAATTTTCTTAGCGCGTTTTGACGAACTCGGCAATGCGCTCGGCTGCTTCAAGAGCTTCTGACGGTTCTGCCACAAAGGCAATGCGCACGTATCCGGTTCCAGGATTGCCCTCTTTAAGGTTGCGCGACAGGTATGAGCCGGGAAGCACTGTGACACCCATCTTTCGGTAGAGTTCACGCGCGAAAATCGTATCGTCGCCTGGCACTTTAGTCCAAAGATAAAAGCTTGCCTCGGGCATGGGAGCTTCAAGAGCAGAATTCACAACAGGCTGCGCAGCAGCAAATTTTTCGCGGTACAGCCTGCGGTTTTCTACAACGTGCGCTTCATCGCTCCAGGCCGCAATCGAGGCGGCTTGCACGGTCGGATTCATGGCCGAGCCGTGATACGTGCGGTAAAGCAAGAAGGGCTTGATGAGCGCTGCGTCTCCGGCCACAAAGCCGCTTCGCATGCCGGGCGCATTGCTGCGCTTGGAGAGGCTTTGCATAATGATGATGTTTTTGAAGTCATCGCGTCCGAGAAGCTTTGCTGCGCTCAGAGCGCCCAGAGGAGCCTGTCCTTCTTCAAAGTAGATTTCGCTGTAGCACTCGTCGCTCACGATAGCAAACCCATATCGGTCGGAAAGCTCAAAGAGCTCCTTCCAGTTTTCAAGCTTCATGACTGAGCCTGTCGGATTTCCCGGCGAGCAGACAAAAACGACCTGCGTGCGGGCAAGCACGCTTTCAGGCACGCAGCTGAAGTCTGGCAAGAAGCCGTTTCGAGACGAAAGCGGCATGTAGACAGGCTCGGCTCCCGCCAAAAGCGAGGCGCCTTCGTAGATCTGATAGAAAGGGCAGGGGATGAGTGCGACGGGCTTTTGAGCGCCAGAGGCGTTGATATGCGACTGCGTAAAGCTAAAAAGGGCCTCGCGAGAGCCAAGCACGGGCAAAATCTGCGTGGATGCATCAAGTTGAGCCCCGTAGCGCAATACGCACCAGCGGGCAATTGCTTCGCGCAGTGCAGCGGTGCCGGACGTTCCTGGATAGTGGCTCATCATGTCGAGATTGTCCGTCACGGCCTTGCGGATGCACTCAGGCAACGGGTGCTGAGGCTCTCCAATGCCCAGAGAAATCGGCTTGAGCTTGCCTGCAGCGGGCTCGATGCCTTCAAAAAGCTTTCTGAGTCTTGCAAAAGGATAGGGACGGGTGAGAAGAAGTCCGGGATTGGTCACGGCTGTTGTTCCTTTAACAGAGATTGCGCCGAGCGTTTGTCGGTCAATGCATTTTGCTTTAGATGCTTCTCATCGGATCATTGGTCGGAAACTGCGGAAGATCCACAGTTGCGGCAGGTTCCCAGCCGGGCTTTCTGTGTTCGGCGCGCACCGTCGTATAGATGCCCCCGCGCACCCACCAGCGCGCTTCCAGACGCATGAAGCGCGGATTGACCGCTTCAACAAAATCGTCAAGGATGCGGTTTGTGATGTCCTCATGAAAGTGGCCTTCGTTTCTAAAGGACCACATGTAAAGCTTGAGAGCTTTGAGCTCTAGATTCTTTTCATCGGGAATGTAGTCAAGAATCAATGTGGCGAAGTCCGGCTGACCGGTGAGCGGACACAGGCAGGTAAATTCCGGAATTTCCATGTGAATGAGGTAGTCGCGCTTGGGGTTGGGATTGTCAAAGATCTCAAGATTGCGGCTGGCAGCAGAAGACATAGTTTTTATGTGTGTATTTTGAGTGGGTTTCTAAAACTGGATTGAAAGAAAGCTTCGCTGTTCCTTTTATATCTGTCATAAAGCCAAAAGACAGCCCGCGCATTGCTGCACGCAAGCATCAGGCCTTCGTCTGGTCGTCCTTTGTGCGGGGCGACGCGCTCGCTTTTGCAGAAAAGGCGCCTTGCGGAGGCTTTTGTCTCCAGGTTTTATGCTGAAACGTTTTGAAAGCGTTGGCGTTGACTCAAAGAACACTCATCAGCGCCTGCATTCTTCCAAATCAATCAATTATACGGGCGCAAAGCGGCCTGAATCTCAAATTTTCGCGCATGTTCGGCTGAGTTTTGAGCCGTGTGCGCTCGGGGTCATTTTGCAGAAATCAATCCGGGACAAGTTGAATTGTTCGACGGAATTTTTCAGCCTCAAACGGCCAAACGGCCGCAGCGTGCGGCCAGCGCTCGATTGCAAAGCCGTGCCGGCGAAGATACTTCAGAAGAGCTTCAGGCCAAAGAGTTCGCCATCAAACCTCTCTACAGTCGCGAGCTTTGTTTAGAATCCCTGCACCTTTCTAAGAATACCTGCAGCAAAGCTGCAGTCAGATGTTTGACATCGAGCCCATCGAAAGCGAGCAGTTTTCCCGTGCGTTTAAAACAACTCAGAATCAGCGGCTTCAAGAGCTTTGCCGATACGACCGTTATTGAATTTCCCGGTGCCGTCTCGGGCATCGTTGGTCCCAATGGGTGCGGCAAGTCCAATGTTATCGATGCCATTCGGTGGGTTTTGGGCGAGGCGCGCGTCTCTGAGCTGCGCGGCTCAAGCTCAATGAGCGAGTTGATTTTTGCCGGATCAACCAATCGTCCTGCTTCATCTCGCGCATCGGTCGAGATGGTTCTGGACAATTCCGACGGTACGATTGCGGGCGCCTGGGGGCGTTATACCGAGCTCTCCATCAAGCGCATCATCACGCGCGACGGCACCAACATCTACATGATCAACAATCAGCAGGTGCGCAGGCGCGATGTACAGGACATCTTCATGGGCACAGGGCTTGGCCCGCGCTCGTACGCCATCATCAGCCAGGGCATGATCAGCAACTTCATTCGCGCCAAGCCCGAAGAACTGCGCGTGTACCTCGAAGAGGCTGCAGGCGTGAGCAAATATAAGGAACGCCGCCGCGAGACGGAAACCGCTCTGGCAAGCACGCGCGGCAATCTCGAAAAGGTCAGTCTGCTGCAAGAAAATAAGCGCGTTGAAATCGAAAGGCTCACGGGCGAGGCTGAAATTGCCCGTCAATGGCAGAACTTGGAAGACCAGCGCATTGAGGCTGAGCTTCTTTGGTATGTTTCGCAGGAAGACGATGCGGCTGCGGCTGTCAATAAGCTCAATGCGCAGATTGCCGAGAAGGAAGCGCTGATGCTTGAGTGCCGGGGCGAGGCGCAAAAGCTTCTCGTGGAAATCGAGGGCATGAAGGATGAGGCGCGCATCAAGCGCGAAGCTGCCGACGCCGCGCGCCAGGCGGCCTGGCAGACGCAGTCAAGCGTCACGGAGCTTGAAGGAAATATTCGCGTCATCATCGAAAAAAAGGATTCCATTGCGCGTCAGATTGCCGGCAATCAGCAGGCGCTGCAGCGCAGAAAAGAGCAAAAAGCGCAAGCCTCCGAGCGAATTGCTGAGTTTGAAGCGCAAAAAGAGTCGCTCGCGCAGGAAGCTGCCGGCTATGAGGAGGAAGCAGCGGCTCTCTCAGAGACCGTGGCCGAGCGTCAGCAAGACTATGAAACGCTTTCGGCTGCTTATGAAGAAGCGCGCTCTAGATCGGTCGAAGCGCAAAATCAGATCAATGTTTTTCATGTTGAGATGCAAGCCGTCAGCCGTGAGGTTTCCGAGGTCGAGTCGCGCATCGACAATCTCAAGGCCGAATCGCGTCCTGCGGCAGCGCCCGATGAGGAGCGCTTTGAAGAGCTCACAGAGAAGATTGAAGAAAATACGGCGCTTCTTGAAGAGAGGGCGGCGCAATCTGAAGAACTCTCTGAAGAACTCGAAAAAGCAAAGGATGCACTGGAGGCTTTGCGCGGTAATCGTGAGGCCAAAGCGCAGGAGCTTGAGCGCACAAGCGCTCGCGTGCAGACATTGTTGGCCGTGCAGGAGCGTGCAGAAGGGCAAGGCAAGCTGCCGCAGTGGCTCTCCAAAATGGGACTCGATAGTTTGCCGCGCCTTTTCGAATCGCTAGAAATCGACTCGGGTTGGGCTGTGGCGCTTGAGGCCGTCTTGCGCGAAAAAGCTTCGGCTTTGACTGTGGGGGATGTTCGCCGGGCTGCAGGCTTTGCTTTTGATCCGCCGCCTTCCAAATTGGTGTTTTACTCTGAAGCTGAACCTTTGTCAGCCGATCCGCTAGAAGGCTTTGAGCCGTTGCTCGCACACGTGCATGCACAACAGCCGCGCATCATGCGTGCGCTCGAGAGTTGGCTTGCGGGTGTTTATGCGGCCTCAGACCTTGCTCAGGCCGCAGCAGCTCTCGACAAGCTGCCGGCTCGCGGCATGTTTGTCACTCCCGATGGTCATGTCATTGACCGCGTAAGCGTCACCTTCTGGGCTGAGGACAGCGATGATGCGGGCATCGTTTCGCGCGCTGCGCAAATTCGCAGCCTTGAGGCTAGAGAAACCGAACTCAGAGCTGAGATTGAGGAACTTGACGAAAAGCTTATTGCGGCCAAGGCAAAGGCTGCCGACTTTGAGGTGCAGTACCGGGCCAAAGAAGCGTTTGCCGCAGAAATCCGCAATCTCACGCATGCGCTTGAAGTCGAGCACTCGGCGCTGGAGGCGGCCATTGAGGCTTGGCGTCAGAGAAGTACGCGCTTGGCGCTTGAGCTGCGCGAACTAGAAGCTCGGCTCGAAGAGCTTCGCGTGCGTCAGGAAGAGGGCGAAGAGCGCTTTGCCCAGTATGATGAGAAGCTGGCGCACGTACAACAGGCAGCAGCCGATGCGCAAGCGCAGCTCGAAGAGGCCGAGGCTGCTCTGACGGATCTCGAAGCTCAGCAGCGCGACATTCATGCTCAGGCTCAAGTCGCGCGCGTGCAGCTGCGCGCCATCGACGAGCGCATAGCCGATACGCGCAGACAGGCCGAGACGGCCGATGAGGAAATTGAACTCATGGCCGCCTCGCTCGAAGAGCTTGCTCTTCAGGCCGAGTCGCTTGATGAAACAGCCGAGCGCGAAGGTCTTAGCCGCCTTTTGGCCGAACTCGACGAAAAAAATAAGGCTCAGGAGCTTGCACAAAATACGGCTCAGGAAGCTGAAAACGCATTGACGCAGGCCTACGAGCGGCAGCGTCGCCTCAACGACGATCAAACGCCCATGCTGCAGGAGATTTCAGACCTCAAGGTCAAGCGCGAGAGCTGGGCGACGCAAAGCCGCGCATTTACTGAGTGGCTCGATCAAAACGGCGCCGATCGACAGAGTCTGCGCGAAAAGCTCATTGCGGAAAAACTCAAAACGTCGACATTGAAAAATCGCGTTGCGAAGTTTGCCGAAGAAATTGCCGCCCTCGGTCCGGTCAATCATGCCGCGCTCGAAAATCTCGAATCAAGTCGCCGCGCCATGCAGGAAACAGAACGGCAGGTGGCTGACCTTGAAGAGGCCATCGCCAATCTGGAAGCCACAATTCGAAAAATTGACGCCGAAACGCGAGAGCTGCTGCGAGCAACCTTTGCCGCAGTCAACGAGAACTTCATGGACATGTTTGCAGGTCTTTTCGGCGGCGGAAGCGCCAAGCTCAAGATGACTGGCGAAGAGATTCTTGAGGCGGGCGTCGAAGTCATTGCCCAGCCGCCGGGCAAGAAAAACGCCAGCGTCAAGCTTTTGTCGGGCGGCGAGCAGGCGCTTACCGCCACGGCGCTCGTATTTGCGATCTTCAAGCTCAACCCGGCTCCGTTTTGTCTGCTCGATGAGGTCGATGCGCCTCTTGACGAAGCCAATCAGGATCGTTTGGCGCGCCGAATTCTGCAGATGAGCGCCAATACGCAGTTCATGATGATTACGCACCATCGCGTGACGATGGAGCATCTCGGGCAGCTTGTGGGCGTCACCATGAAGGAACCAGGCGTTTCGCGCGTCGTGTCCGTTGACGTTGAGGCGGCCGCTGACATGGCCGCGAGCTGATGCTGTCGCAAAAAGTTCTGCTTGAGGCGGCAATGAATTGCGTCCTGATGCCGCCCGGCAGTTCCGAGCCGCGAAGTTTCGCTAAACTTCCATGCTAGTCATTGAAAACGGGAGAGGCTGATGCCTGATATTCAACCCATTCATATTGGTCTTTTGATTTTGATCATTTTCGGCGCTGCCGCTTGGTACGGCTTTCGAAAGAATGCTGTCGGCGACAAGGCGGCTCAGAAAACAGCAGAGAAACTGAATAAAAAAACACCTCAGGAGCCGGCGTCTGTCCCGAATGCTGTTCTCAATGATGAGCCTGAGGCGCCTACACTCAAGGCCGATGATCAGGCCAGCGACATCAGGCCTGTCGAAGAGGTTGAAATCAAGCCCATCGTTGTGCAGCCTCCTGTCGAAGACGAGCCTGCTGTGGTCGACGACTTTGAAGTCGATCTAGCCAAAATGGGGCGCCGCAACACAGATGTGGATCCGGCCGTGGAGGCTGTGGCGTACTTTACGCCCAAGCCCGGCATGAATTTTCCCAAGGCGCAGCTCACCCGATTGGGCAGAATGGTTGAAGACAACGGTTTGTCCGGCTTGGTGCGCTTTGACTTTTTTGATCAGGATGCCAAATTGTGGCACCATGATCTTGACAACGTGCAGACTTGCACGCAGATATACATGGCAACGCTGCTTGCAAATCGTGCGCGCAGCATTGACGACATCACTGCCTCCAAGTTCATCACGCTTGCCAACAGCATCGCCATTCAGATCGAGGCCGAAGTCTCTGTTCCCGATTCCAAGACCATGGTCGAGGGAGCAGATCGCGTTTCGCGCATCGTCAAGGCTTTTGATAATGTGCTCTCGGTCAAGATCGTCAGCGACAAGGACATCAACGAGACGGTGCTTGAGTCTGCGGCCATTGCCTGCGGCTTTACCAAGCACGAAGGACAGTATGAGAAGACGCCTGCTGATGCCACAGATCCAATTTTTGTTCTGACGCCTTCGAAAACTCTCAAAAACGAAGTTGAGCTCAAGCTTGACGTACCGCTTGTGGCGGCAGCCAACGATCCTTTGTCGGCCTTCTTCTCAATTGCTAATGATTTGTGCTGCAAGATCGACGCCATGATGACTGACGTCTCGGGCAATCCGCTTGGTTCAGCTGCGGCGGCCATGATTGGTCAGCAGCTGCGTGAAGTGCACGCGGCTATGACCGCACACGGCGTGCCTGCAGGATCGGGTCGGGCCTTGAAGATTTTTTCGTTTGCCTGATTGCCGGGCACTCAAAACAGTTCTCGCCTAGATGGTTCGACAACGTGTGCGCGGGAATCTGAAAGGCGTACGCAGCTTCATTTTTGAGCGGTCTGCGTACGTCTTTTTTTTGCGTCGCACGTTCCGAAAAGAAAGTTTCTTTCAAAGACAAGATGGTTCGCCATGATTGACGAAAAAGATTTTGAAGAGGTCAAAGCTCGTAGCCAGGAGCTTGCCAAACTTCTGCACCGTTGGAATTATGAATATTATGTGCTCGACAATCCGACGGTGCCCGATGCCGAATATGACCGCGTTTTTGCCGAGCTTGCAGCACTTGAAGCGACTTATCCGCAGTTAAAAACACCCGATTCGCCAACGCAGCGCGTGGGCGGCGAGGTGCGCTCGGATCTCGCCAAGGTACGACATGCCGTGCCGATGCTTTCGATTCATACAGAGACAGACTTTAGCGACGAAGGTGCCTTTGCCTTTGATGCACGTGTAAGAAAAGAGCTTGGTCTTCAAGCCGAAGATCCCGAAGTGACATATGAGTGCGAACTCAAGTTTGACGGGTTGGCGGTTAACCTGCGCTATGAAAACGGAGTGCTTGTCGGCGCACAAACCCGCGGCGACGGCACGGTAGGCGAGGACGTGACAGCCAACGTGCGAACGATCGGTTCGGTGCCTCTTGTCATTGATGTCGCAAGCGTTCCGCGCGTGCTTGAAGTTCGCGGCGAAGTCATCATGCACAAGGCTGACTTTGAAAGGCTCAATGAAAAGCAAAAGCAAACGGGCGCCAAGCTTTTCGTCAACCCGCGCAATGCCGCTGCCGGTGCTTTGCGCCAGCTCGATAGCCGCATAACCGCTTCTAGACCATTGCATTTTTATGCCTACGGGGTAGGCGAAGTCAGCGATTCGGCTTTTGCCGATTCGATGACGGAGCTTTTTGACAAACTCAAAGCCTTGGGTTTCCCCGTGGCAGATATGCGCAGAACAGTTTGCGGTGCCGCTGCGTTGGCAAAATTTCACAATGATGCGGCTGCTGTGCGCGAAGATCTTCCCTTTGAAATCGACGGCGTGGTCTACAAGGTCGATGATTTTGCCGAGCAGCGCGCTTTGGGCTTTGTTGCCCGCGAGCCTCGCTGGGCTTGTGCGCACAAGTACCCGTCTCAGGAGGCGCTAACCCGAGTTCTTGATATCGACGTACAGGTCGGGCGCACCGGCCGCGTGACGCCTGTCGCAAGACTTGAGCCTGTCTTTGTGGGCGGCGTGACGGTGAGCAACGCTACGCTGCACAACGAAGACCATATTGCTGAGCTTGGTCTGATGGTGGGCGATACCGTCGTCGTGCGCCGTGCCGGAGACGTGATTCCTGAAATCGTGCGCGTGCTCAAACAAAATCGTCCCGCAGATGCCCGCGCTTTCGTCATGCCTAAGATCTGCCCAGTGTGCGGTTCGGCCGTGGTGCGCGATGAAGAGGAAAAAGACTCGCGCTGCACGGGAGGCTTGATCTGCCCGGCGCAGCTCAAGCTTTCGCTTGTGCATTTTGGTTCCAGACGTGCCATGGGCATTGACGGACTGGGCGAAAAAATGGTGGATGCGCTGGTCGATAAAGGGCTAGTCAGGCGCGCTTCGGATCTTTATGCACTTCAAGCTCAAGATGTGACCGAAATCGATCGCATGGGAGAAAAAAGTGCGGCAAATCTGATTTCAGCTATCGACAAGAGCAGGAAAACGACGCTTGCACGCTTTATTTTTGCGCTTGGCATCAGACACGTGGGTGAGGCGACGGCTAGGGATCTGGCGCTTTTTTTCAAGACGCTCGAAGCACTGCGTGCTGCTCCCGTTGAAAAGCTTCTTGAGGTCAATGATGTCGGTGAAGTGCTCGCCGAGTCAATTACCTCGTTTTTTGCCGAGGCGCACAACGCCGAAGAAGTCGACAGACTCCTTAAGGCTGGCATTCACTGGACTGAGCAAAAGAGTGCGGCGCTGGAAGCTTTCGCCGGCAAGAGCTTTGTGCTGACTGGAACGCTCGAAACTCTCACTCGTGATCAGGCTAAAGATCTCATCATTGCTGCCGGAGGCCGCGTGTCAGGGTCAGTTTCAAAGAAAACGGATTTTGTGGTTGCGGGCGGCGCCGCGGGCTCTAAGCTGCAAAAGGCCGAGCAGCTCGGCATTGCCGTAATTGATGAGGCGACTTTCAAGAAAATGCTCTCGGCGCATGACGACAATGCCCCGAAATCTCTCGAGACGAATGATGAGAGCGAAAAAGCCGATTCAAATTTGTCCGCAAAGCGTATGCCTGAATATAGCGGCACGGGCGAACTGTTTTAGCCTGATGGACATTTGTCGAAGACAGGTTGCCGGACTTTTGAGCCCGACGCTCAGAAGCGCTTAAAGCGGCCTTAAAGTGGTCTCGAGGCTTGATTTTTCAGGTTAATTCAGCGTAAAATCACAAGCTTTCGGAAACGCTTCGCACAAGGTTTCATCAAAAAACTAGTCAGTGTTGGTTTCCGGAATCGTGTCAAAAATTCCTGCGCCTGGTACGGGCGCCAATATAAAAGAGGAAACATATACCATGGTTATTATTCGTCTGTCCCGCTCGGGTTCCAAGAAGCGTCCCTTCTACAACATTGTCGTGACTGATTCCCGCAATCGCCGCGACGGCCGCTTCAACGAACGTCTGGGCTTTTACAATCCGATGATCGCCGAAGGTCCGCAGCGTCTGACCTTCAATGCTGAACGCATTGAGCACTGGGTCAACAACGGCGCTCAGATGAGCGATACGGTTGCCCGCATCCTCAAGGCCGCCAAGAAGGCTGCTGCCTAAGATTCGGAGACGAAGCCAAGAACATCTTCAAAGAAAGCTGGTCGCAATAGCTCGATTTTCAGCATTTCTTCAGCGCGCTTCTTGTGAGCCTTCCCGGCAAGTGCCGTGCCTCTCGTGTCTAAGCACACTTTGAATGCATGAGCCGGAATTTCCTCTTTGCGAACAGGCTCAGTATCTACCTGAAGCCGTGCGGGTGCTTATAGGGAAGATCAGCTGCGATCCGTTTTCGTCAATCAGATGTTTCAGAATGCGGTTTTCCAGGTTCTGGGAGACCGCTTTTTTTAAACCATTTTTTCTTTGCGCAATGATAAATCCCGACGAACTTCTCACAGTCGGCCGCACCAACGGCGCTTACGGCGTGCGCGGCTCGATTCGCGTCGTTCCTTTTGAGGGCGGCGAGGTGCTTGCCAACACGAAACGCTGGTTTTTGACGAGCGTGCGCGGTGAGACGACTGAGCTTACGGTTAAATCGCTCAAGGTTCACGGAAATGTGCTGCTTGCTGAGGTCGAAGGCTGTGACAGTAAGGAAAAGGCAGATGCTTTAAGAGGCCGCATCAGTGTGCGCCGCGAAGATTTTCCAGAGCTCGAGGGCGATGAGCATTGGGCCGCAGACGTCATCGGATGCCGTGTTGTCAACCGTCAGGGCATTGAGCTCGGGCGCGTGACCGATATTGGCTCGAACACCGTGCAGGATATTTTTAAGGTCGAGGGCGGCCCCAAGATCAACGGACGCGATGCGGTTTATCTGATTCCCGATGTCGAGGCCTACGTCCTAGACATTGATGTCGAAGCGGGCGTCGTTGAGGTTGACTGGCAGCCCGAGTGGATCTGATATTGTATTTTCGGGTTTGCCATGCGCTTTGATGTCATTACGCTTTTTCCGGAAATTTTTGCTGCCGTGACCGAGCAGGGGATTACATCGCGTGCACGACGCCGCGGTTTGTGGAATGCGCATTTTTGGAATCCTCGCGACGTCACAAACGATGTGCACCGCACGGTCGACGACCGCCCTTTTGGGGGTGGCCCTGGCATGGTGATGATGGCCGAGCCTCTCTATAAAACTCTTCAGATGATTCGTCAGGCCGGCAATGCCGGCCCCGTCATTGCCTTTGCTCCGGGCGGCAAGCGTCTGACGGATGCGCGTGTACGCGAAATTTCTGACGATCCCGACATGAGTCTTGTTCTTGTGTGCGGCCGTTATGAGGGCATTGACGAGCGGTTTCTCGTGCACTACGTCGATGAAATCATTAGCTTGGGGGATTTTGTTCTCTCCGGGGCAGAGCTTGCCGCGTGTGCGCTCATTGATGCCGTAGTGCGTCAGCTGCCCAGGGCCATCAAGGAGCTTTCTGCGCTCGATGAATCCTTTGCTACAGGGCTTATCGATGCACCGCACTACACCAGACCCGAGGTCTGGCAAGGGGAGTCTGTTCCCGAAGTGCTCATGAGTGGACATCACGCCAATATCGCTCGCTGGACGAGGGAAAAAAGTTTGGAGGCGACCTACAAAAATCGCCCGGAATTGATTACAATTGCGCGTTCCCGTGGTCAGCTTTCTGATCGGGACGAATTGTTTTTGAAGTCGCTCGACGACAAGTCGTGGTGCTTGAAAAAGCAATGAAGTCAAGCGCTGCACTCTTTGCGGTGCACGCTTTTGTTTTAAAAATATCCATCCTCTGGACGGCGCATACAAATTGAAGATGCCGCCGCATGATGGTTACGGAGATAGAAATGAACATTATCCAGACTCTGGAACAAGAAGAAATTGCCCGCCTCACCGCCGGCAAGAAGATCCCTGAATTCCGCGCCGGCGACACCGTGAACGTTCTCGTGAACGTGATCGAAGGTTCCCGCAAGCGTACCCAGGCCTATGAGGGCGTGGTGATCGCCAAGCGCAACCGCGGCCTGAATTCCTCCTTCATCGTTCGCAAGATTTCGAGCGGCGAGGGTGTTGAACGTACGTTCCAGCTCTATTCGCCGATGATCGCTTCGATCGAAGTCAAGCGTCGCGGCGATGTCTGCCGCGCCAAGCTCTACTACCTGCGCAGCCGTTCCGGCAAGGCCGCCCGCATCCGCGAGCTGCTCGTCCGCAAGGACACGAACGCTGCCGCTGCTGAGTAATCGCGCACCGCAAGCGGATTTCCGTGTTTGCAAGGCTGTCAATCTTTCGAGGTTGGCAGCCTTTTTTCTACCCATCAAAAAGCCGCTTGAGGTGCCGGTTCCTCAAGCGGCGAAGGTGGTTTTGGCGCTAGTTCACAGCATCACTGGATTTTGAACCGCCTGCAAAAAGCGCCTTGACGTCAATTGGATCGAGCACATAAGTTTTTCCGCAAAACTCGCATTTGACTTCGATGCGTCCTTGCTCTGCGACAATCTCAAGGGCTTCTTTTTCGCCTAAGTTTTTTACCATGGCTTCAATGCCTTTTTGTGAGCACCGGCAGGAGAACTTTGGCTCGAGCTCTTCGAGCACAACGGGATTGTCTTCCCAAAACAGACGGCGGGCAATTTCCTCAGCTTGCAGAGAAAGCAGCTCTTCATGCTTCACAGTGCGAACAAATGCCGACAGATGCTCAAATCCTTCAGGATCAATTTCACCTTGATCATAGCCGCCCGTTGCCGCAACGTGCTGCAGCAAGACGCCGCCGCAGGCGATGTTGTCGGCCGCAAGCTGAAGCTCCGTGCGTACCTGTTCGGATTGCGTCATGTAGCTTTCAATAGTTTCGGCCACTGTTTCGCCTGTCAGCGGCACAACACCCTGATAGGGCTGCTCGCCGGGGGCGCGGGAGGCCATGTCAAGAATCAGGGCGCAACGGCCGTTTCCGTTTTTGTTGACCAAGGACTTGAAGTCGGCTTTGGCATCGACTGCTTCGACGGGTACTCGAAGCTGCACGGTTGCCCTCGCCAAAAGCCCTGTTCGAACTTCAACGATTGCCAGACGCACTGGACCGTCTCCCTGAATCTGCAATACCAGTGACCCGTCAAACTTCAGGCTTGCCGCGAGCATGACGGCTGCGGCGGAGAGTTCGCCGAGCATGCTGCGCACGCTGCTCGGAAGGTTTTGGTTTTGGATCATTTCCTGCCAGGCGCGGTCCATGTGAAGCACAACTGCACGGCAGCTTTTTTGTTTGAAATGCAGTTTGACTAATTTGTCGGTCATGAGAGTTGACGAAAAAACAATGAGATAACGGACATATGAGCTCTAAAAGCGTTTTTTCAAGTTGAGGCTATAGCTTTTGCTTGATTCCTCAACGGTCAATGCGCTTGAGAGCGGTGCGAAACAATTCCTTTTGCTCAGCGTAGTGCTCAGAGCTTTGCTCAAGCTCTTGGACTTCTTCATCGGTCAAAAAGCGAACGAACCGAGCAGGGGTTCCGACGACAAGTGCGCGTTCAGGGATG
This sequence comes from uncultured Duodenibacillus sp., assembly GCA_944388865.1. Taxonomy (GTDB): domain Bacteria; phylum Pseudomonadota; class Gammaproteobacteria; order Burkholderiales; family Burkholderiaceae_F; genus Duodenibacillus. Next base: position 4,563 of record CALXKM010000007.1, on the reverse strand, counting down.
CTCTTTCCTTCAGAAACGAGGGCGCCGGCGCCGACAAGCGCATGCTTTCCAATAACGGCTCCATTGAGCACAATGGCGCCCATGCCGATAAGAGAGCCGCTGTTGATCGTGCATCCGTGCAAAATGGCGCCGTGACCAACGGTTACGTGGTCGGCAATCTTGCAAGGAAAGTCTTTGTCGGTATGAACGACGACGTTGTCTTGCAGATTGCTGCATTTCCCAACAGAAATTTCCGCCAGATCACCGCGTAAAACGGCACCGGGCCAAACGCTTGAATCATCGCCGACATCAACGCGGCCGATCACTTGCGCACTGTCAGAGATCCATGCCGAGCAACTTATCTTCGGAATGTGTTCGCCAAGAGCAAAAATTGCCATAATCCTTCCTGCGACTGAATAAATGCGCTCAATTCTAGCGGCTTCGAGCGGCAATTTGACCGCAAGACAGCGGGCGGCTTATATGGAGAGAAAACTTGCTGATTGATCTGCACATGCATTCAACGGCCAGCGATGGGGCGATGAAGCCCTCCGAACTGGTGCGTTTTTGCTATGAGTCCTGCGGCGTGCGGACCATGGCTCTCACCGATCACGATACTGTTTCAGGCTTGGCGCAGGCGCGCCGCGCTGCTCAGTATTGCGGCATGCGTTTCATCAACGGCATAGAGATATCTTCTGTTTGGGGGCGATGCTCCGTACATATCGTGGGGTTGGGCGTTGACGATGAAAATGCTGATTTTGTTGCGGCTGCTGAAGATTTATGCGAAAAACGCGACCGCAGAGCTGTGGAAATCGGCCGAAGGCTGGAAGCGTTGGGCTTTCCCGGCATGTTTGAAGCAGCTGAAGCCATGACGCAGTCCATGGCTAACATTTCACGCCTGCACTTTGCGCAATGTCTTATGAATTCCGGCATCGTCAAAAATCAACAGGAGGCTTTCGACAAATATCTTGGAGAAGGCAAGCCAGCTTTTGTAGCTGCTTCATGGTGCTCTGTTGCCCAGGCCGTCGAATTGATTCACAGCGCCGGGGGCGTTGCCGTGCTCGCTCACCCCGGGCGCACGAGGCTCAAAAACGATTGGGAATTCGACAGCTTGGTCGAGGGATTTGTCGAGGCCGGGGGCGAGGCCATCGAGATCATCAGCGGCAGTCAGAGCCATTGCTTTACGCCGCGCTGTCTGCAATGGGCTCAGCGATACAACCTTTACGGCTCAGTTGGAAGCGACTTTCACAGCGTTGCCGGCATGCGCCCGATGCCCGGAACTCAGGGACAGCTTCCAGAGGGCGTCAAAAGCGTTTTGCAGCTTCTTGCCTGAGCTATTTTCTATCGAGCCGTTCGTGGCGTACATCTTCTCCAATCAGGTGCAGGCTGTCTTCCTTGCTCTGATTGCGTTGATGCTTGGTGATGACGGCAAGCATGCTCAGAGCAACGAAAATGCCAAAGAGCACCATTGTTGCTTGAACGGAAAGGTCGGCACGGATCAGTAGCGAATAGATGCCGAGCATGGTGAGAATGGATAGATTCTCGTTGAAGTTTTGCACGGCAATCGAGCGGCCTGCGCTCATCAGCACATGTCCGCGATGCTGCAGCAGAGCGTTCATTGGCACGACAAAGAATCCGGCAAGAACGCCGACGACGATCATGATGGCGCAGGCAGCGATGACGGCTAAGCGAATTTCATAGCCAAAAATTGAAAATACGCCAGGCAGCATCGACTGATCAAAATAGCTTGCGGCTGCAACGACAAGCCCCATGGCAACGCCCATCGGCAAAACAGTCAAGGACTTTTTAAGCGGTACCCAGACAGCTGCGCCTGCTGCGCCCACAGCAATGCCGACGGAGACGACAGCTTGCAGTATGGCGCCTTGCGAAAGATTCATGCCAAGAGCCGATTCCGCCCATTTCAGCACTAGAAACTGAAGTACGGCGCCGGCGCCCCAGAAAAGAGTTGTGACCGAAAGAGATATCTGCCCGAGTTTGTCGTGCCACAAAAGCTTGCAGGAGTGAGCAAAATTCATTGCGCTTGCCAGCGGCTTGAAATTTGGCTTGGGATAACGAGCCCCGGTATCGGGAATGGTTAGATTGACGAGGGCCGCGGCAACATAAACGAAAATGATGACGGCAATGGCGGCTTCGGCATGCATTTCGAGACCTAGCGCCTTAAGGTGCATGCTGCTTAGCAGGAATTGGGCAACATCCGGGTGAACAAGAATGCCTCCGAGCACTACGCCCAAAATAATGGATACGACTGTCAGACCTTCTATCCAGCCATTGGCGATAACGAGCTTTTCAGCAGGCAAAAGTTCTGTGAGAATGCCGTATTTGGCCGGTGAATATGCGGCAGCGCCGATGCCCACAATGGCGTAGGCAAGAAGCGGATGAGAACCAAAAAGCATCAGTACGCAGCCCACGGCCTTGACGGCATTGGTGATGAACATCACGTGCCCCTTGGGCATCAGATCGGCAAAGATGCCAACCCAGGCGGCAAGCAGCACATAGCTCACAACAAAGAAAAGCTTCAGAAGCGGCGTCATCCACTCCGGAGCCTGAAGACTCGTCAAAAGGGCAATGGCTGCAATCAGAAGCGCATTGTCTGCGAGGCTCGAAAGAAACTGAGCACAGAGGATGTTGTAAAAGCCGCGTTTCATGGTTAAAACCGGTCGAAACTTTGCTGGCGGCAATAGGCTCGGAGTTGAAAAATGCAGAAGCTATTGCAAAACGAGTCGCCGTTTCGAGCAAAGATCAGGCCGCGTTCTCCTGTCTGAAGGTTCGCTGCGGAATAAAGAAAAAGACCTAGCTCTTTTGCTGGAAAGAAGAGCTAAGGTCATCAATAAGATTGATTGCACAGTTTATCATCACTCTGTTTGGAGCGACAAACCGTATACTTGTGCGCCTTGCAGAAAAATTTCGTCTCATGTTTCGGTTCTTTCTCAGCACAGGTGCTGCACAGGTCATTTTCTAGATTTTTCTCATGGCAAAGGCAAAAGTTCACTACGTTTGCAGCGAATGCGGCGGTACGACGGTCAAGTGGCAGGGCAAATGTCCCCACTGCGGTTCCTGGAATACGATGAAGGAATTTCGCGTGCCGACTTCTTCACAGGCGCGCTTTGGATCCGAGCGTCATGCAGTCAGAGGTTTGGTTGCGGCAACAGAGGTTGTTGATTTGGCAGAGGTACATGCAGCAGAAGTGCCTCGCATTCCTGTGGGCATGGCCGAGTTTGACCGCGTGATGGGAGGCGGCCTAGTCGTGGGCGGCGTGGGACTCATCGGCGGAGATCCTGGAATCGGCAAGTCGACGCTGTTGCTTCAGGTCATGAGTCGTCTTGTTCGGCAAGGCTTTTCCGCTCTTTATGTGTCTGGCGAAGAAAGCGCTTCGCAGGTGGCTCTGAGGGCTGCTCGTCTGGGGATCAGCCCGGAGGGCATGCGGCTTATGAGCGAAATAGAGCTCGAAAAAATTGAGGCGGCCATCTCGCAGGAAAAGCCTCAGTTTGTTGTGATTGACTCAATTCAAACGCTTTTTAGCAGCGACCTTGAAAGCGCGCCCGGCAGCGTCACGCAGGTCAGAGAGTGCTCAGCCAGACTCACTCGTCTGGCCAAGGCAGCCGGTATATCGCTTATTTTTGTCGGACATGTGACCAAAGACGGCGCTCTGGCTGGTCCGCGCGTACTTGAGCACATTGTGGATACCGTGCTTTATTTTGAGGGCGATACGCACTCAAATTTTCGTTTGATTCGAGCATTTAAAAATCGTTTTGGTGCAGTCAATGAGCTGGGCGTTTTTGCAATGACCGACAGGGGACTGCGCGGCATATCCAATCCATCGGCAATTTTTCTATCTGAGCATCGCGACAATGTGTCGGGCAGTGCGGTGCTTGCGACGCAGGAAGGAACTAGACCGCTTCTAGTAGAGGTGCAGGCATTGGTTGATCAAACGCACGCGCCTGCGCCGAGACGTCTTTGCGTGGGACTTGACGCACAGCGCTTGGCGATGCTTCTTGCCGTGCTGCATCGGCATGCCGGCTTGTCGTGTTTCGATAAAGACGTCTTTATAAATGCTGTCGGCGGTGTGAAAATTGCTGAACCGGCAAGTGATCTGGCGGTATTGCTGGCTGTCGCCAGCTCAATGACGGATCGGCCTTTGCCTTCAGGAACGGTTGTTTTTGGGGAGGTGGGACTTGCAGGGGAAATTCGTCCTGCTCCCCGCGGGCAGGAAAGACTCAAGGAAGCTGCAAAGCTCGGGTTTGGCTTTGCTGTTATCCCACGCGCCAACGCGCCGAAAACTCCTATTGAGGGACTCAAAGTGGCTGCTGTCGATAAATTGACGGATGCCATCAATGCCGTTCGCCGCAATGCGGCTGAAGAATGAGCGGCCGAAAGCAAGAATCGCAGAGAGGCAGAAGAAATTTTTGCATCCGTACTCGGCTACAATACCCCAATCTTTATTCCCGACTTTAGCCAAATTTAACTAGTCAATCTCTCTGAAAGCCCCGATCCATAAGGTTTTGGGGCTTTTTGATTCATATCAGATTTTGTCGGTAAATTGTAGGTAGCTTTATGTTAGATATGATA
>CALXKM010000006.1 GCA_944388865.1 uncultured Duodenibacillus sp. | reverse complement strand
AAAAAGCGCGTGAGCTCCTTCATGGAAAAAGTATCCAAGAAGGTGCGTTGGATCCAAAAAATTTTTGACAACCCGCACGTCAGGTACGCTGCGGAAAGTGTCGACTATTAAACCGCCTCGTTAATAGTTAAACACAGAAACGTTTGCACGCCAAATCACGTCTTCCTTTTCGGCCAAATCTGGTAATAGATTTCAACCGAATCAGAAAATGAATTCACGCCAAACTTGGGTTTAAGCCAAGGACATCGGACAGCCGACAACCGAAAAGACAGTCGCTTCTCATCTCAATGCGCTTCGGCTAATTTTTGTTATTGAAGATCTGTCTGCTTGGAATCCGAATCTTCGATCCCAAACGGCTATTCGTTACATCTGCTGCGCGCTGCTTTGAGGAGATCCATCCATTGCAGCAGAGGCATCGCTTGGCACGGTTGTGCTCAAATAAGAACCAATTCGTCCCAACAAAATCACCACCACCAAGATCTATCGGCCTACACTAAAGGCGTTGCGTTTTTCTTTTTTTGACGCATTGCATGCGTTTTTCAACACAAGGCAAGGTGCTTATCATGACAAAGCTTTTGATTGTCGGCGGGCGCGTGGTTGATCCGCTCAACCACCTGGACGCGCAGGCCGATGTGCTCATTGAAGACGGAAAAGTTGTTCGCGTGGCTCCCGGGCAAGACGCGCAAGGAGCTCAAGTGCTCGATGCCAAGGGCAAAATCGTGATGCCCGGCGTCATCGACATGCACGCGCACATGCGCACCGTGCTGGGCCACCCGCATGCGCAGCGCATGGTGGCTTTGGCGGGCGTCACAACAGTCGTCGACATGGCAGGCCCCTTGGAAAACATCCTCGAATCGATTCCGACAAGCGGCTCCGGGATCAGCATAGCCATCGTTGACGCTGCGCGCGCGGGCATGACGCTTTCAAGTTCGCGCCCCGATTTGGCCGAACAGCGCTCCTTCATCGAAAAAACGCTCGCTTCGGGCGGCATCGGCATCAAGCTCTTGGGCGGGCACTTCCCGATGGATCTGGATATAAGCGCAAGCTTCATTGAGGAAGCTTCCCGCCAGAACGCCTGGGTTGCCTGGCATGTCGGCAACACCGTGCACGGCTCAGACATCGAAGGCATGCGCGACGCGATTGAAGCCGCCAATGGACATTTTCTGCACGTTGCGCACATCAACAGCTACTGTCGCGGGAAAATCCGCCCGGTGCTCGATGAAGCGCTCGAAGCCATTGACCTTTTAAAGACTCACCCGCAGATCTTTTCCGAGTCCTATCTTTCGCCGCTAAACGGCACGCGGCTTACAGTCGAAAACGGCGTTCCAGCCACCGAAGTCACCAAAACGTGCCTGCGCCGACTGGGGTTTGAAGCAACCCAAGCGGGACTTGAATCCTGCATTCTTGCCGGCAAAGTCGGCGTTTTGGCCGACAACGGACTCATCGGAGAGCTTCTCTACGGCAAAGAGGCTCTTGCCTACTGGAAGTCAAAAGAAAGCGTCACGGTAGGCTCCTTTGCCGTAAACCCGGCCGTAAGCCGCTTCATGCTTGCGCAAGCTAAGCGCGACGACGGCAGCTTCGTGGTCGACGCCTTCTCCACCGACGGCGGCAGCTACCCGCGCAACGTCATCGTTGAAAACGGATTGATGCTCGTGCAGTTCGGCGCACTGACGCTTGCCGAGTTCGTCACCAAGGCAAGTCTTGCCGGCGCGCGAGCTCTAGGGCTTCCCAATAAAGGACATTTGAGTGTGGGCGCCGAAGGCGACGTCACCGTGCTTGACTACGAGCGCAAGAAGGCTGCGGCAACAGTGGCCAACGGCAAGGTGATCATGAATGAGGGCGAGCTCCTTGGCAAAGGCACGACGATCGTATGCGATGAGCGCGGAGCTACGGCGCTTGCCAAGCGCGGCATCTCGCATGTCGTCAAGCAGCCGATCAATCTTGACAGCTTCAAGCAGCGCTTCGTCTGCAAGAATTGATTGCGACTCACAACAGACGGCCTGCTCTCTGATCTAGCAGGCCGTCTACTTAAAGGTCGGATTCGACTAGTGCCATCTTTTGTGCTTTTCCGGTCCAGCTGATGATGCTGGACCGAACGCTCTGGTGCTTTCTGCAATCAATTACCAGACATAGCGCATGCCGATTGTGGCTCGATAGTCAGTGTCGACCTCCCCGCCCTCGCCTCGTTCCAGTTCAGCCCAGAAGCGAAGGTTGTCGGTTGCGTTCAAGTCGCCTCCGATGCCGTACTCATACCACGTTCCTCCCAAATCTTCAGAGAGCGTACGCATAGCGCCTCCGGCTTTGCTGAAGCGGAAGTCGGCTTCGCCCTTCCAGTCATGAAGAATAGAGGCCTTGACAAAGACAGCGCCGCGCTCTTGCGGGCACTTGATGCCTAAGCGCACGCCGGCACGGCCGACAAGCGAATCGGTTGAGGCCTGATCCACATCGACTTGCGTTGATGTTTGATATTGCGCGTCGAACACGTGTCCGTACCAAACTTCGAGCTGAGGCTCGACAAAGACATTTTCCATCGGATAGAACCGCCAGCCGGCCTCGGCAGAAAGCGACACGGCATTGGTGTGATAGTCGCCTGAAGACTGAAGATCGCTCACGCGAATGTCAAACGAGTTCTTCATGCGGCCGACCTTGCCTGTGAAGTCCAAGTAAATGCCGTTGTCATAGAGGCGGCTTGCGTATGCCGTGAAGGCAAAAAGATTGCTATCGCCGTCGCCGTGGGCAAAGTCATTGCCGCCATACGTGTAGGAAAATGCTCCGCCCAGCCAAAGGTCGGGTGAAACCTGATGGTCGTACCCAAACTGAAAAGATGTGTATTTGTTTGTGATGTCTTGTCCCCCAAATGACGCCTTGCCGTTGTAGACGCGGGTCCAAAGACCGTTTGCATGACCGGAGCTGTCGCGAAGCTCGCCCATGCGGCGGTGCATCTCGTCGATTTCATTGCGCCAGACATGAAGGCCAAGCGCCGTCATCTCGGCAATGCCGTAAACGTTCGGATTGGCAACTGTTCTAACATTCGCAACTCCGCAGTTGATGCAGTCGCCCGTAACAGGATCGATCACGCCTTCGCCCACTTCACCAACAGCTCCGTCAAAGATGTCGCTGGCAGCCTGCTCGAGCTGAACGCCGGGAAGGCATTCAAGATGATTTTTCTTGTCCTCATCCTTGTAGTTCGTCTTTACGACGTCTGCGAGCTTTTCAAGGTCGGCCGAGGCGTTGCCGGTGTTGTTGGCGCTGGCCGCAACGATGCGTATATCGGAGGCTTTCGTTTCGCGGTTGTTCTTCGTCACGATGAAGAGATTGCCGCTTGAGGAATCCTCGACATTGATGGTTACCGAATCAGCTGCAAGGGTAATGAATTGCGGAAGCCAGTCATTGTTGTCTGCTTCCCCCCATCCGCCGAGATCTACCGTAGATCCTGAGGCCATGTCAAAGGTAATTGTTCCTTCAATTCGGATTGGGGGAGTATCGGCAGTGAATGCCCCATTTTTGTTAGCTTTGGCAGAACCATAAACGGAAGCTCGCAGGCTGGCATCTTCACCAAGACACACATGATGAAGAATAAAAATTCCCTCGTAAGAAGAGCGATCTTGATCATTCCCGCCCGAGGTCTGCAAATTCAGAAACCCTTTTTCAATGTCGATGCGACCAAGTTCGAAAACAACGTTTCGACCGCTGGCATTCGTGATCTGAAGTTTGCTTTTTGAACCCTGCCCCGATTCGATAAGACTGCTGCTGACGACATCATTGACATAAAAATATGCGTCGGCATCATTGGCTGCTGTTGTCTCGACTTCAATGCGAGCCTCCTCTTTGGGTGCCGCAGAGTTTAAATGGACAGTATTGTCATAACGGACGCCGTTTTCTTCGCCCTGAAGCAAGTAAAGCCCCGTTCTGGCTCCATTCGATTCAATATAAATTTCATCCACCCCCTTGAGCGAAGCACTTGAATCGAATCCCAGACCAGCACGTGCAGTATCGGTGCTGATGATGGAGAGCTTCGGAGTTTGTATGACAGCATTGACTTTTACATCACGCACCGTTGGACCGTTCGTCAGGCCACGGAAAATAAATTCCTTCCCAGCAGTAATTAAGCCGTCGATGGTTGAGGTTGGGGGTTGGCCAAGCTGAAGGTCGATGACTTCTGTTTCAATCGTACCGGTATTCTTGAAGCTGCCGCCTTTGAGAATGATTGTGCCGTTTTGAATCAGGCCATTATTATCGAGTGACATCGTCGCATCCACAGCATTGATGTCTTGCGTATAAGACTTGCCTTCCTCAACGTAAATGGTTTCTGCACAAGCACTCTGCAAAGCAACGGCTGCAGCGAAAGCCAACGCGGCTTTGCGAAAGCGATGTGAACAACCGAAAGTGGGAGTAATTATGTACTTCACTGTGAAATTTCCTGTTCTTATTTAATCTTCATTCACGAATCTCTGAGTCATTCTCAAAAATTCGCGTAGGCAAAATTTCACAGAAAACTACCCCCCCCCCCGCAATTATCATTTCCTCTCTGTGCGAAGTCTAAATTTGCATATTCCGATAAATTTGACTTACAAGAAAGTGTTTACTGCACGCTTCTTTCTATATTGTTTGTCGACCCTCCCTAGGGTTTTGCTTTAGATGCCGACCAAATCCTTGTGAAAATCAAGTTCTTCTTCTGGCTTCATGTTTGGAAATACGGTGAGAAGCAGCCGAAGCACCCTTTTTTCATCAGCGCAGTTGAATCACTCTATGTTGATTGAAACTGCCTGAGGAAGACGCTTACCGATATAAACCAAATACGCATTATCGTTGCGACATTGAGGCTCAGTTCCTATAATGACACGTAAATTGACCACCCCCCTACTTTTTGTGCGGAGATTACAATGAATCACCAAAACAACTGTAAAAGATGTTCCTACGGGATCTCGATGACCCCCCCCCCTGAATCTCTGATTCGCCGTTTCCGTTGTAAAAACCTTTCATTGATCGCTACTGCCGTCTTATTTGCCTTTGTTGGCTCGAGTGCTCAAGCAACAGTCGCGTTCAAAGGGACAGCGAGCGTAAATGGAGAAATTGTTGAAGTACCTTCAAAGTCAGACTCAATTTCTATTGGCCAAGCAGGCGATATTGTTGAAGTCAAAACCGACGAGGGCAACACTTTCTATGTCAGTCCAGGCAATCTGACCATTGATGGCTTGAGCATTACTGTAGACAACAAGAATATTTCAGCCATTTCGATTCAAAAAGCTGATAGCACAACAACCATTGGTTCTGTCAATACCAATTACATCAATCTAAATGGCTATAAAAATGGCGTAAGCGCCAATTCTGGAAGTTCTATTACCATAGACTCGTCCAACGAAATTCACATTGGAACGATCGGGTCTGACAATAGTTCGTCTCTCAATTCCATACTCTCTTCGGGAACCACCTCAGCCCCGGGAGCTGTAGTAACCGTTGGTGAACATGCAAAATACATTTATTTGCAGACAGAAAGTTCTGCATCCTCCACAAATGAGACTGCTGGAATCAAAGCACTGAGCAAGGGAAACGTTTTCCTTGGCAGTGACAATGCCGAAGAAATCAGAATTTCAGCATATTCGGCAAAGAAAACTTATGGGCTCTGGTCTGTTGGCAATACAGACCGTACGACCTCTCTTATTGAGGTTAAAGGCAAAAGAATTGACATCTTATCAAGAGCAAAAAAAGAAGCCCGTGGATTAAATGCTGAACATGGAGGCGACATTCACATCAACGGCGGTACTCTGACCATAACAGCAGAAAGCACAGAAACAATCAGCACATCAGAGACTTCATTCAAGGCCTACGGCATTGTTGGCCAAAGTGAATTGAATGATCTGTCTGAAGTCTCAATAAACGCTCTGTCCATCATTTCCACAGCTACCGCCAACATCCAAGCCGTCGGCATCTATTCGGGAACAAACAGCGTCCTGAATATCGGCTCCAATGAATCCGATTCTGTAGTTATCAACGCCATCAGCAAACAAGGCACAGATTCCTCTTTTGCCTACGGATTATGGGTTGACAACACTGCCGAGTATGAGAAGAACGGCGGCAAACTCGACATCAAAGGCAAGACTGTTTCAATCTACGCCGAAGGTGCAAATGACACGCGCGCCATTCATGTTGCGAGCAACGACCTGAATCCTGTTGCGCGATCGCAATTGAATCTTACTGCGGACAATATTTTCATTGAAGCCAAATCAACAGATCCCAATAAGCGCACTGCCGGCATCTCCGCCATGAGCGCGGGCAACGTCTTCATTACTGGCAACACGGTCATTACAGCTGACAATGCCATTCAAGCCAGAGGCGATGCACACGTCGTCATCAATAAAGACGGTCAGCATACGACGCAAATCAACGGCGACATCGTGTTTACCTACGACGCGGCAACCTCAGGCACTGACATTGACGCAGTCGTTGACATCACGCTTGCAGGCGAGAATTCTTACCTAGAAGGTCAGTCCATGCGTGCGGGCGACCCACCCGCTGAAAAATCAGATGTCGACAACTTCAGCATAAGAATGATTCAAGGCGGCGCTTGGAGAGTAACGGGCGACAGTTTTGTCAATGCCATGAGTCTGGAAGATGCCGGAGCCGTGGTTTTGCAGGAAAAAGCCCAAAGCTTCACGGCTGACGACCTTTCGGTAAATGGCGGCATCATCAGAACGACAAAATCAACCCAAACGCTCGCTGTTGACCACTTGCAGATCGGCAATGACGGTGCAATCATTGATGCTGCAAGCTCACTCAAAGCCGATGGTTCAATCTCATCGGCCACCCTCTCGGTCAACTCGCTTTTGAGCACGCCTGACAACGTTCCTGCAGCAATCCAAATCAACTACACCAACATCACCTCCGACGATTTGTCGGCAGAAAACACGAAGGCACTTAATGCCCTCGCTGGCGAAGGCCTCGACGGAGCAAAACTCGAAACAATCGAAACGGTTGAGGAAGGCGACATCAATGGCTCCTGGATGCGCAAGACCACTGCTGAAGGTGTTAGCACTGTGGCCTACAGCGAAAATACCAAGCTTGCCGACTACAGTTCGGTCAACGCAATGGGCCTTGTTCAGTGGCGCAGTGAGATCAATCATTTGACAAAGCGCTTAGGCGACATCCGTTCATCACAGTCTGCTGTCGGCACATGGGCCCGCGTCTACGGCGGAGCTTCCGAATGGGGTGACAACGCAAAAGTTGAAATGGTTCACACAACCATTCAAGTTGGCGGAGACTATCGCATCAACCCCAACTGGATCATCGGCGCAGCGTTCTCCTACACGGATTCGGAAGCGGATCTTGTCAACGGTCAAGCCAACGGTGAAAGCTATAGTTTGGCCGCTTATGCGACTTATATGGCCGAAGGCGGCTCATATCTTGACTTGATTGCTCGCTACGGCTACCTCAAAAACGACATTAGTGCCGGCAACATGGATCTGAATACAGACAACAACGCCTTGAGCGTATCGTTGGAAACCGGTCACACATTCCGCTTTCTTGAGGAACGTGCATACATTGAACCCCAAATTGAGCTCACTTATGGGTTTGTAGCCGGCGATGCTGCAACGGCATCCAATGATGTGCACATTGAGCAGGACGACTATCAGAACCTGATTACCCGTCTGGGCATTCGCACCGGTTTTGATTTCCCTGAAAATGCCGGTACGTTCTACGCAATGCTCTCGTACTCGTACGACTTTTTAGGAGACGCTGACGGCACCGCCTCAAAGCGCGGTGTTCAAACCTCGCTCGGAGAGGATTTAGGCGGCAGCTGGGTGAGCTACGGCATTGGCGCGCAGTTCCGCCTTGGCGACAATGCCTTTGCCTACGGTGAACTGGAACGCACGTCCGGAGGTGAAGTAGATAATCCTTACCTTTTTAACGTTGGGTTCCGCTACAACTTCTAATAAGTGACGCAGTCATTCTTGTGACTGATCTGCTCATTGGATCGGCGGAAAAGGCACAGCTTGGCGAACACTCTTGTTCGCACGCTGTGCTTTTTCAAACCCAAAAACAATCGCCGTCAATATGCAGTCGCAGAAAACTTGTCGGCAGTTTCTTCAGCTCCGTCTCTATGAATGCATTCCTGCCAAGCTTTCTGACCGCTTAAAGTCTCCCGTCGCCTCCCTTTTTTGGATGGATGCAGCAAAGTAGGCACGTTGGGGGTTGGGGCATGGTTTTAGTCCCATAACGGTAAAGGGGCAGCCGCAGCCGCCCCTTTTCGTCTACTCAGTTACCCGAGCCACTCAATGACCGTCGAGATCAGCACGAGGACAACGCCTACTGGCGCGATGAATCGCAACCGAACGCGGAATTTTCTTCCGCACTGTGCTAGTATTTCTACGGAGATTGGCGAATGCTGTGATGTGTTCATCGCCTTTCCTCCTTAGTATAAGACTAGGGCCCTTTCCGTTGCAGCGGATTGGGCCTTTGCCTTTATTGGCAGTGCCACACGGCACTGTCATAGCGCAAAAGCGCTAATTCTGCAGGGCTCCCCGCGTTTGGAGGTTGGGCAAGAGACATCAAAATCCCGCCTCTCAACCGTTGCGTCATTCTACACAAACAACAATGTACGCACGCAGTTTCGATGATGCAACAAAAATATGCCTATCAGGCTCAGGGAAACTTTGCCAACAAATGCCTTTCCAGAAAAGTCTCACCGGCTGTTGAAAACCCGCTGATGTCGTCAAGCAGAAGGACCGCCCGAAGCGGTCCTTCTGCTTATCTATAAAGACTTTTGCAAGTCTTGCTTGTTACCGAACGGTCTTGACGTAGGCCGCAGCATTCGTGCCGGCAATGCGACCAAAGGTCACGATGTCGGCCACGGCGTTGCCGCCGATGCGGTTGCCGCCGTGCACGCCGCCCGTGACTTCGCCGGCAGCATAAAAGCCGGGAATGGACTTGCCCTGCTTATTTTGCACTTCAGCCTTGGTGTTGATCGTCACGCCGCCCATGCAGTGATGGATGCCCGGAGAAATCAAAGCAGCGTAAAACGGCGCCTTGTTGAGCGCAATCACCATTTCGGGACGACCAAACGCTTCATCCTTGCCGGTTTCGGCAGCCTTCCAGTAGGCCTTGAAGGTGGCTTTCAGATTTTCAGCAGGCATCTTGAGCTTGGCCGCAAGTTCATCGAGCGTTTCGCCCTTGACCGAGTAGCCGTTTTGATAGTATCCGCGCGAGAGCTTGTTGGAGTCAAAAATGCTCTGGTCATAAATCAAATAAGCTTCGCCGCCTTTTTGCGCAAGCACGTGCTGCGAGACAACGTCGCGGGTGAGCAATTCATTGCAAAAGCGCTTGCCGTCATGATTGACGAGAATGCCGCCGCGGCTGCGCATGGACTCAGAAATCAGATGACCGTCTTTTTTGACGACCGTCGGATGAATCTGGATCTGATCCATGTCGGTGAGCGATGCGCCAAGCTTTTGAGCCAACTCGATGCCTTCGCCCTGCGCACCCTTGTGGTTGGTCGTCACAAAGCCCTTGAGCTCGGGACGATACTTCACAACCATGTCGAGATTGGCGCCAAAGCCGCCCGTGGCAAGCACCACTGCCTTGGCGTCAATTACCTTTTCGCCCTCGGGCGTCTTAACCTTAACCGAGCTTACGCGACCGTCCTTGAGAGCGATGTCGACAACCTGGTTTTGCGGACGAATTTCGATCTTGTCTTCAGAAGCCTTTTTCTGAAGCACGCGCAGCACTTCGGGACCAACCGCCGAGCCGTCGCACGGACCATGGCTTCTTGCAATCGACTGACCGCCGCCGCGGCCCTTGCGGAAGCAGAACTTGGCGCCGATGTCGACGAGCCACTCTTCGGCATACTTGGCGTTTTCGGTCATAGTCTTCAAAAGAGCCGGATTGTTGCGGTTATGGCCGCCCTTCATCGTGTCTTTATAGAAGAGCTCGGGGCTGTCGCCGGTGACGCCAGCAGCAAGCTGCTGCTTGGTGCCTGCGGCATTCATGCCGCCCGAGGCAAAGTTCGTGTTGCCGCCAAGATAGGGCATCTTCTCAAGAACGACCACAGAGGCTCCGGCTTCCTTAGCCATAATGGCCGCCGAAAGACCTGCGCCGCCCGAACCCACGACAACAACGTCAAAGCCTTCAGCGGATGCGCCGAAAGTCAGACTCAAGCATACGGCAGCGGCTGCTGCGCTTACTTGAATTTCATTGTTTTCTCCTTTGGGTCGGCAAACGCCTGCCGCAGGAACCTGCAGCCGCTTTTTGCCGAAATGAACAGGCTTTCTTTTGCAGCTGCTGCGCCAACGTCACAGACGGCAGCCGCACCTGCCGATAAGTTTATCTCGCGCATTTTCCGCAAACTCTTGGGAGAAAACCCGAGATCCTACAAAGGTTTTTAGCGTTGAGAAAGGCCGCCGAAATCTGTCCCTGCATTCAGCCTGTTAGACTAAGCAGGCTTCATTTTTCGCATCAGGCTTCGCGCTTGCGTCCCGCAAAAAATTACTTCAACAACATCCTTTTTCCATGCAGATCATTGACGTCACTGACCGCACTCAAGCTGTCGTTTTCGAGCTCACA
The DNA here is from genome assembly GCA_944388865.1 of uncultured Duodenibacillus sp. GTDB lineage: Bacteria > Pseudomonadota > Gammaproteobacteria > Burkholderiales > Burkholderiaceae_F > Duodenibacillus. Next base: position 26,386 of record CALXKM010000006.1, on the reverse strand, counting down.
AACCTCTGGGAGCAAAGCGTGCGCGCAACGCACGATTTTTTGTCTGAGCAGGAAATCGCTGAAATCAAAAAATATGTCCCGCAAGCTTTGCGTCAGGTGCCGCATCTTACGGTCGCAACGGACAACTCCGGCACTCCTGTCGGTTTTATCGGAACAAGCGGCTCTCGCATCGAAATGCTCTTTGTTGCTCCCGAGATGCGCTCAAAAGGCATCGGAAAAGCACTCCTGCAGTACGTTTCGGCAAGCGGAAACATCACCGAGGTGACCGTCAACGAACAAAATCCCCGCGCCGTGGGCTTTTATGCGCATATGGGCTTTAAGACCTACAAGCGTACGCCTCTTGATGAACAAGGCCATCCTTATCCGCTTTTGTACATGCGCCTGTCTTAACCAAGAACGCTGCTCGTCAGAACATCGTTGCGGCATCCAACAACCCAGCAAGCCGGCATCCGCCTCCTATACGAAATCAGGAATACGGTCTTATTTTGGTTGTAAGCGTAGCCGGCAAAAGGAATTTCCGATCTTGTCAAAAAAGCATTTCTCACAATTCCTATCGGCATCGCGCCTTCCCGCAGTTTATTCCTGCATGCATTTGTTCGCTGTCCTTCGCAACAGTCTCAATCAAGCAGCTGCTGCATCCCGACAAGGTGCAGATGAGGATCTTTTGCGGCTAAATCGATGAGCGCATCGTCAAACCGTGTTGCTTGCCCGATGCAGTTAGTATGCCTTTGAGTATTCCGTCAGCCATTCAATCACGTTGTTGGTGCCGTTGGCCTTTGCTGTTTGCGTCAAGCTCATCGCTTTCCGAATTGCTGGTCGTTCGTGCCGATTAATGGCGCAGACACCCGATCGGAACCACAAATACTCCGTCGTCGCGTCGATAGGCATATTGGCCTGCGCCGATCAGAACCATAAGAAAGGCCGGCTTTTGCACTGCGCCTTGTTCGAGCTTTGCGGCTAGTGCTTTGAGTGTTGTCGCACCGTATTCGATGTTGTCTTTTCCACCGAGCTTAATTTCGATCAGCCCGAAGCTTCCGTCGCGGCGATGAAGCACAGCATCGCATTCGAGATTGTTTTTGTCGCGGTAGTGGAAGACATCGGCCTGCAGGGCATCGGCGTATGCGCGCAAATCGCGAACGCACAGATTTTCGAAGAAAAAGCCGAATGACTTTAGGTCGTTTATGAGGTCTTGAGGGCCAATACGAAGAGCCGCCGCCGCTACCGACGGATCGGCAAAGTAACGAGTCGATGTCGTGCGGATTGCTGTTTTGGAACGCAGGTTCGGATTCCATGCCGGCATATCCTCAAGAACAAAAATTTCTTTCAGCGCCTTTGTGTATGTAGATATCGAAAAGAGCTTGACATTACTGCCGCCTTCGTTGGCTTCGATATCTTTTTCCAGTTGGGCAAGCGGAGCTTGGCTGCCGATAGAGCGGGCGCACGCGCGAAGAATGGCTTGCACGCGTTCTGGGTCTCGTCGAATGCCGTCGACTCGGGAAACGTCGTTGTTGACCACTGCTTCCAGATACGAGCGAACATATTCTTGCGCATCTTCTTGCTCAAGAAACATCGATTGCGGCCATCCGCCGCGGCAAACAAGAGCTGCAACGTCTTTTAAACCGAGTGGATTGGGCGCGAAAACGCTTTGCTCGCCGGAAAATAAAGCCGACAAACTCACGGCACCACTGGATTTGCCCAATTCATAGAGGCTCATCGGACGCATCGTGATCCATGCAAATCGGCCTGTTCCCGTGTGAAAGATTTCAGTTCGATCTACCGGTACCGCAGATCCGGTCAAAATGAATTGTCCGACATCTCCTCGTTCATCGAGCTCAGAGCGGACTTCGTCCCAAAGTCGAGGAATAGTCTGCCACTCGTCAATGAGCCGCGGAACCTCTCCGCTGAGAACCAAATCGGGAGCCATATCGAGTGTTGCAGCAACGGTTTCCCGAGTTTGAGCGGAACTCAACAGCAAAGAGCTCTTGGCAAATTGCTTGGCCGTCGTAGTTTTGCCGCAGGCTTTGGGGCCTTGAATCAGCACGGCGCCGATGGAGCGCAGCTTGCGCTGAAGAAGATCGTCGACAATTCGCGGTTGATAAGTTGTCATAGTTCGATGTCTGATATTTTTGACCCAAAAGACGACTTACTCGAAGATCAACGAGCGCGTCACACGGTTTGGCTGAATTTTATCATACGGTTCGGCGCGATTTCGTCACAAGATTTGGCTTAGTTTTATCACGTGATTTGGCATAGTTTTATCACGTGGTTTGGCCGTCATTTGTCACACGGTTTGGCACATCAGTTTTTTTTTCGCAGCTTACGAGCTTTAACGAAACGCCGCGGAATTCCTCACGCGTGGGGATGGATAGCGGTCTGCCGCATGTCAATGCGGCCGTTTCTGGCTTTGGATGTAGCGTTCTATGATGGCTGTTGTTGCTCCATCGCCAACAGAAATTGCACGAATAGCTTTTCGTCCAGAACCTTTTCCACCAGAGCAGGTGTCGAATCTCGCGATGAAACCCAGCTCGGATTTGGGTAGATGAAACGGCCTTGAGTGAACGCAAAAGGAATTTTCGGTCGTGTCCAAAAGGCATTTAGCATAATTCCTATCGGCATCGCGCCTTCTCGCCGTTTATTCCTGCATGCATTTGTTCGCTTCCCTGCGCAACAGTCTCAATCAAGCAGCTGCTTCATCCCGACAAGGTGCAGATACGGATCTTTTGCGGCTAAATCGATGAGCGCATCGTCAAATCCCACGCGCGAAAAAATCCAGTAATGAAAAACGGCATCCTCTGCCACAGGCAGTTGTTCGCACTTGGCCTGAAGCGAGCGCAGAACCCTTATTGAAACTTTTTGATTTTGGTACTTGCACTCAGCTGCAATGCAATGCCTTCTATCGTGATCCGCACCAACCAAATCGATCTCGGTGCCATTTCGCCACCAACGCCCAAGAGTCGTTAAATGAAACGGAAGTTTTCCAGAAAAATGCAGTCTAGTAAGATATTGGCGACAAACTTGCTCAAAAGTTCCAGCTGCAAAATCTGCAAAGAAAGGCTCTACAGCAGCGGCCCATTCAGAAATGGCTTCCTGCTGAGTCATGATGAGAGTCGAATTGCTGGCCAAAAACCGAAACCAGAATTTCACGTACGGATCAGCAATCCGATAGAGTCCTCTTGAAGCATTTTCCAAGTCTTCCACACCTGCGAAAATCGGATGCTCCTTGACGACAAAATCCATATCTTCGAGCACCGTCAAGTATTTTGAGAGCGTACGCGAATCCACCAAACTCTTCTGCGCAATCTCGCTTCTTGAGGTTGCTCCGAAGGCAATCGACTGAAGGATTGCGTTGTAGGTAGCTGGATCACGAAATTCCTGCCTCAATACGGATTGGGCCTCATCATTGAGAAAACCGTTTGAGCGCAGAATATTGACGGCGAGGTTTTCCGTCATTGAACGATGAGGATTGACGCCTTGCCAGAAGTACGGTATGCCGCCCAATGCGGCATACCCGCGAAAAACGTCATCAGCAGAATACGAAGGCACAAACTCAGAAACCGTCAAAAATGGAAGCCGCCGACCCCGTCAGAATGAGCAGCATCTTCGTCTTTTTGCGGCTGCGATCCCAGAACTTTTGCAATTGGCCGAAAAACGAAGGCTCAAGCGACTCGAGATTTTGGAATTCGTCGATCACAAGCACCATAGGCTCAGTCTCCGCGCGCTGCATCAAGAACTCAAAAAGAGCAGCAAAGGAATTGGCGCCGGCCTCAAGCCCCTTCAGCTTGAGAGCTTCGGCATTGTCTTCCCAAAAAGCTCGCAGATTTCCCAGCGGCAACATTTCCTTGTTGACGTACAAAAAAAGATAAGGCACGCTGCCGCCGTCAAAAACGTGATTGACAAGCGTCGTTTTCCCGATGCGTCTGCGGCCGGTGATGACCAGCATTCGGCTGCAGTCGCTGAGAACTTGATACAGATTTTCTCGAAGCCACTCGGACTCATCGCACCGGTCATAAAACGGAAAAACCATGGCAAAAATTCCTGAAGACAAAAAATCCCGATTCCGTTATAGTGAAAACACTTTTGTCCAAAACGCTTTTATCAATAATGAAATAGCTGCACCTCTTTTTTCAGTCGCGAACACAACGCCCGCTCCTGCAGGCACACCGCAATAAAGTCCACTCTGCGCCCGGCGATGAAAAGGCTGCAGTCTGTCATACGGGTCGAGAGGAACTCATGCCACGAACGCTGCAAAGGAAATAATGCAGTCAGCCAAACGCAGCGCAAAAACCGCCAAAAGAATCACCCGCCTTTTTGCTCGGCAGACAATTCGCTTTCCAGTGCTTCGAAAAAGTCAGCAGGCACTCGGTACTGATATTTCTTTTTCAAATTTTGGGATATGCGTCCGGCGCCGATGCCTGCAGCGACCAGCACATCGAGGTCCTTTTGAACGATGTCGAAACGCTCGTTCATTGCTCGATACACGCGATCGTATTTCTGCAAAAAGTTGATCTCTTCAGGCAAGAAGGTGTTGATTGCCTCACGAATCATGGCAAACAGAAATTCCGTTTGTTTGGTGGCGTCCCAGTATCGATAAACGGCGCTCGTTGCCTTGAAGGTGAATACGTAATCGTCTCTATCGATTTGCAGAACGTCCCAAAGATCGCGGCTAGGCGCTGAAAAAACTTCCAAGGCATCAAGGTAGGCGTGTTCGTGCTTGAGCATGGCGGCCGACACGGGCAAAACGTGCTTCTCGGGCAAAGCCCTGGCCTTGTGCAGCTGATGGTGCACAAGGAATCGGCTCAGGCGTCCATTGCCGTCTAAAAATGGGTGCAGATACACAAAACCAAAAGACGCTGCGCTGGCTGCAATGAGCGGATTGATTTGCGTGCCCTTCGTATTGGCAAGCTCAAGCCAGCCATGCATCAAGTCTTCGAGCATTTCGGGCGGCGGCGGAAGGTAGGCAACTCGGCGTACGCCGAATGCGCCTGAATTGGAAAGCCAATTTTGCTCGCTGCGATATGTCATAGCCTGAGAAAATGGCGAAGACACGATGCGGTTTTGTATTTCGCAGAGCTTGTCCTCATCAAGGTGCTCGAAGAGCTCAACGTTCTTTAGCAGCTGCATGAAGCGCTGGGCTTTGCTCCCGGAAGGCGGCTCCTTTTCGATTGCAAACGAACTGCGAGTTTCGCTCAAATAGGCCCAATCGACGGCTCGCTTGAGCAGTGTCGGCGAAATTGAGGCCATTTGCTTATGAAGCTTCTCAAAGGTCTCGTAAATTTCTTCTTCGGACAACCCGGGAACTCGGCGTACGACAGGACAATACGAGATTGGCCCAAGTCCGTTGTAGATCACACGCCAACGCGGAATTTGAACTTCGGGTCCGGTGAAATACAGCTTGGGATCAAAAAGGCGGCTGTAAGCACCTGCGGGACGATCATAGCGCAGCCTTCGAGCCGTAAATTCTTCCCACAACCAAGCAAGCTTTCTGGCAATGGCGCTGCTGGGCGCGGCATCAACAGCTGCTTGCAAAACGGCGGCCTCAATCTTGGGCAAAGCTTGCGAGAGAATTTCGAGATTGGTGCCTTCGTGCTTAATCGCAAACGAAAGGTGCCCGAAGACGTCGTCTTCGAGAGGAGCCATGCGCACAGGAACAAGGATTTGGCCTTGCGTACGAATGAGCTTGCTGACGCTTGAACTTGCTTGTGCTGGCTGAATAAGCGTCAACGTATGCAAGCCGAATTTTTCGGCAAGACGAGCGTAGCCGCAGAGCATTTTTCAGACCTCAAAAAAACGATTTCGCAAAATTTGCAAAGAAACGGAATTGGATCGCAAAATTTTTCCGTTTCTCGCAATTTTTGCATAAATGAGTTTTTTTCTCGCAATTTTTTTTCGCAAGGCATGCGCAAGTAAGCATTGCTGCAAAGCACGCACGATGAGGTCTGCCGCCAGTACTTGTCAAGCACTCCGAGCCCAAAAACAAATCGAGCCCTGATTTCTCAGAGCTCATTGTCCTTGCCGGCATTTTGCCGCATGCGCATGCGGCGCTGAAAGTGATGGTGTTGACCGCCATGGCAGACAACAGGGCGATGAGCTTCATGGTATACAAATTTTCGGGAGCATGGTATACAGACGGCCAAACATGGTATACAGCATTTTTCAGTGATGGTATACAAAGCCCGAGTTGTATACCATGCGGAGGTGCGCTTTATGGATATTCACTGCACTTCACACCTGCGGATAAAAGAAAAGCCCTGGAAAATCAGGACTTTCTGTACTTCACTGCACTTAACTGACAATGCATTCTGGTGCCCGGAACGGGAATCGAACCCGTACGCCTTGCGGCTGCGGATTTTAAGTCCGCTACGTCTACCAATTTCGTCACCCGGGCGCGCGTAAGATGGGAATTGTACAGAAAGAAAAATAGATTTTCATGGCCGCGATGGCCTCAAGACACTACAGAGCGTGGTATCCTGCCTCATCCATTTTCATGAGAAGCCTCGCATATGTTCAAGCGCTCACTGACGACAATTCTGATCTGTGCGGCCTCGGGGCTCACTTCGGCGCAGTCTTTGCCCGGGGCGCCTCAGACGATCACAGCTTCCGCCGCGCAAGGCGCCGTCTCGGGCAACTCGGAGGTTTTTGCGGCCCTAGACTTTGCCTCGGCCCGCGCGCTTGCCCACGCACGAGCTGACAAAATCAAGGCCGAAGACGCCGAAACCGCCAAGCGCCGGCACGAAGCCAAAAGCGCCAGAAGCCTGCATGGCCCCAAGGTGACGTTTGATGCCAAGCAAGTCTGGGGCAGCAAGTCGGTCGACATCGGCCCCATCAATTTAGGCTCCATGATGCCTCCCCAATTGGGACAGATTCCCGGCATCGGCGCCATGCTCGGCAATCTGGGCGAAACAAGCCTTTCCTACCGCGACGACCTCGACGGCCCGCGCGCAGCCTTAAGTCTTGAGATGCCCATCTACATGGGCGGAGCCATCACCGCCAAGGTGCGCGCTGCCGATGAGGCTGTTTCAGAAAGTCGGGCTCAGACTCAGCTCGTGCGCGATCAGATCGACACTGAGCTTGCGCAGAAATACTTTGCCGTGCAGCTCGCTCGCGCCGTTGTGAGTCTGCGCCAAGACATGCTCGCGCAGCAAGAACTTGAACTCAACAAAGCCAGAAAGTACGAAAAAGCAGGCACCATCAGCAAGCTTGAGCGCATGACGGTCGAAGTCAACCGCGATGCAGCAAAGCGCGAGCTTTTGTCCTCGCAAACCGACTGCGCCGTAGCCGAGCGCGAGCTGGCGGGCATTTTGAGAGAAAACCACGTCGGAACTCTCTCCAATCCCCTCTTTGTGCTCACGGGAAACCTCGGCACGCTTCAGGACTGGGTCGACAAGGCCATGGCCTTCAGCCCTCTGCTTCAGACAATCGACGCCAAGCGCCGTCAGGCCGATCAGGGCGTCGTTGCTGCCAAAGCGGCCTGGCATCCGCAGGTCTACGCCTTTGCCACGGGCAACCTCATCAAGCACTACCTATCGATTACCGAGCCGGATTGGATCGCCGGCATCGGCGTGAAATTTACGCTGTGGGACAACAAGGATCGCAACGAAAACATTGCGGCCGCCAGAAGCCTCGTGACCAAGGCTCAGGCAGCCAGATCTGAAGCGGTCAGCCGCCTTGAGACGGCCGTGCAGACGGCTTACCTCAGAAGCGAACAGGCCCGGGAGCAATACCGGCTCACGGACTCCACGCTGGAACTGGCACAAGAAAATCTGCGGCTGCGCCAAAAGAGCTTCTCTGAGGGGCTATCGACGGCCGACGAGCTCAACGACGCACGCACCAAGCTTTTGGGCGCGCAGATTGCCCGACGCGTAGCCGCCTATCGATTCGTGGCCGCCTGGGCAGCTTTAAACGGCATCGCCGGCACCATGCATGAATTTGAGTCTTCGGCAAACCGAAGCGACAACATTTTTGAGCGGTAAAGCCATGTCTGATACTGCAAAATTTCCCGTCAAAACTACTGCCCTCGTCGTGGGCCTAATTGCCGCCGCGGCCATCGGCATGGGACTTTGGAAGGCCGCCAATCCGCCGATGCCTCCCCTGCAGGGACAGGCAGATGCGCGCGTCATCGAAGTCGCGCCGAAAATTCCAGGCCGCATCGGCAAGGTGCTCGTCAAAGAAGGCGATCGCGTCAAGGCAGGAGACGTTCTCGTTGAAATCGAAATCCCTGAGCTTTCAGCCAAGCTCGGTCAGGTCCGCGCCCAGCAGGCTGCGGCCGACGCAAAGGCGCGCCTTGTTGAAGAAGGCGTTCGCTCCGAGCAAATCGAAGCCGCCAAGGCCCAGTACGATCGCGCCCTTAGCGGCCAGACGCTTGCGCAGAAAACCTACGCGCGCGTTGATTCCCTTTTTAAGGAAGGCCTTGTTTCCGCACAAAAGCACGATGAGGCAAGAGCAGCCCTGCAAAACGCATCAAACCTGGCGCAAGCCGCCAAGAGCCAGTACGAAATGGCCGTTACGGGCGCGCGCAAGGATGAAAAGAAAGCCGCTCAGGCACTGGCTCTGCAGGCTGCAGAAGGCGTTGCAGAAGTAAAGTCGCTTGCCGATGAAGCCCTTTTGAAGGCCCCGCGAGCAGGCGAAGTTTCGCGCGTGGTTCTGCACGCAGGCGAAGTGACTCCCGCTGGTTTTCCCTTGATCACGCTCATCGATCACGCCGATAAGTGGGTGGTCTTCAACATTCGCGAAGACGAGCTTGCCTCCATCAAAGTGGGCTCCACGATCAAGGCAGAGATTCCGGCTTTGGGAATGAAGGAGGCCGACCTTTCGGTCTATTGGATCAGCCCGCGAGCCGACTACGCAACCTGGCGCTCGACAAGGCAGTCAACGGGCTACGACGTCAGAACTTTTGAAGTTCGCGCACGTCCCGTCAAACCCCTCGAAGACCTGCGCCCGGGCATGAGCGTGCTCGTGCCCAGATGAGCCAAAAATTCCAGAAGCTTGATAGATTGTAAAAAAATTCGGTCTTTATGTTCTCTTTAAAGGTTTATATAAAGGCCGATTTGATAGACGTTTTCTAAAACGAACAAACCTCAAGGCGCATCCGCCTGCAAGACAACTCCCCGGCAGGAGACGCGCTTTGAGGCTCAGCGGGGTTTTCTACCCACCAGGATTTGCGCCATGACGATCTTTGAAGAATTCATTGGCTCGGCCGCGCACGAAATCAGACATGCGGCAAGCCGCCCGGGGCTTTTTCTCTCGGGCGTCGTCGCGCCTCTTTTCTGGTGGGTAATGCTTGCTGCGATTTTTGCCGCAGGCCTCATGCGCTCGCTTCCTGTGGCGCTCGTTGACAACGACAATTCGCCCGAGAGCCGAGAGCTCATTCAGACGCTCGAAGCCATTCCCTCGATTGCCTTTAAAAACTTCGACTCCCCGCAGGCCGCACGCGAGGCGCTCTCAACGGCCGAGGTCTACGCCATGCTGGTGGTGCCGCAAAACTGGGCGCAAAAAAGTGCTGGCTCGCGTTCAGACTCGGCGCTTGAACTGTATTTCAACAAGAGCTATTACGCCATAGCGGTCACGATCGAAAGCGACCTCAAAACGGCGCTCATGCAGATTTCCTCGCAAAAGCTCCTTGATGCAGCCGCAGCCACCGGAGGCGGCTTTCACGGCAGCTCCTATCGGATCATGACGGTCGGCGCCGACATCTTTGCCGCCGGCAACCCGGCAATCAACTTCGAAGGATACCTGACGGCCACTCTCGTGCCAGGCGTCATGGCGCTTGCAGCCATTCTCACGGCCGTGGGGGTCGTGAGCCGCGACATGCGGCGGCGAACGACAAGACGCCTGCTGACAAGTTCTCGCTCGGTGCGCGCCGTCATGCTCGGGCGCATGTTTCCCTGGTGGTGCCTTTATGCCGTTTATGCCGCAGCCTACGTGAGCTGGTTTGCAGGCTGGTGCGGCTGGGCGCCGGCAGGAAGTCTATTGGTCTGGTGCACGGGCGCCGTTCTTTTAATGAGCGCCATGTTTGCATCGGCGCTCATGTTTACGGTCTTGTCGCCAAGCTGGATTCTTGCCATGTCGGCCGCCATCTGCTGGATTGCGCCCACGTTTCCCTTCACAGGCTTTTCCTACCCCATCGACTCGATGGACGCTTCGGCGCAAATCTTCAGCAGCATCTTTCCCCTCACTTGGTTTTTGCGGCTTCAGTCTTCGCAATGGGTGCTCGCAAGCGGCCTTGAGCACACGCTCTATCTTCTTGCCATGCTCTCGGCCTTTACCGTCGTGCCTTTGGCCGTGGGACTCACGCTGCTGCCCTGGAGAGCTTCGCGTCTTGCCAAAGCCGAGATGCACCCCAATAAACGCGATATGCACGAGCCGCAATCGGCCTTTGAAACGGGATTGCGCGTGCTCGTCAAAGGAGCGTTTTCGCGCGACACCTTTGCCATCTTTCTTTTTGCCACGGCCTTTTATCTTGTCTTTTACGCTTGGCCCTACGCCAATCAGTCGATTACTTCGATTGATGCGGCAGTCGTTGACCTTGACCGCACGGCAAGCTCCCGAGACATGCTGCGAAAGCTTGACTCTGCCGCAGCCTTAAACATCATCTCGGCAACTGCCGATCCGGCTCAGGCCAAAGATCTCTACCAAAGAGAGGTCGTCAGCGCCGTGATCACCATTCCGGAAAATTACGAAGCCCATCTGCTTGCGGGCAAACACACGGCTCTGAGAGTCACAACCAACGGCGCCTTTCCGGTTAAAAGCCGCGCGGTATCGGCAGCTGTGATGTCGATTGCCGCTGAGCAAACGATGCAGACAGCCGCAGCCAACATGCTGCGCGCGGGCGCCCCGAGCGAGACGCTTGCCAAACTAAAGACGGCGCCCGTTGCGCTCGTTGACCAGAACCTATTCAACGTGCTTTCTGGCTACGCGGGCTACATCGTGCCCGTGGTGACCCCTGTGATTCTGCAGGCCGTGCTTTTAATGGGCATCACGATGGCTGTCGGCGGCTGGCTCGCCGAGAACCCCGCAGGAGGCTTGATGCGCGCCATTTTCAAGAGGCGCCGCAATTTCTGGGCGCTTTATGGGGCCTTTTGGATCTTCGGCATGCTCTGGATCGGTTACGCCATGGGCATTGACTTCGTCTTCTTTGACTTCAGCTCAATGCAAAACCCGCTGGCAACGCTTGTGCTGATGGCGCTTTTCATCGCAGCGGTCGTCTCGTTTGGGCTGGCTGCGGTCTTTGCGATGAATTCCAACGCCTACAGCGCGCAGATGCTTGTGGTGATCTCCGCTCCTTCGGTCTTTTTGTCAGGAGCCGTGTTCCCGGCCTTTGACTTTGCGTGGCCCGCTCAAGTCGTGCGCCTTTTCATTCCGACGACGCCCGGCATCAACGGGCTCGTGGCGGCGGCGCAAAATGCCGCTTCCCTTGCCTCGGTCTGGCCTGATGCGCTGCATTTAGGTATCCTTGCTGCCGGCTACGGTCTTTTGGCCTACTGGCTTTATCTGCGCCGCGCGCACGACTTCTTGGCTCAGAGAGAAAGTTGGAGCGTCCCTTAAAGGCTGACAGCGCAGCTGCTTTCGACTGGCCGCGTTTTTCCTTCAATTTCTGAGCGCTCGGCAAAAGACCAGACTGATCGAGAAACATCATTTGTTTCACAACCTATGACTGAGAGCACGTTTTCACATACACCGCAAAGCACCTCTTCGCGCCTTGTCATCGAAGCGCTTGAAGCAGGGGCTGATCAAGCCCGCCCTTTGCAAGATGCTGTCGCAGACAGCTCGCGAATGACTGTTGAGCTCTCAGACATTCGCGCCTGGCGTTTTTTCGAGGCCGCTCCGCAGGACTTTCTGCATCAGTACGCAGGCGACTTCGTTATTGCCGACGTGCATCTGGCGCCCTCTTTTTTCGAGCAGGCGCTCGACTTTCTGCACGCTGAGCCCCAAGCGCATCTATGCTTACGCGGGCGCTTTTCTCGACGCAAGCTCCTTGAGACGATCGACGCCGCCAAAGCCCAGTCAATCTCCGTTGAGGTTCATGAAGGCGCCGGCCTTCGCGCTCTTGCCGCACACATTGAAACGCAAAGATCGGCAGCCAACACGTCTTTAAATCCTGCCTCAGGCCTCGTTTTGCGCGAGCTCGCCTTTGCTCATCCCTGTGCCGATGAAGGCAGTGCCGTTCGGTCGATTGCCGACATCTACGGCGCGGGGCCAGGCAGCACAAGCAGTCAATCACAACGATTTTCCGCACAGGCTTGGACAAACTTCTTCAGGCAGCTATGGTTTGAGGATCTTGCGCCAACTCTTCGCCTTAGAGACCGCTCGAGCTTTTTTTCCTATATGAAGGCTCTGGCAAGACAAACCTCAAAAGGACTCAATTGGGCAAAGACGGGCGAGGCGGCTTCAATTTCCGCGCCGACGGCACGCGACTGGACCAAGCACCTCGAGTCAATTGGTCTGTGCGAACTCATCGAACCCCTGAGAGCCCCTGCCCCGCGGCGCGCAAAGCTGCGGCCCAAGCTCTACTGGACGACGCCGGGACTAGCGCTGTGGCTAGCTGATTCAATGCTTCACCCAACCGAAGACTTTGCCGCCGCCCTCGTTGAAAACGCTTTGTATTTGGCGCTCAAGGATGCGCTGCCGCGCGCGAGGTTTCTGCATTTTGTCGACACCAACGGCATCACGGCGCCGATCGTGGTCGAAAATGAGGGCCTTAAAACAGCTTTTTTTCTCGTGCGCGATGAAAAGGAGCGGCTGCATGCGGCAAAGTCGCTTAAATCTCTGGCAAAGGCAGCAATCGTCTCGCCTCAGGCGCAGGTTCTCTTCTGGGATTATTCCGATTCAAGCGTCTTGCGCACGGAAACGCTCTGCGCCTGAGCCTTTTCCGATACAATGCTCATCGGGAAGCCTTCGAGCTGGGTAGTTGCGGATCATCGGCTCTTTGAGCCTTCTTCATCACCTCCTTCAGATCCAATGCTGCTCTTTTGCTCGAAGGCTCCTTTATTCATTGGATGCGGCCCGCTTTCATTAGCAGCCCAAGTTGACACCAAAAAAATGAAGATCAGCAGAATCATTGCCTTCGCCGCAGCCGCTGCAGCGGTCTCGGCACTTGTCGGCTGCGCAGCCGATTTCGATAAGCGCGAAGAGTCGATCAAGCCCATTGACGCCAACCTCTGGCTCTATACCGGCTACCTTCCCTACGAAACAAGGCTTTATCGCGCACGTGAATATGCCGCTGAGCAGGCCGTGGAATTCTGCCGCAAGCAGGCAAAGGGTTCGCAGCCTCTGGAAGGCACCAACAACTTCAGAAAAGAAGGCGGCATCGACTCCAAGCTCGTCTTTCGGTGCGTGACGTACCTTCCTGCGCCCGCGCAGCCTTTTGAAGATCATTCCGGCGGCGGCCGCTGAGGCCTTCCATAGGCTCTTTGCGGCTCGTAGTGCAGCCGCAGATCAGCTCAAAGCCCAAAATTCATTCATGAGCTCGAGCATTTGCGGTTGCGCGCTACGCTGGAGCATTTTTTTTGCGGCTTGTCTTCCCGAAGAACACCATTTTGTGCCCTCCGGACGCATGCCGAAAAAAATAGGATAGGATAGAGCATTGAGCAAGGAGGTACTACGTTGTTGCACGGCGAAGCCGATCTTCGCCTTTTTCCAGCTCTTGGAAAACAACATCGTTTCCGCCGCCATCTCGATTTGCTCGCTTAACTGATCGATCCTTTCGTTTTAGAGGAGTTCAAACCTATGAGAGCTTCGCACTTGATGCTGCCCGCAGTCCTTGCACTTGCGGCTTCCGCAGCCATGGGTTACGAGCCCGGTACTTATCAGGCATCCTATCCGGGACAAAATGGTCCTGTTCCCGTCTCCGTGACATTCTCAAAAGACCGCATCGAGTCCATCCAAATCGGAAAAAACGCTGAAACCGTCGGAGTCGGCCAGACAGCGGTTAGAAACCTGCCCGAGCGCGTTGTCAAAGCTCAGTCGCTTGGCGTTGACATGGTATCCGGCGCTACGGTCTCGAGCGTGGCAATTTTGAGCGCTGTCGGCGACTGCATCAAGCAAGCCGGCGGAGACATTGACAAGCTGCTTGCTCCGTACAAGCATCCGCAGATCAATAAAACGGAAAATCTTTCCACCGATCTGGTCGTCATCGGCGGCGGCGCTGCCGGCATGATCGGCGCAATCAATGCTGCCCAGCTGGGACTCAACGTCATCTTGCTCGAAAAAATGGAATTTCTAGGCGGTGCTTCAGCCATTTGCGGCGGCATTGTCGTCACGCAGGGCTCGCAGGCGCAAAAGCAGCTCGGGGAAAACTCTGACACGCCTTCCAAGATGGCCTATGACCTGTTGGCCAACGGCCACCAGCTCAACGACCTCTCGGGCCTGACCTTTTATGCGCTCAATGTCGGCAAGAGCATTGACTGGGCTGTCAAACAAGGCGTTGAGCTCGACATGAAGGCCGGCTTTGCCTATCGCGCTGAACACAAGACGCCTCGCGTCATTCCTTTTGTCGGCGGATGTCCCCGTTATGCCCAAACGCTGCGAGAAGTTCTGGCCAAGACAAAAACCAACGTCAAGCTCTCCACGCGCGCTACCGGCCTCATCATGCAAGACGGCAAAGTTGTCGGCGTACAAGCGAAGTCCAAAGACGGCACAAGCTACAAAATTTCTTCCAAAGCCGTGCTCCTGGCTACCGGAGGCTACGGCTGGAATAAGAACATGCTCAAGGGCGATTTAAAAAATGCCCTCTACTACGGTCCGGTATCGTCTACCGGCGACGGTCACCAAATGGCTCAAAAAGCCGGCGCAGCCATGCAGCTCATGGACTACGGCAAGATATACCCGCAAGGCATTGAGAGCTCTCCGGGCATCGCCAAGTCAACTCTTCAGGGAAACAACGCCGCCTACGACAACTCCGGTATTCTGGTTGATGCCTCAGGAAAGCGCGTGACCAATGAAAAAGGAGCAGGAAAGGATATTCTCGCTACGCTGCTCAAGCAGAAAAAATCGACGCTCTACCTTCTCATGGATGAGCCGAGCTTTGCTGCTTTCCGAAAGATCATCGGCAACAACGGCATCTCGGACACGGAAGTCGATCGCTGGCTTAAAAACAACGGAAAAATGGCTCCCGTCTTTGCTCACGGCAAAACGATTGAAGAGGCTGCTGCCGCAGCAGGCGTAGATGCCAACGGACTCAAGCAAACCATTGCCCGCTACAACGGTTTTGTGAAAAACGGCAGGGATGAAGACTTTGGGCGCCCGGTGAAGTTCATGAAAAAGCAGATCTCCCCGCAAGGTCCCTACTACCTTGTTGAGCAAAAGCCGAGATTTGCTACGACAATGGGGTCCGTCGTCGTCGACACATCGCTGCACGTTCTGGGCAAAGATGGTCAGCCGATTCCCAATCTCTATGCAGCCGGCGAAATCGCCAACGCCGTTCATGGAGATGACTCCTCGCCCGGGGCTAATGTCGGCTGGGGCATCACGTCCGGCAAGGCTGTCAGCGACGTCATCGTCAAGGAACTGAATCGAAAATAAGTCCTCAAAGGAAGATTTCGTTCAGATTCTTTTTCTGTGCAGAATCGGGCATCTGAAAGCAGAAAAGCTTCAGATGCCCATTTGCTGTGCACAAAAAGTGCTCCCCCAAGCTCAACTGAACAATTTTTCTAGGTTTAGTAAAATTGTTCACTACAGTGAAAGATTTTCATCTTTTCAGAAAAACTGTTCAGTTTGATGCCATGATTGCCAGAGAGCACTACATCTCGAAAATCAGACCTTTCTTTGAATCCAACCTCATCAAGATCATCACCGGCATTCGCCGCTGCGGCAAATCCGTGCTCATGGATCAGATCGAAGAGGAGCTCAAAAGCCAAGGACGACGCACGCTTAAGCTTAACTTTGAGCGGCGCGATGTTTCCTCAAGAATTGCCAAGGCCGACGATCTTGTTGCGGAAGTACAAAAGCACACCGGCAAAGACAAGCTCTTTGTCTTTCTTGACGAGGTTCAAATGGTTGATCAATGGCACCTCGCCTGCCGGTCGCTGCGCCTTGAAAATGTTTCTCTTTTCATTACGGGCAGCAACTCAAAGCTGCTCTCAAGCGAATTTGCCAAGGAATTGTCAGGTCGCTATGTCGCCTTTCAAGTTCGGCCGTTCGTATACAAAGAGCTCACGGAATACGCCGCAGAGCTCGGGCGTTCGTATAGCCTCGGCGAATATTTGATTTTCGGCGGCTTTCCGCAGATTTTGGAGCTCAATTCCAAAGATGCCGTGCTCGCCTATCTCAATGACCTTGACGAGACCATCGTCATCAACGACATCTTAAGCAGATACAGCATCAAAAAGACAGCGATCTTTCGGCGACTGGTCAACTTTCTTTTGCTGTCAAACGCTCGAGTTTTCAGCGCGCGGGCCGTGCTGAGAGCGCTAAAAAGCGAAGGACTTGACTGCTCGATCAACACCATTCTCAAGTACGTTGACTATCTCGAAGAGGCTTACGTAGTTTCGACGGTGCGCCTGTTTTCAACAAAAGCCAAGCGAGAGCTGAAGTACACCCAGAAAATCTACAACGCCGATGTCGGACTCAACAGCATTCGTCAGACAAATGGCCGCTGGGATATAACGCACAATCTTGAAAATGTTGTTTTCAACGAACTTCTTTACCGAGGCTATGAGCTTTCCGTCTTTAGAAAAGACGACTTGGAGATCGATTTTTTAGCTGAAAAACCCAATCGCCAATACCTGATTCAAGTTGCCTACAGCGTCGCTGACGAAAAAGCATACGACCGGGAATTTGCTCTTTTCAACAGACTGGATCAGTCGCGCGCCAAAATTCTGATCACCAACGACGATGTTGACTATTCCACAAGCACCGTGCGGCACATCAGGCTCAAAGATTTTCTCCTGATGGATGATTTTTTGTAGGCCGTTGCGCAAGCGAAACCATTAGCCGCGCTTGAGGCTAGACGAAAAAAAGGTCAACCAATTGACCTTTTTTTCGTGAAAATTCCGTCAATTGGGCATCCTTTTTTTCTTGCTTTGGGGACCTGCTGACTGAGCGAGCAGGTTGTTGTTCCTGACGCAATCTGATGTCCATTGGGCAGAAATTGTTCACCTTTTGCGTGCCGCATGCCTTGCTTCGCACATCGACAGTTCGATCTGCATCAACGCAAGAGAAGCCTCAAGCGAGCCAACTGAACAATTTTCCGGAATTTGGTGAAATTGTTCAGTTGGAAATCCTTCAGCGATTTTCATCGGCTTGCGGCCGCAAAAAAGCCCGCAGCACCAAACGCAATCATCGCGCTCGTGGCAAGCGGGCTTTCTCAGTGCCAAAGCTCTTTTTAAGCGGCCTAGAGCTTCTTGAAAATCAGCGTGGCATTGGTGCCGCCAAAGCCGAAGTTGTTCTTCATGGCGGCATTGATCGGCATCTCAACCGGACTTCCCTTAACCAGATTGACGCAGCACTCGGGATCCTGGTTGACGACGTTGATCGTGGGCGGCGCCACTTGATCGCGAATCGCAAGAATCGTAAAGATGCTCTCGATGCCGCCTGCGCCGCCGAGCAAATGGCCGGTTGCGCCCTTGGTGGAACTCACCACGAGCTTGTCGGTATGGTCACCGAAGACGCCGCGAATGGCCTTGCACTCGTTGATGTCGCCCACAGAGGTAGATGTGCCGTGCGCGTTGAGATAGTCAATGTCCTCGGGCTTCATGCCGGCGTGCTCGAGCGCCACGCGCATGCTGCGCACCGGACCGTCGGTCGAAGGCGTCGTGATGTGGTAGGCGTCGGCCGAAAGCCCGTAGCCAGCGATTTCGCAGTAGATCTTGGCGCCGCGCGCCACGGCGTGATCGTAGTCTTCAAGCACGACGAGACCAGCACCCTCGCCCATCACGAAGCCGTCGCGATCGATGTCAAAGGGACGCGATGCATGCTCGGGATCGTCGTTTCTGCGCGAGAGAGCGTGCATGCTGTCAAAGCCGCCGATGCCGTCGGGGCACACGGTGCCTTCGGTGCCGCCCGCGAGCATCACGTCGGCGTCGCCGCGGCGAATCATCCAGCTTGCCTCGCCGATGGCGTGCAGACCCGTCGAGCAGGCCGTCACCGTCGTGAGGTTGGGGCCGCGCATGTTGTGCTGAATCGAGAGCATGCCGCTAGCCATATTGATGATCGAGCCCGGAATCATGAAGGGCGAAATGCGGCGCGGCCCGCGCTCCAGATAGCTCTGGAAGTTTTCGCAAATCAAATTCAGGCCGCCGATGCCCGAGCCGATGAGGCAGCCCGCGCGGTTGGCCTTTTCATCCGTATCAAACACAAGGCCAGCATCCTTGAGAGCCTCGGCGCCCGCCACTGCGGCAAACTGCACGAAGCGATCGTAGCGGCGAGCGTCCTTAGCAGGCATAGCCACCGTCGGATCAAAATCCTTGACTTCGCCGGCAATCTTGCAGCCAAAGGCCGAAGCATCAAACTGTGTAATCGGGCCGATGCCGCATTTGCCTTCTAAGAGAGCCTTCCAGCTCGAAGCAACATCAAGACCCAGGGGAGTCACCAAACCCAAACCGGTGATAACAACACGGCGCATCTTTAGTCCTTTTTGAAATTCTTTTCTTTTTGGGGAGACAACGAACAAATTTCTGACGGTCCAAAAAAAGGGGCCGAGCGGGCCCCTTTTTCTTCGCACATTCAGCGCGCGCCGCACCGAGCGGATGCGGCCTCGGCTGCTGAGCCGACTTAGGCCTTGACGTTGGCCTTGATGAAGTCGATAGCCTGCTGAACGGTGCGCAGATTTTCCTGCTGTTCATCGGGGATCTGAACCTTGAAGGCGTCCTCAAGAGCCATCACGAGTTCAACGGTGTCGAGACTGTCGGCGCCGAGATCTTCGATGAAGGAAGCTTCGTTCTTGATGTCAAGTTCATTCTTGCCGAGCTGTTCGGCGATGATCTTCTTGACCTTTTGTTCCAATTCGTCCATTTCCGTCTCCGGGGATTTTCTTAGATTAAACGTTGTTGCCCCTGCGCACGCAAAAGCAACGGAAAAAATTCACTTATCTTGTGGATTTTATCAGGGTTGATGCGTTTGCGCACTACCCCATGAACATGCCGCCGTTGACATGCAAAACCGTGCCGGTGATGTAGCCTGCGGGCTCTGAGGCGAGAAAAGCCACGGCAGCGGCAATATCATCCGTATTGCCGAGGCGCTGGGCAGGAATCTGCGACAGGAGCGCCTTCTTGTGCTCTTCAGGAAGATCCTTGGTCATGTCGGTGTCAATGAAGCCCGGGGCCACGCAGTTGATGGTCACGCCGCGGGAGGCGACTTCGCGAGCCATCGACTTGCTCATGCCGACAAGCCCAGCCTTGGCTGCAGCATAGTTGGCCTGACCGGCGTTGCCCATGGCGCCCACGACGCTTGTGATGTTGATCATGCGCCCAAAGCGCTGCTTCATCATCGGACGCATGGCAGCGCGGCACAGTCTGAAAGCAGCCGTCAGATTGGTGGCAATGACCGCGTCCCAGGCCTCGTCGCTCATGCGCATCGAGATCTGATCGCGCGTGATGCCCGCGTTGTTGACGAGGATGTCAAGACGACCAAATTCGCTTGCAACGCCGTTTAAAGCCGCAACAGCAGCCTCGGCGTTGGTGACGTCGAGCACGATGCCGCGGCCTTGCTCGCCCAAGGCTTCGGAAATTTTAATTGCGCCCTCTTCCGAGGTTGCCGTTCCCACCACGAAAGCACCGGAACCGGCCAGGGTCTTGGCAATGGCCAGCCCAATGCCGCGCGTGGCGCCGGTGACGAGGGCAACGCGATCCTTCAGAGCGTCTGCACAAAGAAGATTCATTTTTTTCACTCACAAAAAAGATTTCAAATTGGATGTCGGCACTGACGTCCGGTGCATCAGGATGCGCCTGCGGCGGCCTCAATTTCGGACTTCACGGCGGCAAGCGAATCGGCATCGAAAATATTCAATGTCTTTATATCAGGCGCAATGCGGCGAATCATGCCCGTGAGCACCTTGCCCGGACCGCACTCGACGATGTGCGTGACGCCCTCGTCGCGCATCTTCTCGATGGTTTTGACCCACTGCACGGGACGTGCTGCCTGCAGCGCCAAGATTTCACGAATTCCGTCGGGCGTCTTGTGGCAGGCAACGTCAACGTTGGCAATAACCTCAATTGCCGGCGCATGAACTTCAACGCGTGCAAGCTCAAGCGAAAGCTCTTTGGCAGCGCCTGCGAGCAGCGAGCTGTGAAACGGCGCCGAGACGGGCAAAATCAATGCGCGGCGCGCACCCCTTTGCTGCGCAGCGGCGCAAGCCTTTTCGATGCCTTCCTTATGGCCGGCAATGACGACCTGCCCGGGGCAGTTGAAGTTCACAGGCTCAACGACGTATTTGCCGCCTTGGCTTGCTTCTTCGCAAACCGCGGCGACCACCTCATCGGTCAAGCCCAGCACGGCTGCCATTGCGCCTACGCCCACAGGCACGGCCGACTGCATGGCCTGCGCGCGAAAACGCACAAGTCTCACGGCCTCTTCGAGCGAAAAAACGCCGGCAGCGGTGAGCGCCGTATATTCGCCAAGGCTGTGGCCGGCCATCACCACGGGCTTCATGCCGCCCTCAGCTAGCCAGGCCGCGTACATCGCGTAGGAGCTCGCGAGCATCGCCGGCTGCGTATTGACAGTAAGATTAAGATCGGCCTCGGGGCCGTTTGCAATCAGACCCGTGAGATCCTGTCCGAGCGCAGCATCGGCGCGGCGCATGACGTCTTCGGCCGCGGCGTTTCCCGCCATGCCCTCAAGCATGCCCACTTTCTGCGAGCCCTGCCCCGGAAAAACGAAAGCTAACTTCACTTGTTGGTGCTCCTCAAAGCCAAATTGTTTTGTCTATTGTTTGAACTCGCCGCCGGCTACCAGCGCAGCAGCACGCTGCCCCAGGCCATGCCGGCGCCCACGCCCTGCAGCATCACCGTATTGCCGCGCGCAATGCGTCCGGTCGCAACGGCATAGTCAAGCGCCAACGGCACGGAAGCCGCCGACGTGTTGCCGTGCAGGTTGACGGTGACGACCGTCTTTTCCTTAGACAGGCCCAACTTGTGGGCAATCATTTCAATGATGCGGATATTGGCCTGATGCGGCACCCAGACGTCAACGTCCGAGGGTGCAATGCCGGCCATGCCGCAGACTTCGTTGAAGCTTTCGGTAAGCGATGAGACGGCAAGCTTAAAGACCTGCTGGCCGTTCATGCTGATGAAGCCTCGGCCGACGACGGCATTGCCCTCAATGCGCGCATCGCACGCAAGAGTCTCGACGCCGAAATTGCCGTCGGCGTGCATGCGGTGCGCCAGAATACCCTCTTCGGAGCTCGCCTCAATGACGACGGCTCCCGCACCGTCGCCAAAGAGCACGCACGTAGAGCGGTCATTCCAGTCAAGAAGTCTGCTGAGAACTTCAGCGCCCACCACAAGCGCACGCTTGTAGCCGCCCGTGCGCACCAAGCCGTCGGCAACGCTCATGGCGTAGACGTAGCCCGCGCAAACGGCCTGCACATCAAAAGCCGCGCATCCCTTGATGCCAAGGGCGGCCTGCAGCCGGCAGGCCATGGAGGGAAAAACGCCGTCGGGCGTTGTCGTGGCCACAATGATGAGGTCAATATCGGCGGCCGCAAGTCCCGCTCTTTGCAGCGCCTGACGGCTTGCGGCAAGCGCCAGATCCAGAGTGGTCATGTTCTTGGCAATGTAGCGCTGGCAGATGCCGGTGCGCGAGCGTATCCACTCGTCGCTTGTCTGCACGCCGCGCAGGGCAAGCTCGCGCGCGAGCTCGTCGTTGGTGACCGCTTTGGGCGGCAGAGCCGAGCCCGTTCCGACGACGCGCGTATAAATTCGATCAATTGGCATAAGTTGTTGTTCGTGTCGTCCGTTTTAATATTTTTGAAATCAGCGCCGCCGGCCGGCACAAAAAGCCGTCCTCACCAAAGCCGCGCGAAAAAGCCCGGACATCTTTATCGAAGGCATATTAGCAAACGCCGGGCGACAAAAAAGGAGGCTCGTCTCTTCGGACTACCTCCTTTTTTGTTTTTGAGCCTTTTTCAAAGGCCGGCAGCTCTTTCGGAAGCCTGCCGAGGCTTTTGCGACAGATCAGCGTTCGGTTGATTCCTTGATCCGTGGGGCTTGACCGATACCAAATCCGTCAGCTCACGGTGTCGGCTTTCTTCGAAGCTGCCTGAAATTCACAAGCGGCTGAAATTATTCAGCGTCCTGCTTGGTCGCAATGACCTTCTTGCCGCGGTAAAAGCCCGTCGGGCTGATGTGATGACGACGATGAGCCTCGCCGGTCGTGGGCTCAACAGCCAGAGCCGGGTTGGTCAGGAAGTCATGGGCGCGATGATTGCCGCGCTTGCTGGTCGATTTCTTATTTTGCTGGACAGCCATTTTTTAACCCCACGTGGGTAGAAATTGAAAACACGTGATTGTACCTGAATTTTCGTTTATTTTGGGGGTACGCTCACACAAAAAACTAGATTTAGGCCTAGATTTTGGCCTGCCATCTGCAGATAGGGCCGCTATTTTACACAAATTTCCTTTAATTTCAATAGGTTGACTTAGTCTTGCCAAGCCTCCCATTTAGGTGGTCCAAGAAAATTTCTCTGCTTTGAGCTTAACTGGGCTAAAGCAACTGCAGTTGAAAAAGGCCCAGTCCTGCAAAAAGCACTGAGCCCACGATGAAAAAAACGTCCGACTAATGCGAACCGAGCCGTCGGCGCATCGAAAAGATCAATCCGCCGGCAGCCTCAGTTCAAGCCGACTTAGAACAATCAGCCCTCTGCAGCGCTCTTGCCCGCAATGCGGCCGAAAGTAAAGATGTCGGCAATGGCGTTGCCGCCCACGCGGTTTGTGCCGTGAATGCCGCCTGTGACTTCGCCCGCTGCATAAAGTCCGGCAATGACCTTGCCTTCGCGGTCAAGCACGCGAGCCTTCGCATCAATGCGCGCGCCGCCCATCGTGTGATGCCGGCACATGCCGAAGGGACCGATGTAAAACGGCGCCTTGGCGATCTTGTGCGAGAGCATCTTGGCCGTTCTGCCCAGCGGATCCTTCTTCGAATCAACCATGGCGTTGTATTCTTCGACGGTCTTTTTGAGCACCTCTGGCGGCAGCTTGACCTTCTTGGCGAGTTCTTCGATCGTATCGGCCGCAAAGAGCGTGCCGTTTTTGAGCGCCGCGTGGTTCATCTCGTTGTAGAACTTATTATTTTCTTCAAAGCCCACCACATCGGTGACCTGATAAACCGTCTGATCGGTCTGCGCGAGCGTGGCATCGCGAATGACGTCGCGGCGATTGTCTTCAGCAACGTAGCGCTTGCCTTCTTTGTTTACAAAGATCGTGTACTCGATTGCCTGAAAGACGTCGGCGACGTTCTTGTAGCCCGGCGCCGTCCACGGAATGCACTGGATGTAGTCCATGCCAACGGCAAGTCCGTTGATGTCCTGAATGGAGCGCAAAACCTCGCCCGTTGAGCAAGGCTGATTGGTCGTGTTGAGCTTTTCAAGGCGCGGATCAAAAAACGCGCACATCTGCGCATTGGCGGCATAGCCGCCTGCGGCGGCAACAACGCCCTTCATTGCGCGCCAATTTTCCTTCTTGCCGTCAATTTCGACTTCAACGCCAAGCACGCGCCCGGCATTGGGCTCTTGGCGAATAATTCTCGTCACCTTGTGCCCGGTTTTGACGTCAAGCGAAATTTTCTTGGCGTACTGCACGCAGGCCTTGATGTAGTCGCTTCCGCTTTGTCCCTCAGGATTGCGGCAGCGCGGCCAGAGGCCGCCGTAGATCTGATAGATGCCGGGTCTGAAGTGCACGCCGATTTTCTTGAGCCATTCAACGCTCTTGGGCGCTCCTTCGGCAAGCATCCGGACAAGTTCAGGATCGGCGCGATAGTCGCCCGCAGCAAGCGTCTGCTTGGCGTGCAGCTGCGGAGAATCCTCAACTCCCGCCGCCTTGTAGTCAGCCTCAACCGCAGCATTGAGGCCGCCGCCCGAGACCATCGTATTGCCGCCGGGAAACGGCATTTTTTCCAAAACAACTGTCTTTGCACCCGCCTCCTTGGCCGTGATGCCGGCAGCAAAGCCTGCGCCGCCCGCGCCGATGACGATGACGTCCCACGTTTGATCCCACTTGGTCGGAATTGAGCAAAGCCCGGCAGCATTCGCACGATCGGAAGCAAACGCCGCTCCTGCAGCGGCCGAACCTGCAACAATGCCCGAAATGAAGCTGCGACGAGAAATTGTCATGACGTTTCCTCCTCAATATCCAGAATCTGCAGCCGAAGAAGCCGTCTTTGAGCGGCACTCTTCGTGCCTTAAGTTCATTATCCGAGCAACCCGCTCGGAAATACAGAGGAAAACACAGGCATTTTTGCCTATTGACAAAGTACCTTCGTCAGAATGGGTTTAGCGGCAAAGATTCGCAAAATGAGATGCGCATTCAAGGCCAAGGAAGTTACAAAAAAAAGAGCGTCGCCTGAGTCAAACTCAGAGCCGTCAGCACCCAAGCACATATACGCGCACGAGAAAATGAAGCCGTGTGCGCGTATTCTCATAGGCTTTTCTCGGCGTTTGATTCGTACGGCAAAAATTCTTTCTTTTGCTGCGTTTCTTGTCATCTGACTATGCCAAAATGCAAAGCCTCAAAGCTGATGCAGCGCCTCTTTTTTTCTCTTTGGCGGCTACCGCCGCACTGACGAAAAAAGACGATAATAAACTACAGCCAGTGCGGCGATCCCGCCCTAGCCTGAATTTTGCAAGTTCAAAAAACTGCAGAAAGGAGCAGATATAAAAAAATCCGCGATGTGCGGCGGATTGGCGAGCGGAAGCGCTGGGGTTTGGTAAAGTTCAGTTTGCACACAAAAACTAACCAACCCCGCTTCCGATATGCAGATTACCACATGCTTCGACGCCACAGGGCGTGCTGTCACGTTTTCCGACAAAAAATTCTTCGCCACCTCCATGGCCGGCCTTCTGCCAGTTGCCCATATTGCGCGCAGTCTGGATCTTTTCAAGAACGCCAGGGAGGTCATTTCAGAAGCTGTTCCAAGTAAACGCAACACACAGTATTCAGCCGAGGTAATGTTTGAGCAACGCATTCTTGCGTTGGCGGCAGGCTACGAAGATCTTAACGACCACGATCATTTGTCTCATGATCCGGGTTTTTCGTCTGCGCTTGGTACCGCAGACATTGCCGGTAGTGCCACGTTATGCCGCTTTGAAAACAGCTTTGATCGCCGTTCGATTAATCAGCTCAACGAGACACTGCTGACTACATTTGCTCAGGCTGACAAAGCAGTAGGACTTTTACCGAAGATTCGCCGCAAGGGTTACCGCTGCATCTTTCTGGATGTGGACTCGACTTATGTGGAGCTTTACGGGAATCAGGAAAACAAATCATACAACGGGCATTACCAGTGCTGTTGTCTGGCACCCGTGCTCTGCTATCTGCATGGTTATCCCATTGCCGTATTCGGTGCAGCCGGTACCACCGATGCCCGAAAGGTGCTTGAGCACTATCTGCCTCGATTGCTAAGACGCATCCGGGAACTGTTTCCTGATTACATCATTGTTCTACGAGCAGATTCTGGGTTTAATTCAAACCGACTGATTGATACTTGCCTTGCCAATGGTGTGCATTACATCATGGGCTTTCCTCCGATCAAGGCGGCCCAGAAGGCTATCTATGAAAAGGGCCTTAAACACGCCAGGCGCAAGAAAGTCAAGCGTTACACCACCACAGGCACTGCTGAGCAGACCATTGGTGAGACAGACTGGAATGCCAAAAGCTGGAAACAGAAACGTCGGGTGATTGCACGTAAACGCTTTGATTCGATTACCTGCCAGCTTGATCTGCGTCTGATTCAAACCAGCATCGTCAACACGATGGATCCTCAGCACAATGGCTATGCCGGAGAACTTTCTCTGGCCTCTACCGAGGACATGTACGAGCAGGTCTACTGCGGCCGAGGCCGCATGGAACAGTGGATTGGTGAATTCAAAACAGAGTGCTTCGGCGATCGTGCCAGCGCTACGAAATTCCACACCAACTGCTATCGCATGATTTTGTCGGCTTACTGCCAGATGCTTTTAAAAGTCGTGCGCCGCCTTCAGTATTTCGGAGTGCGCAAGAACAACAAAAAGGCAGTGCAGAAGACGGTGCGCACATTCCGCCGCGATGTACTCTGCGTAACTGCTGCGGTCAGGGAAATGAATCAGGAGTTACGCCTGACATTGCCGGAATATCTGCATGACCGGCAAGCTTTTGAAGCTCTCTTCTCAATACGAATATAAATCAGCCTGAGCGTCCCCGACTCGCCGCGCTGTACTTCTCGGGGCAAGGGGAAATTGTGTCCAGATTCCGCGATTTCACTCAGT
>CALXKM010000005.1 GCA_944388865.1 uncultured Duodenibacillus sp. | reverse complement strand
TCAAGGTAGAGACGATTGAGTCGACCAACCGCCTTGATGTCGAAAGCGTTCTCTCGAATCGACCGCACGGTTGTGATGCCCGCAAGCGGAAGGAAAAAGCCGAAGTGGTCGGGGAACTGAGAGTATTCGCAGGCGACCGTCTCGCCGGAAGACAAATGCTCGGCCTCAAACGTTTCGCCGTCCGTCGCGACAACGAACGCACACTTGTGCTTCGTCGTTGCTGCAGAAAGTTTGAGCTTCACGAGGCCCGCCGACACCTTGCCCGGCTCCGTCACCAGGATGTGGACGTTGTTGCGCTGGAGCACACCGCCCTCGACATCCGACTTGTTCGTCGGACCCGCGCGCAACTTTGAGAGCGTCGTCTCCTTGTTGTCGTATGCAGCAAGGAATCGGAAAGGAAACTCCTTCGCATCGAACGGCTCGGCCGCGAGTTCAGAAACTGCGGCCTCAATTTCTACGGCGTTCATTTACTTCTCCCTTTTCGCTGTGTGTTCCGTAATCCACTCGTGGATGATCGCCGCAATGGTAGTTCCACGCTCCGCAGCCAACAGCTTAAGCGCCTTCTTATCTCTAACCGTCAGCGACAACGAAAGTGTGGTGCGCTTCACCTCGGTATCCACTCCTGCATGGGCAGAATTGTTTTCAGTTTCCGATTCTGCGGACTGGCTTTTGAATAGATTTAGCATCGCTCGCTATATTGATTAATTAATCAATTATGTAAATGTACAACTCACTAGGCTATCTGTCCAGAGTAGAAACGCCCTTCTTTCTCCTTACAGTGCAAGCTCAAGCGTTCTTCCGTTTTGCATTGCTTCTCCAAAAAGCAATTTCTGCTTAGGAAACTGACAAGTCTGCTTTCCTCTTTCCCTAGTCTTTGCCTACGGCTCGGAATGCGTCCAGAGCATCCGGGAATTTTTTCGGGTACGAGGCATGAGACCTTCAAAAATCTTCTTCAAAAAGACCGTCTGCTCGCTGATGGCGTTTGTCATCGGCTTCACGCAGGTCGGCCTCAACATTGCGGCCGCAGAAAGCATTGCCGACCAGACGCAGAATCTCGGCGAGTTCGGCAAGCAAGCCAATCAATTCGGCAAGGAATTGGGAAGCGGTGCGGCTTCAGCAGCGCCAACCTTTGACGGCACCACCATTCGCTTCAAAGCAGGTGATTCGGACGTCGAAATCACCAAGGACAGCCTTGCGCCGGCAGACAACGGCAAAAACATCCGCTACTCATACACCGCAGAGGACTTCGAAAACCAGAAGAACCTCTACAACGACGATGAGAAGATGACCGAAGTCGGCGGAGAGCAGAAGGACAAGCTTTTTGCCGACTCCGAAATGGACAGCCCCACGCTTGAAGGCGAGGTTTACGCCATCCTCGTCGACATGGCCAAGCGCGACAAGGAGGATCTGTCAAACGAAATTTTCCTTGAGAAGACTCAGGAAATTCTGGGTGACATGGAAAACGTCCTCAAGGACTTAGTCTCGTGTGATGCAAATTCCGCATTGGATTCTCAGTATGAATACGTTCACGTTGAGGATCTGAAGCAGTGCCAGCAGGTTATTGATCGATCCGTTACCTGCGAAATCACGCACAACTACACAACCGGCATTGTCGAATGGGCAGACGGCCCGTTCAATATCGACAGTTGCGGCGACGGCTGCACGCAGCTTTGGATCGGCAAGGTCGGCGACAACTATTGGAGCGGCTGGTGCACCGTTTTCGAAGAATGGACTCGGGTCAAAGTCGGAAACCCTCAGGCAATCACAAAAGCCGTTTTTGAATATGCAAAGTGGGACGACTACATGATGGTCTACGCCGGCCCACCGGGAAAAGAAACCCTGATTTGGACCGGCCCCAACGACTGGCAAACAAACCCCAATTATTTCCCGCCTGAAACGGGCGGTTCGTGCGAACTCAGCACCTCATGGGAGCGAAGCCCCAATGTTGACGTAACCCATCTTTTCCGAGACATCGAAAGGGATTCCCTTGTCAACTTCAAAATCCGCGTTTCGGTTTCCGGTGAGGGTGAAGGCTATGGCCGCATCAAGATCTACTACGATCCCGACAAAATCGTCATTGACGACGTTTGGAAGCCCAAGGACTGTGTGGACGCCGCCGTTGGCATTGATGACGGAATGGCCGAGGGTGAAGTCAAATGCGTGGAAATGCCCGAAATCGATTCCAGCGGGTGCGCCTGGATCAATGGAGCCCGTGTCTGCGACAAACATCTGAGCGAGACTCCTTTTAATAAAGGAAGCGTCAGCAAGTTCTGCCGCAAGGTCAAAGTTACCTCCAAGTTCACTTTCAACAAAGGCGATACCGGCTGTTGGAAAGCGCTCGTTGGCTTCAATGACAAGGGCGAAGCCATTTACGAAGAAGTCTGCGGCGGTGAAAACATCGGCGGCAATCTCGATACTTGCACCAAATACAAGGATCAAGGCTGCAAATTCGTCTCTTCCGAGTGCACGCCCGGCATGACCGGAGCATCCGGCACCTGCTATGTCAACGACGTGGTTTATGACTGCGGCAAGGACGTCAAAGTCGACACAGTTCAGGCAGATACGACATACGACTGCGACGGCATTGCCTGTCTGGGCGAAGAGTGCATCAATGTCGACCGAACCTACAGCACGGACTTTGCCAAGGTCAACGCGCTTCTCAATGCTCTGCAGCAGATGGGGCAGGACATGTCCTGCGCCGGTTTGGACGAAGACGGCAAACCGACCGGTGATGAGAACGTGACCTGTACCGTATTCGGCGGCACCGAGGGGTATTGCAAAATCGCCGTCGGAGGTTGGCAAGACTGCTGCGAAAATCCCGGCGGCGGGCCAGGTGTGGGCGAATACATTGCCATGCTGATGAGTGCATCCTCTGCGCATCAGGCAACGATGGCCTTGGGCGAACACTTCATCATCAACCAGGTGGAAACGGGCCTTGCCGCACAGCTTTCCGGTCAGTACGCCATGACTGTCGGGCAGATCAAAGATGTGCTGCGCGGCGGCATGGAATATCTGGGAGACGCCTTCTCGTCGGTCATCGACAATATCTACGGCGCAATGGACTACCTTGCCGCACCATTTAAGTGGTTCAAGGAAATGGTCATGGGCAAGATCAAGGAATTCGCCCGCAAGATTCTGACCAAAATTCTTTCTGAATGCGGCTTCGGAGGAACAGTCGAAGGAGGCGTAGCTGCGGGCGGCGGGCAATTGGCTGCTGAAAACGCAGCCACGCAAGCCATTGGTACCGTGATGGCCGTTGTCGGCTGGGTTTACCTTGCCTATCAGGTTGCCAACCTCGTCATCCAACTCGTCTACAAGTGCGAAGAAGAGGAGTACGAAACTGTCAGCAAGCGCGATACCAAGAACTGCCACTATGTCGGCAGCTACTGCGAAGATAAAAAGCTCGGCATCTGCATCGTGAAACACCGTGTCTACTGCTGCTTCCAATCGCCACTGGGACGAATTGTCAACGAGCAGATCAAGGCAACGCAACCAGAAATTCTTGCCAAGTACGGCAACGATACATGGGGTGATCCTGAACATCCCAACTGCGGCGGCATCCCTCTGGAAGCTGTTGCGGAAATCAACTGGGATCTCATCAACCTGGATGAGTGGACGGCTTTGCTGATTTCAACCGGCAACGCCAAAACAGCCGACGGCATCGACATGGATACACTCACGGGAGCGGCAAGCCGCTTGAACTGGACAGGGACGATGGGGGTTGCATCCGACTGGGGCATCCCTGATCACGCCGATGGCTCAACTGATTCCTCTGCGAACACGGCTTCGATAATGAGCTTGAAGGCCAAAGCCGCAAAGAGTTCCGCTGACCGCAAGAACGTGTTGGAGCGTGCAGAAGAAAAACTCAACGGGCAGGATGTGGACGGACTTCGCACCGAAGGCGCCAAGTGCCTGACGCTTGTTTTGGGCAACGGCGTCACTGTTCGAGGCGGTTGCGGCGAAGAAGCCACCACGGCACTTGTCTGTCGGCACAACGGTCTGCTTATTGACTGCGAGGATCTTGCCTACCAAAACTCTCTTGGCGAGTTGTTGGGCAACAAGCCCACAGCTGGAGAGTATTGGGAAAACGGCTATCGCTGCACTCAGGTAAACGAGCAAATCGACTGCTCGTCGATCTATTCGCAAGAGTCCTACATCAAGGCTCTGGAGGAGTACGCCAAGATCATCGGCGGAACCACTTACTTGAACCGCTACGTCTGCACGGATTCCTCAGGCACGTTTACGCAAAAGATCTGCGAACACGCTCTGGAGCAGAACTACTGCTCGTGTTTGCCCGGTGAATTTGTCTGCAGAGACGGCAACAAGGTTATCGCTTGTGCAAGCCTTGGACAAACGAAGACGGACTGCGAGTGCATGATCGGCGCTTGCGACGATACCTGCAAATACGGTGGTTATCCGACGTCGCAGGGCGACAACCCGCTGCACGTTTGCACCACAGGCAACTGTCCCTACGGCTTTTTGAAGGATGGAGCAAACAACTGCAACAGCGCTGTTTGCCCGTATGGGAAAAAGTAAGTGCCGGGAGGCGCTTCGGTCCGTCAGCTCTTTTCTTCGTAGGAAAAGCTGCTTTCCGGAGCGTCGTGCGCAGTTGAGCAAACAGTAACCTTTTCCAACCTACATGGAGGCGGCCAACGCAATCGCCGCAAAACACATGACGGAAATTCAATCACCCAACGTAAAGAAACTTTCGAGACGGCAGGCTTTGCTCGGCGCACTGCTTGCCGGCGCAACGGCTTCGCGGCCGGCGAT
The DNA here is from genome assembly GCA_944388865.1 of uncultured Duodenibacillus sp. Classification (GTDB taxonomy): domain Bacteria; phylum Pseudomonadota; class Gammaproteobacteria; order Burkholderiales; family Burkholderiaceae_F; genus Duodenibacillus. The sequence goes on along the minus strand of CALXKM010000005.1, from coordinate 39,901 downwards.
GGCCGCAGATGCTTCATGCTCGTGTCTGCCGGCTCCCGACTGCAATGCGATCTGTCCCAACGGCGGCACGCCGCGCGGCGACGGCACGCAGGCTTGCGACTGCATTGAAGTTCCGCAAAACGTACCTCCGCGAGCGCTTGCTCTGGTCGATGGCGGCGATGCGGTCAATGCCACCAAATGGGGAGGCAAGCAGCTGCGACTCAACAAGAATACTTCGGCTGACAAGATTCTTGTCTTTGATGGCGATTACGTCGACTACATCTTGAAGTCGGAAATAACTGGTTCACTGCCATCCATCGGTGCGGCCATTTTGTACGGAACGGATGTGCTGGTTACAACCGGAAGCGGGAGTCTCAAATCCAACTACACTGCGGTTCAAAGAGACGACTATGGCCGTGTCATCAAGGTCGGATATTGGCAGAAAAAATACAACTGCAATTGCAACTGCAATTGCTGCAACTGCGGCGATGACGGCGGCTGCTTTATCAGTGCCAAACTGATGACGGAGGACGGGTTCAAATCCGTCAAGGATATTGTTCCCGGCGATAAGTTAATTGGCATTGACGGCATCCATCCGGTCGTCGGTGTGGCCGTCAATACGCTTGGAAAACGCAAAGCGATTATTCCGAAAGGCCATCCTGATGTTCTCTTGACGGAAGAGCACATCATCCTCAATGGTCACAAGCTCATTGTCACCAGCCAAGAAAACTATGAGCGCAACAAGCTTCCCATAGAAGCAGCCAATGGCGTGACGGGAGTTTATGTCTCTGAAAACCTGGACTCCGTCGTCGCAACTGATCCGACTTACTTTGAAATCGAAGAAGACCTTCCGCCTGAAACGCCAACCTACAGCCCCATTGTCATCGGGGGATGCTGGGCAATGACAGAAAGCGGCCTATCCGTTTTGCTTTGTCGAAAAATCGACGATTGATCCATCCAAAGCACAACGACCAAACAAACAAACTTTCAGGCTTACGTTGTCATGCAAGAAAACATCATTGCCTCAAAAAACTCTTCCGCCGGAAGATTCAAGCTTTCGCGCAGAAAGGCTTTGCTCGGCGCATTGCTTGCCGGTGCAACGGCTTCGCGGCCGGCGGTGGCCGCAGATGCTTCCTGCTCGTGTCTGCCGGCTCCCGACTGCAACGCAATCTGCCCCAACGGCGGCATGCCGCGCGGCGACGGCACGCAGGCTTGCGACTGCATCGAAGTTCCGCAAAACGTACCTCCGCGAGCACTCGCCCTGGTCGATGGTGGCGATGCAGTCAATTCCACCAAGTGGAACGGCAAGCAACTGCGGCTAAACAAGAACATCTCCGCCACAAAAATTCCGGTTCTCAACGGCGACTACGTTGACTATATCTTGAAGACAGAGGTGACAAGTTCTATGCCATCCATCGGTGCGGCCATTTTGTACGGAACGGATGTGCTGGTTACAACCGGAAGCGGGAGTCTCAAATCCAACTACACCGCAGTTCAAAGAGACGCCTATGGCCGTGCAATCAAGGTCGGATATTGGCAGAAAAAATACAACTGCAATTGCAACTGCAACTGCTGCAACTGCGGCGATGACAGCGGCTGTTTCATTAAGGCTGAGCTGATGACCACGTCCGGGCCTAAACCCGTTGAATCCATCGTGCCGGGCGACATGTTGATCGGTATTGACGGCATACACAAAGTTGTCGCTGTTGCCATAAACACGCTGGGGTACCGCAAGGCCGTAACCGTTGCCGGGCACTCCGACACCTGGCTCACCCAAGAACACATCATCCTTCACAAGGGAATGCCAACGGTGAGATCCGAAACCGATTACCTGCGAAGCAGAGATCTCCTGAATGCTCCTAATGGAGTAATCGGCAGCTACGCCAATCCGGCACTGGACAAACTGATTCGGGTTGATGAAAAAGCCTTCCTTCCCGTGAGCAACCTATCCAGCGACACTCGAACCTACAGCCCCATCGTCGAATCAGGGGGCTGGGCAATGACCAAAGACGGCTTGAATGTTTTGCTTTGCCGCCAACTCTAATTAAGGAGATTTCCGTGTCCCTCATCATTTTTCATCGCTCCCACACCAAGCGTGGAAACAGTGCAAACCTTGCAAATAAAACAGACGCACCATCAAAGGCTCCTAAGATCTCCTCACCCACGCCTCCAGCCGGCTTCGAAGTAATCGCCCCGCCCCTGCCTGAAGCGTCTTCAAATCAGCAGACGAAACCAGAACGCCCGGACGGCCTGTCGGAATTCAAGTACCAGGTCAAGGAGGTTGAAAAAGGCGTTCGCGTCACGCTTGAGGCAAAGTATCTGGGGCTGATCCCGGTAAAGGAAACCTTCCGCATTCCTCAACAGCCGTGGTCGATGTTCAATGTGTTTTATCAGCCGAGCACCGGCAAGATCGAAGTTGTCAATTCAACTGCCTTCAATCCAACACGAAGCCACGTTGAAAATTCAGCCCAGAACTTCATTGCCAAAATGGTTGTCACCGACACGGAAACACTTTTGTATCTTCGCGGTCGGATTCCCAATATCCAAGGCTTCAAAAACATCATCGTCAACGATGAGCAGGATTCCGCTGCTGCTTTCCGGCACTACTCATCCAAGGTTAAACGCTTCATTGAAGACATCAATGAGCGCAGAAAGAAGCTCGGAGCAGTGGATCTTTACAAGCAGATCGGTTATTTGGAAGCTCAGGTCGATGTGCTCACGGAAATCATCCTTTCGGCAGGAATTGTCCGAGATAAAAACCTGCTCAAGTTCCTGGAAGCATCAAGGAAATTTGCCATTCAAAAGAACGTCACTCTCGACAAGCTGCAGGAACGCTTGAAGTACAAGCAGCTCGTGCGCGGCGTTGATTCTTCCTACTGACCGGAGCAGTGCCTTGACAGCTTTCAGACATGTTTTGGCAGATTCGCTTCCTGTTGAAGCGATGGCTATTGCGATTGACGAAAACCGGGCCGCTCTGCGGTTTCTGACGTGTTTGCGGGGCGGCGAACTTCCTGCAAACGTCCAAGAGCGTCCGATCACAGAGCTTCTGACAACAGAGCGACTAGCGGCTCCATTTGTGCCGATTTCCGAGGCTCGGCAGGTATTTCTGGATGAGCACGGAGAGCGCTACGCCATTTACGCTGAGGCCGTGCTCGATAAGCGCGAATCTCCTTATAAGCACTGGTGGAAGCCGGGAGTGCATCTGGTGTTTCACTACGATCCGGCCAGAGGGCTTCAGATCGACCCCAAGGGAGCGCTCACCAGCCTCAGCAAGCGAAACACGGCCGAGCTGATTCGGCATTTGGGCGGCATTTGGTGCTTTGACTTGTGGGTCCGAAACTCCGATGCACCGCTCACGGAGTGCTCCCGTTCCATCACGACGGCTCCAACTACAAAGCTTTTTACGAACCTGAAAGATCTGGGAGAGCCTTGGAACGCAGTCGATGTCATGCGCGGCGGCAACTCTAAGTGGCTCAATCTCGACTACAGATTGATTTCGAAAGCCCCGGTTGTGCGGCCTGATGGCTGGGCAGATTTCATCTTCGAGGTTGTGGATGGCCGCACGGGGCAAAGAGCTTTTGACGTCTCCTGGGACGGTTACCGGATCGAGCCCGTTGACGGCTACGCGCCTCATCGGCGTCTTTCCGTCGTCAATGGCGTAGGGCATTTCCGAGTCATGGCATTAGGTCTTGAAGATGGCGAAACCTTGCGTGTGAAAGTGGCCAACATGTTCCAGACAAGCATTGCCGAATGCTCTCTTCGAGTTTCTTCACAAATTTAGTTCGGACACAGATTCTGCAGACAATGTATTGGGGTGTGAAGTTTCACAACACAAGAGCCAATTAAGACCAGTGTAATCGCCAAGGGAAAACCCCCATGAAAAAACAACAACACCCTGATTGACAAAAGGTTTCCGAGGGGGGGGGTACCGTGAGCCATGGAGGGTATCGCTACCCAAAACATTTGGCGGTGATCTCTCCTCTCAGCAAAGCCCTTTAGGCAATTTCGCAAACCATCAATTCGAATTGGACAATCAAAGATGAAAAAAACAACGATAGCCTTGGCCATTCTTGGTGCCTTCGTTGGTTCTGCAGCTGCTCAGGATTGGACATCCTGGGACTCAGTGACGTCAAATCAGGACTGGGATTATGAAGGCGACGGAGCTCCCAACGGTGGCGGCGTTCTGCACCAGTCTGCTAGTTTGGGTGCAAACGAAACATTGCATTTAATCGCGGCAGCTACCGGGAACTATACCGTCAACGGGCTTCATTCAACGACCGATAACGTTGTTAACAATGGCCTAATTTATGTTCAAGGCGGCTCGTCTGACTACTCTATGGTCGGCATGACCGCGGCTTATCACAACAACCTCACCGCAACCAATAACGGCTCTATTTTCGTTGATGCACAGAACGGTGTTCAAGTTTCGGCGATGGGAGCCAATGCTACTGATACCGTTATCAATAACGGCAATATTTACGTCAAGGGCACTAATGCCAACGGTATTCTCGTATGGGCAGATACCGGCGCAGAGGGTACTGCGTCAATTACCAATACCAGCACTATCATTGCCGAAGATGGTGCCAAAGCAATTGTTGCGCTTCGGGATGGTACAGCAGTGACGCTTTCGGGTGACTCCCACGTTGTGGGTGCGGTAGAAATGGGGGCGCAAACTGATCTGACCATTGCTCTTAATGCTGATAACACGAATACACAGCTTGAGCTGGTTGGCGAAAGAATCGGCACGCTTACCCTTACGGATAGCGATGTGGAATTCACCGGCGATCAGACGTCCTACAGTTTTGCTCAAATCTCCGCGACCGGTACGTCTGAAATGCGCCTCATCGGCAACGGCCGCACTATGCAGGCTGATGCTGTTAACGGAAATCTGTCGATCTACTCCGACCACGCAGGCAACGGCACTGTTCCGGTGGTTGATGTAGCAGGCGTCGGTGAGAGCGACGCAGTGTCGGTCACGTTCGGCGGCAATGTTGCCGACTCCATCGGTTCTGCTGGCGACGTTGCAACATTCTTCAACCAGAATGTCTCCGTTGAAGGCGACACTCCGGATACGCAGGGTGCTTATAGCGGCAAGATTGAAGAAACGGTAACCACGGGCGAAATCACCTATAACGTGGACGCCAACGGCAATGCTTCCACGACGTTCACAACTTCGACCGTTGCTGATTCGACCAAGGAATTGGCCGCTTTGAATGCCATGGCTTGGAGAACGGAATTGTCCACGCTCACCGACCGCATGGGCGCTATTCGTACCCGTCCGACGGATCTCGGCGCATGGGTTCGCTACAACGGCGGCAAGCTTTCCAAGGATGACTCCTGGGGTGAACTCAAGATGAATACCGTCGAACTTGGCTTTGATATGCCTGTCGGCCAGTCCTCTTGGGTTCTTGGCGCTTCGTTTGCCTACGGCGACGGTGACGGCGATTTTGAAGCCGGCCAGACCGACAACAAGAAGTACACCCTCGGCCTGTACGCTACGTACATGAACGACAACGGCTGCTTCCTTGATGTTATGGCCAAGATCGGCCAGGTTCAGTCCGACTTTGATTTTGCAACCACCACCGGTGTTGCTGACTCCGGTGACGTTGATCAGATGGGCTACATCTTCGGTGTGGAAGCCGGCCATCGCTTCAGCGGTGAAACCCTGTTCATTGAGCCGCAGATCGGCTTGGTTTACAGCTATCTCGATAGCGACTCGACCACTACCAGCAACCGTGAAGTCGATCTGGATTCGGTCGAAAGCTTGATCGGTCGCGCAGGCGTGATGTTCGGCGGCAACTTTGCACAGGATCGTGCCTCGGTTTATGGCCGTGCCTTCGTTGCTCATGACTTCAAGGGCGATGTTGAAGGCAGAGCCCGTGCACTGTCTGCCGGCAGCCAGTGGCGCAATTTCTCTCAGGAACTTGCCGGTACCTGGGGTGAATTCGGCGTTGGCGGCACATACCGCATGACGGATTCATCGATGCTTGCCATTGACCTGAGCAAGACCGTTGGCGGCGATATCGATACCGACTATCGATTCAACATCGCTGCAAAGTACATGTTCTAACTTGTACGTGACCTCGAAGTAATCGGCCCGCAGGAGAGCATTTCAAATCTTCTGCGGGTTTTTATTTTCAAATCCGCTCCCTTAAAACGAGCCAACGTAGCAAAACTTGCTTTCTAAAGTGCCAGTGCGCGTTCGACCCGCATCTAATCTTGAGATTCAAGCCCACTTTCTCGCCGCTTTTGCGGTGAATTTTGAATCTCATGAAACTCAAAACGATAAACCTACTGCTTGGCAACGCCTGCGACAGAAATTGTCCGTACTGCCTGCAGACCGGCACCGATGTTCCGGCCAACCGTCACACCGATCTTGACGATTTCTGCCGTAAGTTTGCCGACTACTTAACGGACAAGCGTCCGGCCCGACTGATCTTCTGGGGCGGAGAACCCATGCTGTATTGGGAAAAAATCCGCCGCATCATGGATAGCCTCACGGAACTGGATCGAGCTCCCGAAGAAGGCTTTTTCATTACCACACACGGCAGGCGCCTTACCGACGAATACGTCGAATACGCTAATACGCACCAAGTCTGGACTACCGTATCTGCTCACGATTGGGACTTCACAGACGAACAGTTTGATCGGATTTTTCGTCTGGATCACTTTTCGATCAGCTCCATCATCGAGCACGGACAAATTGAGTTCTGGGCTCTGCGCAAACGGTTCTATGAACTGGAAGACCGTTACGGCTTCAAGCCGAGGCTCTACCTTCACTTTCTAAGAGCAAACGACGGATGTTCTCCGGAGTGCTACCTCAGCAAGGAAGACGTGGATGCACTGGTCGAGCACCTTGTGTTCGATGTCATCGCTTTAGCCCACAAAGGAGACGACTGGGCTCGTTGGCAATGCTCTCAGCTTCTGTCCGACCGTCGAAAGGAAGTGGCCAAGGGAACAGGCGGCAAATGCGTGCGCGACGACCGCTTGTCCATTGACCTGCACGGCAACATCTACCGCTGCCATCACAACTTCGACGCCACAAACGTCTGCGGGAATATTTTCCAAAAAGTCATTCCCATCCACGCAGATTCGACCGTCGATTTTGAGCGCTTCATTCGAACTGAAGAATGCCGGACATGCCCGATTTTTGAGGAGTGCCGAGGCGGCTGCTACCTCTCCAACACGCACGACGTCGACTGCTATTTGGCCAAGCAGATGTCGGCCGTCTACCAACTGATGATGCAAATTCCGGGGCTCGTACTATGAATTCCTACGTTGACGTTCAAAAGGTCTACATCATTCTTGGAAAGGCTTGTAATTTCAAATGCAGATATTGCATACAAAAATGCAATCCTCCGGTGCATCTCACCAAAAGTCCTTCTTCTCAGCTCATCGACTTCCTGCAGATGCTTGCGGAGCGTCAGCCGCGACAGCAAGGGATAATGGGCGAACTCAAAGTGAATTTCTTCGGCGGAGAACCGCTGCTTTACTTTGATGCCATCAAGGAAGTTGTCGCAAGGGTTGACCGGCCGAACCTCAAATGGTCGATTGTCACCAACGGATCGCTGCTCACTGAGGAAATCGTAGCCTTCTGCAACGAGCACGACATTCGCGTGCTTTTGAGCTACGACGGAAAATGGACCGAGGCCACCCGCGGCATTGATGTTCTTCGCAATCCAAAGATAGTCGAGCTTTACAAGAAAGTCCGTCGAGCCAGCATTGAGACTGTGCTCACGCCGTACAACCAGGATCCTTATGAGCTCATCGACACGATGGAAAAGGTCTTCGGCCGGAAAATGCGGTTCAAGATGATGTTCCTCACGGCTGATGAGGGTATGCCGGCCGATCTCCTCGACTATGACCTTGAAGCTTGGAAACGTACCTGCAAGCGCATGGCAGATGCCGCCTTGGAACAATTCAAGTTCGTCGGAGAACCCAAAAAGCAGCATTGGGAATCCGCTTTTTACTGGGGATACATCAACTCCTTTTACAACTATGTTGAAGGGCAGCACGTGACCGCTCAGTGCGGCATCAACGGCAACAACCTTTATCTTGACCTCGATGCAAACGTCTGGTTCTGCGACAACGCCATAGGAAAGCTCGGCACGGTAAGCGATGATCTCGACGCCATCATCAGCGCTTCCGACAGCATTCATGACGCTTTGTTGGCAGCGCAGAAGAAGGACAAATGTCCCGACTGTCAGTGGTTTGCGTTTTGCCGCGGCAAGTGTCCTCTGGAGCCCGCCTCAGAGCAGGCTCGCAAGCAGTGCGAGTTTCAGAAGATTTTCTTTGCTTCCGTCTGGGATGTGATGAAGCGGTTTGAGGCTTACAAACTCGGAACTTCCGAAAGTCAGATTCAAAGCGGCAAGCGCGTTGTTGTGTTTCATCGTCCGAAGCAGTTGCCTTCCGGACGCTCCGCCCAGGCGACTGCAAATAAGGCGATTCCGTATGGAAAGATGGGCGATTTTGAATATGCCCTTGATGTTTCCGAAGACAAGCTGCGGCTTACCTACAAAGTCTCCTGGCTGAACCGGCGCGTCGAGCAGCAGGTAGAGCTTGCGCTTGTCCCGTGGAGCTATCAGGCGATTTCGTATCGACCGACGCTGCAGCGCACAGACGTTCGTGACGAAGAACACAGCTACGACAACCGAAATGCTGCGCTGCGTCACGTTTTTGCCGATCAAAACGGTTCAATCGGGCGAGTCGTCGTCACGGACAAAGAGGTCTTTATTTTCCTTCGCGGCCGGATCAACGACATTGCCGGAGTTGAAAACGTGCTGCTTGAAGAAAACGAAAACAGCATCGCTGCGTTCTGTCGCTGCAGTGAAAACGTCAAGCAATACTTTGCCCGGATGCAGGCAAGAAAGGACTTTATTGCCAACACCGACTGGCACGAGCATCAAGGCAGCATCGGCGCGCAGCTCGATGCCCTCACACAGGTGGTGCTCGATAGCGGAATCGCAGACGATCACCCGCTGCGGGCGGCTCTGCAGGCTGCTCTTCCGGAAGACGGCCAACAGCTGTCGGCACCGGATCTTCTGCGAAAGATGGACCAAAAAAAGAAGATCCAAATTCATCTTCTGTCATCGGCAAACCGCGAGTAATTCCCTATGAAATTTCACCTTGAATGCGTTGAGGACGGTACCGGTCGCCCTCGTCAGTTTGTCTTTGACAACATGGATCATTGCGTTGTTGATGAGTCCGGCCGAGTGCTTGAGTTCAAGGAGCTCTTTGGGCGTGATCTGCCGGCGCGGCTCAACAGGCATGAGTCAACGCTGGCGGTTGCTTCCGAAACGAAAGATGCCAAAGAGCGTCTCTGTATTTCCCTTGCCGAAAACCGCCCTCCAACAGCTTTTCCGTTTAGCCGTCACAACCCGCTGCAGGGCAAATCCAGGCGCATCTCAAAGCTCAAGATCCAGCTTGGCTTTGCCTGCAACTACCGCTGTCGCTATTGCCTGCAGGCTGCCGACCGCAACCGCCAAGAAGCCCAGCCCAACATCGACGACATCAACCGTTTTTTTGAGATGTTTGACGCTGCCGGTGCTGCTCCGCACCCCGACGGCCTCATTGATCTATGGGGCGGAGAGCCTCTGGTCTACGGGAAGTTGCTCAAAGTACTGATTCCGATGCTCCGGGAGCACTGGGGTGAGAAAACCGTCATCAGTCTTTTCACTAACGGCGTACTGCTTGACCGCTCGATGTCGGATTTTCTGCTTGAACACTGCGTTAAGGTAAGCATCTCTCACGACGGCACCGGCTTTGCGCTCAGGCATCCGCAAGATCCTCTGGACAACGAAGAGATCCGTGCACAGTGGCTGTACCTCTTTGAAAAGAGCAGGGAAAAAGAAATCCCCATGGCCTTTTTCTCGGTCATCAATCCGCTCAACTGCGATCTTTTTGAGCAGAGACAATTCTTCTGGGAACGCTTTGCTCAGGATGTCAGCTTCGCTTTTGGAGGAGCCGCGGCAGAGTTCGGCAACTTGCCGTCAGACTGTCTGCTCGGAGAAAAAGCCGCAAATACCTTGCGCGACAGCGTTTTGCGCGCCGTTGTCACCGAGCCCGGTCTATGGCCTGGAATCGAACGGCGAATTTTGAATCTGCTGGGGCGATTTGTTCACCATACGCCCTCCAGTCAGATTAGCTACCACTGCAATGCTGCCGATCCCCGCGTGTTGTGCGTCAACCTCAAGGGAGACGTACTCAGCTGCCAGAATCGAGCGGCGCCGGACTTCTCCATTGGCCACTTGACCCAATACGAAAGCATCAGCAACAAGCTTTTCAGTCATTGGTCGGTGCGTCCCCAATGTCCTCAGTGCCTTGTTCTGGGGGCCTGCAAAGGAGGCTGCCCGGATCTCACGGACGCGCAGCAAGCTCGATGCTGCACGAACGATTTCGCCTTTCATTACGCCTTTTTTTATGCCGTCTGGTACTTGCTCACGGGAACATTTATCCAAAAGCCGACTCCAAGCTTTCCGATTTTCTCTTTCGACAAACGACTCAGCATTTACGCGCGATGACAGCCCAAAAACAAAAAGTGTTTACAGAGAATGATCTTCGCAAGATCTATCTGATGCTGGGTGCGGCCTGCAACCTGAAGTGCCGCCATTGTTATGAAACCGACGTTCCGCAGCCCCGGCTCAACAAGCGCATCGACAAAGACGTCTGGCCATATCTTGAGCACATGAGCCAGAGAGACACCCGTACTCAGCTCGTATTCTGGGGCGGGGAGCCGCTGCTTTACTGGCCGCTGATTCAGGAGGTTGTTGAGCGAATGGGCGATGCGGCTTTCGACTACTGGATCATGTCCAACGGCGTGCTTCTTACCGATGACAAAGTCGATTGGATCAACGAGCACGGCATTGCCTATTCGGTGAGCAATGACGGGCCGCTGACGGCCAAAGTCCGCGGCGTCAATGTGCTTGACGATCCGGCTTTCTGCGAGCGCTTCAAAAGGATTCACAAACGCGACATCGGAACCACGACGCACGCCTACAACATCGATCCTTACGCATTGGAACGCTACGTTCGAGAAAAAGTAGGGCAAACCAACATCCACTACCAGTACACGCTCGAATGCACCTTTGATATGGATGCCGACCTGTACGGGTACGACTTTGAGGCTTTTCAGAGAAATCTTCGACGCTGCCGCATGAACTACCTTTCGGACTTCCTATCCGGAAGAACCAATACGGCCGCTCGAAACTGCCTCAAGCGCGGCGTGACGTCGGTTGAGCGTTTCCTGCGTCGCCAGGAACTCGGGCTGCCAGCAGAGTGGTATCCGGAGTGCTTGCCTATGCGCAAGGACATCAACGTGGACATTCTGGGATTCGTACATGCCTGCCACAACCGCGCCAGCGTCATCGGCCGCGTGACCGACCCCTACGAAACGCTTTTGCTGCGCAACGATGAGCTCTTTCGAGAAGCCATCCGGCAGAAGCCCGAATGCGACCAGTGCGAGGTCAACTACCTGTGCCGGCACGGCTGTCCTCTCAACAAGATGAGCAAGGGACAGCGAATCTGCTGCGAGGCCGAAAAGCTCTACTGGAAGGAATCTGTGAAGACGGTTCAAGACGCACGGATGCAGGGAATCCGTTTTTACAAGAAGCCGCAAATCACCGAGGATTAAGCATGTTTTTCAATGTCACCTGTCTGGACCCCAAGACCAAGGAAACCTCCAACTATGTGTTTGACAATCAAACCAGTGAAATCTTTGATCAGGACGGCGAGCTGATCGATTTCAGCACTCAGGAACGATTCAGCGACTACGCTCGCCCCAGAGCGCCTTCTTTTTCGATTTTCGGCGCTGACAACCCGATTACCGAAAAGGGGCGGCTGATCCGAAAGCTTCGCATTCAGCTCGGCATGGCCTGCAACTACAACTGCAAATACTGCCTGCAGGCTGCTTTTCGCTCGTCCTTGGATAAAGTGCCCGGGCCTCAGACTATTGACGGCTTCTTTGAAAAATTTCACGCTTCCGGCATCAAGCTTGCCCCCAATGCCTGCATTGAGCTGTGGGGTGGCGAGCCGTTGGTTTATTGGAAGACTCTGAGGGTTTTGATCCCTCGCTTGCGCGAGGAGTTTGGCGAGGCTGTCGAACTCAGCATGATCACCAACGGATCTTTGCTTACCAAGGACATGGTTGATTTTTTCAACCTCCATCGGGTTCAGATTTCGATTTCGCACGATGGGCCGGGATTTTCTCTCCGCGATGATGAAGATCCGCTGTTTGACCCGGAGGTAAAAGAAGTCTGGCTGTATTTGTTGGAAACCAGCACGAAGCTCGGCATTCCGATGTCTTTTGTGTGCGTTCTCAGCCCGAAAAACAGCAATCTTGAAGAGATCAGAGCTTTCTTTGATATGCACTTCAGCAAAGACGTCGTTGTTTGCTTTGAAGGCGTCGTCAGCTATTCCGGAGCCCAAATGGATGGCTGTTCTTTCGACAAGGAATCTGCTCGAAGCCTCGATAGCTCCATTTTCAAAGCCATTGTTACTCAAGCCGGTCTCTGGCCGACGTTGGACGACATGGCCAAAAATTTGATGCAGCGGCTTATTCACCGAATTCCTGCCTCAGAAATTCTGGGGCGTTGCGATGAGATGCGCAAAAACACTCTGACGGTGACGCTGGACGGAAAAATCGGCAGCTGCCACAACAGGCCGGTGTCAATCTGGCAAATCGGCTCTCTGGACAATTATTCGAAGATTTTGAATCCGAACCTCACGCATTGGTCCCTGCGTCCTGTTTGCAAGAATTGCTTCTTGATTTCCTCCTGCAAAGGCGGCTGTCCCCATTTGAGCAATGAAGAGCTTGAGCAGTGCTGCTCAAACGAGTTTGTCTACCACGCGGCCATTTTCGGAGCTGTCTGGTTCTTGTTGACGGGGAAGGTACTGATGCGTGTGGAGCCAATGTAGAAAATTCAGCGTCTGCCGCGACTATAATAATGCTAAATCAATGTTTAAAGCAGGGAACTAACATGACTTCAGCAACCATTCAACTGCGCGTCGAACAAAGTCTTCGTGACGATGCTCAGGTCGTCTGCAATCGTCTGGGGATGGATCTCACAACCGCCATCCGTGTTTTTCTCAATCAACTCGTCGCGGAGAACGGACTGCCGTTCCAACCGAAGGCAGATCCCTTTTATTCTCCGTCGAATATGCGGCACCTCAAGCGCCTGCACGATGATTATCTGGCAGGTCGCAACATCGTCAGCCACGACTTGATCAAGGAATGAGCATGCAGTTGCGTTGGCATCTTGACGGTTGGGCAGATTATGTCGATTGGCAAACAAACGACAAGAAGATCCTTCGAAAAATCAATTCACTGATTGAGGATACGCTTCGCCATCCGGCAGAAGGCTTGGGTAAGCCGGAGCCGCTCAAGGAAGACCTTGCGGGCTTCTGGAGCCGCCGCATTAATCAGGAACACCGCCTGGTTTATGCTTTCGACGAAGAATCTGTGACGATTTATCAGTGTAAAGGCCACTACGAGTAGTGAGAACGCCTCCTGACGAACCATTCGGCGGGAGGCGTTTTTAAAAGAAATTGACAGGGCTTACTTATTTTGAACGGTCGGTTTGACGAAGAAATTGATCCGATCCTTCTCAAGCACCACCGGAGGCGTCTTCTTACCGTCCTCCGTTTTATGAGGTGCTACGTACACAACCGTGTGTCCCGGCAGATACTTGACGGATGCAGCCATGACTTTCGTCCAGTCAACAGCGTTCTTCTGTCCCGACGAGGTGTAAATGCTAGAGCTTGCCACACGGTAGGACTGTTCTGAATTCCCGCCAAAATAAGAAGGCGGAGTCGTCAAAACTTCCTTTTGCGTAAATACCGCAATGCTGGCCGTGCAATGATCTTCTCTTGGCCGCTTTGCATCTTCGCCCTTATATCCGAAGCAGCCAATCGACTCATCCTTAATCGACACAGCACCTACGTAGAAGGCTCCCACGAGCATCGTCTTCTTGTAATCGGCGTAGTCGGTTTCGATTTCCGCATTGGGATAAAGCTCGCGCAGCGTCGAGGCCATTGCTTCCGTCCACTGTTTTGCAAAGAGATTGCGGGCTTCAATCAACGTTGAAGCCTTGCTCAGAGGCACATAACCGAAAGCAGCATCCTTTTCCGTAATCGGAGTCGGAGCAAAGGCGCTTGAAAGCAGCGAGATGCCAAGCCCCCAGCCGAGAGCACTGCCCCAGTTGCTCGTTCCCGGCAGGAGTCCGCTTCCGGCTGCGGCGTGGAAATTGGCAGCCCAACCGGCAGTGTCAAGAAGCAGCGAGCCGTCAGAGGTGATGCTCATGCCGTCCGGAGCCTTTACATCGCGCAGATCCTTGTAGCCAAAAGGATCGGCCAAGTTCTTGGCGCGGCTCAGTTTTTCGTTGTAGACGCGCTGGCCGTCGTCATACGACACAGAGGTGGCGCATCCCGCCAATAAAGCAGACATGGCGGCGCAGACAATAAGCGGAATTGTTTTGGACATTTTGTTCACTTCCTGTTGAGTCCAGAGTTAGTTGAAATCAAGAGCGGGCTTGCCCCACTTCCACAAAATTTTCAAAAGTGCCAAAGCAGCACCCTTCGGAGCCACGGAGCCATTTTCCCAATTGACGGCAGTCCCAAGCGAGATGCCGACAAATTCCGAAAACTCCCTCCGATTCATCCCCAACCGCCGGCGAAGCCTTTTGATCGTTTCCGGATCAAACGAATCGGGTACGCGGGCATCTTCACCGGCCGAAGCGAGGTTGTACTGCGGATCGTCCAGACCTTGAGCCAGATTTGACTTTTTGTCGGGGCTGGCAACGAGTTCAAAGCTGCCGGAGTCTGCCTTCATCAGGCTGAACAGGCCGACTCCGAGTTTTGAGATGACGCACAAGACCATGTTGATGCTGTCCGGCACATCTTCGGCCCCCGATTCCCAGCGCAGTATGGTTTCTGCCGGCACCTTCAGCAATGCTCCGAGTCCCTTGCGGGTGAGGTTTGCGTCTTTTCTGATTTGCGCAACCTCATCGGCAGAAAACTTGGGCCAGGCAATTTCACCATTCAAGTACGCTCTCAGCATCGTCCTTCTGTCTCCCCCAAAAAAGCAGCATCAACGCTACGGTTGAAACACTTCGGAGATTATATGCAAAAATTGTACACAATCATTGGTATTTTGCACATATACATATAATTATTGTATTTATAGAGCATTTTCTCCAATGCTGTTTCCCAATAGGAAAACCAGTCTGACGCAAAAACCAATCCGACCTGTCAATGGAAAAAGCAATTTCTGCTTAGGAAGTAAACAAGCCGTTCCTTCTCGTGCCTGACAATCACTTCCACACATCTGCCAAAAGGATTGATATGTCAGAGATTCAAACACCGGAAAAACAACACTCGTCGCTAAGTGCGCACGTAACGACAGCCGTCATCTCCGTTTGTGCTGCCTTCAGTGCCTCGCTTTTGTACTTTCATTTCTTCCCGCAGGTCAAAGAAACACCCGCTCCGATTGCCGTTGTTGACATGGTCAAGCTTGCTGCGGCCATCACGGAGATGAATGCTCAGGGCGACACGAAGGCGTTTATGAACTCGGGGCATGCCATTGCGATGCTCAAGGCACGCGGCTACGTAGTCCTTGACAGTCGCATGGTGATTGCGGCTCCGGACGAGTACATCATGACGCCCTCGGAGCTTGTTGAAGGCGCTCCGGACAACTTGTCTCTTGTCGGAGGCTACGTCCCGCCCAATCTGACAGAGGGAATGACGGATGGCCCTAGCAAATAAGCTCGTATCGTGGTGCAAGCGTCTTGCTCACCCCTTGTTGACTTCCTCAGAACACGACCGTCTGCGCTGGGCCGGATGCGTTGCCGCCGGCGCTGCCATTGTTGTTTCTTCCTTCGCTTGGTTTTACAGCAACTTTTCCATAGCGTGGGACAGACAAACGATGCGCTGCCTCGACGTTCGATTTCTGCTCGTTGACAAAAGGGATCAGCACCCCGAACGGGATGCGATCGTGACATACATCTCTCGTCAGGCCGCTCCGATCATCAAGAACGGTACCGTCGTCGGCAAATATCTTCGCGGCATGCCCGGAGACACCGTTGAAATTCGTCCGGACGAAACAATCCTTATCAACGGAGTTGAAGTGGCCAAGGGAATGCCTCATCTGGCCGGCATTGCCCAAGCCGACAAGGCCAAATTCTTCGGTCGCCGCGTTCTGAGCAACAACGAATACTGGGTGATGGGTACAGAACCCATGAGTTTCGACTCCCGATACTGGGGGCCCATCCATCGTGAACAAATTCTGGGGAAAGCCTATGCCCTGTTTTAAGCTGCCCGTCGCTGCGGCCGTCATTGCCGCCTTCTGTTCCTGCGCAAGCTTTGCGCAAACAAATCAGCAATCCATGTTCAAAGAAGCGCCCTCAATCGTCAATCCGCCTTCTGCACCTTCCGCAAAAGACGAATCGAGAAGCGGCATGAGGATTAAGCGCCGCGCCGACGGCTCAATGGCGCTTGAAGGAAAAATGCACGGCGGTGGCGGCGTTCAAACCAACATCATTGTTCCCAAAATTCGATACGACGTGCGAATTGATGGGCCTGCAGGAGTTGACGAAAACGGACATCCGACGACGTGGAGCCGCAAGATTGACAAAGCTATGGGGCACGCCATCGTTTTCAAGGGCTTGCAGGCGCAGGGCTACAAATACGAAGAACATCGAAAAAAGAGAGAAGCTGAGGGCTTGGTAACGCAGCTTGACGAATGGAGGGCCAAGAACAAGGCTACAAAGGAATACATCGAAAAGCACGGCCCCATCACAACAAAAGACTTCATCGTGCCGGGCTCCACGCCTGAAAAAAGCGCCATTCTCTCCGATCCGGAAGTTGGCGTTCGCAAAGAAAACGGAAAGCTCGTCTACTACTATCGCGGCAAAAGGCTCGATCTAAGCAACAATGTCGAAAAACCGAAACCCAAGGCGCGTCCGATTACTCGCCAGAAGACGCGCCTGTCCGTCTCCCCCAAGAAGGAAGTCGCAGATCCTGCCGTCACCAAAATTCAGCGCACGCCGCCCAAGAAGCAGTATCAGGTTGATCCCGATGAGGATTTGCGCCGCAATCCGACGGATGTCTTTGTCGATCCGGCGACACTTCCGACCATGCAGGATCTTGAAAGCCTCTTCGGAAAGACACAGCAAAACTTCGAAGAAGAGCCTGAGTCCGCTCAAACGCCGGAACCTACGAAGGAAAAGCGCGGCAGAACAGTCCGCAAGCAGCCAAACGGCAAAACGACCGGCATGGTGCAATCTTTGGAGCAGCTCGCAGGTTTCATTTTCGGAATCTCTCCGGCTGCGGCGCAGGATTTCAGCGTGCCGGCTCCACGGCTCAATGCCGCCGACGAAAAAGAGCTCAACGACATAATTGCTGAAATCAAAAAAGAAAACGATCGGCTCGTTGATGAGATCAAAAGCAAAAATTCCTCTCAGCTGAAAAGCCGCCGGCAGGAAGCCGGCGAGGACAGTGCTGAAGATTCCTACCTGCAGTCGGCTTCGGAAAAGGATTTCGATCCGGCCGAATTTGCCGCCGAGGTCGTCAATCGTACCCAGAAAAGCCTGACGCCGGAGCAGTTTGAAGATGATGTTCGGGCCATTCTCGGAAGCATTTCTTCCTCTGACTCTCCGGCAAATGTCGTCAATGCCTTGGCCGACATGCTCGAATCCAATCCGGAAATCTATACGGCCATTCCCGACGCCGACCTGAAGCTGCAGCAGCTGTCCGGAAAGGTTATTGAAGTCTCGCCTCCCGATCCAAAAGGAGAAGCAACCTACATCTTCGTGTCGTACTCGCTTTCCGAAGATGTGCTCAAAGACATTGTCGAGCGCCATAAGGGCCGCAACGACGTCACGCTCGTCATGCGCGGCGTTCCCCGTGGCATGACCGTTCATGAAGGCATCAAGAAGATTCAAGCCATTGCCAACTCAGTCGATCCCATTGCTTCCGTCATCATCGATCCTACGCTTTTCCGTGAGTACGGCATTACGCACGTGCCGGCAGTCGCTCGCGTAGGGCGCTCACCGTCGCCTCTGACGTTGACGCCCGACATGAAGCCGGGCCGCAAATTTGCACCTCTGGTTGCAAAAGTAGCCGGGCTGCACAACGACAGATGGCTTATGGAGCAAATCGAAGCCGGTGAAAAAGGCGATTTGGGTGTTCAAGGCAATCTCATTGAGATTGCCGAGCCCGACATGATCGAGGAGATGAAAAAGCGCGTAGCTCTAATTGATTGGGACAAAAAGAAGAAAGAAGCCGCCAAGCGATTTTGGAAAAAGCAGGAATTCAAAGTTCTGCCTACGGCCGATGCCGAGCGTGTGCGCGAAATCGATCCCTCCATTCTGGTTGAAAAGGATCTGAAGGATCTTGCCGGCAACTACATCCGCAGAGCTGGCGAGCGAGTCAATCCGCTTCGCATTCGGCCTTTCACGCAAACGATTTTGATTTTCAACCCTGTTTCGGAAGAGGAAATGTCGCGCGTGGCAACTTTCCTTGCCCAGCACGCCCAACAGGGCCTTTCCAAACCTGTGCTAATTGCCACTCAGATTGACAAGAAAAAGGATTGGGACGGCTACAAGGCTCTCGCCGACAAGCTTGATTCGCACGTTTTCCTGATGACGCCTGAAGTGGAATATCAATGGCATATCGAGAAGACCCCGTCGGTGGTTACGGCCGACAACAGGCGTCATATTTTCCTTGTGCGAGAACTTGGCCCGAAAGAAGAAAAAGCAAATGGAGGCACGAAATGATCGTCGCGAAAAAATTCCTGTGCGGGGTTTTGTCGGCTTGCTGTCTGGCGTTTAGTTGCGCGGCATCCGCTCAGGTTGACACGGGAGCAAGCACCAGCGGTGAAACCAGTCCCGGCGGCCCAGGTTGTTACGACGCTGAGGTTTTCTCCAGCAAGCTCATCTCAGGCGTTTGCTGGGATTGCGTCTTTCCCATCGTCGTTTCCAAGGTTGTGATTGCCGGCGACAAGGATCGAATTCCTGCAGGTTCCGCATCAAGCACCCTCATCGGCGCATGCATGTGCTACGACGATCTGGGCCTGCCCAGTTTCGGCGTTCGAACCTCTCTATGGCAGCCGGCTCGATTGGTTGAGCTGCAGCGTCAAAGCGGCTGCTCGGGCGTATTGGGCGGTCTGCGGTTCCCGTTCAATCGTCTCTACCAAGGCACGGAGCAAAAGCTGTCCCAACAGGATCAAAGCAAAAACGACGGCAAAACCTATCGCCACTATCATTTCTACAGCTTCCCGCTGATGACCATGATGGACATGTGGGTTCCGGGCTACTGCAATCCGGGCGGCTACATGGACTTGGACATCATGTACCTTTCGGAAATCGACCCGACTTGGAACAATGACGAAATCGCCTTCTTTACGCATCCGGAGGCCGCACTCATTGCCTCGCCCTTGGGTGCCATTGCCTGCATACCGGACGCATTCGGAGCCAACATCGGCAAACCCATCAAGGAGCTTTACTGGTGTGCGGGATCATGGGGCGTTCTGTTTCCGACATCCGGCAATGTCCTGAGCCGGGAAAACATCATGATGACGACGAGCTTGATGAGCGCCCGAGCTTTGTATGCACTGCATCGACGCGGCCTTGAATGGCGCAGCATCGGCGACGACGTAATGTGCGGCGGTGAAATGTCTCCGTATCTTCCGAAAAACCAATACCGCTTTCAGGTATTTCATCCGGTTTCCGAAACCGATGACAATCACGTCATGGGCGAAATGCTCTACACGTGGGCACTTGGACGAACAATCCCTGCTGTGGGAGAAGATCCTGTTTTTCTGATCTGGCGATGGATTGACTGTTGCAACACTTCATCGTAACCAAAAATGTAGCCAACATCGAATACCGTGCTTTGCGCACACTTTATCTACTGGTGATGCGCAAAAACATGGTAAGCACCCGTTCAGCTTTTATTCACTCATATACTGATCTTATTTTAAATCAATAAAGCCATTTTTATCTACTGGAATTGTTCCTTTCTTAGAATCATCGTTGATCATTCTTTTAATTTCATTTCTTGCATCTTTGAATTCTTCATTCCGAATAAATGAAGTCGGCGCCTTAATTTCAACATATGCAGGACCAATAATCCCATTATTTGGCCAAGAGATACACCCTAAGAAGTACGAACCATTAACGCAATATCGAGAAATTGAAGAGCCCGGAAAGGATGAATCTTTCACTAAATTTTTATTATTCTTCAATATTTCATTCACAATTCTTTGATTGTCTTCAAACTGTTCTGGCTCATCATCACTCGCAATTTGCTTCCAACCTAATATGACATTATTTCCGGAAGAAACATCAAACGTATAAACTGATCCTCCCAATGCTCCTATGACAAATTTACCTTGGAAAGGAGATTTACGACTATGTTCTGATAATACAACTAAATCTTTGACTTTCTTTATATTTGTCAAGCCAGGGACAATTGTTCTCTCATATCTGCCCTTCCCTAATTTCACTCGCAACTGAAGATTTTTCTCTTTTGCCATCAGTGACGCAATGCGTTTCATAGAGCTCTCGAAGGAACTATCCACTTTGAACGTTAAAGATTCTGATCTCCCTTCTATCAAAATGACCTCAAATTTATCGTAGAAATATCTAGCCAATTCTTTATTTTTCAAGTATTCATCTGGAACCTGAAATGATTCTTTCCCCTCAGAAAGCATTTCATCTAAAGATGCCTTAATAAGGCTAAAACTTTCTTTTGGCAAATAATCAACCCAAGCCTGAATGACATGTCCCGTTGGATCAAAGTAAAAATTGGCTACTCCAGCATTCGTATTAATGCTATACCACTCTGGCCCAAACCCATGTCTTTTATTACATTTATTCGAAGAGCATAGCTGATCAAAATGAACGTCATTATTTACTGCATTAACAGTAAAATCAAATAGTTCCTTCACATTCCGATCATCAGCACCAGCAATCGCAGATTGCAATACACAGCTACTAAATATAGATATGGTAGCTACAACAACTTTTGCTGATAAAAATTTAGGCATAAACAGATTCCTCGACAAGTTACAAGAAGATTGAACTTAACATTCTCGATTTCCATCTACTCAATATCCATTTGTATTTTGAGTCAGGTAAACATTGTCACGCCCCTCACCTGCATTGACAAAATTTCCTGACTACAGCCATACATGACATTGCAATAGAGGTCCAAAAATTAGGAATTCCTAAGAAGATAGCAGGACATTTCATAAATGAGCAACACATTAGTGTACGATCCATTCATCTTGTCAAAATAAGACCTGCCCACTAAGGTGTTTCAGAGTTACTCTATTTGTGATAGACCTCACAGCACCTTCTGATTAAGAATCATGTTCAAAGAAAAAAGTGCTCGAAGAACCATATCCAGAACCAATTTGAGTAGTTCTTTGCCGATGGCCCGGTTGATTTCTTACATACCCTGATTTTGTCCGTGATGTCAAACAAGCGGCGCACCAACCTCCTTCAGTGCCACCTCAACAGCGAGCGCATCACGACTTAATAGAGTTGCGGCATCGATTGTGCGCACTCACTCAGCGTCCTCTTCTCGCCATGAAGCTGGCAACACGGAGACTTCACCTTCCACTTTAGGTCGGAACAAATTCGGGTGTTGGAAGTCAATTGTCGGAGAGCGGCGTACTTCGAATGGGAACCCTCCGACTTCATTGAATTTGCGAATCAGAACCTTCAGCGCACTTGAAGAGGACAATCCAAGCGCTTCCGCAGTTTCAACAAATTTTTGCTTCTCATCGGGCGTCAACTTAGTGTTGAGCGTAACGGTCGCATTCATAAAAGTCTTTACTACAACAATGTACAACGATGTTGTAGCAGTTTTATCGGATTTCCATATCCTCCTTTGTGAACCCTGCCTGAAGCGCTGCTTTGAACCACCCGGGCATAACGCCGATGCCGCTCCAGGTTTTCGTTTCATCCTTGGGATTACGGTACTTCGCCTTGGAACGACCACGGCTTGCAGTGGGCTTTGTCGACACAAGCTTCAAATCGGCGGCCGTCAGTCCGAACGCTTCAATAAGCTCTCGGCACTGATCAACGGCCTCGCGCTTCAAAACCTCGTATTCCGAATTGAGCTCTGCTCGTTTTTGCTGGAACTCCGTCAATCGTTTGCGAAAATTTTCCTGCATGTATTCCTCTATCAAAATTAGCCTTCTCACGAGGCTTTTGAAATCAATATCCCGCCAGCCAGTGAAGAAAGCGACGAATCCAAATAAGAAAGCGGCTCCAGAGCGAGCGATGATTTCTTCTCCACACCCAAGGAGCTACCGGCTGTTTCTGATGCCACAATCCGCGCCGGCAGCGGTAAGCCTGCCGGGAAACGCCTCTGTACCGCTTTCTGTCCTCGGTACTTAAATTTCCAAAGAAACGGAAGTACGGCCAAGCAAGTCCAGCTTCAAGCAAATCGCATCCGGCGTCACGGTCACCATAGAGAACATTGCCCAAATAGCGGCCGTAAATATCCACGCCGATGGCACGGATCTCTACCTTTTTGTGCAAAACCAGACTTTGAAGATACTGCTGAGATTCGTGCCCATATTCCTGCTCGGACTCCGGAGCGTCTATTCCGAGCAGCCTGATCCTCAGTTTCCGAAACCGATGACGAACGCAAATTGTGTCTCCGTCGTAGACGTAGACAACTCTTGCTCTGAACCTCTTCGGAAACTTCGGAGAAAATAGCCGCACCAGAGCAGCAATGGCAATGAAAACCAAGCTGAAGGCGACCGTCCAGGCTTTAAAAGAGTCCACGTCCTGTCTCCTTAACAGGCATCTGAACAGCACAACGCCTGGCGACGCGCCGCAAAGTTTCATAAATGCGACCTTCGCAGTTGGTTATGCAGCTGGCATGCTCTCCGTATGGCACTGCTCGATGCAGCCAAGCCGATTCCATGTGTACCAACGCAAGATCAAAGGCAGAAAAAACCTCAAAGGCACGTCGTTGAAACTCGCCTGCTTCCGTAAGATCAAAAACCTCCGGCGGCCCGGGAAACTCTGCCAGACAAAGTCCCGGCGATTTCTCGTCAAGCTTTTTCTTGAACCTCGCTCCGATGTCTCTGAGTTCAAACCAAAGACGTCGAAAAGCTTTGTCAGAATCTTCCCCAAGACGGGTAAAAGTCTGACCTGCGTAGGTGCGAGTAAACCGCAGTGCCATCATCTTCGCGCGTGCAGTCCGCAGGCTGGCAACTGTACGCTCAACCTCAAGCTGACGCGCTCTTTTCCGGCGTGTCGTCTGTGCTGTTTGTTTCAACATCTTCCTGCACCAACTCTGCTTTTTGTTCGCTGCGGACTTGATCGGCAATCGCCTTGGCGCGCGGCCCGTAGCCTGCACCGCGTGCGGTTTCCATGGCTTCGTTTCGCAGCTGCTGAAGTTCCTGCACAAACCTCACCAGTCGTTTTTCCCAATTGGAAATCAATGCTTTCCGAGTCTGAGAACTCACAACCTTGTTGATCCAGGCGCCTTCAACCCTGGCCACTATCCGGTCAAAGAGCGACACAATCGTCATGAACTGAACCGACTGCGGCGTATGCAGCGGCGGCTCGTAGTTGCGCTTATGGTCATAAGAAGGAACTTGACTTTCCTCCGGAATGCCTTTTTCATTGGCAATGCGCTTGAGTTCATTGACTGCTCGCATCATCTCGTTTTCCAAAGCGGAAAACTTGCTGTCGAGCATTTCGGCAATCTGCAGAGCAAATTTTTCACCGCCGATAGCTTCCACGACCAAAGTGCTCACAATGAGGTTCGTGTTGACTCGCTCATAGTTGTTCTCAAAAAATACCTGCGCTCGATCCGAGTACAGGCACAGAGCCTTTTTGAGGTAAGCGCGGGAATGCGCCGTCGTTCCTTGTCGGCGTTCATAGATGACGCGCGGAACTGAGGCGTCGGCATAGAGTTCCCGTCTTGGTTCACGGCGGCGTCGAGCATTTCGCGCGTTGTCGCGAGCTCGTTGCCGGCTGCGCGGGCGACTTGGCGCAGACTCGGCCGAGGGCTTTTTCTCCGAGTCCTGATTCGATTGCGTTTCCGATTCTGCAACTGAAACTTTCTCCCGAGTTTCCTCGGCAATGAGATTGTTAGCTTCTTTTTCCCTCAAGCCGGCGCTTGATGTGTTTTTATCCGGTAATGCTTCTGGCATAGACGATTCCTTGAAAACGGAACGACTTCGGGCGTCGCTCCAACGAGTCGAGGTTATCAATGCCATTGGCTGAGACTGCCTCCCAAAAAGCAGGATTTGCTTAGAAAACTGCCATTTTCAAAGAGGTGCTACACAAGTCAAAATTGCTGTGTTACGATCCGCTCGTACTTCTGTCGCATCGCGACCCTGAGTTTTCTCTGTTTTCTTTGGTTAATAAAAATTAAACAGCGAGTGACCGTAGGCGCTTTTCCTATGGACGTCTGCATTGACATCTTTCAATGCCCCGTTTCGATACTGAGTCCCAGCCTTGCGGCAAGGACAGTCCGAATCGGTTTTTGATTTTTCTGCTTTCCGCCTCGAACACGCCGGTGTTCGATTTTTGGCGACTTGTCTTTGCGAATGCGTGAAGTCGGGAGTTTTCCTGTCTGACCGTCATTTGCCCATCTACCCTGAGGGGAATGCTTTCCCCTTACGGGGCAGAAGTGTTCCCCGATTTTTTCGGAGAACACATCATGACCCAGACGCAAAACAATGCAGGCACGGATTTCTACACGGAAATCACCGGTGCTTCTTTTGAACACGTCATCAATCCCGACGGCTCAGAATACAAGTTCAATCCCGCCTGGCGCTGCACCGGTTTTTCGGACACGACAAACCCGCGCATTCCCAGAAAGGATCCGAACTACGTCTTCGACCGCTCTCTTTTGCAGGATCTGCTGATTTTTCTGATGTATCCCCAAGGTACGGCCTTATGGCTTACCGGCCCCACGGGATGCGGCAAGACTTCAGCAATCATGCAGGTGGCGGCTCGGCTCAACTGGCCCGTCGTTGATCTGACTCTCAACAACCGTTTTGAATTCACCGACCTCAAAGGTCAGTGGGGCTTAACGCAGACTGAGAATCAGACGCAGCCTACGATGAAATTCATCTACAACGCACTACCGATGGCAATGCGCAACGGCTGGATTCTTGTATTAAATGAAGTCGATCTTGCCAGTCCCGGCGAGCTTTCGGCTTTAAACGACGTCATTGAGGGAAGAAACCTTCTGGTAGCGGAAAACAAAGGCGAGGCCATCAAGCCGCACCCGATGTTTCGCTTGATTGTCACCGGCAACAGCAATGGTGCAGGGGACATGAGCGGTCTCTACCAAGGTGTTCAACAGCAAAACGTCGCTGCAATGGACCGCTACAGAATGCTCAAAGTCGATTACCCCTCAGAGGAAATCGAACGAGGCATTCTCAAGAATGTTGCTCCCAACATTCCCGCAACCATTCGCAAGCGCATGTGCAAGTTCGCTTCCGAAATGCGCAAAGCGTTTGTTGGCACAGCCAACAACATTGCCTCGATCAGCGTTCCTTTTTCGACTCGCTCTCTGGTGAATTGGGCTAATACGGTTCAGTTCTATCAAAGCGATAAGGTGCCGCTGAAAAAGACTCTGGAGCTCTTCTTCTTAAACAAGTTGAGTGACTCCGAGTGCGAAGCAGCCAACGCCATTGCCTTAACCGTTTTCGGTGAGGCATGGAATGGCCCTGAAGCCGGACATACCTCAACGACGCCTTAACAAAAACTTTTTTTTCAACCGCTCCCGAAGGGATCAAAATCAGGCCCTTCGGGGAAGATTTTGTACTCTCGGGAGCGTTGCTTTCCGAGGATACAAAATGACTACCGAAAATCAAGCTCTTGCTGCCAAAGATCCCAACCGCAGCATCATCGTCAGAATGGCCGAGCAGTTCAAGGTTGATCCGGACAAGCTCTGGAACACCATGAGCAAGACCTGTTTCAAACCCGAACCCAACGGCCGTGCATTTGCTCCGGAAGAAGTGATGTACGTTCTGATGGTTGCCGAACAACTTGGCATCAATCCGATGCGTCGCGAAATCTGGGCTTTCCGCGGGAAAAACGGGGTTGTGCAGCCTCTGGTGAGCGTCGACGGCTGGAAGGCCATCATGCTCCGCCAGCCTGCGTTTGACGGTTATGAAATCCGTTATTCGGACTCTACCGTTGAACTTGCCAATGTCGGCACCGTACCTGAATGGTGCGAATGCACGATTTGGCAAAAGGGTATTTCACATCCCATCACCGAGCGCGTGTACATGACCGAGGCTTTTGTCGCCACAAGTCCCGTATGGCGCTCCCGCCCACGGCACATGCTGCATCACAGAGCACTGATTCAAGCCATTCGCTTCAGCTTCCCCGTAACAGGGATTTCCGATGTTGGAGTGAGCGACTCGGGCGAGGTCATCGACATCGAAGATCTCAACGGAAACTCCGTTGCGGTTAACGGTCAGGTCACGATCCAGAAACCCGTTCACAAGCCTGTCTCTTTTGACAAAGACAAACTCGAAGAAATTGCCGGAAAAGCAATTGCGCTTGCGCTCAATCGCAACGACTTTGCCCCGGCATTCAAATTCGCAGAGCGTCTCCAAGGAGAAGAACGGGCCTACGTCGTAGCCAAGCTTGAACAGGCGCGTTCCGAGGTACAGCGTCAAGCCATCAATGCTGCTGAAGCTCATATTGAGAATGAAGCGGCCTCTGATGAATCTCCTGAAGCCAAAGAACTGCCTCTGTAACACCGCGTGTGATGGCAACGGCCGCGCCTCAAATGGTGCAAGCCGTTGCCGGCCTCTCTTAAGGACAAGACATGATTTACGTTGAACTTGAACAAAGAAGCGAGCCTTGGCACAACTGGCGCACCAAAGGCATCACTGCAACTGAGGCTGTTGCCATCAGCGGTCACTCGGAGTTCATGACGCCCTGGCGCGTTTGGGCAGAGAAGACCGGCAGAGTGCTGCCTGTTGATCTTTCCGGCAATCCCTACGTTCAGTACGGTATTGACCACGAAGACGAAGCCAGGGACATCTTCATGACGAAACACACGGACGTCGTTATGCCGACGTGCGGAGAAGCCGATGAAAATCGAATTTTCCGTGCATCGTTTGACGGACTGACTTCGGCAGGCGAACCTGTCGAAATCAAATGTCCGGGCGACTCGACATTGGAAGATGTCCTAGCCAAAGGCGAAAACTCTGAAGCCTACCGGCACTATCGCTGGCAGGTTCAGTGGCAGATGCTGGTTGCAGGCGCCTCTCAGGGATGGTTGGTTTTCTTTCTTGGAAACGGGAGAATCAAAGAGTTCCTCGTCAAAAGAGACGAAGCCATGATCTCGGAAATGAGGGTCAAATGCCTGGAGTTCTGGAAAAAGAACATCTTGAAGGACAAGGCGCCTGAAAAAATTCCTGAACGCGACATTTATGTTCCCAAGGGCGATGATCTCATTGCCTGGGGACGAGCCGCTGCCGATTTCCGCAGAATCAAAGAGGAAATCAACCGCCTCACCGAGCTTCTGGAAGAACCCAAGCAAAAGCTTCTGGCTTTGATGGGCAATTTCAAGAATGCGGATTTCTACGGCGTCTCCGTGTGCCAGTACACGCAGCGCGGAAGCATTGACTACAAAAAAGTGCTCTCCAAGCGCGGGCTGCTGCTCACTGAAGACGAAATCGACAACTGCCGCCGCGACTCCAACTTGGTTCAGAAGTTCAATCTGAGCAAATCCGAGTTTCCGACCGACTTCGTGCCGGAGGCAAACGAGGAGATCTGCGAAGCGATTCGCACGATTCAGAATGACCGAAACAACCTTTGTTGGTAACTTATTTTTAAACCTCTGCCGAGGGTACACGGATGCCCTCGTCGGGGATTGTCATGTGTGTCTTCGGCTTCGGAGAATCATCATGACAAACGTTACAACCAGCACCAGCACCGCAGCCGAACGCTGCGTCGAACTTCCTGTTGAGCTCAAAGCTCAGAAGTTGTGCGTCATTTATCTCTTTTTCCGTCAGTGGACAGGCACTGCCACCATGCAGCGCGCCGACTACACGATTGGAAAAGACGGCTACCTGCCTCCCGAGGAGGTAACGGCAAATTACGGTCAAAAAAGAGTCATCGACCCAATTCACTTGAGAGTGTTCGACACGCTCAAAAAGAGGGCTGAAACTCTTCTGGCCGATCACGGACTGCCGTTTTGCAAAGGCGTTGTTCTTCCCGTCGACAAGGCTCCTGAAATCCTCTCCGGACTTCGAGACATTGCCGATGAGTACAACCAAGCCCGCGACAGCCTCGCCTCTACACTGGACGAGAAGTGCCGTGAGTGGATTGCCCGCAATCCGGAATTTGCAGAGCAGATCCGCGCCGCCCAACCCAATGCGGGCAGCGTAGCTCAGAAAATAAACGCTGACTTTGCGGTTTTCCGATTTGTGCCTGCCGAGGCCGAAATCGACAAAACCGACTCTCTCAAAAGAACAGTTGACAGCTTGTTCGGCGAGGTAATCGAAGACGTTGCCAAACGCTCTCGACTTCTGCACAAACGTTCCGTTTCCGGAAAATGTGCCGACGATCTCTCCCAACGAACCCTGTCGACTTTGAAAGTGATGAAGGAAAAGTTAAACGGTCTGAGATTTCTCAATGGAGGGGTGACTCCCATCATTGACCTTATTGACCGATTGCTTGCCCTGATGCCGACACGCGGCAAATTCACTGCTGATCAGTTCAATGCGCTCAATGCCTCTCTTGGCGTTTTGTGCAGCGAACAGCTTCTGATTGAAGTGGCCACGGGAAAGTTGACGCTCAATGCTCATCTTGCAAATGTGCTTCCGGCCTTTGCGCAGATGAGTACGGTCGAAACTGCCCAGTCTCAAAAGTCAATCACTCACGAGCCGGCTGTCGAGCCCGATGCTGTTTCTCCTTTCTCAAAAGAAGAAGCCAAGCAGCCCGAGCTTACGTTGGATCCGGTTCCCGCTGAAAATTCAGTCGAGAATGCAGCATCCGACAAAACCAGTCCCGTTTGCGAGGAGGGTTTTGAGGCGCCGCAACCCCAGCACTCAGCCGTTTCAAAGATCGAAACCACGGAAAAGACGGACAAGTCCGGTCAAACCGACGGGGAAGATCTTGAAACGCTCAATCGGATGCTGGAAATGTGTTTTGAGGATGTTTCTTCGGAAACCGATTCACAGGAACCTGCAGTTCAGGAAATTGCAGACATTCCGCCGGCTCCGGCACAAATCCAACTGTCAGCCTTTTGAGTCCCTTTATCGCACTTTGCGAGAACACAACCTCTCGCAAATGCGAAACGGTGCGTGTTCTCGCTTCAGCTCTTCGAGGTGAAAGCAATGAACACGCAACTGAACCAGAATTTTCTTAAAAGCCTGCCGATGGTGGCGAGCATCTTGGCAAACAAGCTTGGCGTCAGCGTCGAGCTAGGCACCAATTGCTGTACCAACGGTCGGGTCATTGAGCTTCCGCTCAAATTGAACGAACGCGCCATCAGCCGCGAGGAACTTCTCGGTTTTATGGTTCACGAAGCCAGTCACATTCGCTTCACGAACTTCCGGACGAAGCCTTCCTGCGACTTGCACTTCAAACTGATGAATGCGCTTGAAGATTCCAGAATCGAAAAGCGAATCATCGGCGAATACGCCGGCGCGCACTATTTGCTCAACAAGTGCTACGAGCCGTCGCTCCAATCCATGCTCAAAACAATCAATCGCATGGACCCGGCAACGGTCTTCGTTTCATACGCTTTATTTGCAACCGAAAGCTCTTTCAACCGCCTTTTTGCCAAGCCGGCCGAAGTTGCGCGCCGCAGAGGAGAAAAGCTCTTTGGGGATGCCGTTATGACCAAGGTTGATGCTGTACTTGCAAACTTTGGCAAGCTTTGTAGTACAGACGACGTCTGCGACATGGCTAAGAAACTTCTTGCCATTCTCAAAAAGAAAGCAGAAGACGCTCCCTGTTTTCAACCAGACGGTTCTCAGCAATCGAATTCCGAAAACCCGGAAACCGGCTCTGAGAACACAAACGAGAACGGGAAGGCCAATGAAAACGTCAATCAAGGCCAAGGCACATCTAAGAGAACTGATCTCGGAAATGATGCTCGGAAAGCACAGCAGGCAGATTCCAACAGCGAAGCGCAATCGTCCAGTTCGAACGATTCGTCCGCTGATGAAAACTCAAGCTCTGATTCCGGCACAGATTCTGGATCTGGCTCCGATTCGGCATCAGACAAACATGCCGACAACGCAAAAAAGGCACTTGAAAGCAGCAGCAAAAGCATCAAAAGTATTGACTTATCGGAACAGCTTCGTGAAAAGATCGCTAAAAGCGCCGCTACCGATCAGTCCAGATACACTTTCTCGACAAGCGTGACTCAAGACAACAAATGTCCTAATGTCACTTGTCCTGATAGGGATAAACAAAGAGGCAGGAAACTGCTTGAGCAGGCCCTCGCAGACAGCGTCGTTGCAAGACGATCTCTTCTGGGGGCTATTCAGACAAAAGCAAGAACTGGCTACTACACGGCTGACCGCGGTCGCAGAATCAGTCTTTCGCGCATGAGCAGGCTTACAACCGGCTCGGCAAGAATTTTTGAACGCCGACAAGAGGTTCATGCCGTGGACACTTCGGTAAGCATCCTTCTGGATCTTTCCGGATCTGTCGGGCCTAAGTCTGAGTTAGCCATTCGCGCTTGCCTGGCAATGCTTACCGCGTTGCGCTCAATTTCGTTTGTCAAGTCCACACTGAATGTTTTTCCCAGCGCTGCTGCCGGTTGCCATAACAATCAGGGCAACTACATCAAGGTCGTTCCTTTCGAAGACAAGCTCGAAAAGCATGTCGATCTGTTTGGAACCCTCAGCAGCTACGGCGGCACACCGCTTGCCGAAGCTGTTCTTGGTGCTGCTGCCGAAATCGCGCAAAGACCCGAACGCAAGAAGATGATTTTCGTCATTACCGACGGAAGAGTCACTTTTGACGCTCAAGCCATTCTCAAGGAACTTAAGCGTTCCGGCTGTGCGCTCGTCGGCATTCTCGTTGATGCTTATGACGGCAGCGACAGCCTCAAGGAGTGCTTTGACCTCATCGAGACACTGCAAGGATTTGATGACCTTCAGCAAAAACTGATGTCCATCAGCAAAGCATTGGTTCTTAAAGGTCTCTGCTGATTTCTCTTTCAATTCATATTTTCTTTCACCCTTGCAGGGAATCTGCTTTCCCTGCCGGGAAAGCGGGTTGTCTGCAATTTCCTTTTTGGAGATTCAAAAATGTTGCATTACCGCTCGTTTTCCCAGGTGATCCTCTGCGGTCGCCTTTCTCAGGATGCTCGCCTTCAGAACACGAAATCCGGAACTTCGATGCTGATTCTGAGCGTCGCCACCTCTGTTTCCACCAAGAAACAAGACGGCACTTATGAAAACGCATCGACCTTTCACGATTGCCTGCTGTTCGGCTCTCGTGCCGCGAAGCTGGCCGAAGTGCTCAAAAAAGGCACTGTCGTATGTGTTCAGGGCTCACTTTCGTACCGCGAAGTTGAGCTTGCCAACGGCTACAAGGGACGCAGCGCGTCTATTGCGGTGGAAGATTTGCAAATTCTTGCGAATCCCCACTCCGCCCAAGGCAATCAATCACGTGCCAATGCTCGTTCTTCACGCCAGTCAGCACCTGTTCCTCAGGATTCATTCCCCAATGAGGACATTCCCTGCTGATTCGGCTTTCAACGAGCTTCATACATCCCTCTGAGGGGCGAGAAGTCCCTCTGAGGGTCTTCGAACCCTCAGAGAGACCTCAACCAAGGAGAAAAAATATGTCTCAGTACAAAATTGACGCGGAAGTGGTGCTGCGCTTGGCTGCCGGCCGTTGGGATGAAATTCTCAGCAACCTTGCGCCGGCGCTGAAACGAGCCATTGAAGTTGCACCACGCCACTGCGAATGCCCCATTCACGGAGGCTCGGACGGCTTTAGATTTTTTCGGGATTTCAAGAAGACCGGTCAGTGCATCTGCAATACCTGCGGCGCATTCGACGGCTTGCATATTCTGATGAAAGTCAATGGGTGGAACTTCTTCACCGCCTTGAAAGCCGTATCCGATTACCTGAATGCACCCGAAGGCATTGACCCGGCATCTCAAATTGAGAGCATGGACGGCAAGGTGCTTTTTGTGGGCACATCAACGCTTCGCAGCGGCAATCAGTGCTTTTGCGTCAAGCTTAGATTGGAAAATGGCCAGACGAAGAATTGTTGGGGCAACGACCTAAAGAGAGCCTGCACTGAAGCAGGCATCCAGATCGACGACAACGCCAGAATTTCTCGACTTGGCACGAAGAGCTACACCTACAAGGGCAAAGAGTACAAAAAAGTCCTCTGGGCCGCGCAGAAAACGGCTTCGGATGTAGAGCTTGCCGAACAAGCAAGAATCTCCGAAGAAGAAACTGCTCGTAGAGAAAGCTCCATCACCGCCAAATGGGAAAAAGCTGCCGTCATCAAGCCAAGTAGTCTGGTGCAGGCTCCGTTGTCGACTTACCTGAAAAGTCGGGGCATCTATCCCGATTCTCCGGAAATCCTCCATAACTGCCGCTTTCTTGCCAATGAGCCGTACTTCGATGACGAAGGAAAGCTGATCGGCAGATTTCCCTGCATGGTTTGTGCCGTCAGGAATGCTGCAGGCGAACTCGTGACTTTGCACCGAACCTATCTGACCTCGGAAGGGCAGAAGATAGGCTTCGGTCCGGCAAAGAAACTCATGCCTGTACCGACAGGTCGTTCGATCAATGGAGCAGCCATTCGTTTTGGATCAATCGGTCGCGACGGCATCTTATGCCTGGCAGAAGGCATGGAAACCGCTCTTTCTGTTCAAAAAGCAACCGGCTATCCGTGCATGGCTTGTGTTTCCGCCCAAGGTTTAGCCAACGCATCGGTGCCTGCCGGTACGAAGGTCGTGTTCATCTTTGCTGATAACGATCATTCGGAAACAGGTCAAAGAGCAGCTCTCAGGTTGAGAGAAAAACTGCTGTCCGAAAGCATTCCTGCTGTTGTCTTCCTGCCCGGAAACGACGTTTTGACAGTATCCGACAAAGGTACTGATTGGAACGACGTCCTGCGACAGTATGGCGACAAAGGATTTCCTTTCTATCGAGGCTCATACGCCTTGACGGCAAGCTCCGCCGCCTGATAGCTGCACCACAAAAATATTGTCACCCGCACGGGAAAAACTATCCCGTGATGGGAGTGGTTTTTTCCGTGATTCAAAGGAGAAAACCATGTCACACAATACTTTGATTCTTCGTTCCATGTCCGCTCTTGCGAACCTCAACAGAATTGCCGAGGAGGCCCATTGCGAAGCAACAGGGCAGGAAAGCTTGCGCAGGCTGAACCTTGTCTCGATTGCCGCCCGAAAGGTCGGGGAAACGCTCTCCAAGGCTTTTCTCGGTTCCGAAGGCGACGATCCAGACAATTTCGAACTGCTGAGATTGGCAAATCAGGCCAATCGGCTTTCCATGCGGTGCAAACAACCGGTTCACCGGATTGCATAGCGGCAACCTCATTTGCAACACCCTCTCGGGGATCTCCAGCCCGACAGGGATAAGGATCTCCGAGCTTTTCTGGAGACTCTTATGTTTGAAGTTCTATCGGCTGTTCGCAGAATGCTGACGGCCTATTTGGATGCCAACATCCAATGGTTAGCGGATATTGCTGGGCCGAACTGGCGTTCGCTCAACGCGAAACTCATGTCCGCAGAAGAGATTACCAAGTGGATCGATGCCTACGGGCATCTCTTTGACGGCGAGATTTATTCGGATCTCGAAATGACGCGGTGCAAGGCAGACGATTACGTCACCTTTTTCTGCGACATTCAGGAAGTCGAAGATCTCTTCTTGAGGATGGCTGATTTTCGGCAGGGTTTGATCGATTTCAGTCAATTCCTGAGTGATATCGACCTTGACTCGCGGCTCGGTCACTAAATTTTTCTCTTCCCGGTGCGGGGGCAATCAATCCCCGCCGGGGGAAGTTTGTCTCCGCTTTTTCTTTGGAGACAACAAATGGGATACTACTCAGAGGTCGCGGTTGCGATCAAACACGACGATTGGATAAAAATGCAGGAAGAGGCAGTTTCCTCGAAGGCATTCGAGGACAAAAATGACTTCCTGAATTTTTGGGACAAGATGCGGGAACGTGATGATGGAATCGTCATCCTTTCCTGCGATTGGTGCAAGTGGTACGACGATTCGAAGAACGTGGCTTTTGTCATGAACTTTCTGAAGGACGTGCAGCACCATTACCTGAGAATCGGCGAGGAGGGCGGAGATATTGAGGAAGAAAATACCTTCGAAAACGAAGAGTGTTACTTCTGGCCGCAAACCTCGATTTGTTTCGGGCAATAGCGCGATCTGCGATTCTCTACGGACTTTTTCATTCAACCCTGTGCGGGGACAATCAATCCCCGTCAGGGAGAGTTTGTCTCCGTTTTTTTCTTTGGGGATAAACATGTCTGAATTTGCAAAAACGTTCTACAACGCAGAGCGTTCACTGTCGGCCACCATTGATTACGCCGACACGATGGACTATGACTCGTCTGAGTTCTTCGACGACTGCCTCAAGAAGAGCTGCGACGTGTATCTGGCAACAGATCACCTCTCATCGTTCTTTCGCGAGGAAGCCGAATCGGAGCGCTACGAACACGTCAATCGTGACATCAGCGCGGCACGGCAGGTCGGGGATAGAGTTTTCTTTATTGAAATCTACGAGCACTCGGCGTATGCGGTCCGAATCAGCCCTGCCTACGATCCAATTTGTCGGTTCGACTCCGGCCTCAACGGCGTGATTATTGTTCACGCAAAAGCCTGGAAGAAGTACGTCAACGACATCTTCACTTCGGCATTTGTCGAATACGAGATGAACAAGTTGGCTGAAGCTGCAACGGCTTGGATGAACGGCTGGCTCTATGAGATCAACACCAGCGATTGCTTCTTGCGAGGCCCATTCCTTTCCGAGGAAGAAGCCGAGAGAGAGCTGCACGCCGAGTGGCCCGATCTCAAGTTCACAGATGACGACTTCGAGTGCATCTGCACTTACACGCTCAAGCCGGAAGCTCGTGAACGTTTGGCAGCGTAATTTTTTAACCCTTCGGGGATGTCCAATCCCCGACAGGGAGCGGGCGTCCCCATTTCTTTTGGAGACGTTTTGTGAGTTCACTACGCGTAATACGTGAGGACACCTTCGATTCACTTCGCGGTGAATTCGAAGTTCTATCCCCGCACGAACCACTGGAAGCAATGGATGAACTGGCCACGAGAATCAGAAAATTCGCCTCTTCGCATTGTTACGTGCTTGATACCCCTTGAGAGGTAGTGCCCGTCCCCTTAGCTTTGTCCTTTTTACGCGGACGAGGAGGACCGTAGGTCTTCCTACGCATTTGAGTGCTGACCATCGGTCTATTTGAAAACAATCGTCCGACGGAGAAAGAAAGATGCACGTCCTTAATCAGGCCGTCCGGCAGGACGGCCTCACTTCGTCTGAGGCTGCAACGGAGCATGACGTTGAAGTAACCGCCGATACTGCTCTTGATCTTCAGAGCAAAGTATTCGAAATCCCTGTAGCCGTAAGCCAAGCGCTTCAGGACCTTGATCTTGTTGTTCGCCCCCTCAAGCCTGTTGGTACCGATGCGGTGCTTCCACGCCTGCAGGATTCCCTGTCTTCGGCGGTTCAGCATCCGTCCGAACTTTTTGGCCTTCTCAAAGTCGTATTTCTTTCCGATCTCTTTGAGGAGTTTGCAGGCTAGCGTCAGCTGGGCTTCCGCTTCTTCCACTGAAGGAGCTCGCCAGATCTCCCTGATCAGCGGAACAAGCGGTTGGAGCGCAGCGAACAGCTCGTTCTGCTTCAGAACGGTATCAAGGTCCTCACGGCGCTTGTCGGTAAGACGTGCCCGCGGCATCAGAATCGACCATTCAATTCCTCGGAGATGCCTGCCAAACTCGCGTTTGGCTTTCGCATCCAGCGTCCTGACAACCTGCAGCCGAGCCTCCCTGAGCACGTCTTTGAAATTTGAAATGACGTGGAACAGGTCGTAGACCAAGTCCGCGTTCGGGCAGTAGCGCTTGATCAGCTTTGGGAATCCTGCATTCATGTCGCAGGCGACCGCTTCGATCTGATCCAGAACGCCGCAGGCTTTCAGGTGCTCAAAGCTCTGTTTGACAGCCTCGACGGTCTTGCCCTCGACGACGTAGAAGATTGCTCCCGTGTCGAGATCCATGAAGGTTGTGGCGTACTTGTGACCCTTGTGCAGAGCGAATTCATCTATCGCGAAACGGCGCAGCCGCGACACGTCAACGTCGCTGAAGTAATGAGCAAGCTGGGTCTTGTCCTCGTCCTTAACCGTGTGCCAGCTGACGTTGTGTGTTTCGGCGATCTTGCTGATCGGCATCTCCATGCGCAGTTCATGCTGAATGAGAGCCTGAAGCTGCAGAGTCATACGCTTGCGAGTCGGCAGCCATGGAATGGATTCTCTCTTGGTACAGCCACAAGTGCACTTTACACGGCGGTATCGAAGCTGAATCTCAACAAAATCAG
This sequence comes from uncultured Duodenibacillus sp., assembly GCA_944388865.1. Taxonomy (GTDB): domain Bacteria; phylum Pseudomonadota; class Gammaproteobacteria; order Burkholderiales; family Burkholderiaceae_F; genus Duodenibacillus. Next base: position 3,356 of record CALXKM010000005.1, on the reverse strand, counting down.
CCCCCGCGAACGGACAGTCGCGAAGCTTGCGGGTTCCGTATCCGTGATAGCTGCCACACGGTTTGCCGCAATCCGGGCAGATAGCGGCATCGCTCATGACAAGAGCGATGCGGCATTCACCGTCGTGGCATTTCATGCCGATGCATCTGGCCCCGGGGAACTGCTGTTCGAGTCGATAGTCGTGAACCGTAGGATAGAGCCGCGAATCCTCCACTTTGCATCGCGGAGAGACGACGGGCATTTCACGGATAAGACGGAGGATCTCAGACGGGTTGGACAAATCAGGTACAATATTCGCCATGGCGAAGTTTCTTTGGTTGTAGTTGTGGAAGACCGTAACCATACAGAGAGTTCGCCATTTTTACAAATTGCCAGTGCGGCAGCCGAGTTGAGCATACAGCTGATGAAAAGCCGGCTCCTGCACTCCCGTCCCGCCCGCGCGTAGCGCTCCCTCAGCGCCGCCCGGGTACCGTCGCCTGACGGGTCAAGAGAGGAGAGAAATTTAATGCCCCATTAAATTTCTGGACGACCTTGACGCGCCACAATTTGCGCCACAATTGCGGGCTTGCCCGCCCATGTCCCATGGGCGGGGATGCCCAGCGGCGAGCGCAATTCTGGATCTCAGCACTCTACCCCTAAAGTAATACATCAGCACGTAACTTTACGAAGTGCCGAAAATTCATTCTCACTTGCCATGTCCAAAAAGAAAAGCCGCAACTTGAAGTCGGCAGGCGTTGTGCATCAATGCTCAACAGTCTGTCGGAAATGCGGCGCCGAGTCCGGGAGAGCGCTTATGGCAATTAAGTCATTTCTGCATTCCGGGCTTGAACGATTCGCCAAAGAAGGTTGCGTTGCCGGCATTGGAGGCCATCATGCTCCCAAGCTCAATACTCTGCTTGCGCAGTTGTCGTTGAGCGGCGGGAATCTGAAAGCACTTATGGAAATTCCAGGCTTTCATTCAGTCAAAAAGCAGTTTCAAAGTTCCACTCTTAGCGTCAAAGTCAGCGGAAGCTGGCGGCTGACATTCAAAGTGGCCAACGATGGAACAATTTGCGACCTTGATTATCTCCAGTACCACTAGACATTTCGGCCCTTGAAAGAGCCCGAGAAAAGCATCCGTCGCTTGCCAAAATGGCAGACCGGCGGGTGCTTTTTGTTTTGGGTATCACGGGAAGATCGCGAGGCTATGAAGCCAAATTTCAGATTTTGAAGCACTAGCCGAGTTCAAGTTCGACGGACAAAACGAGATTCGAACATTTGTCAGTGGTGAAGGATGCAACAACGTATGTTGACTATCATCAACAAATCTTCATTTTGTTCTTGGTAAGACGATTGATGGGTAGATTGATGGATAGAGTCTGAAAATGGGAGAAAATCTACGCTGGTAGGGAAACTTGAGATCCCTCCTTCTCCGCCACCAAACAAATAGCCCCGTAGAGCTGTGTCTACGGGGTTTTTCATATCTATCGGTCGGAAAGCCTTGTAAATAAAGGCCTGAAAGGCTGTTGCATGGTGATTCACTGTGTCTCAGAGCAGCTCAAACGAGCGCTCGATTTTGCTATTTGTATAATCACAGTGGATCACAAAGTGGATCGCATGAATCGGAGCGTAGGATGCGTCAAACAGATGTTATGAAGCTGCCGGACGGCAGGCACTTGGTGGAAAACGGGCTTTATCTGAAAGTCAGAAACAACGGAACTGCCAGAGGGTGGATTCTCCGCATCCAGATCAACGGAACCAGAAAGTAATCTGTTTCGCTTTGTTCGTAAACGAAATATCGATCCATCTGTCAGCTCTGAAAAAAATCAGAAGAATCAGCCGGGGCCTGTGTGCGGTTTTCGGCGGTGTAGGCGCGCTGCACGACCGCAACAGTGATCTTGTAGTCCGCAAAGAGTGCTGTACGGCCTTCGAGTTGAGCTGCGCGATGAAGCACGTGATTGCGCCAACAAGAAGCAGCTTTTTCACTGTCCCAAAACGAGAGGCTGAGATACTTTCCTTGAGTAGTGAGGCTCGAGAAGCGCTCCACACCGGAAAACCCGGGGATGCACGCCAGATCTTGTTTGAGCTGTGAAGCGATTTCAAGATAGCGCTCCGTGCAACCAGGCTTGGGTGTCACTTCAAACAGCACGGCAATGCTGCCGGTTGATTGGCGGTTTCTTGTCATGAAGATATCTCCAGATATTGAAATTGCGGTTGGCAGTGAAACCAACTTGTCGGTCAGATCTTGCCCTTCGGATGCACTGAGTTTTTAAAGGGAAGCGCATCGACTGTCACTCCCAACTCCAAAGCAAGAAGGAACTTCTTGGCGGCATAGCCGCCCCCATACCCCGTCACAGACATATCTTTGCCGACCACGCGGTGGCAGGGCACGATGATTGAAAACGGGTTTTCGCCCACAGCGACGCCTGCAGCACGTGTTCCCAGCGGACAACCTACGCTAGCAGCGAGCTCGCCGTATGTGATGGTTTTGCCGTATGGAATGCGCTGTAGTGCATTCCATATGCGAAGTTGAAACGGAGTGCCGAAAAAGTGCAGAGGAATGTCGGGCGCATCGCGGTTACCGGCGAAATAGGCGTTAAGCCACGAAATGGCCCGTTCAATGACGGGAGTTTTGCCAAAGATGAGCGTCGCTTGCGTGTGCCGAAGCAGTCGGTTCATGATGCGTTGGTGGTGCCAACCGTCCATCCAGTCAGCCACTACAAGGCGGTCTTGCTGAGAACCTAGAAGTAAGGTACCGCCGCAGGGTACAGGGAGTTTGAAGGCGACGATTGACTCGGAGTTGAAAGAAGTGCCGAGAACTGTTTTCGTTGTCATAAGGATTCTCCGATAATCAAAATGGTGTCAGCAAATCAATACCGCGGCGCTGTTTCTCTGGGCAGCCAGAAAGCTGCACACCGTTTATCTAAAACTGCCAAATCTTCCATCCGCGCAGTTTCAAACATTTTTTCGCTCTGCTTCCTGGCGGATTGCTCCGCCAGAGCAGTCCGGCGCTCAACGGTATTTTCATTCACAACAGCGCCGTTTCTTTCGACTCTTTGCTCTCGTCTGAGTGATCGGCTTCGACTCGACCCGGTGGGCTATTCGCGGCTTGCTCTCGCTTGCCGCCTTTGTCTACGGTCTCTGCTCAGCTCCCTGCAAAGCGCCTAGCGGATTGTTTTCTTGTGTTTCTGTCTCTTGAGTTCCTTCCTTATTTCTCTTCTGTTTGATTTCTTGCCGTATTGCTCTTCGAACTATGCCGTTTTGTTGACCTTGTTGGCTTTCTTGCTCTGCGTTGCTGCCGACAGCGGTTTTACCTTCCTCAACCGACACCACTCTTCGTATCGACTTCGCTCAAGCACCCGGATCGCGTCCTTATT
>CALXKM010000004.1 GCA_944388865.1 uncultured Duodenibacillus sp. | reverse complement strand
CTTTGGCGGCCCATCGGCGAATAGTGCTGGCAGAAACGCCGTATTGTCGGGCAACGACTCCAATCGAGCACAGTGTCATAGCTACCTCCAATGGGTTGTTGTCCTTGCTTCTCGCTCCTCCTGTCCTCTTCTTAATGATAAGTTTATCGTGCCTCTTTCCAGAGGCTATGACAAATTTGTTCGTTTTTTTGTCGACTAGTTAAACCCCTATGGCGTTTCTGACAGGCAACAAAAAAGCAGCCCGAAGCTGCTTCTTGTTGAAATGGTGCGCGGTACTGGATTCGAACCAGTGACCCCCGCCGTGTGAAGGCGATGCTCTACCACTGAGCCAACCGCGCGCAAGTTTTCTTTTCTCTCTCAACGAGAGAGACGGCATTTTACCTGATCTTCAAAAAATTGCAACTGAGCCCGCAACAGCGTTCGCCCAAAAAACATCACTTCCTTGCCGCCGTCCTTTGTACAATTCAAAGCTCATTCAAACGAAGTCGGCACTGCCTCGCTGAACTTTCAGCAAAGCCTCTTTTGCTTTTTTGGATAAACACCCATGCGCATTCTAGGAATTGACCCCGGACTCAATCACACCGGCTTTGGCGTCATTGATGTAAAAGGCGATCAGATGACGCTCGTGACGGCCGGCTGCATTCACATTGAAAAGGACATTCTCAGCAATCGCCTGGGAATTATTCACAGAGAGCTGGCAAGGATCATTGAGGAGACTTGTCCCAACTATGCAGCCGCTGAAATCGTGTTCGTCAACATCAATCCCCGCTCGACTCTTCTCTTGGGACAAGCCAGAGGCGCCGCGCTTGCCTGCGCCGCCGTGCACGGGCTTGATGTAGCCGAATACACCCCTTCGGAAATCAAAAATGCTGTTGTGGGCACCGGCCGCGCCGCAAAAAAACAGGTTCAGGCAATGATGTGCAGACTTTTGAATCTTCAAGGCGAGCTGCAGCCCGACGCAGCCGATGCTCTGGCCTGCGCCGTTACCTGCGCCCATGCCCATCAGCTGGTCAAGCTGACGGGAGCAGCCCCTGCTGCCGGACAACTACAGAAACTTGCCTCGCATGTCCGCAAAAACCGCCGCAGCGCCTGGGCGCAGCTTGCGGCCGCCCGCAACAAAGGAGACGCACGATGATCGGTCGCATTCAAGGAAAGCTGCTTGAAAAAAATCCCCCTCAAATTCTCGTCGACGTGCACGGCATCGGCTATGAAATCGATGTTCCAATGTCGACCTTCTACAACCTGCCTGATATCGGCGCCGAAGTCACGCTTCTAACTCACTTCGTGGTAAGAGAAGATGCGCAGCTTCTTTATGGGTTTCTGAGCGCAAGCGAGCGCAATGCTTTCCGGCTTCTGATCAAAATCTCCGGCATTGGCGCCCGCACAGCCCTGTCCATTCTCTCAGGCATGAGCGTCGACGCTCTGGCTCAGGCCATCAGCACGCAGGATTCTGCAATGCTCACCCGGGTGCCCGGCATCGGCAAAAAAACCGCCGAGCGCCTCGTGCTTGAGCTCAAAGGCAAGATCGGCGCGGATTTAAGCGGCGTTACGCTGGGCAACACGCCCAATGATGCTCGTTCAGACGTTGTGTCGGCTCTCATCGCTTTGGGCTACTCCGAGCGAGAAGCTTTGGCGGCTGCCAAACGACTGCCCGAAGACATTTCGGTAAGCGACGGCATTCGCGAAGCCTTAAAATCCATGACCAAATAATCCACTCTATATTCGTCAGCCAGTCCCTGTTCAGACATGCAAACCGTAGAACGCATTGTTGCCGCCTCGAGCAACAGCTCCAATGAAGACAATGTTGACCGTGCGCTTCGCCCGGAACGGTTGACTGACTATGTCGGGCAGCCGGCCGTGCGCGAGCAACTTGAAGTCTTCATCACAGCGGCCCGGCAAAGAGGCGAGCCGCTTGATCATTTGCTTCTTTTTGGGCCTCCCGGGCTGGGAAAAACAACGCTTGCGCACATCGTGGCGCGAGAAATGGGGGTTAATCTGCGGCAAACTTCCGGCCCTGTGTTGGAGCGCCCGGGCGATCTTGCTGCGCTATTGACCAACCTTGAGCGCAACGATGTTCTTTTCATCGACGAAATTCATCGTCTGAGTCCCGTGGTAGAAGAAATTCTCTACCCTGCGCTTGAGGACTACCAAATCGACATCATGATCGGTGAAGGGCCAGCCGCGCGCTCCATCAAGCTTGACCTGCCGCCCTTTACGCTCATCGGCGCCACAACGCGCGCAGGCTCCTTGACCAATCCTTTGCGCGCACGTTTCGGCATCATCAGTCAATTGCAGTTTTACAGCACAACCGATCTTGCGCACATCGTGCGCCGCTCAGCCAAGCTGCTCAACGTTGCCATTGAAGATGAAGGGGCGCTTGAAATTGCCCGCCGCTCCAGAGGAACGCCTCGCATTGCCAATCGTCTGCTGCGGCGCGTGCGCGACTACGCGCAGGTTCGCCACGACGGACTCATCACGGCCGACATTGCCGACGCCGCGCTCAAAATGCTTGCCGTTGACGCCATGGGACTTGATGCGGTCGACCAAAAATTCCTCTTGACGATCATGGAAAAGTTTGCCGGCGGCCCGGTCGGCATCGACAATCTGGCAAGCGCTTTGGGCGAAGACCGCGACACGCTCGAAGATGTCGTTGAACCTTATCTGATTCAGCAGGGACTCGTGCAGCGCACGCCGCGCGGCCGCGTAGCCTGCCCCGCAGCATACCGCCACTTTGGCCTTGTGCAGCAAGCGCCCGAAGGCGTCGTCATGCGCGATCTCTTCGCACAGTAAGGCTATTTCTGCCGTGCAATGGGCACGCGGTGCCCATTTTCGCTTGCCCAAAGAGCCGCTTCGACGCGCGTAGAAAATCCGAGCTTTTTCAAAAGGTGCTTAACGTGCACCTTGACCGTTCCGTCGGAAATGGCCAAATGCTCCGAAATCAGTCGATTGCTCATGCCGTTTGCTATGCAATGGAGCACTTCGACCTCACGCGGACTGAGTACCGAAATATCACGGCCTTCATCAACATAAGAGACGTTTCTTAAAGTCTCGGCCAGCGCATTGGTAAGCGCATCGCTGATGACCATGTCGCCTGCGGCAATGCGCGGCAGCTGCTGGGCAAACTCCTTGGCCGTAAGCCGCTTGGACAAAAAACCGTCGGCCTGCATGCGAATGGCAGCCATCAAGGCCGGCTGCGAGCCGTCGGTGATGGTCATCACGCAGCGAACGCTCTCGGGCAGCGCCTTGATGTCCTCAAGAACCTTGATCGCAGGCTGCCCTGCGTCAAGATCCAAAACGACAAAATTGGCCTGACGCTCGACAACTAAATCAACGACGGCATGCATATCGGCCGTACAGGCCCTCACCTCAAAGCCATCGAGCGCATTGAGAACGCGCTCCATGCCGTCGGCAAAAAGCGGGCACAGATCAAAGACAATCGCTCGGTAGGGCACATTGTGAGTGGTACTAGCGGGCATTTTTCTAATTCTTCTCTCTTCTTACGGCAGTCCAAAGCGAACGCTTCTCGCGCACGTTCGCCTGCGCGCATGTTTTTTTGTTAAAGCTCTTCGTAATGTTCGATGGTGTGCCACAAAAGCGCCGCGCCCTTCATAAAGTCTTCAATCTTCATGTCCTCATAGGGATTGTGCGAACCATTTTGGTTGGCCACGAAAATCATGGCCGAGGGCACGCCCGCGTTGCTGAGAACCGCCGTATCGTGCCCGGCTCCGCTTGCTAGGCGCCGCACGGGAAGGCCGCCTAGTTGAGCCGCCTTTTCAATCTTCTCGCTTAAGGCGTCGCTTACGCTCGAAGAGAGCGTCACGAGCTTCTTATCAAACTCGAACTTCACGCCGCGTTCGCGGGCAACGGCATCGGCCTCTTTGAGAAAGAGCTCATGGAAGCGCTCGATCGTATCCATGTTGAGGCTTCTCATGTCGACCGTAAAGGAAACCTCGCCAGGGATGACGGAAATGGCAGCCGTACGCCCGGTATGCACAACGCCTACTGTAAAGACAAGATCCTCGCCCTTGGTAAGCCACTCGTCCCAGTGCTCATCCATGCGGTGCAGCAAATCGGCTGCGGCAAGAACTGCATCGTGTCGGTACTCCTTGTCGACGGCGCCCGAGTGTGCTGTCTGTCCGATGCACTTCACCGAGCGATGACGCACATTGCCCCGAATGCCCGTCACGATTCCTACGCGCTCGGTCTCAGAACTGTCTAGCGTCGGTCCCTGCTCGATGTGAAGCTCCACAAAGCCTTCGATCTTGGATAGATCCAAAAGCGGCTGGCCGCTTGTCATATCGGCCGCTCTAAAACCGCAAGCCGCCACGCACTCGCCAAGCGTCGAGTCCTCGGTGCGGTGCTTTAGCATCATATCCGCATCGGTCAGTCGGCCGGTGATGGCGAGCGACCCCACATACGCCTTGCCGAAAAAGCTCGACTCCTCGCAGCGCATCACGAGCACCACATAGTCGCGCTCGGGCGTGTAGTTGTTGCGGCGCATCCACCAGGCTACGGCAAGAGCTGCCGTAATGCCGGCAAGCCCGTCGAAATTCCCGCCCTGCGGCACGCTGTCGGCGTGACTGCCCGCGACAAACGAATTGAGTTCGCGGTTTTTCCCAGGATAGGTCATCCAGACATTGCCCGCCGGATCCGTATGGATCTCCAGACCGAGCTCCATGCCGATGCTCTTTAGGTAGTTGATGACGTCGGTTTCGGTTTGCGAATACCCTTGTCGGGTGACGCCCAAACCATCGGCGCTCATCTTGCGCACCGTATCAAAAATTGCACGGCAAAACTTCACGCCGTCTCGCTGCAGATCACCAGCCATTGCGGTATTCCTGAAAAAAACTTCGTTGCGGCTGCATGCTGGAAAAAGTCCAAATCTCCTTGAGAAGGAACCACTTGCAACCTACCCACAAAGGATTATGCCCCTATTTTTAAGTTTTCAAATGAAAAGCTTCTCTGGTTTTTTGACCTAAGCGCAGGAGCAGACAATTTCTTGCTGCTTGAAGCTGCAACAGAGCGTCTAAGCATGGTCCGTGCGTGGAAAAACACGCCTATGATTAGATTAAGTTCGGCTGCGTTCATCCTCAATGGATTTTGTTGCCTGAAATTGCGCCGAATTTTTCGATCCATACGCTATTTGTGCGGCGGTTTGAGGCTTTCGGCCAACTGCTAACCTCCGCCGCAAAAGGAGAAGCTACAAATGAGCACTGCCTACCATGATCAACTCATCGAGATTCGCCGCCGTCTGCACCAGAATCCCGAAGAGGGCTGGTCGGAATTCACCACCACTGCCTTCATCGTGCAGACGCTTCGCGGCTACGGCTATGAGGTGCTTTGCGGCCGCAAAGTCGTCAATCCGGATTTCTGTCTCGGACGCGACATGAAAGTCGTTCAGGCCGGCATTGAACGCGCACGCCAAAATGGCGTCGCAGAAGAGCTTCTGGCTGAAATGCAAGAGCTTACCGGCTGCGTTGCCGTGCTCGATACAGGCCGTCCGGGACCGACGCTGGCGCTGCGCTTTGACATCGACTGCGTGCCCGTCACCGAAAGCACTGATCCCTCTCACCTGCCTGCCAAGCTGGGCTTCATTTCAAAAAATCCCGGCTTGATGCACGCCTGCGGACATGATGCGCATACTTCTCTGGGATTGGCCGTTGCGCACTGGGTAATGGACAACAAGGACAAGCTGAGCGGGCGCATCAAGATTCTCTTTCAGCCTGCTGAAGAAGGCGTGCGCGGCGCTGCCGGCATGGCCGCAAGCGGCATTGTCGATGATGCCGACTACTTCCTTGGCGCGCACTGCGCCATGTCGGCCAAATCCGGCGAACTTGCCACAAATCTCTACGGCTATCTGTGCACGACCAAGCTTGACGTGACCATTCACGGCAAGCCCGCGCACGCCGGCGCCTGTCCGCAGGACGGCCGCAATGCTCTTGCCGCAGCCGCCAATGCCGTCGTTCAGATGCTCGGAATCTCGCGCCACTCGGGAGGCATGACGCGCATCAACATCGGGCAGCTCATCGCCGGCGAAGGCCGCAACGTCATTCCCTCCAAAGCCGTGCTCAAGCTCGAAGTGCGCGGCGAAACGGGCGAAATCAACAACTACATGGTCGAGCAGGTGCACAACATCTGCGAGGGCGTCTCAAAGTCCTTCGGCGTGACCTACAAAGCTGAAAAGATGGGCGAAGCCGTCGATCTCAATGCCGATCAAGAACTCGTTGACATTCTCAACACGGCCGGAAGCGAAGTCGAAGGCATCACCGTCGTCGACAAGCCGCTTAACTTCGGCGGCTCCGAAGACGCGACGATTCTCGCGCGCCGCGTTCAGAGCCACGGCGGCAAGGCTGCCTTCTTCCTGTGGGGTTCAAACCGTCCAAGCGGCCACCATACGGCAAGCTTTGACATTTGCGAAAGCGACCTCGACAAAGCTCTGGAGGTCTGGACGCACATCATTCCGAAGATTCTGAAGTAGTTCTTCAGGCTTGCGGCCGAGCAAGCTGGGCGCTGCGCAGCCGCAGGCAATCTTTTTGCCCCAAAAAAGAGGGCCGTCGGTGCTGAGGCGTCATCATTCCTGCACCTGACGGCCCGGGAGGGCAAAACTTAAATTTTCACATCGGACTACATGAAGTTCACCAGCGTCAGCCACACGGGCGCTGCGAAAATAAGTCCGATGGTCGACATGCTCACTGCCTCTGAGGCATATTCCTCATCGGCGCCGTAGCGGCGCGACATCACTGCAATCACAGACGACACCGGCAGACAGGCCGCAATGATGAAAACCTGTCTCATCAAAGGCTCGACATCAAAGGGCAACATGCACGCGCACATCAGCAAAGGCCGGATGACAAAGCAGGCAACCAAAATCAACCACACCTCTCGAGGCATGTACAGCAGCTTCTTAAAGCCCACCTTCTCGACTGTCATGCCGATGAAAACAAGCGCCAGCGGCGTCGCCATCTGTCCGATCATGTGCGTCGAGAGCGAAACCATGCGCGGCACCTCCAAGGCGCCCAACACGAAGACCATGCCGATCAGAAAGCCCAAGAGCGGAGGCGAAAAAAACATCTTGAAGCTTTGTCGAGAAAACAGCCGCGGGCGCGTCTTGCCCAGTCTTCTGACGCCGTCGAGCTGAATGTTGTACAGCCCAATGGTCCAAATGAAGATCACATTGGCAAAGAAGTACACCAACAGATACGGAATGCCCTCGGCTCCGAACATCGCAATCGTCACCGGTACGCCCACAAACATCACGGTTGAAGACGTAAAGCAGGCAATAAACGCTCCTCGAATCTCTTCACGCACAACCCCCATCTTGGCAAGCACGACGGAGATGGCAAAGTTGATGGCCACCACGAGAAAGGGCAAAAAAGCCATCTTGAGCAGCTCAAGCAGCTGATCATGCGTAAATTTCGACGTCACCGAATAGAAAAGAAAAAAAGGAATGGCACAGTTGACAAGCTTTGCCAGCAGCGTTCGTCCTCGATCGTCGTACCATCCCCAACGAGCCGTCACCCAGCCAAGGCCGGCGACGATGACAAGAACGGCAACGGCCGTCAGTGAGTGAAGAACTGCTTCGAGCATGATCAACAGGGCTCCTTTTCCCCTTGCGCATCAGGCGAAAAATCTGAATGCCGAGTTTAGTAGAGGCAAAGAGCTCTGAAGCGGAAAATCATTTGTCATTTATATGACTAATACCACTTTAAGGGTATCCTTGATTGATCTCAAAGCTGCTGCAGATACTCGCCCAAAGCGCGATAGGCCCGCGTGCTCATTACAAAGGAAAGCGAAACCTGGGCGCGCGTCATAGCCAGATACAAAAGCGCTTTTTGCTGCTCGTCGACCACATCGAAATCCATCTCGGTTATAACGACGCAAGGAGCGCACCTGCCTCCGAACCGGCGCAGCGTATCCGTCAGCAGTTCTCCTTCTGAAAACACGCGCATGTTGTTGGCATCAAACTGCTCGAGCGGGCGCTTGAGCTTTAGGCCGGCAACTTCCTTCTCTCCAAGAATGATTGATGTTTTGGCTCCGCGCCAGGAAAGCAGACAAATCTGATCGGGACGAAAACCTCTGTCGAGAAGCCCGCGCAAAGTGCGGCGCGTCTCTTTCAAGAGACCGTCGGCATCGCTGTAGCGCTCGGCAACGAATGTGCTTTCTCCTTCAAAGGCGTTGGCGCTGCAGAAGTCTTTGCTCACCAAACCGAATGCTCTGAGCTCTTGGGCCTGACACTGCGGCACGCGCAGCGTTTCTTCGCTTTTGACGAAAACAGTCTTGTTCTCTTCAACTTCAAATCCTTCGCGGTCCTCAAAGATGCACGCATACGGGTCGCCCAACGCATACATGCGGCCATTTTCCGACAAACCTCGAGCAAGAGCCTTGAGCCAAGGCTGCATAAAGTCCTGCGCATCGTCGACAACGATCAAGTCCCAACTGTAGCGGCCTCTTTCAAGCTCATACATGAGCCGCTCGGAGCAATACGCAAAATAATTGTTTCTAGCAGCCTCGTCGAGCTTGGCCACATCTCTGGAGTGTCCCTCGCAGTCAATCGCAAGCTCGTGCCACGTTCCGGCAAAAGCCGCTCGCACAGCCGCGCCGCTCTCGAGCATCTGTTCGGCCGTGTTGCGCGCAAAAGATAAATAAAGAGCTTTTTTCCCTTGCTCCCCGGCCGACTTCAGAAGCTTTTTCGCCAAAGCCGACTTTCCGGCTCCCGCCGGCGCTTCGACAACAACGTAAGGAAGAGACGTTTGGATGCGCGGCACCCAGGCCGCAAGCCCGATTTCTGTCTTTTCCTGCTCGGCAAGCAAAGCGTCGCAAATTGCCGCCGCGCTCGGCTTATATGTGTAGCGTGAGAAAAAGAAATGTTCGAGCGCTGCCTTATCAAAAATCTTTCCTTCTCGGGCCGCCTGATCGTTGAGCGCGATGATCCTTTCGTTGAGCTTGTCGATGTTTGAGCTATCAAACACGCGCCCCTGCACCTGATTGATTGCGGCGCCCTCGGAAGTGAGCGTGCCGTTGGGCAAAACGAGAAAATGCTCAAACAAAATGCCTTCGTCAAACTGCCTGAGTCTTGTCACGAGCACCTGCTGCTGGCGCGCAAGCTGCTGGCTGATGTCCGAGACGCTTGTGCCCAAGCAGTAAAGCCGCAGCAGCTGTCCCTGCCCGTCTTGCTGCAGACTTCCTGACTTGACTTCTAAAACGCAGGCGGCGCCCAAAGGCGTAATGACGACCACATCGAACTCTGTCAGCGCACGCTGGGCGTTGTCGGTGAAAATTGTGATGTTGCTGATGATCGAATAGCCTTGCGGCAGCTCTTCCAAAAGCCGCAGCACGCGCGCTTCGGCAAGACTTCCTGCACTATGCGCGGCAGGAATGCGCGAAAGGTTGATGATTTTCGCCATGAAAGGCTCCCAGACAGGGAATTTGTGCAAAACACTGCACAAATTTTACGCTCGGCGTTTGTCCTCCTTTTTTCTTCGACAGGCGCGGCGCGCATGCTCAGCCCAAGGCAAGTCTCTACAATAAGGTCCTTCATTGCTTTTCGAATGCCATCATTGTCATGCAGCACCTGTCGGCAGAAGACTTTCTCGATCATATGCAGCAGCTCGTCCTAAACAGTGCCCTCAACAGCACTTACAAGCTTGCGCTCATCATGTCCATTGTCGATGCATCGCTTAAGGTTTCTGCTCAAGCCGTCAAATCCGAAATCTGCACGATTGAGCTCAAGGACATTGCTCTTGAATTTTTGCGCATCTACTGGCCTCAATGCCGCCCCTACCCAAGTCCGTCGCCCAACGTCGCCCCCGGCGTCCTGCATCAGGGCATCAACAAAAAAAATAATCTCAAACAATCCGACCGTATATTGACCATCGTCAATACGGCAATTGATCGCGCCAGAGAGGAAGTTCCCAGCGCCAAAGTCGAAACATTCGAGCAAATTTCCCGTCACCCCCTGCTCATGAAGCCGCTTGTTGCCGATTGTCTGGCGCTGCTCAAGAAAAATCCACTCAAGTACATCGCCGCCGACGTCGATTTTCTCTATGAACTGAAGCAAGACCACATCGAGCTTTATTCATCAACCGTCATTCTCCTGCAGCGATTTCGCCCCATCATCAAAGAGCTCATCGAGTCGCGCTGGCTCAAGCACATCCGCAGCAATGCCGACAATGCCGCGCTTTTAGGTGAGAGCACTTCAGGATCATTAAGAGACTTTCTCTTTGACCCTACACGAGGCGAGACGCTTGAAAATATCCGTTCGGCGCTGCTTGACGCCACGCACGATGAGCGCTGCTTTTACTGCGGCAAGGCGCTCAAGCGAAGCAGCACGCATGTCGACCATTTTTTGCCGTTTACCCGATACGCTGATACGAAGATATTCAATTTTGTTCTTGCCTGCCCGTCTTGCAACGCGAGTAAATCCAACTGGCTCGTAGGCCCCGGGCACGTTGATCATTGGGTGCGGCGCAACAGCGACTACGGCACAGACCTGCTGCAGGCCTCTAAAGACATCGGACCGGCCGGACCCGTTGCCGTGGCCGACATGGCGCTTACGCTCTATGGCTTAGCCCAGCGCCACGCCGAACCGCTTTGGCTCAATAAAACCTCGATGGGAACAGACAAAAACAGCCTGCTGCACGATCCCTCTGCCTACGAAGGCATTCTCATTTCCTTAAATAAGAATCGCCGCAGCATGCTGGCTTTGGCCAATTGATCCCATCTGCCGACAAGTGCATAAAGAGAAAAAATGAAAACAGCCGCCGTTAAAAATCCCCTCTACGCCCAAGTGCACAAGATTCTTCTTGACAGAGTTCTCGCCGGCGAATGGAAGCCCGGAGAAAAAATTCCTGCCGAGCCCGAGCTTGCCCGTCAAACCGGCGTATCGATCGGCACTCTGCGGCATGCCGTCGATCTGCTTGTTTCTGAAAACATCCTTGTACGGCGCGAAGGCGCAGGCACCTTCGTGAGCACATATCGCACATCGGGCTACTGGAACCGCTTTCAGCCCTTTGAATCGGTGGACGCCAGCACGCGCTATGATCTTCGCCGCTTCATTCTCTTTGAGTGCGTGCCAGCCCCGGCCGAGGCCGCAGCAGCCGTAGGCATTTCTCAGGGTGAGACTATGTTTCGCGTTCTGCGGCATATGGTGCGTACATTGGAAGGCGGCGCAGAGCGCATCGACATCGTTGACGAACTTTTTTTGCGGTGCGACGCATTCGCGGGCTTATCCGAAGCCCTTTTATTGACGCGATTTTTGCCGAGCGACTCGCTCTACAAGTTCTACGATCGCGAGTTCGGCGTCGTCATTACGCGGCAAAAGTGCATCGTCTCCTATGAAAGCCTCCAAGGCGAGGCGCTCGCCGCCCTGAAGCTCTCCGAGCCTATGCGATCGCTGACATTGACGCGCACCTCCTACGCTTTCGGTTCTGATCCGGTTGAATATCGCATCTACAGAATCCGCGCCGAGGAAGCACGCGTGTGCTTTGACTTATAAAAAAAGAGGCCGAGCCTCCCACAAGGATCACGACCTCCGAAAAAACTGTCCCTCATGCAGACTTAGTTTTGGGCGGCGCAGCCGCCCGATTTTTCTTTCTACATGCCGCCGCCCTTTAACGTCGTCGAGCTGCCGGCCTGCGGCTGCCAGCGCATGGCGCGGCGCTCCACAATGCCCACAATCCAGTCAAGCACCAAAGCGAAAATCGTCAGCACAAGAATGCCCGCCATCACGGTATTGATGTCAAAGACGCCTTCGGCCTGCAAAATCAGATAGCCTACGCCATGGCTTGAGCCGAGATACTCGCCCACGACGGCGCCCACAAATGCCATGCCCACAGAAGTGTGAAGCGACGAAAACACCCAGCTCATGGCCGAAGGCAGATAAACGTTTTTCAAAAGCTGATTGCGGTTGGCGCCGAGCATGCGCGCCGAAGCGAGCACATGGGGATTGACTTCACGCACGCCCTGATAGACATTGAAGAAGACGATGAAAAACACAAGCGTCACACCAAGGGCCACTTTGCTTGCAATGCCAAGGCCAAACCACACGGCAAAGATCGGCGCCAAAATCACGCGAGGCATGGAGTTGAGCCCCTTGATGAAAGGATCGGCCACGGCTGCAGCAAACGGAGACAAAGCAAGCCACATGCCCACGGCCCCGCCCGTAACAGTGCCGACAGCAAAGGCAAGAATTGTCTCAATGAGCGTTGTCCACAGGTGGGCATAAATATCGGCGTTGACGATGAACCAATCCCAGATGCGTGAAAAGATCACAAGCGGCTCGCCGAAGAAAAAAGCCGCCTGATTGTCGTTGTCAAACACAAAGGCCGGAATGAGCCCCGGTTTCGTAAGCGCCCACCAAATGATGAAAAGCGCAGCCAAAAGTCCAAACTGCCAGACGCGAAGCTTTAAGCGGTACTTTGCAACGTTGTTGATTGCCATTTTTTATTCTCCCGAGAAGTTCTTCTTTTGATGATCCTTGAGTTCGAGCGCAAAACCAAAATCAGGCCGACACCTTCTTTTGCATCTGCGCATAGCCCTTTAAGACCTCCTCGCGCAGCACCGACCAAATGGCCGTATGCAGTTCAATGAAGCGAGGCGTCACGCGCACTTCGCTCACATCGCGAGGTCTCGGAAGATCAATGGTGAATTCTCCGATCGGATGGCTCTCGGGGCCGGCGCTGAGCACCACCACCCGATCGCTCATCGAAATGGCCTCGTCAAGATCGTGCGTAATGAAAAGCACGGCCTTGCGCTTGGCCTGCCAGAGATTTAAAAGTTCGTTTTCCATGAGCTGGCGCGTCTGGATGTCAAGCGCAGAAAATGATTCGTCCATCAAAATGATGTCCGGATCCTTGATCAGCGTCTGAGCCATCGCCACTCGCTTTCTCATGCCGCCCGAGAGATGATGCGGATAACGATCTTCAAACCCGGTGAGGCCCACGCGGGCAAGCCACCCGCGCGCCCGCTCGCGCGCCTCATTTTCGGGCACCCCTTCAAACACCAAACCGGCCGCCACGTTGTCAAGCGCGCTCTTCCACGGCATCAGACTGTCGGCCTGAAACATGTATCCCGCACGGCGATTGAGTCCGACGAGAGGCTCGCCGAAAATTTTCACCGCACCCGCGCTGGGCTCGAGAAGCCCCGCGCTCATGTTGAGAAGCGTCGACTTGCCGCAGCCCGTCGGGCCTACGACGCTGACGAACTCGCCGTCGGCAACCGTGAGGTTGACTCCCTTGACGGCCGTATAGACGCTTGTGACGCCAGAATCATCGCTCACAAAAGTACAGGCGATGTCTTTGAGTTCAATTGCCGGTTTTGCCATTTTCTTTTTCTTTGCTGTGTTTTGCTGAGGGGTTGATCAAAGTTGTGTGGGCAACATCCGTTGGTGACGCTGCTTTGTTGTCGTTATCCGCAAGCAGTCTCTGGTTTTCTTAGGCCGGATACTTCTTGTGCGCAGCCTCGACGAACTTATTCGTATAGACCGCCTTGTAGTCAGGCTTGAAGCTTTCGAGCTTCTTGTTGACGATCTGCAGCGAGCGGAAGGAAATCTCCGGAGCCTTCTCAGGAATGTAGCCATCATGGGAAAGAGCAGGACGATTCTTCATGAAGCCAGCGACATAGATTTCCTTGTTGCCGAGGAAGTAGGACTCGGGAACTGCCTTAACGATATCCTCGGCCGTTGCCTTGGCAAGCCAGCGGTCAGCGCGCACGACGGCGTTCGTCAGGCCCTGCACGATTTCGGGATTTTCCTTGATGTAGCGAGTCGGAGCATAGAGGCACCCTGCCACCATCGGACCGCCGAAGAGCTTGTCGCTTTCTTCAATGACTCGGGTGTCGGCCACAATCTTGATGATGTTGTCTTTTTCAAGCGTAGCGATCACGGGATCGAGATTGACAAACGCATCAATCTGGCCCGAGCGCATGGCGGCAACAGCTGCCGAGCTTGCGCCCACGCCGATGAAGGAAACTTCATTGGCCTTGATGCCAGCCGTGCTCAGCACGTAAAGCGCGATGGCGTGCGAGCTCGAGCCCGGAGCGGTGACGCCGATCTTTTTGCCCTTCAAGTCGGTGAGCGTCTTGTAGTTGGGCATCGTCTTGTTGCTCACGGCAAAAACGCACTGCGGAGCGCGGCCCTGCAGCACAAAGGCCTGAAGCGACTGGCCTCTTGCCTGCATGGCAAGGGTGTGCTCGAATGCGCCGGAGACAACGTCGGCCGAGCCGCCTACAACAGCCTGAAGCGAACGCGAGCCGCCCTGAAAGTCAATGATTTCCACATCGAGCCCTTCGTCCTTGAAGTAGCCCTGACTTTCGGCAATCGAAATCGGCAGGTAGTAGTAGAGAGCCTTGCCGCCGACGGCGATCTTGACGGACTTTTTCTGTGCAAACACGGCCGGGGCGCCTGCTGCGGCGGCTGCAGCCGCTGCGGCGGCAATGAACTGACGGCGGGTAAACATCATTTTCAATTCTCCAGTCGAAAAAAAACGCACATCCCCCGAAAGGGTGTGCGTCTGTTGGTGATTCATTTTTTTTGCATCTGCCCTGCGGCTTGATGCTCATCTAGGAGGTAGGGAAATCTTTTTTTCGCTTCGTACGAGAAAACCTCAAAGCCTCTCCCCCTTCCTGGGAAAGGGTTCATGCACCGACGCACAAGCACATGCCCTCCCCGGCTCCTAGAGCTAGGGATAGCAAGCGCAACAGACCGCGAGCCTTCTCAAGAAGGCCCTTCTTAGCGAAGGTCGGTCTGCAATGCGTCATGTCAGTCATCCTGATTCCTAAAAGTGCGTCCCTAAGAAAGAAACGCTGTTCCGTGCAAGATAGCGCGATGCGCAAGCGTTGTCAATACTTCAGCGCCGGCCCGCCACCGCCGAAGCGATCGTTGCCGCATCGGTGTATTCAATCTCCACGCCGCTTGGAAGCCCGCGCGCGAGTCTTGTGACCTTAAGCTGCGGCTTGTGTTTTTTGATGACGCCAGCCAGCAGATGTGCTGTTGTTTCTCCTTCCGGGGTATAGCTTGTGGCTATGACGACCTCTTCAATAGGTTCTTTGTCGAGCCGTTCGAGAAGCGTATTTACGCCAAGCTCTTCAGGCCCCACCGCCTGCAGGGGATTGACGCGGCCCATGAGCACGAAATAGCCGCCCTTGTATGCGACGGAAGACTCAATAGCCTGCAAATCAGCAGGCGTCTCCACAATGCACAGCACCGTCTTGTCGCGGGTTTGATCGGCACAGACAACGCACATCGGGCGCGTTGTCAAAGCATGGCAGCGCGGGCAGTGATGCACGGCCTCAAGCGTCTCGGAAAGATCCCGGCACAGCCTCTGGGCCTGCGGCCTGCGCGTTGTCAAAAGCTCAGCGACAATGCGCGAAGCCGACCGGGGACCGAGTCCGGGGAGGCTGGCAAAAAGCTCTTCAAGTCTGGAAATTTTCTCATCAGTAATTTTCGTGGTCATTTGCTTGCCGGCAATTTCGTTGCTTGCGTTAGAAGCGAAAAGGCTGTTGAAATTTTAATGCGCGCTGCGACTGCTCTCTTCGTTTGGCGCTCGGTCTCATCATCCATGCCTGGCAGGGAAATAGTACCTGCAAAGGCACTACGCTTAATGTAGGACAAATGCTAAAAACTTTGCTAGATATTTGAATTTTCATCATATTTTTTACGGGTTATTACCACTGCTGTCCAAATTGAAAATGTGCATTTCCTCGCGAGGTAAAGGCGTTTCTTTTCAAATCAAGGACTTGCAATTTTGGGCCGAAAAGTAGCCTCCAGCTGCCTTTTATAGAGCCAATTTTTCTTG
>CALXKM010000003.1 GCA_944388865.1 uncultured Duodenibacillus sp. | reverse complement strand
TCCGTAGCATTTCGACACCTATAGCACAAGTGTAGAAATTCTACCATATGAAATTGTAAAAATCAACCCCGGAAAATCACGGGGTGGTCCTACTGGAAAAGGCTTGCCGACGAATTCGGCTTTTTTTTCTACATAGCTTTTATTCGAGATTTTTGGTTAACACAATGCTTGAAATGCTGTGTTGTGGAAATTTGCAGCCGCTATTAATCTGTCTCGGTTTCGGCCAATTGGCTCTTAATGACCCACAAACGGCAAGTGCTGATGCAGATGCCGGTTTCCTTGGCGATGGCACGGTAGGTAAAGCCTTTCTTACGCAATTCCAGCACAGCCTCTTTGGCATCTTCGCCGTAGTGGTATCTGCTCTTTGCGTTGATATTGTCAGGCTCGAACTTCCCTCGCTTGAAGCTTCGCCCCCAGTCGCGCGCCGTGTGTTTGGATATCGCAAGCTCTTTTGCCACATATTTGTATCCGTGACCTTGTTTAAAGAGCTTTTCTGCCTTTTTGCGAATGTCTGGGGACAGCCAATTCTCCGGACGCGTCTTCTCAAACAACACAGGTCCAGGATCAGCATCATTCGTTTTGCGTGTCGTCATCTTCATCTTCTCTCTTCTTGTCTGCTGCCCGCAGCTGCAGAACGATTTATGTCGCTTTTCTTGTCTTTACAGCGCGGGCTATGTCTGCCGCTACTTGCTCACTTTTGTCTCCTGACTCAGAGATTGCTCTGATCCAAAAATGAGCTCAACACGGCGGTTCTGATGACGGCCTTCGGCCGTTGCATTGCTGTACTTAAAGGACTTGCCCTTGCCCATCACCTCAAAGCGCGAGGCATCAAGCCCCTGCGAGACAAAGTAGTCCTTAACAGCCTGCGCACGGCGCTCCGAGAGTCCTGCGTTATACGCATCGCTTCCCGTCCAGTCGGTCCAGCCCACGATCGTGACTTTCTCATTCGAACGATTTTTGAGAATTTCGATGGCCTTGTTCAGACGCTCGGCGCTTTCGGCCGTCACGACTGACTTGTCAAAGTCAAAGTACACGTCCTCAATCTCTATAACGCCCACCTGCGAGCAGGCCTTGTAGAGCGTGTCCTCAACAAAGCCTTTGAGTATCTCTTCGCTTGAAGCAAGAGCCTCAAGCTCTGCCACCTTGGTGCAGGAATTCACCGCGGCCAGAGCCTCTACCCCAGCCTTTTCCTGGGGCGTATAAGCCGCTGAGATGATGTGTACGCACGAACCCGGATTAGCTGCATAGAAAGCATTCAATCCGTCAACGGGGGAATGCTTGCCCTCTTCCTTCAGATCGAAGTCGCCGTCGGTAATGAGCACGATGTTTTGAACGCCTTCAACCTTGGTCGATAGGCGCTTGAACGCCCGTTCTCCCATCCAAGTCGGACGGCCGAAGACTTCAAGGTTCGTGTTGAGCTTGTCGTCAACAGCCCTCGAGAAATCTTCATTGTTGCGTTTCTCGAGCGCCACGAGCTCCGCGTATGGCGCAATGGCGTACAGGCCCGAGGCCATATCCGCCTGCGGCGGGATCATCGCCGCAATCTTGAGACTCACTGCTTTGGCGAGCTCAATGCGGCGCATATCATCCACGGCCTCATTGGCAGGCGGCACCGGAATATCGCGAGTCTTGTATTGTCCCGAGGCAATGAGATCGTTGTATTCGCCGCGTGCCTTTTCCTTGGCCTCGCCTACGGTCTGCATCATCGAGCCCGAGGCATCCACCATAAAGGCAAAGGCATCGGCCTTTTTGCCGCAGTCTTCTAGCTGAACGGTTTGCGCAACGTAAAGAGGCGCCGCACCAAAGAACGCCGCAGTCATCACAGCGGCAAGAATTGTTTGTTTCATATCGATTTCTCCCGCTGGATCAAAATGAATACTTCAGGCCGATGTTGAAGCCATAGTCCTTGGTGTAGTGCTCGCCCTCTTCAGCATCGAGCTCGGCGTAAATGCGCACGCGATTTGCCACCTGCCAGTCGGCGGTCAACCAGTAGTAAAAAGAAGTGCCTCCAAGTCCATGGCCCTCAACTTTGGCGCTTGCGCCCTCTACGCCCGTAAAGCGGATGTCCTGATCACCGAGAAATTCATGATTGACGCCGCCGATCAGACCGATCTGGAAGTAGCGGCGGTCAAGAGAGTCCACAGTTCCGTAGTTGAACTTCTTGCCGATCACAAGCCCTGCTCGGCCCGTCAGGAAGTCCGCGTCACCCTGCTCGACCTTAAGCCCCGTTGGAACTGGGTGCTGAAACCGGAATTTTGAATCCCACCGAAAAAACGAGCTATTAACCAGGTTGCAAAATAGTAGACTTTTGCTATAATGCGGGCATGAAAGCAACCGATGCCCGCAGACACAATCCAGACCAACTCAAACTCCTTCGCGAACGTGGTTTTGCCATGCGTCGCGAAGGTTTTCGCGTGCCTGACATCTGCAAAGCACTGGGTGTGGCGCGTGCCACGGTTTACAAGTGGTTCAAGAACGCAGAACAGGCTTCCGAAGAAGAGGCCATCCTCGGCGGTAAGCGCGGCCGCCCGCAGGGCATTGGTTCCAAACTCACGAAGCAACAGGAAATGCAGGTTCGCCAGTGGATTCTTGACAAACAACCCAAGCAGATGAAGTTTGACTTTGCCCTATGGACTCGTCGAGCTGTCAAAGCCCTTATCAAAAGGGAAT
>CALXKM010000002.1 GCA_944388865.1 uncultured Duodenibacillus sp. | reverse complement strand
CATCTTAATCCTAAAACTTTGGCTACTAGTTCTTCTAGTTTACCTTCTTTTTCATCTATATATTTTTCAATGTGCTACCTTTGTGATTCTAAGCTTCCTATTACTTTGTCAAACTTCGTCGAAATTTTCTCGATATACATTTAGTATTATCTCACAAATTTCTCCTCGTTTTCCTTGTACTAGTCGCTTATAATCCCAAACTTTTAAATTTCTAAGTTATAAAAACTTAGTTGGTGGGCTCAAATGGAATCGAACCATCGACCTCACGCTTATCAGGCGTGCGCTCTAACCATCTGAGCTATGAGCCCATATTTAGAGTCTTAGTCGCAATTCTTCTTCTGTTTTTATGAGCCTAACTCTTTTTTTAATGTACTAATAAAAGTACATTGAAAAATAAACAATAAATCCTTTAGATATTTCTCCTTGGAGAATCTGGCGCGATGCATCGACAAAGGACACCGCGTCCTGATTGCGGCAAAGATGAACATCTCCTGGGTAGCAGAGGCGGCCGAAGACGCCATGCCGCGGCTTTGTGATGCTCGATCAAGACTCAGGAAGCACCCTGTCTGGGGAACAACA
The DNA here is from genome assembly GCA_944388865.1 of uncultured Duodenibacillus sp. Lineage (GTDB taxonomy): Bacteria > Pseudomonadota > Gammaproteobacteria > Burkholderiales > Burkholderiaceae_F > Duodenibacillus. The sequence continues at coordinate 149,365 of CALXKM010000002.1, read as the reverse complement.
ATCGAAAAGACGCTGACCTTTGACGACGGAAAATCGCGAAAAGTCTGGATCCATATTTTTAGAGACGAGGCCAAATCGAATCAGGAATACAAAGCATTTTTTGAGGATATTGAAGAGTACGAAGCGCAGTGGAAGCACGCTGCGCACAGCACCGAACAGGAGCGCAATGCGCTGAGCAAGAACGGTTTGCTGAAATTCTTTGAGACTCCTGCGGCCGGCCCTGGTGAATGCGAACTGCAGCGAAATTACGATGTCATCAATGCGGAAAGCCGCTACTTTGGCTTTTTTGCCAGCGTCAGCACAATGCAGTGCGATGCGCAAACGGCCATTGAAACGTACAGCCGTCGCGATGCAATCGAAAAATGTTTTATGGCGGGCAAGACGGATGTAAACATGAAGACAGTGCGATCGCACAGCGAGGCGACGGTCAAGGGGCGCTTCATTGTGAGCTTCCTGGCGCTGTGCATCATCTGCGAAGTTCGCCGCCGGATGCGCCTGCCGCTGGTGGAATTTGGAGCCAATGGGAAGATAACGAAGGAATTGGCACCGCTCGGCAGCGAATACACCTTTGAAGAGATTCTCAACACGTTGCAGACAGTGCAGGCACTGACGACTCGTGACGGCAAAATGCAGATGATGGAAGTCACGAAGCGCCAGCATGAAATCGCGCGCCGTCTGAGGTGTCCTGATGTTTACTCCTCATTGCCAGCGTATGTTGCGCAAAATCAACTTGGTTGATGAGAAAGAAAGTCACCACCGTATATTGGCTGAAAATTTAGGAAACAATGGCAATGGACTGCATTGCGGACATCGCCCGAATCGGTGAGGACAGAAATACCTCTTTCGAGGACCTGCGCGTGATGCTTGGAAAAATTATGTCCAGCAAGATTGATGACTATTGGACTGTGGCTCCGATTAAAAGTCAGTTCAAAAACTTGTAGCCCAACTCAATTTCCACATCGAAGAATTTAATTTGAATGCGATGATTCGCTGACTCGGTACGCGACCAAAGTCGCGTACTTAATTCCTAGCGTTACGGTCTAAAGAAAAACTGAATAGCCTATTTCTGATCAGCTTCTGATTTCACATCGAATTGTCTACTTGGCTGTTCTTCATCGTTTAGAAATCTTTTTATTGAAGCAATCACATGCTCTTTGAACCCAGGAATATTTTTCATAGCAGCTTTGAATTCTTCCGACTCAAACAATTCGTTGTACGGGCTTCCGTGCACACGAGTATCCACAAAACGCAATGGTGCTTCGTCATATCTCTCAAGCGTAGATTCAAGAACTTTCTTTTGGAACTCAGCATCATGCTGTCGAGCCTCCTCCATGAAGCCCTCATAAGAAGCCGAAACGCTTGCCTTGAAAGCGTAATCCTCACTTAAACGAAAATAATATCCAATCTGTTTCGTTGCCAACCAAGCCAGCCAGATCGGCGCTCCGACAAACCCAATTGAAATAGCAAAATTCGCAATCAGTACAAATGTTCCAATGTCATTGGCTTTATCCATCAAAGCGAATAGATGATCTGCACGCCACCAGATCGTACCCACGGCAGCGCAGAGAGCAACAATCAATGCCCCAGACCAAACCCATCCAATTATTTGCAGCTCTTTCTTCCTGTCGTAAAAGGCACCAGCCAATCCAGAACTTGTCGCTGTAGCCAATACGGACCTACTTTTTTCTAATAGCTTTTTTATCTGCTCTTCCGAATTAGCCAAAAACTCCTTTTGCTCTTCCGCCATATGTGACACATCCAAAATATTTTTTTCAGCATCTCTTACTGTGCTCTCTATCTGATCAACAGTCCTCTTGGCTGCCTCAAGAGAAGAAAGAGTTTCAGGAAGTTGAATAGCTGTCTTCTCAGCTTCAGTGATTCTCCCAATCGCCCCTTCAATATCGCCAACAGAGTTTTCAGCGGAATTTAGTCTTTTTTCTAACGATTGGATTCGTTCTTGTTGAAGTTTTACCGATGATTGGAGATCTTTTGTCCTTAAATCCTGATCGCAATTTCTCAGGCTTCTCTCCAATCTTCCGGCAATAAAAACAAAGTTCAGTACAACTGTTTTAGCGTAATTACCATGGTAAAAGTTGCCTAGATGTGCAGACCATTCGGACAAATCCTTCTTACACCTAGTCAGAGTATCATAAAACTCTTCATTCTCATTGAATTTATGAGCATGAAGATAAATGTAAATCTGATCGAGTATGTCGACAACGTCTTGCTTTCCGAAAGGAGGGTAATCCCACCCCATTACCTCGTTACATGGTCGAGAATCTCCGCCGTAGCTGTCTAAAACATCCTCCTTTAGTTTTTTTAAAAAATCAGCAAATTCAAGAACCGAGATCTTATCAGATTCATCTTGCGAAGCCATATATCAATGATCCACGTTAAATACATCAGCCTTTCACTTGTCCATTCTTATCCCAAAGAAAAGCCCGAAGAAAATTCAAGCAAGCGTCCAGCCAAATGTTGGTAAATACTCATATAGTTTTCGTATTTTACAACTCAAATGCGTCACAAGCTTTGCTTACAGGGCTCTTGTTAGAGCAAAGTTAATCTGACATCTGTCTGCCTGCCTTTTTGACATCGCACGGCAACGTATTCTGTCACTCGGCGGCAAACTTATTGGCATCAGTCGCCTGCCCAATATGACACTCCCCACCCACAATGGCGCCGCTCGGGTACTTGACGGTCCACATCGACAAAACTTTAAGCCTCAGCAGATAATGCCATAGACATCGAACGAGTAGTTTGAACGTCTTGAGCTAGGTTCATAGTCCCAGGTCAGTAGCGAATTCTCGGCATCAGGCATCAACATTAGGTGAAAACTGGCTAATTGCGGTTTGCTCGGGCAATCTGTTCCTCGTGGTCGGCTCCGTCACAAGGAGAAATCATGAACAGATCTATTAAAACCGCATCCATGACGATCGCAATCGTCTCGGAACTGTGCAAGCTGTACGATCACGGTCTTTTGTCGTTAACTGAAGCTGTCGCTCGCAGCGGCCTGAAGAAACGCACCTTCCAACGACGCGTCAAAGCCTGGCGCGAAGGCGGAGAGGCTGCGTTGATTCACGGCAATACGGGCCATGCTTGCAGTTTTCGGATATCTGAAGAGCTCAGGAATCACATTGTCGAACTGATCCGCGAAAAATATTGGGATCATGGTGCTCAGTTGCTCTCCGAGCAACTGGCTGCCAACGAGGATATCCGCATCTCTAAGGAGACGGCAAGAAAGCTGATCAAGCAAGCGTTCCCCAATGACCAAGAAAAGCAGAAAACTGCTCGGGAACATCCCCTTCGTCGCCGCAGAGGCGCTTTCGGCGAGTTGATTCAAATTGATGGCTGTCCCCATTATTGGTTCGGCCTCGACAATCCGCCAGCCTGCCTGATCGGCTTTATTGATGATGCCACGAGCCGCATTACAGCTGCCCGCTTTTTTCCTACGGAAACAAGCGAGGGGTACATGATCGTCTTGCTCGAGCACATGCGCAAATACGGCATTCCTGTCGCTTTATACAGCGATCGGCACAGCGTCTTCACGTCAAATCGAGATAAGTTCTCCAGGCGAGAGTCAAGAACTCAATTCAGCCGCGCCTGCAATGCGTTGGGCATTGACCTGATTCTGGCTCAGTCGCCAAATGCCAAGGGACGCGTAGAGCGCATGTTTCGAACACTTCAATGTCGATGGCCTCAGATGTTCCGGATCGCAGGCATCTCAAGCATTGAGGAAGCGAACATGCGCATCAAAGAGTTTATCGAAAAGCACAATGCCAGATTTGCCATCGTTCCCGTCAATGACCGAGATGCCCATGCTCCCATTGCCGATGATCAATGGGAGCAGATTGCACGCATCTGTGCCGAGTGGAACGAACGCGTTGTCAGCAAATCGCTGACAGTGACTTTAAACGGCACTACGCTTCAGATCATTGATGTCGGCCAACGCCGATGGTCGTTGATGAAGCATCCCGTACACGTCATTGAGTATCGAGACGGCAAATTGGAAATCCTTTGGCATACTCCAGAAGGAGAAGATCGACTGTTGAACTTCAAGGCATATCCTCGCTCTACTCCGAAGACACCGAAGGTTTTGACAGCAACTGCCAAAACGATCGATGCGCAGCTCAATGCCCGCATTGAGGAGGCACTTCATGCTCCAAACCACTGGATAGAGCGCCATAACAAAGAGGGCGCTAAAGGTGTTGAACGACTCAAGAGTCGAGCCCAAAAGAAAAAGCAAGCCAAGGAATTGGAGGCTAAGCTCCAAGCTCTGCATGGGCTGGAAAAGACTGAAAAAATTTTAGGCAAGAAGTAATCCGGCAACCGAGCGGAGCCGACCCAATAAAACTCCCCCCGGAACACGACTTATCCACGCGCCGACCGGCCTACAGCCCATTAAATAGGATGAGCGGCCGGTCGTCTATGGATAAGTCTGCACTCGAGAAATAGCTAGCTTTAACAGCTCATTTACGTTTGAAAAGCTCTGCTTGCCAGAAGTCTTACTGGTAACTTGCTAGAAAAAATTACCCTTTCTACTGGGTGCGCGCCACTTTGCCACTTAGGGTGTCAGAATCACGTTGCCATAACAGCGTCAGAAAAAACTGCATTTGGACGGCTACAATCCAAGAAATTTTGATTTCTTGTCGTTTCTTTTATGGCTGATCCTCGTTTCTACACGCCGCAGGTCCCTTTTGTGGTAGGCGGCAAGGCGCTTTTGACCGAACAAGCTCGACACCACGCCGGCCGCGTGCTGCGCATGAAGGCCGGCGACAGAGCCGTGCTCTTTGACGGAAAAGGTTTGGAGGCTGCCGGCCCCATTCATTTTGAAGGCAAAGACGCTTGGATTGACGTGCAAAGCGTCAGCTGCCCGCCAGTAGAAAGTCCTGTTGCCATCACGCTGGTGCAAGCGCTGGTGAGCCCGGAAAAAATGGACTGGATCATAGAAAAAGCCGTCGAGACCGGGGTAAGCCGCATTGTCGTCGTGCCGGCCCGTCGTTCAATGACAAAGCTTGCCGGAGATCGTCTTCAAAAGCGTCTTGAACATTGGCTAAGCGTAGCCGTCTCGGCCTGTGCGCAATCGGGCAGAACGCGCGTACCGGAAATCTCCTTCATGCGCTTTGAACAAGCCCTCGACCTTAAGGCCGACGCCCGCATTGTCTTAGCTCCGGCAGCCAGCACGCCGCCAAAAGCAGCCAATCTTTCGAGCTGTCTGCTTGCTGTGGGCCCCGAAGGAGGGTTTGATGACGAAGAAATTCAAGCAGCACTCGACAAAGGCTGGCAATGCGCTCTGATCGGACCTCGCGTGCTGAGAACGGAAACTGCGGGGATCGTGGCCGTCGCCCTCGTCAATGCTGCAAGCGGCGACTATCGTCTGGACTAATTTTTACTGCCGCACCTGCCGGCAGCCGACGACAATACAAGTACGCAACGAGTCCCACGACAAAAACCGGAATGCTCAGCCACTGTCCTCTGGACAACCCGAAAAGCCCAAGTCCAAGAAAGCTGTCCGGTTCGCGAAAATACTCCACAACAAAGCGCACAAGGCCATAGCCCATGCAAAAAAGCGCACCAACTGTTCCTCTTGCCCGCGGCTTCATGGAATAAATCCAAACCACAAGAAACAAGAGCACGCCCTCCAAAAGCGCTTCATAAAGCTGCGAGGGGTGTCTGGCAATGAGCGTTCCCGAATGCTTAAACACCATGGCCCACGGCAGGTTGGGATCAGCTGCGCGTCCCCATAGCTCGCCATTGATGAAGTTTCCGATGCGGCCAGCCATCAAGCCCGGCGCAACCAGAGGAGCAACAAAGTCGGCAATCGTCCAAAAGGATTTTTTTCGCTGCCAGGCAAAAAAAATCATAGCCGCGACGCAGCCCAAAATTCCTCCGTGCGCACTCATGCCGCCCTGCCAGACCTTAAAAACGTCAAGCGGATGCGCCAGAAACCATTCTGGCTGATAGAAAAGGCAATACCCCAGACGACCTCCGGCAATAACGCCCACCACGCCGTAAAAAAGAAGATCTTCGAGCTCTGCGGCGCTCATGTCTCTCCAAGTCTGGCGCGCTCTGATCCTGCCGAGAACCAGAAACATCGCAAAACCCGCCAGATACATCAAGCCGTACCAGCGCACCGCCAGAGGGCCGATGGAAAAGGCAACAGGGTCAAAGTCCGGTGCGTACATGATGAAAAGTGTTTCTCTAAAAAATCAGTTTCAAAAATTTTCGTCGTCAGCCAAATACCGCCACTTGCCCAGCGGCAGCGCGCCGAGCCTGACGCCGCCGATGCGCACGCGCTTGAGCCGCACGACCTTAAGCCCAACGGCCTCGCACATGCGGCGAATCTGACGCTTTTTGCCTTCTCTGAGCGTAAAGCGCAGTTCACTTTCATTGATCTGCTCAATGCCCGCCGGCAGCAGCGGCTTGCCGTCAAGCACAAGTCCGTGCCGCAGCAGTCCGAGGCGCTGCGCATCCATGCGCGGCGGCATCGATCCGTCGGCATTGACGACGCGCACAATGTATTCCTTGTCCACGGTGCTGTCTTCACCGATGATCGCGCGCGCCACCCGGCCATCCTGCGTGAGCACCAAAAGCCCAACCGAATCAATATCCAAGCGTCCCGCGGGCACAAGACTTTTGAGCTGAGCGTACGAAAACCGGCGCTCCGACCTGTCGCCCTCCCAGTGATTTTCAGGGCGCACGAGCACGCGTGCGGGCTCGTAGCCGTCTTCGGCCTGACCGCTTACATAGCCCACGGGCTTGTTGATGAGAATCGTCACGCGCTGGCTTTGCTCGCAACGGGCTTGGTCGAGCACCTCAATGCGAGCTTCTGGCCCCACCTTCTGTCCGGTTTGGGCCAGCTCGCCGTTGACTCGCACCCAGCCTCTAGCTATCCACTCATCGGCTTCCCGACGGCTTGCCAAACCAAGCTCGCTCATGCGCTTGGATAGGCGCACAAGACCTTCGCCCGCAGCCGCTGGCGTCATCTCACGAGAATCCGCCCGGACATTTTGCCTTTTCGGGCTGAGACTATTCGGGACTTTTCTGCGCATGCCCTCGGCTTGAACGCTCGCGGCGTCGTTTTTCTTTCGCGAAAAAACAAAGGCGCCGCGCCGCTTTGCAGGTTTGCTGGAAAACCCCGTCACTTAGTCAACCCAGCCCTTAAGACAAAACTCCATGATGCCTTTTTGCGCATGCAAGCGATTTTCCGCCTCATCAAAGACCACGGACTGCGGACCATCGATGACGGCAGCTGCAACCTCTTCGCCGCGATGCGCGGGCAGACAATGCATAAAGAGCGCGCCGGGATTGGCCGCTGCCATCACCTTTTCGTTGACGCAGTAGTTTGCAAAATCGCGGCGGCGCTTTTCGTTTTCCTCTTCATATCCCATGGAGGTCCAGACGTCGGTCGTGACCAGATCGCACCCCTGTGCGGCCTCAACAGGATCCTTAAACAAAGTGTAGTAGTCGCTTCCCTCCGGGATCAGGGAAAGGTCAAGCGGATACCCTTCGGGAATGGCCAGATTCATGTGAAAGCCCAGAATCTTTGCCGCTTCGAGCCAGGAATAGCTCATGTTGTTGGCGTCTCCGACCCAGCAGACTTTGCGTCCGGCAATAGAGCCCTTGTGCTCCATGAACGTCATGATGTCGGTCATGATCTGCACGGGGTGATACTCGTTGGTGAGTCCATTGATGACGGCAACCCTGCTGTTGTCGGCAAAAGCCTCGAGTCTGTCTTGACCGAAGGTGCGGATCATGACCAGATCGACCATGCGGCTCACAACGCGGGCAGTGTCTTCAATGGATTCCGAGCGGCCCAGCTGCGAGCCCTGACTTGCCAGATGGATGACGCTGCCGCCCATCTGGCAAAATCCTGCCTCAAAAGAGACGCGCGTGCGGGTGCTTGCCTTTTCAAAAATCATCAAAAGCACCTTGCCTTCAAACGGGCGATAAGGCGTGCCCGCCTTTTGCTTCTGCTTTATCCAAAGCGCACGCTCAAGCATGTGGTTGAGCTCCTGGGCCGAGAAGTCGGCAAGCTTTAGAAAGTGGCGGATCGTCATTTTTTCCCTATCCCTAAAATTTGTTTGATTATTCTGATGCAGCCCGTGAAGGCGCAGTGGCTAATTGTAGGCAACAGGCGGACTTTGCGCACACTTGACCGGGCCGCGGCCGCTGAAGCTGGCTTTTTGCAGAGTCTTTTCAAGCAAAGCCACTTTGCCAATCCGACTCGATAACCAAAAGCAATGACTGCGATAGCAGCAAAGCAAGAAGTCTGGCAAAACTCACTGCTGCCGTGATGCGCACGGAAGTGTTTTTTGTTATATTGCTCGGGCACAGGGCGTTTGGCCGGCACATCCGGTTATTGCATAGGTTGTTGCCGGCGCCGCGTTTTGTCGCTGCGTCTGCGGCGAATTCTTTCGCCGGCCCGTAGACTAGGTCTTGCCGCTTGTGCGTTGCCGAAGCTTTTGGCTCAACGCACGTGGAGCTCATCTTTTTTCATCAACACCTTTAGCGGCGGCCGCCTATCGAGAGTCATTGCGCCGACATCTCGGACTCAAGCGCCTGTTAAATTTCAACTCTTTCTTTTTCAAGCTGTCCGAACAGCTATTTTCAGGAAAAACTGACATGAGTGAAAAAATCGTTCACATCACCGACGCCTCCTTTCAAAGCACTCTTGAAGAGGCTGGCGACAAGCCTGTTTTCGTTGACTTTTGGGCTCCCTGGTGCGGTCCCTGCCGCATGCTCGCTCCGTCGCTTGACGCCGCTGCCGACGCCTACGACGGCAAAGCTTTGATCTGCAAGTACAACGTCGATGAGAACAGCTCTGTTGCCAGCGCCAACGGCATCCGCGGCATTCCCACCATTCTCGTTTACAAAAACGGGCAGCTCGTTGATCAGCACGTCGGCGCAATGGGCCGCAGCGAATTGAACGCCTTCATTGAAAAGTTCATCTAATTTTCCTTATATAATGCGCAAACTCGGCAGCGCCGCACGCCTGTTTTCGGTCTGCGGCCTCCGGGCTTAGTCCTCTGCGAACACTTTTTCCATTCGGATCTGTCGAATTTCTTTTCGCAGCGCAAGGCGCCGGCATCCCGGTGCGTCTGCATTTCCACGCATAGAATTTTCAAGCATTGCCGAATTTTTGCGGACGCGTCCTGGCGCACATGCAAGGCTCAGACCTGCAGCTGCCTGCCCTTAAGGGCTTTTTGCCAAGGAAAAGCCTTCCGAGGATTTTTCACCAACAACGACATCTTTGCTCTGATTCACCACCATGCATCTTTCCGAGCTCAAAACGCTGCACATCAGCCAGCTGCTTGACATGGCCACTGAACTTGAGATCGACAACGCTCAGCGCATGCGCAAGCAAGAACTCATGTTCGCCATCCTCAAGAAACGCGCCAAACAGGGCGAACAAATCTTCGGCGACGGCACCCTTGAGGTCCTGCCCGACGGCTTCGGCTTTCTGCGCAGTCCCGATACGAGCTATCTGGCAAGCACAGACGATATCTACATTTCCCCCTCGCAGATCCGCCGCTTCAATCTGCACACGGGCGACTCGATTGAAGGCGAAGTGCGCACGCCCAAGGACAACGAGCGCTACTTTGCTCTTGTCAAGGTCGACACCGTCAACGGTCAACCGCCCGAAGCGCTCAAGCACCGCATGCTCTTTGAAAACCTCACGCCGCTCTTTCCAACCGAGCCGTTAAAGCTCGAGCGCAACATGCGCGGCGAGGAAAACGTCACGGGGCGCCTTATCGACATCATCGCCCCGATCGGCAAAGGCCAGCGCGGTCTGATCGTCGCAAGCCCCAAGTCGGGCAAAACGATTCTGCTGCAGTCGATTGCGCACGCCATCACGGCCAACCACCCCGACTGCGTGCTTATCGTTCTTTTGATTGACGAGCGCCCTGAGGAAGTGACCGAAATGCAGCGCACGGTCAAGGGAGAAGTGATCGCTTCAACGTTCGATGAACCTGCCACGCGTCACGTGCAGGTCGCTGAAATGGTGATTGAAAAGGCAAAGCGCCTTGCCGAAAGCAAAAAGGATGTCGTGATTCTGCTTGATTCGATCACGCGTCTGGCTCGTGCCTACAACACAGTTGTGCCGAGCTCGGGCAAAGTGCTCACAGGCGGCGTGGACGCCAACGCCTTGCAGCGCCCCAAGCGCTTTTTCGGCGCTGCGCGCAACATCGAAGAAGGCGGCTCGCTCACCATTTTGGGCACGGCTCTCGTCGATACCGGCAGCCGCATGGATGACGTGATCTTTGAAGAATTCAAGGGAACAGGCAACTCGGAAATCGTGCTTGAGCGACGTCTGGCTGAAAAGCGCGTCTATCCGGCCATCAACATCAACCGCTCAGGCACGCGTCGCGAAGATCTGCTCATCAAGCCCGACATTTTGCAAAAGGTCTGGATTCTGAGAAAGCTTCTCTTTGACATGGACGAGATTGAGGCGATGGAGTTTTTGCTCGACAAAATCCGCAACACGAAGTCCAACGCCGAATTCTTTGATCTGATGCGCGGGCCGAAATAAACCCACACTCTTTCTGCCAAAACCTTCTTTGCCGGCAGCCCAAAAGTGCAGTTCCTGCAGCCGGCAAAGCGAGATTTCTTTGCCAAAAGAGTCTTGATTTTCTTTCTTTTTTCATAGATAATCACGACTTTCCGTTCGGCACGTGGCGTGCATACCTAGCGTAAGACCTCCCCTATGAAGGCGGCTTCGTAAGGCGGGCAGGGCGACCGACAAAAACCTCGTTTTTCCGGAATTCAAACAAAATGAAACCCAATATTCATCCCGAGTACCGTCCCGTTGCCTTCGTGGACCTCTCGATCAACAAGACCTTCATCATCTCTTCTGCCGTGCAGACCCGCGAGACGGTGGAGATCGACGGCGTGACCTACCCGCTCTTCAAGCTTGATACCTCGTCTGAAAGCCATCCCTTCTACACCGGCGCTCAGACGCGCATCGTTGAAGCCGGCCGCGTGGAAAAGTTCCGCGCCAAGTACGCTCACGTCACCAAGGCCAAGAAGTAATCTGCGCCTTTTGGCACTCGGTGAAGTTTGTCTGCGGACTTATTCTGCAGACAAACAGTGCGAAAGGCAGTCATGCCGCAACGAAATTGCGCATCGACTGCCTTTTTTGCGTTCTACTGCTGACAAAAGCGGATAAAATCAGAAAAAATCTTTTTTCGCCAGCTCAATGCTCGATCTCAAACCATCTCCCGTGCGTGTTTCCAGCGAGGCAGCCCGCAAGCTCCCCCGTACGTTGCTGCTCACGCTGCTGAGCATCTTCATTCTCGTCGGACTTTTCTCACGCGACTTATGGTCCAGCCAGGAATCCCGCATGCTTGCCGAGGTGCTCGCCATGATTTCCGGCGACCCGGCCGCATGGCTCTTTCCGATGGCCTCCGGAGAAGTGATCACCGAGCACGGGCCGCTGGCGACCTGGCTTGCCGCCGTTTTTGTGGCGCTTACGCCTGATTTCATTTCTCAGCTTTGGGCCATGCGGGCCACCGCCATCGTTTGGTTCGTCATCACCACGGCTTCGCTGTGGTACGGCACGTGGTTTTTGGCTCGCCGCCGCGAAGCACAACCCATCTCGCAGCCCTTCGGACGAGAAGCTCCCTATCGCGACTATGGTCGTTTAGTTGCCGACACCGCCACGCTTTTTTTCATTTCCATCTTTGGGCTGGTCGTCAAAAATCATGAAGCGACTGTCGAGACGGTCGAACTTGCCTTCGGGGCTCTCGCCTATTTCGGCTGCGCCTGGTCTCTGACGCGCCCCTACTGGGGATCAGCCTTGGCTGGCCTTGCCAGCGGAGCATTGATTCTTGCCTCAAGCCTACTGGCCGGCGTCACGGTGCTCACCGGCTGCGTGCTCTCGCACGTGCTGGTGCACGGCATCGGGCGGCTTGACCGCAAAATTCTCACCACGGTGATCACCGCTTTTGCAGTCTTCTCTCTTTGGCCAGCGGTTTCGTACTGTCTAGCCGATGAAGTCGCCGGAGACTACTTCAACCTCTGGGCTCAGTCTCAGGCCGATATTTTCGGCTTGATCAATTTCCACGAACTGGGCTGGCTTGCCAAGCACTTCATCTGGTATCTGTGCCCGACGTGGCCCTTTGCCGTCTGGGCTATTTGGGTGTGGAGAAGATCGCTTTCGGTCACTCAGATTGCCATGCCGCTTGCTTTTTGCGCGGCCTGGATATTGGGATTTATTCTTTCAGACCGCATCAGCGCAGAGACCTTGCTTTGCGTTGTGATTGCGCCGATCTGCACGCTTGCGGCCTTCGGTCTCATGTCGACCAAAACAGAATCCAAGAGCATGCTCGAGTGGTTTGCCATTGCCGTCTTTACGCTTGCACTGATCGGCGTTTGGGCCTACTGGACGGCGTGGAGCATTGGCTTTCCGCCTAAAATGCACTACTCGATATTGCGCCTGGTCGCTGACGAGTCTCAGGCGCACAGCGCCTGGCCCGGCGTCTTGGCAGCGCTTGCCGTGTCGGCCTTCTGGATGACGCTTTGCTTTAAGCGTTTGAAAAAGCGCGCCATCGCCTTCTGGAACGGCCCCTGGCTTTCCGCGGTTGGACTCACAGTGCTGTGGATCACCGCAATCGGCCTTTTTGAACCAGTCATCGACAGCAACCGTACATATAAAAACATTGCCTCTGAGGTCAAAAACGCCGCCATTGCCCTGCACTACGCGCCAGGAGAAGATTGCCTGCAAAGCACGCGGCTCAATCTCTCAGAGCGCAGCGCCATCAGCTGGCACTCAGGACTGACGATTGTGCACGCCTCAACTCAGGTCTGTCGCTTTTACATCGACAAATATTCCGTCGAAGACGAAGCGCAGTCGGCCGATGCCAGTGCGGTTCAGATCGAATCCTTCCGTCCAAGGTCTGATGATCGCTATCGCGTCGGCGCCTTTTGACTAGCTCTTCTTCAAAAGCTCGATCTAAAGCTGCCGCCACAGCTTCTATTTTCCACCAAGAGAGCGAAATTCGATGCGGCCGGCGCAGATTTCGCCCAGCGCCTTGCGCACGCTTTCGTCGTCTTCGAGCGCCGCTTCCAAAAGAACAGTCACATTGCTCTCAAAGCGCTTTTCGAGCACGTCAACGCCCATGCGTTGAACTGTGCGCAGCACATGCGGCGCAAAGCGATGCTCAAACACGGCCTCAAAGACAACGCTGGGGCGCTTTTCCTTGACGGCAAGCGTCTCAAGCCCAAGTTTTACTAAACCTTGATAAGCCCGCACCAAGCCTCCCGTGCCAAGAAGCGTGCCGCCGAAATAGCGCGTCACGACCGCGGCGATCTCTCCCACGCCGCAATGCAGCAAAACGGTGAGCATCGGGCGCCCAGCCGTTCCCTTCGGTTCGCCGTCATCGCTTGCGCCGATATGCGCAGTCGTCCCTGGGCGTCCGGCCTGGTAGGCCCAGCAGTTGTGCGTCGCATGAGGATGTTCTGCGCGAATGGATTCAATGAAGTCTTTTGCCGATGCGTCATCGGCGCAGTGCGCCATGCTCACGATGAAGCGCGAGCCACGAATGGTTCCTTCTGCGCGGTGCAAGGCGCCGGGCTTGATGTCTGGTATGCGATAGGAGTCAGCCATGGGTTTATTGCGATAAAGGGGCACCTTCTTCATCAGCTTTTTCAAGACCGGATTTAAGCACGACGCTGCCTGTCTTGATCCAGATGACAGCAACGATCGAAAGACTCACGCAGACAAGCGCCGCGCCGACGAAGCTTACCGGCAAAAAGCCGAAATGTTCCGACACGCGGCTGCCGATGAACGCGCCGCCTCCGATGCCGACATTAAATATCCCTGAGTAAAGCGAGGTGGCAACGTCTGCTGCGTCCGAAGCCGCTGACAGCAACAGAGTCTGAAAAGCCAAACACACGACCGTGATGGCTGCGCCCCACACAAAAATCAAAGCAGCAAGACAGGAGTAGTTCGCGCAGGCAGGCACAAGCAAAAAAAGACATGCAGCAATGACCGTCAAAGGAGCCGCAAGCGAAGCATTTTTAAAGCGCTCGACCGTTTTGGAGCCGATCACCGTACCGGCAATGCCTGCGATGCCGAACACAAAGAGCATGGTGACGATGTCGCCTTCGGAAAATCCGCCCGCTTCGCTCATAATCGGGCTGATGTACGAATACACGGTGTACTGGCCGAGCACCGTAATGACCGTGAGCGCATAAAGCTGCAGCAGCGCAGGGCGCCTCAAAATAATCGGCAGACTCGAAAAGGAGCCCGCCTTGCTGCTGCGGCACTCCGGAAGCGTCAGAAAAATAATGCAAAAGACCGTCATGGAGGCAAGTCCGATGATGCAGAAAGCCTCCTGCCAGCCGAAGTAATGTCCAAGCTTGGTGCCGATGGGCACGCCCAGGACAGTGGCCACGATCGTGCCGCCCATCACGCAGGCCAATCCCAGCGCACGCCTGCCGTGCGGCGCCACGCGCGCAGCCAAGGGCGTCATGATCGACCAAAAGACTGAGTGCGCAAGCGCAACGCCGACGCGAGCAGCAAGCAGCGCTTCAAAGCTTTGCACCCAAAGCACCACAAAATGGCACAGCGAAAAAATAACGAGCAGCACAAGAAGCAATTTTCTGCGCTCGACTTTCGCAGTAAGCACCGTCAAAGGCAGCGACATCACCGCCACAACGAAGGCGTATCCCGTCAAAATCAACCCGGTAAACGGAACCGTTTCATTCAGACTGTGCGCAATGTCTGGCAGCAACCCGACAGGCAAAAATTCCGAGGTGTTAAAGACAAAAGCGGCAAAGGCCAGACCGATAATCGGCAGCCAGGCCCGCGGTCCGAATTTGGTCAATTGAGGTGTTTGCATAAGCCAAAGACTTTTCGCGCTTTCCTATGATGATTTTGCATCTGTGCAGGCCGCGAATCGTAACACGCTCAAAGGCTGCCAAAAGCTGTAGTCATCAGCAAATATTGACGATTCTTGCAAACGTTTGACGGCCGCAGCGTTCATCGCGTTTGAACGCTGCGGCCGTCAAGTCGGCAATCGTCAAGCCACCCGTCAGAAGCTCGAGTGTTCACGCGGCGGCGGCTGCGCACGGTGCGATCGAAACCGTGAGGCATCCGTACGCTTATGCCTTGTCGAGATCAACAATGCTGTACTTCTCGCTTCCAAGTCCAATTTCTCGCATAGCAGAAAGCTGCCGCAGCCCGTGTCGAGATTCGATGCGCTCGCGCAGCGGCGCGCTTGCTTGTCCTAGTTCATATACTGCATCGACCGAGGCCTGCTCGACGGCAAGCAGATCCAGCGAAGCGAAAATTCCGATGTCGGGCACGCTCGGTTCTTGAGCGGCTTTGCCGGTGCAGTCACAGTCAACGCTCATGCGGCGCAGCACGTTGACGTAGCAGACACGACCTTTGAAATGATCCGTAATGCCTTTGGTTGAGTCAACCATGTTTTCCATAAATTCGCGGCCAGTGATGCCCCACTGCTGACCTGAAGATCCCGCATGCAGCTGCTTTTTGCCGGTATGGGCATCGGCGCAGCCAATGGAAATATTTTTGTTGGAGCCGCCAAATCCGCCCATCGTATGTCCTTTGAAGTGCGTGAGCACCAAAAGGCTGTCGTATTTCAAAATATTTTTGCCGACGCTGATCTCAGCAATGTGCTTGGCTCCCTTGACCGGAATCATCGCCGTGCCATCAGCGTCCATGATGTCGACCGGGCAGAATGTCCAGCCGTTGACCTTCAGCGTATCGAGATGCTTGGCCGTCGTATCGCGATCGCCTGCGTAGTAGGTGTTGGTCTCAACAATCGTTGCGTTTTTGATGTCCTTGTCAAGCAGCTCCTTGACCCAGTCGCGCGGCAAAATGTTTGGGCCGCCTTTTTCGCCCGTGTGCAGCTTCACGGCCACCTTGCCTTCGAGCACGGAAGAAACCTTGGAGACAATCTTGCGCAACCCGGCTGCAGACAGGTCTCGCGTGAAGTACACAACCGACTCGGGGCCTGTGCGCTTGTCCATCGGCACGTTGACGACGGACCCGTCATCAACTTTGGCTGCTGCACGCTGACTTTTGTTTTGTTCATTTTGGGCGCAGACGCCGCCCAAAGGCAACCCAGCCGCAACGCCTGCAGCCATGGTTGCGCTGATGAAATCTCTGCGCTTCATTGCATGTGCCTCCTTTCTCAAAACAAACTTGCATGTTGCTTATTTTGGAATCTCAAAAGAAAAGACACTTGCAGAAAAATCTCAATGCTGTGCGCTTTTTGCGCAATGCGTCATATGAACGCGGATAAGTTTAGAGCGCCGAGAAATTCTTCCTGACGAGCTCGACAAAGCGCTTGAAGTCGGCCTCATGCGTGGGATTTTTGACGACATCATTGGCCATAAAGGTTTGCATGGGCTTCATACCGATGAACTGAAATGCTTTGTGCATCGGCAGCACAACGGCATCGATGCCTTTGCCCTCAAAAAACTCTTCAGGCGCCGTGAATGCGTTTGCCGGCGCGTTCCACGTGCAGGAAATCATGTAGTGCGCTTTGCGCACGCCGCCTCGGCCATAGTTGACTTCGGGCGCGCTGCGCGTTCTGCCGTCTCCATTGGCTACGCCCGGAGCACAAAACACCTCATCAACATAGCGCTTGACTTGCCAAGGAGACGCCATCCACCAAATGGGCGTCTGCAGAAGAACTGCATCGGCTTCAATTAGCTTTTGCGCTTGCTCTGCTGCGTCCCATTGATCTTGCGCTCGAACCACATCCACGCTCCAGCCCATTTCTTCGAGAGTCTGTCGAGCAAGTTCGCAGTAGTGGTGGTTGAGCGTGCCGCCCGCACCATGAAATTTGCAGCCACCGTCAATGACAAGCGCATATTTTTCGGTCATAACAAACTTCTCCATTCAAAACATCGGCACGCAGCAATGCGTGCCCTTTCAGACACATATGGAGACAGCCCGTTGTTTTTTCAAGGCATCAATGACGCATTACCCTGAAAAATCACCGAACATAATGCGGCGCACGACGCCGAGAAGCCCGTCAAATCGTCCGGACTTGTGCTTGGAGCCGCCAGCCAGACGCCGCCTTCTCATGGTTTCCAAAAGCACGCCGACAACCGTCGCATCTTCCGGACTCACAAGCCCCAGTGCGCTGCCCTTTTGCATCGGCGGCACGCCCACGCGCACGGGCAGTCCCAGCACCTGCTGCGCAAGTCTGTCAAAGCCGGGCATGCGGCTGACGCCTCCAGTGATGACGATGCCTCCGGCGGCTTTGGCAAGCCAACTATCGGGCTTGAGAAAATAGTGCGCCGTCACGCGCAGAATCTCTTCGCTGCGCGCTTCAATGATGTTGACGAGATCAGCGCTCGTAATCGACTCTTCGGTCTGCGTAGATTCGCGAATGTAGCGAATGCGCTCAAAACCATCTTCGGCTCGGCGTCCGACATGCCCATAGGCAAGCTTGATGTCCTCGGCGTCGGCAATTGAGCAATTGAGCCCAGCGGCAATATCGCGCGTGATGATTTCGCCTCCGGTCTGCGCCACGCCGGTAAAGGCAATATGGCCGTGTTCAAAGCAGGCCACATCAACCGTACCTGCACCGATATCGAGAGCAATGACCCCGAGTTCTTTTTCAGTGGGCGTAAGCGTGCCCGCGGCGCTCGCCCAGGGCTGCAGCACGAGGCCTTCAATGTCGAGGCTCGCTCTGCGAATGCATTTGACAAGATTGAGCACCACGCTGTCTGAGCCAATGGCCAGATGCGCATGCGCCTTCAAAACATTGCCCGTCATGCCCACAGGATCCTGCAGCATGGCATCGTCGTTGTCGAGCGTATAGCCTTTGATGACGTGCGAGACCACGCGGTCATCTGCGCTTTTGGCATCGACCTTGGGGTCAAAAGCCATTGCCAGACGAGTGGCGCGCTTGACGGCGCTGCTGTCGACCTCTCCATCGGGGAGCACGAGCTGGCCCACCTTGTTGATGCTGTGCAAATGCTTGCCGGTGAGCGCCGCCGAAACAGTCGTGATTTTGCGCTGCGAGGTTGCCTCAGCCTCCGTCACGGCCGCTCTGATGGATTCAACGGCAAGCTCGACATCTTGAACGCTGCCCGCATGGATGCCTTCTGCGCTCACCTTGCCAAAGCCCAGCACGGCAAGTTCGCCGTCGGGAAGCGCTTCGCCCACGGCAACGGAAATCTTGCTTGTGCCGATATCCAAAGCTGCAATTGTTGAATTCAGTTGTGCGCCTTCCATCAGTTGTCAACCTTCTTAGCGGCAGAAATGCTTTTTGCCTTCTGCTTGTTGTCAGACTTGCCGCTGCCTTTTTCCTTGTTCTCGTCCTTTTGCCCAGTCTTAGCTTTTTGCTGGGGCAAAAGAAGTGTTTGGCCCTCAGTGCCTGCCCTGGCCTGCGGATGCGAGGCTAGCCATCGCTGCTGCGCTGAGGGCGTCGGGATCCGAGCCGCAAAAGCATCCTTGTATCGGGCGTCAATGCGCTCAGGATAGCCCTGCATCATCTCGGCCACCTCGGGCAAATTGTCCACGACCTGAGCAAGCCTCACCGCAGGACCGTTTTTGGTAAGCGCCCTTCCCAGTTCGATTTTCATCGCATCAAATTGAGCCGACTCGATGACGATCGACCAGCTGCCGCGAAATGTAGCATCAACGGCCTTGACCTTGGCAGAAAGACGCTCGGCCTGTTTTTCAAAAAGAGGAAGCAGCCGAACGGCCTCGGAGACGTACTGCGGGTCGCCCGAGAAGGTAGGCATCGCCATCAGTCGATCAATGGGTTCATCGTTGCTTGAAAAAAGCACGCCCTCATCGCTTACAAGCCTGCCGTCTTCAAAAATGGCCACAGCCTTGTGCCGCACCACTTCCACATGCAGCGCATCGGGCCACAGACGCGCTACTTCGGCGCTTTTAATCCAAGAGATGTCCTCAACAGCTTTTTTCACGCGACCGATGTCGGCGGTGAGCATATTGCCCTGCAAACTGCTCTTGACGGCATTGACGACCTCTTCAAGCCCCAGAGCTTCAACAGGCCCTCTCACCTCGACGGATTCTATGGCCAGAAAAGGCGTTTGATAGAGGCGCACAAGTCCGAACGCCGCAAAGACGACGAAAAGCAAAACCGCTGCAGCTCTCCAGCGTCTGCGGCGTACTGCAGCACTTGCACTCGCCTGCGTCTGCGGCAGCGCTTTTTCCTGGGACTGCTGCCCTTTGCGTTCGGTTTTCTTTTTCGGTTCCGCCACCTCTAGCCGTCTCCTAAAGGCTTATGCCGAGCGCTCATAGTCAAGTGCCGCCTTCGAGGCAAGGTGCAGGCACAAATCGGCGTAATCAAGTCCGACGGCGCGCGCGGCCATAGGAACAAGCGAGTGCGGCGTCATGCCCGGGCTCGTGTTGAGTTCCAGAAGCACAAAAGAGCCGTCTTGGCGCATCATCACATCAATGCGGCCCCAACCGCGGGCACCGACAGCAGCAAAAGCTTTCTCGCAGGCTTGCTGCACTTCGCGCGTCTTGGTCTCATCGAGATGCGCCGGGCAGTCGTAGGAAACCGCGTTTCCAAAATACTTGTTGTGGTAGTCGTAATCACCCTCGGGCGCACGGATTTCAATGACGGGCAGCGCCTTGCCGTCGAGAATGGCAACCGTAAACTCTCGCCCGCAGATGCGTTCTTCGACAAGCACGCCTTCATTGAGAGCAAGCGCCTCTTCGAGAGCTTTCTTCAATGCCGCCTCGTCGGCATCCTTGAGCTTGCTCACGCCAATTGAAGAGCCGTCGGAGACGGGCTTGACGACAAGATCGCGGCCCAATTGAGCAATGACGCGGCCCGCCTCGTGAGCGCCTTGCACCACAAGACCCTTGGCCACCGGCAATCCGCAGGCGCTCCAGACTCTGCGCGTGAGTTCTTTATTCATGGCAATGGCGCTTGCGCACACGCCGGGCCCGGTATAAGGAATTCTCAGATATTCAAGCACCCCCTGCACCGTGCCGTCCTCGCCGAAGCGACCGTGCAGAGAAATCATCACGCGGTCGAACTTTCCGCGCAGCTCTTCCACGGGGGTCTTGGCGGGATCAATGGCCGTTGCATCCACCCCTTTTTGCCGCAGCGCCTCAAAAACGCCGTGTCCGGTCGAAAGCGACACTTCACGCTCGGAACTCATGCCGCCCATCAACACGGCCACGCGCCCCAGACTCTTGGGATCAATCGTTTCAAACTGCATGATTCGTCCTTTTCTCTTGTCCAATCCGCAGGCGCTAGGAAACGGTGCCCGCAAGCGCCGGCGCCACGCGCCCTACGCTGCCGGCGCCCATTGTGAGCACCACGTCGCCGGCCTTGATGACGCCGCGAAGCGTCTGCGGCATATCGGCCACCTGCGGACAAAATACCGGCTGATGCGCGCTTTTTTCTCCGACAGCTTGGGCAAGCGTCCTGCCGCTTATGCCCTCAATAGGCTCTTCGCCGGCGGGATAGATATCAGCCAATACCAGCACGTCAACGCTTGAGAGCACTTTGACGAACTCCTCAAAGCAGTCGCGTGTGCGAGTGTAGCGATGCGGCTGGAAGGCAAGCACAAGACGTCTCTCGGGCCATGCGCCGCGCGCAGCTGCAATCGTAGCGGCCATTTCATGCGGATGATGTCCGTAGTCGTCGACCAACGCAAACGTACCGCCCTCGCAGGCAATTTCGCCATACTGAGAAAAACGCCTGCCCACGCCTCGGAATTCGGCCAACGCCTTGACGATGGCCTCATCGGGCACGCCCACAAGCGTTGCCACGGCAATGGCCGCAAGCGAATTGACCACATTGTGCACGCCCGGCAAATTGAGCACCACGGGCAGCGGCCGATGATTGTCTCTGAGCACGGTATAGGCCATGCGCGTGCCCTGCGCGCGAATGTCGACGGCGCGCACATCGGCCTCGTCGTTAAGACCATAGGCCACCACGCGCTTGCTGATCATTGGAAGAATCGAGCGCACGTTGGCGTCATCGGTGCACAGCACCGCAACGCCGTAAAAGGGGAGCCTCCCGATGAAGTCGGCAAAAGCCTTCTTGAGTCGCTCAAAATCGTGTCCGTAAGTATCCATGTGATCGGCATCGATATTGGTAATGGCTGCAATCACAGGCGTGAGATTTAAAAACGAAGCATCAGACTCGTCGGCTTCGGCCACAATGTATTCGCCGCTGCCAAGACGGGCATTGGCCCCGGAACTATTGAGCCTGCCGCCGATCACGTACGTGGGATCAAGGCCGCCTGCTGCCAGAAGCGAAGTGGTCAGCGACGTTGTCGTCGTCTTGCCGTGCGTGCCCGCAATGGCTATGCCGCGACGCAGCCGCATCAGTTCGGCGAGCATCACGGCGCGAGGCACCACGGGGATATGCGCAGCGCGCGCCGCAGCCACCTCAGGATTGTCCTCGTGCACTGCGCTTGAAATGACAAGCGCATCAGCGCCTTCAATGTTTTTAGCCTCATGCCCCTGATGGACCACGGCGCCCAAAGACTGCAGCCGCTCGGTCACCGGACTTGCCGCGATGTCCGAGCCGCTGACCGTATAGCCCAAATTAAGCAGCACCTCGGCAATGCCGCACATGCCCGTGCCGCCGATGCCGACAAAGTGCAGGTGCTTGACCATAAACTTCATAAAAACCGTTCCTTAGCCGCATGGCGGCAAAACATAATGCATTAATGCAACTGAGCCGTCGCCTCAATCATGTCGGCAACTTGGCTTGCCGCATGACGGCGCGCCAGCGCTCTGGCGCTTTGCGCCATGTTGAGAATGCGATCGCGCTTGAGACTATGCAAAATGCCAAACAAGTGCTCGGGCGTGAGCTTGGCCTGCTCGAGCATGATCGAGGCTCCGTGTTCGGCCATATAGCGCGCATTACCCAGCTGATGGTTGGTGGTTTTCACAACAAAAGGCACCAGAATGCTCGCTGCTCCCGCGGCGCACAATTCGCTCACGCTCATTGCGCCCGAGCGGCAGATGACGATGTCGCTGTCGCGGTAGGCCGAGGCCATGTCGTCAATAAAGCCCCGGATATCGGCTTTGACGCCTGCCTTTTCATAAAGCGCGCGCACCGCTTCAACATTTTTAGCCCCCGTCTGGTGCACGACCTCAGGACGCGCGTCTTCGTCAAAAAGCGCAAGCGCCTGAGGCAGCGTCTCATTGAGAACCTGCGCGCCCAGGCTGCCGCCGAAAACCAAAATCTTAAGTTTTCCCGTACGGCCCGACAGACGCTCTTGAGGGCTTTCGAGCGCTTCAATCTCCGCGCGCACGGGGTTGCCCGTGATTTTGCCTTTTTCCCCAGCCAGAGACCGTGCCGAACCGGCAAAGCCGCAGGCAACGGCCGAGGCCTGATTCATCACGATCTTTGAAGACATCAAAATGTCGGCATCGCAGTTCATGAGCACAATTTTTGTGCCCGTCTTCTTCGCGCCCTTGCAAACAGGCACGGCGATGTAGCCTCCGGTCGTAAAGAGCACGTCGGGCTTCATGCGTCCGATGATGTCTGAAGCCTTGCGCGTGGCCAGAAAAAGCTTGACGATGCCGCTCACGAGTCCTTTTAGCCCCTTGCCCCGCACGCCCTTGAAGTCCAGCCCCGTAAACTCGATGCCGTCTTTGGCCACCAGATCGCCTTCCATGCCGGTCTGCGTTCCGATCCAGCTCACAGTCCAGCCGCGGCGGCGCATCTCGCGGGCCACGGCAAGCCCTGGCATCACATGCCCGCCCGTACCGGCGGCGCTGATGAGAAGGTGCTTGTCGCTCATAAACTTTTTTCCCTTAAATGTTTGTCCGTCCGCCCGAGGCTAAACCTTGCCGCCGCGCATCAAAATGCGGTTTTCGCGATCCGTGCGCAACAGCAGCGCAACGGCTGCAATTGTAGCCATGAGCGAGGAGCCCCCGTAGCTCATCAAGGGCAGCGTCAGTCCCTTGGTGGGAAAAAGACCGGTAGCCACGCCCGCATTGATGACGACCTGCACGCCGATCCAGATGCCCACGCCCTCGGCAACAAGGCCGGAGAAGACGCGATCGAGCTTAATGGCCTGCCGCCCAATGGCAAAGGCGCGCCTCACCAGCCAATAGTATGCCGTCAATGTAATGACCACGCCGATAAAGCCTAGTTCTTCGCCCACCACGGCAAGAATAAAGTCGGTGTGAGCCTCGGGCAGATAATGCAGCTTTTCAACCGAGGCGCCAAGCCCCACGCCGAAAAGTTCTCCTCGCCCAAAGGCAATCAGCGAGTGGCTCAGCTGATAGCCCTTGTCCAAAGCGTATTCGCTGCTCCATGGATCCAGATAGGCCATCACGCGCTGCAAGCGCCAGGGCGAATCGTAGATCATGAGCGCCACCACGAGCACCACCGCCACGCTCACCACAATGAAGATGCGCACATTTAGGCCCCCTAAAAAGAGCACCCCCATGGCAATGCAGACAATGACCATAATCGCTCCCAGATCGGGCTGCAGACTGATGAGCGCCGACACAAAGCACATCACCACAGCCATAGGCCCCAGTCCCTTGGTAAAGGAGTGCATGTAGTCCTGACGCTGCACGGTAAAGTACGCCGCCCCAATAAGCGCCGCAAATTTGGCCAATTCGGTCACCTGCAGGCTTATAAAGCCAAGCTCAATCCAGCGGCGCGATCCATTGACCGACTTGCCCACGCCAGGCACAAGCACCAAGCACAAAAGGACAATGGCCAGCGCCACGACAAAGGGGGCAAGCTTGTTCCAAACCCGCATCGGAATGCGGTAGACGACATAGCCCGCCGCAAAGCTCATCGCGATGAAAATCAGGTGTCTTACCAGAAAGTGATACGGCGTCGTGTTGTACTTAGGGCTGTCTGCAAGCGAAATTGAGGCCGAATACACCATCAGGGCCCCGAGAGAAAGCAGTCCGACGACAAGCAAAATCACCACCCAGTCGGCCCCGTCGGGCTTAACGACCGAGGCGCGTCCGCGCAGCACCGGTTCATCGGCCCATGCTCTGTAGTCTGCCGGCTCGCCGCCTGTCTGGGAACGTCCTCCGAAAAGCCCCATTACGCGCTACCTCCTGCAGCTTTCTCAAAAGAGCCCTCTGAGTGCGCTGCAGCTTCGCGGCGCGCAATTTCCTGCGCTTTTCGCACAAAGCGTCGGCTGCGCTCGGCGTAGTCCTTGAACATGTCCCAGCTTGCGCACGCTGGCGACAGCAGCACGACGTCGCCCGTTCTTGCCGCGGCCCAAGCAAGCTCCACGGCGCGTTCAAAATTCTGTCCTGCTTCTTCAAACGCAACGCCGGCGGCGAGCACGGCCTCTTTAATTTTCGGCGCATCCCGCCCGATGAGCACCGCATGTACGGCCCACTGTCTAAGCACATCGGCCAAGGGCGCAAAATCCTGCCCCTTGCCGTCGCCGCCCAGAATAATGGAACTTTTTCGGCCTGCCTTGCCCAGACCGTTTAGGGCGGCCATCGTTGCACCCACATTGGTGCCCTTGCTGTCGTCGATGAATTCGATGCCGTTGACTTCCAGTACGCTCTGCACGCGATGCGGTTCGCCCTGATAGTTTTTGAGCGCTTCCAGAGCCGCAGCCAGACTGATGCCCGCTGCCGAGACCAGCGCCAGTGCAGCAAGCGCATTCATGGCATTGTGCCGACCGCGGATTTTGAGTGCGTCCACCGGCATCAACAGCGTTTTAGCTGCAGGTTCTGCCGCAAGCTGCGCGGCTTTCGTAGCGCCGAGCACCGGCCTCTGACCAATATAGGAAAGCCACTCAATGCCCGAGTCCCTCGTGATGCCCCACTGTCCGGGCACGCAGGGATCGGCATCGGCAAATACGTCAACGAGCGTTTGATCGACGCCTTCGGCGCACTTCATGACGACGGCATCTTCTGCATTGAGCACTCTGCGCGTGCCGGCAGAAAAAATGCCCGCCTTGGCAGCCGCATACTCTTCAATAGAGCCGTGCCAGTCAACGTGATCCTCTGTGAGGTTTAAAAAGGCAGCGGCCGTGCACTCAAGGCTTTGCGTGGTCTCTAACTGAAAGCTCGAGAGCTCAAGCACCCAGACCTGCGGCAGCTCATTGGCCTTCAAAAGCCGATCCAGTTCGCTGACGGCGTTGGGCCCTATGTTGCCTGCCACGCACACCGACAGCCCTGCGGCACGCACCATGCTGCCGGCAAGCGAAGTCGTCGTCGTCTTTCCGTTGGTGCCCGTGATCGCAATGATTTTGGGCCGATACTTGCGAAAAGCTTCCAGACGCTTTAATTCCCGGGCAAAAAGTTCGATTTCACCCACAACCTCGATGCCGCGGCTCGCCGCACGCTCAACCACACAGGCTGCAGCGGAAAATTTTGGGGAAAGCCCCGGGCTGATGACAACAAGCTGCACGTCGTCGGCCATAGCGGCCTCAAAGCCGCCACCCGTAAAGCAAATGCCATCTTCGAGAAGCGCTCGCGCCGCCGGCGGATTTTCTCGCGTATCGGCCGCGTGCACCTGCCAGCCTCTCTGGTAAAGAAAGCGCGCGGAGGCTGCCCCTGAAGCTCCGCACCCCAAAACAAGAGCTTTTTTGCCGTTTTCTACACGCATGGCGTTTCTCTGCAAACTTTTTAGCGAATCTTGAGCGTTGACAGTCCAATGAGCACCAGCACGAACGTGATGATCCAAAACCGCACCACGACCTGCGTCTCCTTCCAGCCCTTCAACTCAAAATGATGATGAATCGGCGCCATCAGGAAAAAGCGCTTGCCGTGCGTCAAACGAAAATACGTTGTCTGGATCATCACCGAAACGGTCTCCACGACAAAGATCCCGCCCATGATGGCAAGCACGATCTCCTGACGGGCAATGACGGCCACTGTTCCCAGCGCGCCGCCCAAGGCAAGCGCACCGACATCGCCCATGAAGACCTGCGCCGGATACGCATTAAACCAAAGAAAAGCAAGCCCTGCGCCAGCCAAAGCCGCGCAAATCACCACCAGCTCGCCTGCTCCCGGAATGTATTCAAAGTAGAGATAACCGGCAAAGTCAGGACGTCCCACCACGTAGGCAAAGATGCCCAGAGCCGACCCCACCATTACGCAGGGCATGATGGCCAGTCCATCGAGTCCGTCGGTGAGGTTGACTGCGTTGGACGTGCCCACAATGACAATATAGGTCAGCACAATGAAGCCCCACACGCCGAAGGGAAAGGCGATCTGCTTGAAAAAGGGCACCGTCAGCGCAAGCTTGTCGAGCTGCTGCATCTCAAAGCCGTTTTCAACCCAGGAGACGATCATTGAAAACACATGGCTGTTTTCAGGCATCGACACGGCAAAGGCAAGATAGACGGCTGAAAAAAAGCCGATCAGACTCTGCCAGCCGAACTTTTCTCGCGCGCTCATTCCCTTGGGATCGTGGTGAACCACTTTGCGGTAA
The DNA here is from genome assembly GCA_944388865.1 of uncultured Duodenibacillus sp. GTDB lineage: Bacteria > Pseudomonadota > Gammaproteobacteria > Burkholderiales > Burkholderiaceae_F > Duodenibacillus. Next base: position 123,005 of record CALXKM010000002.1, on the reverse strand, counting down.
TCGTCAATCCAGCCCACCAGGCCGTAGCCAATCGTCACGAAAAGCACGACCCAGACGAAGCGATTGGAGAGATCCATCCACAAAAGCGAAGAAATCCCGATGGAAACCAAAATCAAAACGCCTCCCATCGTAGGCGTTCCGTCTTTGACAAGATGCGTCTTGGGACCGTAGTTTCTCACGGCCTGTCCGATGCGCATTTCGCGCAGCTTGCGAATCACCGCCGGACCAGCACAAAAACCAATGACCATAGCCGTCAAGGCGGCCATCACTGCGCGAAGGCTCAAATAATTGAAGACGCTGAAAAAACGAATGTCCTCAGAGAGCCATTGAAAAAACTCTAAAAGCATGTGTCCTTTTGCCGGCGCTCTTGGTGTTTAGCGCCCTCTTTGTCGTAATGCGTGTTGTTCTTAAGCTTCTGTTCGAAAAAACTTCTTTGCAGCCGTCGCCGGAAAAGACCGCCGCCGCAGCGGCGCGTTCCTTTCTCTTTAGACAGTCTGCGCCGTCATTGCCGCCGTGACGGAATCGACCACCTCTTCAAGATGCATGGCGCGCGAAGCTTTGACAAGCATGCTGCCAGGCGTCTGCGCGGCAACCTTGGAGGCGTGAACAAGCTCTTCGATCGAGGCAAACCAGCGGGCCCCCGAGCCGAAAGCCCCCACGGCCTCACGCATGTGTTCGCCCACGGCAAGGAGCCGATCAACGCCCTGCTCCTTGGCGTACGCGCAGACCTCTTCGTGAAACCGCGCTGCGTTTTCGCCGGTTTCTGCCATATCGCCTGCGATCAGCACTCTGGGACCGGGCAGCTGCGCGAGCACGTCGATGGCCGCTCGCATGCTGTCGGGGTTTGCATTGTACGCATCGTCAATCAAAATCGCGCCGTTGCGCAGCACATGCCGCACGCCTCGCCCTCTGACGGGCTTGAAGTCGGCCAAACCCCGTGCAATCGCCTCGGGCTTGACGCCGACGGCAAAGGAGGCCGCGGCAGCGGCCGCAGCATCGTGCAGCGCATGCTCTCCGACAAGATTGAGTACTGAGGAGAGGCTCTCGGCGCCTTTTTTGATCGAAATAGCGCCATCTGAGACGCAAACCGACACGTTTGCCGAGGCATCGTTGCCCGCGGCATAAGTCATCAATCGGCAGCCTCGGGCGCGCACGAAATCCTGCCACAGGCCAAAGCTCGGATCTTTGATCGGAAGCACGGCCGTTCCCTTTGCCGAGAGGCTGACCAGAGCAAAAGCGTTTTCCCGGGCGCTCGCCTCTACCGTGTGCAGAAATTCCTGATGCTCGCGCTGCGCATTGGTAATGACGGCCACCGTGGGACGAATCCAGCTTACAAGGCGAGCCATTTCTCCGGGATGATTCATGCCGGCTTCAATAACCGCAGCCTTGGTGCGAGCATTGATCGTCAAAAGCATCTGCGGCACGCCGATGTGATTGTTGAAGTTGCCCTTCGTGGCTGCAATGGCTTCTTCGCCGCAGGCCGTGCGCAGAATTGAAGCAATCATCTGCGTCGTGGTGGTCTTGCCGTTGCTGCCCGCTACGCAAATCAACGGAATGGAAAACTGCGCTCTCCAGGCTGCGGCAAGTCTGCCGTAGGCCTCTACGGCATCGCGCACAAGAATCTGCGTGCAGCCTGTATCCTGCCACTTCTCGACAATGGCAACGCCCGCACCGGCATGCGCGGCCTGCGCGACAAAATCATGCCCGTCAAAGTTTTCCCCGCGGATAGCAATAAAAATGCAGTTTTTCGTGATGCGTCTGCTGTCGGTGCTGATTTCACCGAAAACCACGCCTGAATTTCCGTGCACTTCAAGCACTTCATCGCCCAAAGCCTTGAGCAGGGTCTTCATGTTCCAGCCGGTAATTTCAGACATAATCTTTGCCTGCTTCAAGTTTTTTGAGAATTCTCGCGCGACGCTCAACAAGCGCCTCTCGAGAAGCTTCTGCGTCGCTAAAGTGCGTGCGCACGCCCCTGACTTCCTGATAGGCTTCGTGCCCCTTGCCTGCGATCAGAACCACATCGGCCGCATCGGCCTCGCAGACAGCCTCGACAATCGCCTCTCGGCGATCAAGCACAATGCGCGTCTTTGCTGCATCGCAGCCCGCAGCAATTGCTTCGGCAATGGCCGCCGGATCTTCGCTGCGCGGATTGTCGGTGGTGATGACGACAAAGTCGGAGGCTGCGCTAGCGGCTTTTCCCATCAGCGGCCGCTTGCCGTGATCGCGGTCGCCGCCCGCGCCAAAAACCGTCCAGAGCCTTGCTCCGGCTCTGGCCTTCATGGCTTCACGCAAAGCGCTGATCACCTTTGCAAGAGCATCAGGCGTGTGGGCATAGTCAACGACGATGAGCGGAGCATTTTCCGAAACAATGGGCTCAACCCTTCCCGCTGGAGCCCTCACCTGGCTCATCTGGTTGAAAACCGCCTCGGCATCAATGCCGAAACTGAGCATAATGCCCGCAGCAGCCAGGATGTTTGAAACGTTGAAGCGGCCGATCACCTGCGCCTCAACGAGATGGCTCTTGCCCTGCCAGAGCGCCTTGAAGGCAACCGACGAAGGCTTATTTTCGATATCAACGGCATTAAGAGCACAGCAGCCAGCCAGCGTTTTTTCCTCGAGCGAATACGTGATGACGCGCACGCCTCGAGCAGCGGCTCGCTTGGCAAGCCGCAAGCCTGCCTCGTCGTCAATATTGACGACGGCATTTTTCAGTCCAGGCCAATCAAACAAAATTGTCTTGGCCTTTTCATAGGCTTCAAGCGTGCCATGATAGTCCAGATGGTCGCGCGTGAGGTTTGTAAAGGCTGCCGTCTCAATCTTGGTGCCGGCTAGCCGCCCTTGCTCAAGACCGATGGAGCTCGCCTCAATGGCAAAGGCCTGAGCGCCTCTTTCATAGGCCTCGGAAAAAAGCTCCTGCAGGCTAGCCGCATCCGGCGTCGTCAAAGGGGGCGCAGGGAGCTTTTCGCCCTTTAAAAAAGCCCCGATCGTGCCGATGGCCGCGCATGGATGATGCAGACGCGTCAAAGCAGTGCTCACCCAATGACTGATGCTTGTCTTGCCGTTGGTGCCCGTAATGGCCGCACCTCGCATATGCGCCGAGGGACTGCCGTAAAAAAGCGAGGCGATAAGCCCAAGCTTTTCGCGCAGATTTTCGACCATATACACGGGCAGGCCCGCGCTCTTTCCGAGAATGTCATCGCGCTTTTCAACAAGCATGGCCGAGGCGTGGCGCGAGGCCGCAACGGCGGCATAAGCAAGCCCGTCGACGGTTGCTCCGTGCAAAGCAGCAAACACATCGCCCTGCTCGATGCTGCGCGAATCAATTCGGATCTTTGCGCCGGGCGCAGCCTTCCCCCTTACCCAATCAACGCACTCGAGAATTTCCTTTTCCTGGGTGCTGCAATCAATCATTTCTCAATCCTTTCACCAATATTCCCGGTGCGGCGCCAAAGCCCATTGCATCGGGATGCACGCCGATGAGCTGCAGTGCGCTTGCCGTCACTTCGTTGAAAACCGGCGCGGCCACGGTGCCGCCGTAGTGGCTGCCCTGCGTAGGTTCATCGACCATCACAGCCACAATGATGCGCGGCTGTCCGGCTGGAGCCATGCCCACAAAGCTTGCTACATACTTGTCGACGTACTCGCCGTTTTCAATCTTGTTTGCCGTGCCGGTCTTGCCGGCAATCGTATAGCCCTGAACGCTTACGCGCCGTGCAGTGCCGCCCGCCTGGACCGTCTGCGTCATCATGGCGCGCATCTGACGGGCCACCTCCGGACGAAAGATTTGCTCGCCCTTGGCCGGCGCATAGGTGCGCTTGAAAGTGAGATCAATCACATCGCCGTTGCGAGCCAAAGCCGTATAGGCGCGTACAAGCTGCAGAAGCGACACGGAAATGCCGTGCCCATATGAAATCGTCGCCTGCTCAATGGGACGCCAAGACTTGGCAGGGCGAAGCCTGCCGCTTGCCGCACCGGGCAGCCCCACTTCAGGTGACTGACCAAAGCCCAGGGCTGAATACATGTCCCAGAGCGTCTCAGGCGCCATTTCAAGAGCAATCTTGCTTGTTCCAATATTGGAAGACTTGGCCACGACCTGACTCACCGTGATCATGCCGTAGTCGTGCGTGTCGCCGATCGTTCTATCGCCGATCGTAAGCTTGCCCGGAGCCGTCTGCACGAGCGTATCAGGCCTCACGATCCCCAAATCGAGCGCCTTGGCAATGGCAAAGGGCTTCATGGTCGAACCGGGCTCAAACGTATCGGTGATCACACGGTTGCGGATATTTTCAAACTTCACCGAACGCCGCGAATTGGGGTCGTACGTGGGCCAGCTGCTCATGGCAAGCACTTCACCTGTGCGCACATCGGTCACCACGACGGCGCCTGCCTTGGCGGCGTGACGCTCGACGGCGGCCGCAAGCGCCTTGTGCGCAATGAACTGCAAGCGAGAGTCAATTGAGAGCACGACGTCTGAACCCACAACGCCTTCCTTGACCCAGACGTCTTCAACAATGCGTCCGAGTCTGTCGCGAATCACGCGCCGTGAGCCCTGCTTGCCCGAGAGCTCCTGGTTGTCGGCCAGTTCAATTCCTTCGCGTCCGTTGTTGTCCGAGTCGGTAAAGCCCACAATGTGCGCCGAGATCGGGCCGTCCGGATAATTGCGGCGCACTTCGTTGCTCACGTGAATGCCTGCCAGATTAAGTGCGCGGACGGCTTCGCCCTTTTCGACCTCTATTTGCCGATCAATATATACAAAGCTCTTTCCCCGACGGCCTTCGATTTTGCGCTCGATGATTTCGGGCTCCATCTCAAGAATGTCTGCGAGCTTGACGAAATCTTCGTGCTTTAAGCCGAGCGCTTCCTGGGGATCGGCCCAGACGCTGCGCGCCGGAATCGTGGAAGCTAGCACCACGCCGTTTCTGTCGACGATTTGCCCGCGCTGCGCGGGCACGGGCAGCGTTCTTGCATAGCGCGCTTCGCCTTGCTTTTTGAGAAAATCCGTTGAGATGCCGCACTGCAGCCAAAAGGCCTTCAAGCCCACGCATATAAGCGCCGCAAAAAAGATGAAAAATACCCATTTGCTGCGCGCGGCCGGAATCGGCACAAGCAGCAGCGACTCCTCGCCTCTGCCGCGATTGGCGCGCTTGGGCGCATTGTCTTCACGCCAGAAGGCGAGCGCCTTGTCCCGCACGATGAGCCACAGACCCTCGAACACTTCGGAGAGCGTCATTTCCTCACCTCCATGTGTCCTTTGATGAGAGCCATCGGCTCGACTTCAAGAAGCACCGTATTGGTAACGCCCGCAGGCGCAAAGCCCATCTCGCGAGCACGGCGGCTGACGGCAGCCGGAAGCGCCGCCTTGGAGAGATCAAGCGCGAGCTGACTTGAGTCGTCCGAGAGTCTGCGCGCGACATCGTTGGCGCGCTCAATTTCGACAAAAAGCAGCCTCACGCGGTACTGCGTCGTCACAAGCGCCGCGCCGCTCAGAACCAGCACCACAGCCGATATCAACGCCATGACGAATAAAAATCGTTCGCTGACAAAGGCAAGTGCATTCTTTTTCATCGTGCACCTCCCTCGGCAGCAGGCCACTTGCGAGTCGTGCGCACGGCGCTGCGCATCACGGCGCTGCGTGCCCGGGGATTATCTTCGCACTCCTCTTTTGCGGGCTTGATGCGGCGCACGTCCTGCCAAAAAGGCTCAGGCAGATCCTGCGTGCGCAGCGCGATGCGCGCATCAATCAGGCGTTCGGGGTGCGCGCCCTCTTCAAAAAAGCGCTTGACGATGCGGTCTTCGAGCGAATGAAAACTGATGACGGCAAGCTTGCCGGCTGGCCGCAAAAGACCTGCGGCCTGAGACAGGGCAGACTTGAGCTCGTCGAGCTCGCCGTTGATTTCGATGCGAATGGCCTGAAAGGTTCTTGTGGCCGGGTGCTGCCCCGCATCTTTGTGCGAGCGGCCGATCGTGCGTGCAACAAAATCAGCCAAATCTCCCGTGCGGACAAAGGGCTCGGCTAGTCGTCGCGCGCAAATAGCGCGCGCAAGCTGCTTTGAGCAGCGCTCTTCACCGTAGACGCGAAGAACGCGCTCGATGTCGGCCTCGGAGGCCGTCGCAAGCCACTGCGCAGCCGTGATGCCGCTCGCCGTATCCATGCGCATGTCAAGAGGCCCGTCGAACCGAAACGAAAAGCCGCGGGAGGCGTCGTCGATCTGGGGACTAGAGACGCCGATATCCATCAAAACACCGTCAACGGCCGTCACGCCTCTTTGCGCGAGCTCGCAGGCCATGTGCGAAAATGGCGCGTGAATAATTTCAAAGCGCTCGTCATCGATGCTGCGGGCCGCGGCAACGGCTTCTTCATCGCGGTCAAAGGCATAAACGCGCGCCTCGGGCGAGACAAGAGAAAGCAATGTGCGAGTATGCCCGCCGCGACCAAAAGTGGCGTCTACATAAATTCCGTCGGTGCGCGTGAGCACCTCGCGGGGCGCCTCTTGAGCAAGAACCGAGCGGTGAATGAGACGCTCGGCTGGCGCTGCGCTTTGAACTGAGCCCTGAAGCACTGTCTGCGGCATATCGGCACTCCTATGGGCGTCAGCTAAAACTGAAAGCCGCCGGCAGCGGCTTCAATGCCTGCGGCAAGAGCTTCAGACTCCTGCCGGGCAAGTTCCTGCGCATCCCAGAGCTCAAAATGCGTGCCAAGCCCCACGAGCGCAACTTCCTTGGAGAGCCCTGCGAGCACGCGCAGATCAGCGGGGATGAGAAGACGTCCGGCCGAATCAATCGTAAGATCCACGGCGCTGCCCAGTACGATGCGCTGCAGCACGCGCGCGGCATAGCCAAGCTTTGAGAGAGCCTCGCGCCGCTCGAGCCAAACGTCGCGGGGATAGATGAGAAGACAACCGTCTGGATGGCGCGTGATCGTCACCTCCAGGGCGCACTCGCCCATGAGCTCTTCGCGATGACGACTTGGCATCGTCATGCGGCCCTTGGCATCTAGCGAAAGTAGAGAAGTACCCTGGAACACGTTGATTTTCCAACAAAAGATGAGACCCGCAGGCGCGCCTGTTCTCATCCCCATCAAGAAAAGACGCGCAAAGAAAAAAATCGTGAGAAAAGCAACATGCGCACAGCGCCCCACTTTTCCCCACTTTTTCACACCCGACACTCTAGCACAAGCTCTGCGGGTCATTGGTCCGAACTGGCTCAATCAGGCGCTAGAGCCTGCTGTCATTGACTAGGTATTTACCCCGATCAAGAACTTCTCCTTCTTCTTTGCACCGTCAGGATCCTGCCTCACGTGATTTTCTGCTGCAGAGAGTTTGAGAAACGGTCGGTCAAATTTGCAAAACGGTTTTTCGCAAAGCAAAAAGAAAAAGTCTCGCTGCGAACAATGCCGCTAAGCGAGACCAAAAGATTCAGGAGAGTTTTTTCACCCTTCTACGCCGAGAGGTCGAGTCACACATGCACGTCTCTATCGGCGGCATCCGAGAAAATCAAAATGCACTCTCGTTATACATCAAATGAATAGCGAAATGCAAGCTCTTTATGCGGCCTGAAGCCGCAGCCGCTTTGAGTGCCGAAAAATGTCTTGAAGCTCGCTATCAGAAAAAATCTCTTCAGCAAAAATCGATTTGAGTCCGATTTCTCTGAGCTCTTTTCGCGTCTGCCTGTAGTCCGGGCAAAACCTTTCTACGAGCGACCAAAACGCCGCGGAGTGGTTCATGTGCACCAAATGCGCAAGCTCATGCACCAGCACATAGTCAAAGTACTTGGCAGGCAAGCACGCCAGCGGCCAGGAAAGGCGAACAACGCCCTTGGCGTTGCACGAGCCCCAGCTCGTAAGAGCATTGGATACCAAAAACTGTCTGGGAAAAAGGCGCATGGCGCTGCATATCTTCAGGCCGCGTTCGCTGTAGATTTCGCAAAGCTGCCGCTTAAGGAAACGGCTCACCATTGTTGCCTGAAGCTTGCGAGAAAAGGTCGGCGGCATGTCTGAAAACTCTGGCACAAGCAAAACCGGCTCCTCGCCGTCAAGGCCGCTTTGAAGCTGAACTGCACGCAATTGAGTCGGCTTGAGCGCAAGCTTTTTGCCCTGCAGATACACACAGCCTTCGGAATCAATCTTGGCACTGTATGGCGTTGAGGCCTGCAAGCGCTGTGCATTCTTTTGGCGTTGCCGGGCAAGATTTTTTCTAATCCAGCCGCAGGTGCGGCGAAGAAATCCAAGCAGCTCTTCGCTTTTTGTCTTCCAAGGCACGGTGAGCTTGACGCGGCCGTCTTTAAGCGAGAGCCTCAGCCTGACGTAGTCGCCGTAGTTGGCCGACTCAATGATGTCAAGAATCAACTCGTCATCAGAGCGCTCAAGCGAGGGAGAGCTCCACTTCAATGGGCATCGTGATCCCATTTTTTGATGTCAGCTTCAATCCAGCCGGCCACCTCGTCGTTGACTTCATGCGGCTCGCGTCCTTTGGTTGAAATGACCGGACCAAAACTCACGGTGATGGTTCCGGGCTTTTTGGCTAGCGAATTGCGCGGCCACAGACGACCGGAATTGAGCGCAACAGGAAGAATGTCGGCTCCGACCGAACATGCAAAGCGCGTGCCGCCCGTTTTGTACATCGTTCGCGCCCCTGGCTTGGTGCGAGTTCCTTCAGGGAAAAGAATCACCCACCAGCCGCGCTGCAAAAATTTTTCTCCGCGCTCGCGAAAAATTTGGTAGGCCGAACGACCTTCCTTGCGGTCAATGGCAATCATGCACATCGACTTCAAGGCCCAGCCGAAAAACGGAATCCAGTGCAGGCTCTTTTTGTAGACAAAGCCCATGCGGTTGGGCAGATAGGCGGGCAAAAACAACGTCTCCCAGGCCGACTGGTGCTTGCTGAGAACGACTAGAGACCTGCCGTCGGTCGGGATGTTTTCGATGCCGAGCACGCGGCACTTGACGCCGCAGACGTGCTCGAGCACCTTAATCATCGCCCGCACCCAGACGATGCCGATAGCATCGTAGCGCCATTCGGCAGAGGTAAAGGGCCACGTCAGAAGAATGGCCGTCGCCGCAGGAATCACTGTGACGGCGCAGATGAGATAAAACAAAACCCCTCTGATCGCGTTCACGACCACTCTCCTTTTCTAGGCACAGACAGTCAAAGTCCGAGAACTCTTGACTACTTGGCAAGCTTCGAGAGCTCGGCCACGCGGTTCATCAAAACGTAGAGCCGCTTTAAGAGCGCCAGACGATTGGCTCGCAGCGAGGCGTCCTCGCAGTTGACCATCACGTCGGCAAAGAAGGCATCAACCGAGTCCTTAAGCGGAGTGAGCGAAGCGAGCATTGCCTCAAATTCACCCTTTTCAAAGAGAAGCTTCGCAATGGGTTCATGATCGCCCACGGCATCAAAAAGCGCCTTTTCAGCCTTTTCGGCAAGAAGCTCAGGCACAACCTGCGCATCTTCGGCAAGCTCGGCCTTCTTGAGAATATTGCCGATGCGCTTGTTGGCTGCAGTGAGGCTTTCGGCTTCGGGCAGCTGCATAAATTCGCGCACAGCCTTCAGTCTGAGCGGGGTCTGCACGACGCGCATGTCGCCCAAGGCGAGCACGGCATCGACTTCCTGCGCCGTATAGCCCGCATCGCGCATCATGACGCGCAAACGGTCAAAGAAGAAGGCTAGAAGCTCTTTTTGCGCATCCTTGACGCCCTCGACCTTCGTTTCTACGGCAAAAGCCGTCTTTACGAGATCGTCAAGCGCAACAGGCAGCTTCTTTTCGATGAGCATGCGCAGCACGCCCAACGCATGGCGGCGCAGCGCAAAGGGATCCTTGTCGCCCGTGGGCATCTGTCCGATGCCGAACATGCCGCAAAGCGTCTCGAGCTTGTCGGCCAAGGCAACAGCAATCGACACCGGCGTAGAGGGAAGCTCGTCGCCCGCAAAACGCGGCTCATAGTGCTCGCGAATGGCAAGCGCCACATCGTCGGGCTCGCCGTCGTGACGGGCATAATACTCGCCCATGATGCCCTGCAGCTCGGGGAATTCACCCACCATGAGCGTGCGCAGATCTGCCTTGGCAAGCATCGCGGCGCGCTCGGCGTGCGCACGGTCTGCGCCGATTTTGTCGGCAACAGCACCCGCAATGGCCTTCACGCGCAGCATGCGCTCGGCTTGAGTGCCGAGCTTGTTGTGATAGACCACGTGCTTTAAGCCCTCAACGCGGTCGGCAAGCTTCGTCTGGCAGTCCTGCGTGTAGAAGAATTCGGCATCGGCCAAGCGAGCGCGCACGACGCGGGCATTGCCCGAGATAATGGCAGCGCCATCGTCCTTGGCTTCGATATGAGACACTAGACAGAAGCGATTCATGAGCTTGCCCTGCGCATCGCGCATCGGGAAGTACTTCTGGTTGGTCTGCATCGTCAGAATAAGGCACTCTTCGGGCACGGCCAGATACTTCTCTTCGAATTCGGAAACATAGATCACCGGCCACTCGGTCAGAGAATTCGTCTCGTCAATGAGATCCTCGGGCGCAATAAGAGTGCCGCCCGCGCGCTGCGCGGCTTCGTTTAAAAGCTCCACGAGCTTGGCGCGGCGCTCGCTGTAGCTTGCAATCACCTTGCCTTCGCTCAGAAGCTGCTCGGCATAGCTGTCGGCGCTGCGAATTTCAATGGGTGCATGGGTATGGAAGCGATGCCCCACCGTGGTGCGGCCGGCCTTTAAGCCAAACATGCGCACGTCGAGCACTTCTTCGCCGTAGAGCGCCGTCAGGTGCTTGACGGGACGCACGAACTGAACGGTCGTGACGCCGTCGGCCAGCTGATAATTCATCACCTTGGGGATGGGAAGCGCTTTGACGGCCTCGTCGAGCGCCTTTTGCACGGCTTCGGCCACGGGAATTCCGGCACGCACGCCTTCGTAGACGAGCTGCTCGTTCTTGCCGTCGTTGACGCGCTTAAGAGCGTCAACGCTGCAGGAAATTCCAAGCGCATTCATCTTTTTGGTAAGCGCCGCCGTCGGATTGCCCTGCGCATCAAGGCCAACCTTGACGGGGACCAGACGCTGAGTAAAAGCCTCGTCAGGGGACTTTTCGAGCACATTGGTGATGTGCACCGCCATGCGGCGCGGCGACCCATAAGGCGTCATTGTCGAGCCTTCGGCCAGAATGCGGCGTGCGGCAAGCGCCTTGTTGAGGCCATCGGCAAAAGCCGCAGAAAGTTTTTTGAGCGCCTTAGGCGGCAGCTCTTCGGTTTGCAATTCAACAAGAAGACTGGTCATTTCTTTCGTACCACTCAAAATTCTTCGTTTATCTTTGTTCGATCCGCTTACTCGGTCTTGAGCATCGGAAAGCCCAAACGCTCGCGCGCGTCATAGTAGCTTTGCGCCACAGCACGGCTAAAGTTGCGGATGCGGGCAATATAAGCAGCGCGCTCGGTCACCGAAATAGCGCCGCGGGCATCAAGAAGATTGAAGGTGTGACCGGCCTTCAGAACCATTTCATAAGCGGGCAGCGCAAGCTGAAGTTCCATCAGGCGCTTGGCTTCGCTCTCAAAGTAGTCAAACTGCGCAAAGAGCTTGTCCGGATCGCTCGCTTCAAAGTTGTAGTGACTCTGCTCGACTTCGTTTTGATGGAACACGTCGCCGTAGGTGAGCGTGTGCTCCTTGCCCAGACCATCGGTCCACTTCGTGTAGACGAGATCAAAGACGTTGTCGCAGTTTTGCAGGTACATCGTCAAGCGCTCAAGCCCATAGGTAATCTCGCCTGTGATCGGCTTGCATTCCAGGCCGCCCACCTGCTGGAAATACGTAAACTGCGTGATTTCCATGCCGTTCATCCACACTTCCCAGCCCAGACCCCAGGCGCCCAGCGTCGGGTTTTCCCAGTTGTCTTCGACAAAGCGCACGTCGTTGACTTCGGTGTCGATTCCAAGGCTGCGAAGGGAATTGAGGTAGAGATCGACGATGTTGACGGGACTAGGCTTTAAAACCACCTGATACTGATGGTGCTGATGCAGTCGATTGGGATTTTCGCCGTAGCGGGCATCCTTGGGGCGGCGCGAGGGCTGCACGTAGGCAGCGCGCCAGGGCTCAGGGCCCAGCGCCCGCAGGAACGTGGCCGTGTGCGAAGTGCCGGCACCAACTTCAATATCGATCGGCTGCAGCAGCGCGCAGCCCTGTTTGTTCCAATAGTCCTGCAGACGCAGGATCACTTCCTGAAAAGTAAGCATAAAAAATCGACCAAAAATGTGAGCCGGCCGGCAAACGCTAGCCGCAGACGCCGACGACAGCCATCAACATAAAAACCTTGTCCTCGCCGTTTGAGAGCTTCGGATTTGGTTGTGCATAGGCTTAGATGCGCCGGACAAAACAGGGGTGAAATTTTATCAGATTGCCAAAAGTGCGAATTGCCCGCCTAACTACGTGCCGCACTCCCGCACTGAGTCCTTAAGCCTTCGCTCTTGCGAAAAAGCGCCCAGCTGCAGCACCGATCAAAATAAGCACCAGTGCTGCCAAGGCTGCCGACGCATTGCCAAAACGCACAAAGGGCGTGGGCTCGCCCACGTACGAGGTGAGCGTTAAATCCAGATTCTGCGCTCCCGGCAAAGCCGAGCGCTCGATAATCCCATCAGGCGCAATGAGCATCGACCCGGCATTGTTGACGGCCTGCAGAACGGGACGAGCGGTTTCAAGCGCACGCATTGCGCTCATCTGCGAAAACTGCTCCGTCGCCCAAGGCGCAAACCAGCCGAGGTTAGCCAAGTTGATCATGACCTGGGGATTGCCATGGCGCCACCACAGACGCAGTTCTTCGCCGAACATGTTTTCGTAGCACACGGTAAGCGCCGCAGGAATTCCTGCCAATGTCACGAAACGAGCGCCGCCCGCAGGTCCCGCAGACTGATCTGCCATGGGAATGCCAAGCGCATCGACAAACCAGCGAAATCCCGCAGGGACAAACTCTCCGAAAGGCACAAGATGGTGCTTTTGATATATTTCACGCAGCCGCGCTCCCTCGTCTTCTTTTCCGTCCTCAATGGCTGCAAGCCAGATGGAATTAAAAAACGTCTTGTCAGATCTCTGACTAAAGCCGTTTAAAAGAAGCTCTGCATCCATGACCGAAGCCGTCCCAAGCGCAGCCTGCAGACTCTCAGGACCAAGGCGCTGCAGAGGATAGCTGTAGAGCCCCTCGGGCCAGACGATGAGATCAATGTGCGAAGACATGGCGCTGCGCTTGCTCATCGCTTCAGCTCGCGCAACACGCTGCGCCTGCATGCCCTGCGTGAGATGCATGGCCACGGGAAGATCCGGCTGCACGACGCGCACTTCGATTGATTGAGCGGGCTTAGACCATTGCACCAAGTCAAGCGCCACGGTGCTCAAGGCCAAAAGTCCCGCCCATATCGCCGTGGCCGCACGAAGCAGCACGCGCTTTTTATTTTCCTGCCCTGCCAAAAGCACCAACAGCGCACCAATGAGCATGTTGACGACAAGTCCCACGCCGTAGACGCCGGCAGCCGGCGCCCAGTTTTTAAAAAGCGAATCCACGTAGGCGTAGCCCAATGAAAGCCAGCCAAAGCCCATTACCCAGGAGCCGCGCACAAGTTCGCCCAGGCACCAGAGTCCAGGCAAAACAAACATCAACTTCAACGGCCTAGATGCTTTGATCGCTGTCGCAAGCGCGCAGACGCCGGCCGGCACGAGGGATAAAAACGCCGCCAGCGCCATCACGCCCAGCGCTGCAGCAACAGCCGGCACGCCGCCATAGACATGCATCGAGTTGAATGTCCACGAGAGTCCCGCGCTGAAAAAAGCCTCCCCCCACAAAAAACCGATCAAAGCTCCGGCAAAGACTCGCTTTTCTTTTGCCGCAAGCCAAAAAAGTCCTGCGATGGAAGCCGCTGCCGCTGCCGCAAACTCAAAAGGCGCAAAGCCCCCCGCTCCCATAAATCCCAACGCAAGAGCGCCAATGCACTTGGCCGGCATTGAGTCCATCAAAGGGGCTGCGCCCGCAATCCGAGCTTTGAAATTCACAAATTACTTTCCTGCTGCGTCAGTGTCTTTCGCGAAAACTTCATGCCGCCCGCGCGTTTGACGCGCCTTCAGATGCGCTCTCGTCTTCTTGCGCCAAGGGCGTGACGGCCGCCGAGACAAGCTTTTCGACCAAAAAGAGATGAGCCTGACGCTCGTCGGCAGTGAGCACCTTGAAGCGAAAGCCGTCAATTTCAATCGTCTCGCCTCGGTGCGGAACGTGTTCAAAGCGATCGGTTACCATGCCGCCCACCGTTTCGCAATAGTTGTCGTGCAAACTGACGTCAAAAAATTCATTGAACTGATCGATATAGGTCTCGGCCTTCACGCGCCAGTGCTCGGAGTCGACCACGATGATGTTGTCCTTATCCTGGTTGATGGTGTCGAACTCATCGTCAATCTCACCCACTACCTGCTCGATGACGTCTTCAATCGTGATCAGGCCGGAAATCGAACCAAACTCGTCAATCACCAGCGCCATGTGGTTGCGCGTTGCACGAAAATCGCGCAGCACGACATTCAAAGGCTGCGTTTCGGGAATAAATCGCGCGGGCCTTAAATGCGCGCGAATGTCGTAGTCGGGATCGACAAAAAGACGAAGCAGATCCTTGGCATGCAAAATGCCTTTGACATCATCCATGTCGCCCTCAATCACCGGAAATCGCGAATGCCCCCGAGCAATGACCTTGGGCAGCCACACCTCGCGAGGCTCCTTGATGTCGATGGCTTCAATCTGCGCGCGCGGCACCATGAGGTCTACCGCAGAGAGTTCGCCCACTTCGAGCGCCCCCTCCATCATGGTCAGAGCCTGCGCATCAAAAAGCTTCTGCCCGTATGCGCGGTGCAAAGCTTCGGTAAATTCTTCGCGCGTGGTAGGCTCTTTGACGAACACGGAGCGAAGGCGGCTCAAAAAGCCGCGTTTTTCTGAGTGCCGATCACCGTCGGCTGTTTCTGTCGTACTGTGTGGTTGATCTTGCATATGCGCCGGCTGCAATTGGTTTTGCGCCGGTTGAGGAAAACCAAGTTTTTTGAGGATAGCAAAATTCTCAGAAAACTCAAATTTTCCTCTCGAGCTCGCGCAATGCATGCGCAAAGCTCAACCAAGGCTCAATGCCCGCGCGCGGCATCGTAGTATGGATCGTCAAAGCCAAGCTCATTCATGATTTGGCGCTCTTTTTGCTCCATCAGCTCGGCCTCCTCATCTGTCTCGTGATCCCAGCCTTGAGCATGCAGGGCGCCGTGCACCAAAAGGTGCGCCAGGTGCGCAGGAAAGCGCTTAAACTGCTCTTGGGCCTCCTTTTGCACCACCTCCAGACAGACGACGATGTCGGCTACCGCCACGGGTTCGTGCTCATAGTCAAACGTGAGCACATTGGTTGCATAGTCCTTGCCGCGGTAGGTTTTGTTGAGCTCGCGCCCTTCCTGCGCGCTGACAAAACGCACGCACAGCTCAAGCGGACGGTCGGCCGCCGCCTGAATCCAAAACGTCATCTGACGACGGGAGGGAAGACGTTGTCTTGCTCCATCGCCGCGCTCAAAAAGCACCTGAACCTGCGGCTTTTTGCGCCTGACGGGAATGCGGGCGATAGGCCGCCGCACTCGCCTTGTCTGATTCGCTGTCATATATTCTCCTCAACCGCTTGCGCGATCGTCTCAAACACATTTGCGGCTATGAGAACTGCCGCAGCCGGAGCCAAGCGTCCTTTTTACCCATCAAAGTCGCTTAATCAGCGGCATTGTCTTCGTTGCGTGCAACCTCTGCCGCGCCAAGGCGCTGCTCCATGCGCTGTCTGCGGCGGCTTTCTTGTCGATCGCCGTGCGCTTTCTCCCAAGCCTCATAGGCTCGTACGATCGAACCGACCAAGGGGTGGCGCACCACATCCTCAGTCGTAAAGCGCACGATGGAAATGCCGCGCACGCCTTCGAGCACTTCGCAGGCGTGCTTTAAGCCACTTGCTACGCCGCGAGGCAGGTCAACCTGCGTTGCATCCCCCGTAATGACTGCGCGCGTACCAAAGCCAATGCGGGTGAGAAACATCTTCATCTGCTCGATGGTGGTGTTTTGCGCCTCATCGAGAATCACAAAGGCATTGTTGAGCGTTCGGCCGCGCATGAACGCAAGCGGAGCAATTTCAATGATCTGCTTTTCAATGAGCCGCTGCGTCTTTTCAAATCCGAAGAGATCAAAAAGCGCGTCATAAAGCGGCCGCAGGTAGGGATCGACCTTCTGCACAAGATCTCCAGGCAAAAAGCCCAGCCGTTCGCCTGCCTCGATTGCAGGACGCGTGAGGATGATGCGCTCGACGGCATCTCGCTCGTAGGCATCAACGGCCGCAGCCACCGCCAAATACGTCTTGCCCGTGCCTGCCGGCCCAACGCCGAACGTAACGTCGGTATTCATGATGGCTGACAAATAGGCTCTTTGTCCAGGAGTGCGCGGCTGCAGGCCGCTGCGGCGCGTCTTGAGCAAGTAGCGGTCATTGTCGAGCGCAGAGGCTCCCGACTGCTCGCCGATGACGCTCATCTGCACGTCGTTGATGGTGATCTCTTCGCCAGCGTGCACGCGCGCAGCGCACATCTCAAGCACATGCATCGCCTGCAAGGCCTGCGAGCCCGTGATGCGAAAATGAGCGCCCCTGCGGGCAATCTTTGCGTCAAAGGCGTGTTCGATCTGCCGCAGATTTTCATCGAGCGGACCGACAAGAGCTGCAAGCTCGCCGGACGTGCAGTCAAAAGCAAACTGAAGGGGCTTGAGCGCTTCAGACGTTGTGTTGTTCGACAAGTTCACCTCCAAGCGTGTGCGGGAATACGTCCGTAATGCGAATGTTGACCATCTGGCCGATGCAGGAAGCGTCGCCCGCAAAATTCACTACGCGGTTGTTGTCGGTGCGCGCCGAGAGCATTCCGCCGCCCTTGCGCGCCGGGCCGAAAACCAAACAGCGCTCGATGCGTCCGAGCATGGATTTGGAAATTTCTGCGGCATGCGCATCCACCACAGCCTGCAGGTGCTGCAGCCGGGCAAGCTTGACGTCTTGAGGCGTCTCGTCAGCAAAGGCCGCCGCAGGCGTTCCCGGCCGTTTGGAATAGACAAAAGAAAAGCTCGCATCAAAGCCCACTTCGTCAATGAGCCGCATCGTCTCATTGAAGTCTTCTTCGGTTTCGCCCGGAAAGCCGACGATGAAGTCGGTTGCGACCGAGATATCCGGACGCACCGCTCTTAACTTGGCAATGCGCTCAAGATACCAGTCGTGGGTATAGCCTCTTTTCATTGCGGCAAGCACTCGGTCCGAACCGCTTTGCACGGGCAGGTGAACATGATTGGCAAGCTTGGGCAGCTTTGCATAGGCTTCAATCAAGCGATCAGAAAACTCCTTAGGATGACTTGTGGTATAGCGAATGCGCTCAATGCCCGGAATCTCGTGCACGTATTCAAGCAAAAGCGCAAAGTCCACCGTCTTGGCATCGGGGCCCTTGCCTTGATATGCATTGACGTTTTGCCCCAAAAGCGTAATCTCCTTGACGCCTTGGCTTGCAAGCTGCGCGCATTCCACGAGCACGTCCATCATCGGACGGCTGATTTCCGTGCCGCGCGTATAGGGCACCACGCAGTACGAGCAATACTTGCTACAGCCTTCCATAATCGATACAAAGGCCGTCGCCCCCTGCGCGCAAGGCGCTGGCAGATGATCAAACTTCTCGATCTCAGGAAAGGAAATATCAACCTGCGACCGCCCCGTGCGCTCGCGCTCGGCCAGAAGCTGCGGCAAGCGATGCAGCGTCTGCGGGCCGAAGACCACATCGACCCAAGGAGCGCGCGAAATGACGCGTTTTCCCTCTTGAGAAGCAACGCAGCCTCCAACGGCTACGCGCACATGCGGTCTTTCTTTTTTAATTTCGCGAATGCGGCCAAGATCAGAAAAGGTTTTTTCCTGGGCTTTTTCACGAATAGAACAGGTGATGACAACGATGAGGTCGGCCTCCTGAGGCTCGGGCGTGCGTTCATAGCCATGCGTGCCCATCAGATCAATGAGCCGAGCCGAGTCATAGTCGTTCATTTGGCAGCCGAAGCTGCGCAGATAAATTTTTTTTGCGTTCACGGTTTATATCCGGCGGCAGAATGAAAAAAAGGCCTTCTGAAAAACATGTTTTTCAGAAAGACCCGAATTTTATCCGATCAGCACTCGATGAAATTCACCGCCAGGCCGCCGCGGCTCGTTTCGCGATATTTATCCATCATGTCTCGCCCGGTGGCAAACATCGTCTGCATGACGGCGTCAAGACTCACCACGTGTTCGCCCGTGCCGTTCATCGCCAAACGCGCAGCATTGATCGCCTTGACGGCAGCCACGGCGTTGCGCTCAATGCAGGGAATCTGAACCTGTCCGGCAACAGGATCGCAGGTAAGACCCAGATGGTGCTCCATGCCGATTTCAGCAGCATTTTCCACTTGCTCGGGTGTTGCTCCCAACACAGCCGCCAGAGCTCCTGCGGCCATAGAGCAGGCAACGCCCACTTCGCCCTGACAGCCGACCTCTGCGCCCGAGATGGACGCATTTTGCTTGTAGAGCATGCCGATGGCTCCGGCAGTGAGCAAAAATTCACGCACTTTTTGAGGCGTTGCTGCCGCAAAAAAAGTGGCAAAGTACTTGAGCACGGCCGGCACCACCCCTGCCGCCCCGTTGGTGGGTGCGGTCACCAGCCTTCCGCCGCAGGCATTTTCTTCACTCACAGCAAAAGCCCACGCGTTGACCCAATCGAGCACCACCATCGGATCGTCAGCTACCGTTTTGGCAGCGATGCGCCGCGCCAGGCCCGGAGCGCGGCGGGCTATCTTCAAGGGACCGGGCAGCACGCCGTCGGATTTCAGCCCCCGATCAATGGCCTGCTGCATGACGCTCCAGACGTGATCGAGCTTGGCATCGATTTCATCTTCTGCAAACTGCACCGCTTCATTGGCACGAACGATCTCGGCGATGCTCTTTCCCGTCCTTCGCGTGAGATCGATGAGCTCGCGCGCATTGGCGTACGGATAAGGAAGCTCGGTCTGCGCCTGAGCCTTGATGCGCTCGGGCAGCGCAACCTCTTCTGGATTTTCTACGCGAGCGGCAACAATGAAGCCTCCGCCCACCGAGTAGTAGCGTCGATCGAAAAGAACGACGCCTTCGGCATCAAGCGCAGAAAATTCCACCGCATTCGTATGAAATTTGGCCACCTTCTCGGGCGAAAACACGATGTCGCGCTCTCGATCAAACCCGATGAGCTTGCTTGAGACAAGCACAAGTTCCTTTTTGTCATCAACTCGTTTGAGCAGCTCAGGCACATTTTCCGTGCGCACCTCGGCAGGAGCCAACCCCATCAGTCCCAGCATCACGGCGCTGTCGGTGGCATGCCCGCGCCCCGTTGCGCCAAGGCTTCCCATCAATTCGCAGAAAATGCGCTCGGTGCGCTCCAAAAGCCCCTTTCTTTGCACCTCTCGAGCAAAAAGAAGAGCTGCCCGCATGGGGCCCACCGTGTGGCTTGAACTCGGACCGATGCCGACCTTAAAGAGATCAAAAACGCTGGAAGCCATGGCTTGACGATGAAAAGTATCAAACTGCAAAAAACAAAAGGATCCTTAGATCTGACGGTCGATCACCAGAGCAGCCTCGCATGCGACGCGCGGATTGGTCTTAACGAGCGCCTTTACCCTGTCGCCGACATTGACCGAAAGCGGCAGCCGCACCAGCCCCACGGTGTAGGGACCTTCAGGCACGCGGGCGATGCTCGTCATCGGATACAAATTGTCTTCGACTTCGATCATCGGCACCTCGACAAGAAGCGAGGGATCAAAGGCGACATCAAAAGCGACAAGCTGCATGCGCAGATGTTTGCCCGTCTTGGCGCGTGCTTCGGTCAGCGCTCTGCCGATGAAAATGCGCTCGGGATCTTCAAAATCCACCGCATCCTCAAGCCCTGTCTCCAAGGGACTTGATCCCTCGTCAAGCTCAAGCCCTGAAGCTGGTTCGCGAGCAAAAATGCGCAGTGCGTCAAATCCCGTCTGCTCACCCTTTTTAGCGCCCGCCGCAACGAGATTGTCGTAGAGCGCGCCTACAGCTTCAGAGGGCCCCGCCGCAAGGCAAATCCAGCCCATGTTGACAAAGCGAAGCCCAAGCGACTGCACCATTGCATGTTCCTTCAGATCAAGCTCCTTGACCGGAAGCTTTCCGACAAAGTAAAAGCCCTCCAAAGATTCGGACTGCACTTCGGCATCAAAAGCAACGCTCACCTGTCTTGCCCAGGCTTGCTCGGCATCGGCCGTCTCGGAGGCAAGAATGAGCTCGTAGGCGTTTTGTGATGTGCGCGCTACCCAAGGCGCGCCGATGACGCCGCCCGTGGCATTCATCATGACGCTGCGGCAAACGCCGGATTCAGGAATTTTTTTGACGTCGCTTGTCAGAAGCCTGGCCAGAAACTTTCCGCTGCCTTCGATTTTGAGGACGGTGACCGGCATCTTTTCAAACAAAACCAAATCCAGAGCCATTTTTTCCTCTACTTTCCTTTTTGTGTTTTTTAATTTTTGCGCCGGCGCAACGTTGATCTCAACGATCAGCAGAGCGCGTTCATCAGAAAGCGGTCTGAGAGCGCCAGTTTTCAATTAGTCTTCCTTCACGCAGTCGAGCATGTACTTGATGCTGCCGTCGGGCTGCGCAACTTTGACCAAGCCGTGCACATCGCTTTCAAATCCAGGGAAGCGCCGCGTGAAGTCGCGGGCAAAGCGCAGATACTCAACGATTTTTGCATTGACGCGCTCGCCCGGCACCAAAAGCGGAATGCCCGGCGGATAAGGCGTAAGCAGCACGGCCGAGACGCGGCCCTCAAGCTCGTCAATGGGGAGCCGGTCAACTTCACCATGAGCATATTTGGCGTACGCATCGGTCGGTCGCATCGCAGGCACCATCTCCGAGGTATACATCTGCGTTGTCAGACGCGCCACATCGTACTTGCGGTACACCTCATGAATGCTCTGGCAGAGATCGCGCAGCCCCAGATTTTCATATTCCGGAAAGGCCGCAATGAATTTGGGCATCACGTGCCAGAGCGGAGCGTTTGCATCATAGGCGTCCTTAAACTGCTGCAGCTCGGTGACCATCGTGTTCCAGCGGCCCTTCGTGATGCCGATCGTAAACATGATGAAAAACGAGTAAAGGCCGGTTTTTTCCACAATGATGCCGTGCTCGGCCAAATACTTGGTCACCACCGCGGCAGGAATGCCGGTCTGGGCAAATTCTCCCTTAACCGAGAGTCCGGGCGTGACGATCGTCCCCTTGATCGGGTCGAGCATATTGAAGCCTTCTGCCACATGTCCGAACCCATGCCAGTCTTCATCGGCGTGCAGCATCCAGTCGCTTTGCGTACCGGTGCCTTCGGCGGGAATTTCGTCAGGTCCCCATACAGTGAACCACCAATCGTGGTAATTGACGCCGACTTCGCGCATAGCGCGCCGAAAGTCCACCGCCTCGGCAATCGAGTCTTCCACCAAAGCGGTGCCCGCACGCCCCTCCATCATGGCAGCGGCCACGTCGCAGCTTGCAATGATGGCGTATTGCGGCGAAGTTGACGTGTGCATCATGAAGGCTTCGTTGAAGCTTGCGCGATCGAGCTTTTCGGTTTCCGAATCCTGAATGCAGATCTGGCTTGCCTGCGAGATGCCCGCCAAAAGCTTGTGCGTGGAGTGCGTGGCAAAGACAAGGCTCTTTTTGGTGCGCGCCTTCTTTTTGTCGATGGCGTGCATGTTGTCGTAAAACGAGGAAAAAGCCGCATGCGGCAGCCACGCTTCGTCAAAGTGCAAAATGTCAACCTTGCCGTCGAGCTTTTGCTTGATCACCTCGTCGTTGTAGACAATGCCGTCATAGGTCGACTGCGTAAGCGTCATGATCCGAGGCTTTGCCTCCTTGTTCTGAATAAGCGGATTGCGCTGAATTTTTTCTTCAATGTTTGACCACTCAAACTCTGACAAGGGGATAGGTCCAATGATGCCGTAGTGATTGCGCGTAGGCATAAGAAAAACCGGAATGGCGCCGGTAAGCGTAATGGCGTGCAGAATGGACTTGTGGCAGTTTCGGTCGACCACGACGATGTCGCCCGGAGCAACGGTGTAGTTCCAAACGATCTTATTGGAGGTCGATGTACCGTTGGTCACAAAAAAGAGATTGTCGCAGCCGAAAATGCGCGCGGCATTTTGCTCGGACTTCGCAACCGGTCCCGTATGATCCAAAAGCTGCCCCAACTCTTCGACGGCATTGCAGACGTCGGCTCGCAGCATATTTTCGCCAAAGAACTGATGAAACATCTGCCCCACAGGACTCTTTAAGAAAGCCACGCCGCCCGAGTGACCAGGGCAGTGCCAGGAGTAGGAGCTGTCGGCTGCGTAATGCGTGAGCGCCCTGAAAAAAGGCGGAGGCAGACTCTTGAGATACTCCTTGGCTTCGCGCACGATGTAGCGCGCGACGAAGTCAGGCGTATCTTCAAACATGTTGATGAAGCCGTGCAGCTCGCGAGTGACATCGTTGGGAATATTGGGCGCGGTTTGGGTTTCTCCGTACAAGAAGATCGGCACATCGGGGTTTGATGCGCGCACTTTGCGCACGAAGTCGCGCAGCTCCTGCACGACCTGGCTTTCCTCGTCAGCACTCGCAAAATCATCATCGTGCATGCTCACGATGAAGGCAGAAGCACGGCTAGCCTGACGCGCAAGGCTTGTCAGATCCGAAAAAGCCGTCACGGCACGCACCTCGATGTCTTGTGCTTCAATGGCCTGAGCCAGATCGCGGATGCCCAGACCGGAGACATTCTCCGAGTGGTAGTCTTCGTCAATGATGACAATCGGGAAATGGTATTTCATTCGAAAAAACTCTCGAAAAGAAAACGAACAAAACCAGCTTTTTGAGCCTGCCCGCACTGCCTTGCCCGAAGTTGACCAAGAAAGTCAGCGCGCCGAAAAAAGAAGCCCGAACGCAGCTGCAATTTTTGCCCTGCATTGCGGTGCTCAGAGTATATCTGCAAAACCATCCTTCATCGCAATGCGGCCTGCATGCATCCATCAAAGATTCCAACGACATTGCGGCAATGCTTTACAATTTCGCATCCCGTTGAATTTCGACGCTTTTTGAGACTTCTCATGCCCAGCACGCCCTCTTTGCCCCTGCCCAAGCACCACGGCCGACTTTTCATGGTAACGGCGCCTTCCGGAGCCGGCAAAAGCTCTCTTGTGAGCGCTCTTTTAAACCATGATCACAGCCTGATGCTGTCAATCTCGCACACCACGCGCGATCCGCGCCCCGGAGAGCAAAACGGCCGCGAATACCACTTCATTTCCGTTGCCGAATTTGAAGAACGCAAAGAAAAGGGAGAGTTCCTTGAGTGCGCGCTCGTGCACGGCAACTACTACGGCACAAGCCGCGTTTGGATCGAGCAGCAAATGGCCGCAGGACGCGACGTGCTGCTTGAAATCGACTGGCAGGGAGCCAGACAGGTGCGCAGCAAATTTCCCGATACTGTCGGCATCTTTATTCTGCCGCCCTCAATTGAGGCGCTCTCGGCGCGGCTGCACAAGCGCGGCACCGACAGCGAAGCGACCATTACGCGCCGGCTGCTTGGTGCCGGCGCAGAAATTGCCCATGCGCCCGAATTCGAGTACGTTATAATCAACGATGACTTTGAGACGGCACTCTCGCAGCTGCAGGCCATTGTGACTGCATCGCGTCTGAGCTACCGTCACCAGGCCGTTCGGCACCGCGATCAGTTCATCGCGATCGGCGTTCCGGTCTAGTCTCGGTTGACCTTCTGCTTCACTGCCGCCCGTGGGTGTTCAAAGGGCCGGCGTGAGGTGTTTTTATTCTTTTTGACTGCAATTTTTATTTTCACACAAGATGGCACGTATTACCGTTGAAGATTGTCTGAAGAAAATTCCGAACCGCTTTGAAATGGTTCTGTGCGCAGCCTACCGCGCTCGCCTCATCACGCAGGGACATGCCCCGAAGATTGACGCCAAGGACAAGCCCACCGTGATTGCTCTGCGCGAAATTGCGCAAGGCGCCACCGGCCGGGAAATGCTCGAACGCGTGTCATAAGGGAAGCGCAAGGTGCATATCCCCATGCTGCGTCCGATGCCTTAAGGGCGTAGCACTGGCAGACACCATCAGGCAAAACAAGAACAACGCCGCCGGAAGACAGACAATAAAAACTCCGTGCGGCGTTTTTGTTTGAATTGGGAAGAGTTCATGCTGTTTAACGCCCCTCAAAACTCCGCACTGTCGCGCCAGCCCGCATTTGTGCGTCCGCAGCTCCCGCAAGGAATCCAGTCCAACGAAGAGGACTATGACGCAGCCTATCTCGATGCGCGAGCCGATTCCAAAGTCAGCCAAGAAGCCGATCTGCCGCTATTTTCGCCGGTTGTCAAAACAACCAGCATCGTCACTTCAAGCGAACTTCTTGATCGCTGCAGCCAGTATTTGTCTCAGGCCGACGTTGACCGCATCCGCCAGGCCTTCCAGTACGCCGACGAAGCTCATCTCGGACAGTTCAGAAAGTCGGGCGAACCCTACATAACGCATCCTTTGGCCGTTGCCAATATTCTGGCGCAGTGGCACCTTGACGCCACAACGGTCTGTGCAGGTCTCATGCACGACGTGCTCGAAGACACGCAGGTAGCCAAAATCGAAATGGCCGAGCGCTTCGGAGCAGAAGTCACGGAACTCGTCGACGGCGTAAGCAAACTCGACAAACTTCGCTTTTCTTCCAATGAAATTGCGCAGGCCGAGAGCTTCAGAAAGATGCTGCTTGCGATGTGCCGCGATGTGCGCGTCATACTTGTGAAGCTCGCCGACCGTTTGCACAACCTTCGCACGCTGGGCGTCATGCGTCCTGACAAGCGCCGGCGCATTGCCAAGGAAACGCTTGAAATCTATGTGCCGATCGCCCATCGTCTGGGACTCAATCAGGTCTTTCGCGAACTGCAGGAACTCTCCTTCATGAATCACTACCCGCGCCGCTACGAAGTGCTGCGCGAAAACGTGATTCTCGCCCGCGGCAATCGCCGCGCCATTCTTGAACGCATTTTGAGGGAAACGCGCACTGCCCTGCCCAAGCACGGCATCATCGCGCAAGTGCAGGGCCGCGACAAAACCATTTACGGCATCTACAACCGCATGCGCGACACGCACGCCTCGTTTTCCGACGTGCTCGACATCTACGGCTTTCGCGTCATCGTACGCACGCGCCAAGAGTGCTATCTCGCAATGGGAGCGCTGCATCAGCTCTACAAACCCGTCAATTCGCGCTTTAAGGACTTCATTGCCATTCCGAAGGCCAACGGCTATCAGAGCCTGCACACGACCGTGATCGGCCCCTTCGGTACTCCCGTCGAGTACCAGATCCGCACCGAGGAAATGCACCGCATCGATGAAATGGGCATACTCTCGCACTGGCTCTACAACGACGGGCTCGATACGAGCGAGCTGCAAAACATGGTAGCCGCCTGGCTGCAAAGCTTGATGGAGATTCAGCGTACAAGCTCCGACAGCAGCGAATTTCTTGAAAACATCAAAATCGACCTATTCCCAGATCGCGTCTACGTCTTCACGCCAAAGAGCAAGATCATCAGCCTGCCGCAAGGATCGTGCCCCGTGGATTTTGCCTATCAAATCCATACGGATGTGGGCAACAAAACGGTGCGCTGCCGCATCAACGGCGAAGCCAAGCCGCTTTCAACGCAGCTCAAAAACGGCGACATGGTCGAGATCATCACCGCGCCCGACGCCGAACCCGATCCCGAGTGGCTCAACTTTGCTCGAAGCGGCAAAGCCAGAGCCGAGGTACGCCAGTACCTGCGCTCGCTTTCGGCCGAGCAGTCCGTTGAGCTTGGCAAGCGCGTGCTGCTCAAGGCTGCACAGGAAGCCAAGCTTGACATCGAGTCTGTTGCCGAACACGTCTGGCACGAAGTGCTGATTGATACCCAAACCGAGAGCCGTGCAAAGCTTTATGCCGACATCGGACAAGGGGCACAATTTGCCGCCGGCGTTGTTGGCCGCATGCTCAACATCATGCACAAAAATAAGGCAGAACATCATCAGACCGAAACTGCCGTCACCATCCGCGGCACCGAAGGCATGGCCGTGCAGCTTGCAAGCTGCTGCCACCCGGTTCCGGGCGACGCCATTTGGGGCTTCATGAGAAAGGGCCACGGGCTTTCCGTGCACCGCGCCGACTGTGAGCACGCCAAACGCGGCCGCCAGAGCGATCCACAGCGCTGGATGCCGGTAGGCTGGAAAGAAGACATTGACAATGAGACGCACTTCAGCGTGCCGCTTGAAATCTCGGTAACCGATGAACGCGCAGCCATAGCCGCCATTGCTGCCGAACTTGCAAAGGCTGGCTCCTCAATCGTGGGCGTCAACCTTGAAGACGACAGAAACGCCTCCGAGAGACTTCACCTCACCATCCAGGTTCGAAGCCGCCTGCACCTGATGCACATCATGCGCGGCCTGCGGCACCTGTCGACCGTGACAGCTGTTGCCAGAAGGCTCGACGGAGACAAGCGCATCATGCTGCCATCAGGCGACTGAGCCTTATCCGTTCTCTTTGCGCCAAAGCGTACGATTGTCCGCAGACGTGCGCTTTGACGATTTGTCATTGAGACGACTGCCGCACGAGAAAAAGGAAAACTTCATGACTCCAGACTTTGTCGCCCGCATCGCGCCCTTAAGTCCCTGCTACGTCTATGAGCAGTCGGTCATCCGCAAAAATCTCTCAAGACTTCAAAGCGCTTTTCCTTCCTGTCGATTTCTCTACTCGGTCAAAGCCAATCCGTTTGCGGCGATATTAAGCGACATCACACGGGCGGGCTTTGGCACCGACGCGGCCTCTGCCGGTGAAGTCAGCCTGAGCCTAAAGGCTGGCATTGCGCCAAACAACATTTACTTCAGCGCCCCGGGAAAGACGGCGCACGATATTGCATCGACCATCGGCAGCTGCCGCATCATCGCCGACAGCCTCCATGAGATTGAGCTTCTTGAGCAAGAAGCTTTCTCACG
Source organism: uncultured Duodenibacillus sp. (assembly GCA_944388865.1). Classification (GTDB taxonomy): domain Bacteria; phylum Pseudomonadota; class Gammaproteobacteria; order Burkholderiales; family Burkholderiaceae_F; genus Duodenibacillus. The sequence continues at coordinate 95,926 of CALXKM010000002.1, read as the reverse complement.
CAAAAAGATTGAAAAGATCGGCGTTCGCCTCAATCCTGACTTCAGCATGCTCTCCGAAGCCGGAGCACCCTCAAAGTTCGGTATTGATGCCCAAGAACTTGATGAACTGCAAGCGCTCTTAGCGCGCTGTTCCCACCTAACCGTCACGGGCTTACACATGCATCTTCAAAGCCAAATGCTCGATGTTGAAGCGCTGTCGCGCTACTGGGCAAAAAGCTTTGAATTTTTCAACCGCGCCGCGCAGCGGCTTGACATTCATCCCGATTTTTTGAATTTCGGCAGCGGCATCGGCCTTGCCTACGATCAGGCGCATGAAATCGATCTGGATCTTGAAAAGCTCGGCGCTGCTTTTGAAAAGCATTTAGGGAAATTTGATCGCCTTGCTCATGCCCAGCCCCTCATTGAAACAGGGCGCTTTGTAGTTTGCCGCGCAGGAACATACTTCACGCCGGTTGTTGACGTCAAAAAAAGCTGCGGCAAGACTTTCGTCGTCGTGCGCAACGGCGTCAACGGCTTTCTGCGGCCGGCTCTAGCAAATCTCATTGTTTCAAACAACACTCAAGCCCGCGATTTACAAGAACCTTTCTACACAAATAGGCACGCTTTTGAACTCAAGGCATTTCGATCTGACGGAACGCCTGCACCAGCTCCTTTAGAGCGCGTTGACGTTGTCGGAAACCTCTGCACGGCGCTTGACGTAGTCGCCGCAGGCGTCGATCTCCCTCAGGTCAGGCCCGGCGATCTGATTGCCGTCTCCAATGCAGGCAGCTACGCCTACAGTCTTTCGCCCTTGGCTTTTTCCAGTCACGAGCCGCCCAAGCAAGCCTATCTCCTTGAAAACGGGGATTTGGCGTGCTGAGAACTTTCGAGCGCAGAATAAATTGACGGATTTTCCGCCGGCGGCTTGGCCCGCGGCGAAAAATCCGATTGCATCTGGAATGAAAGTTGCGCTCTTTCTAAAGAGGCTTTTCGTTGGTATAGATCACCTCCACGACTTCGAGCACTTCGACTCGGGCCGGGTGATCGATCGTCGCAGGCGTGGGGAGCTTGACCTGATCGCCTTCGCGCTGCTTGAGGAACACGCGCGCAATGGGGCTGACCCAGCTCACATCCCCGTGATCGGGATCGGCCTCGTCAATGCCGACGATGCGAATCGTATGCTCCGTACCCGTGGTAAGGTTTTCGTAGGTGACGGTCGCGCCGAAGAAAATCTGATCTGTGGGCGGCCTTTTTTCGGGATCCACCACTTCAGCGGATTCAATGCGTTTGTTTAAAAAGCGAATGCGTCGATCGATTTCGCGCAATCTGCGCTTGCCGTACTGATAGTCCCCGTTTTCTGATCTATCGCCATTGCTTGCAGCCCAGCTCACAACACTGACGATGTTCGGACGCTCAACATTGACGAGCTTTTCTCTTTCATCGAGCAGCCGCCTGTAGCAAGCCGGCGTCATGTAGTTTTTCGTATTTGCAGGAAGCCCGGGAAGCGAGACCTCTTCTCCGTCTTCGTCTTCAATGAAGTTTTGCGCTGTCATGTCAAAATTCAGCCAAGATTATCCGAAATACGCCTTGCAGACTTCCTCAACCGGCCCGTCCATCATCATGCGTCCGTGATCAAGCCATACGGCGCGAGTGCAGACGCGCTTGATGAGGTCCTGAGAATGGCTGGCGATGACGAGAATCTTTGTTTGCTCAACGAGCTTTGAGAGGCGTTCTTCGGCCTTTCTCTGAAAGTTCTGGTCGCCAACGGCAAGCCATTCGTCCATCAAGAGAACCTCAGAAGCCGATTGCGTGGAAACCGTAAAAGCTACGCGCATCTGCATGCCGCTCGAATAGGTCTTCATAGGAAGATTGATGAAGTTTCCAAGTTCCGAATACTCCACCATCTTAGGAAGCTCTCGGTCGATCTCTTCGCGCCTCATGCCAAGCAGCGTTCCGCGCAGATAAATGTTTTCAATGCCGGTCGATTCGCCATCGGTGCCAAGGTTGATGTCAAGAAGCGAGCCGATGCTGCCGTTGACTTCTGCCCTTCCGGAAGTGGGGGCGTAGACACCGCAAAGCACGCGAAGCAAAGTACTTTTGCCCGAACCGTTGCAGCCCAAAAGTCCCACGCGCTCGCCGTCTTCAACGCGCAGATTAATGTCGTCAAGTGCTCGCACCACGGGAGCGCTTGACGCATCAGAAGCAATGCGTCCGCCTGTGGCGATATTCATCAGCGACTTCTTAAAAGAGCGGTTTTGCGAAGCAAAGATGGGGAAATCAACGCCCACATGCTGGAAATCAATGTATGCCATGCCTTGGACCTCCCTCTTTTAGAGCCAGTAGGCAATGCGGTGGCGAGCACGCCCCAAAAGCCACAGCGCAAAGAGCCACCCGGCACAAGCCATGCCGATCGTCACAGTCCAATTGAGCATCGTAGGCGTCACGCCCAGAATCGGGTCGCGGATGACGGCAAGCATGTGGTAAATCGGATTGGGTTCTAGAATCATGTTGGCCGCTCTAGCAGGCAATGCTGCCGGCATCCAGATGATGGGCGAAATATAAAACGCCACCTGAACCAAAGACCCAATGATCTGCGTCACATCGCGAAAACGCGTGCAAAAAACTGCGCAGCACACGGCAATCCAGAGCAAATTAAGCGACACGACGGCAAATCCCGGAATCGCCCACAGAGCCGTAAGCGATATGCTTTTGCCGAGTATCAGACACACAAAGGGATAGATGAGAAGGTTGTGGCCGAGAATGATCGTGTTGCGCCAGTACATGCGCAGCACATAGACAAAAAACGGAATCGGCATCTGCCGAATCATGCCTTCGACCGAAGTAAATGCCGTGCAGCCTTCCGTCACAACCGTGCTCATGAAGGTCCACATGATGAGGCCGATCGTCAGAAACGGCAGATAGCTCTCCATGGGAGACTTGAGCACGGCGCCAAACACAATGCCCAAAGCGGCAATCATGACCGCCATGCTCACCGTAATCCAAAACGGTCCCAGAACCGACCGGCGATAGCGCTGACGAATGTCCTGCCAGCCGAAAACCGTCACCAGCCTTAGCTGATGAAACGTCGACAAAATGTCGTCAAGCGCAAAACCTATGTTGCCCGCAATGCTTGAGGGCCGTCGTTGATGAATGAAACCCATTTGTTGCAAAGTAATTCTTTCTGCACAGCGTCGCTCGAAACCTGACGACGCAAATTTTTGTCTGCGGCTTTCCTCTTTTAGAAAGTCCGCCATTATCGCACCTTAAGAAAAGGCGCGGCTTCATTGACCGCAGCACAGGCAGCTAAAACTGCACCAAACGGCCCTGCTCGGAGGCCGAGTTCTGTTTAGGCTTGTCGGTCACGCTTCCTGTTGCGGAAGGCTGTGCGGGCTTAATGTAAGCCGCCGTACCCCACAACGGAATCGTCGAAAGACTGTGCTGAAAACTGCCCGAAATCTCCCGCGTCGAATACGAGAGGTACATCAACGTTTGGTTTTCAGCGTCAAAGATGCGGCGAATTTTAAGCGTCTTTAAAAAAACGCTCTTTGATTTGGCAAAAACAACCTCGCCGTCCTTGCTCTTATCAATGCGGGCAATCATGGCTGGCGTAATTTCACCAGTCTGACGGCAGCTCACGGCACTATCAGACGGATCGGTCAGCGAAAGGGGCGACTCAATGCTTGCGACATGGCAAGTAACGCCAGGCACCAATGGATCCACAAAAGCGTTGAGCTTGATGTCCTTAAACGTAAAAATGCCAAGCGAAACATCAGCCACGTCATCCTGACCGCACCCGGATAGTCCGAAGAGAACGGCTGCGCAAGCTGCGCTGAGCGCAAGAAACTTTTTCACTTGTTGTCTTCTCCAAAATGAGACGCCTCAAAAAAGGCTTTGAGCGCATCATGCATCGACTCTTTCGGCCTCCAGCCGAGGATGCGCGCATTGTCCTCAATATCAAGCGCAAGCGACCCGTCGAGAACCTTAAGGATGCCTGCTCTTGCGATCAATGTCAGCCCTGCTCGCAGCAAGCCGACGGGGACAGCCCAGTTGCGCACGGCAACGCCAGCGGCTTGCGCTAAAGCCTCAATGAGCTGCGCCGTCGAAATCGGTGCTTCGTCAGCCACCAGCCAGGCTCTTCCGGCAGCCTTCTCATGCACAGCGCAAAGAAGCAGAAAGTCCGTCAGATTGCCTACGCTCACAAAGGAGCGTCGATTGTTTTTCAGCGCACCAAAGGGCAGCGGCTTGCCGCTAGCCACCCAGCGGGCAAGCTGCTCGAACTTGGCTTTGACGCCCGCGCCATAGACTAAGGGCGGCCTGACAATAACCAATTCAAGCCCCGTATCGCGGCAAAATTCTCTTAGAGTCTGTTCTGCCTTGTACTTGGACTTGGCGTAGAGAGACTGTGGATCGCACGGTCCATCGGCGCTCAGCACGACGCCGTCATCCGTTGAACGCGCCTGAACATGGACAGAGCTCACAAAAACAAAACGTCGCAGACGAGCTTCTCTGGCAACACGCGCAGCCTGCACGGCAGCATCGACATTGGCTTGCAAGTACGCGGCTTTGAGCTCCTCGGCCCCCATGGACTCTTCATGGAGCTGGTGCACGCGTGCGGCGCAATGTATGAGGCAGTCTGCTCCTTCTAGCATTTGCGGCACGAGTCCGGAGAAATTTTCCCCGGCGCCAACAATTTGAAGACCGTCCAAAACACCGTTCTTGCGGCTTAGCGGCAAAACCTGCCAGCCTCTTTGCAAAGCGCTGCGGCATAAATGCCGGCCCAGAAAACCACTTGCCCCGGTAACTGCAACAGTCGGAGCGTTTTGCGTTGTCGTCATGCAGCGCTCCCGACTGAAGAAGATCCGTCTAAGCCAGCTTTTTCTTCTTCAAAAAGCGTCACCCAATCGCCGATGCCGTCACGCGGCGTAAATTCAGGAACTGCTTCCTGAATGATGCGCATCACCCAAACACGATCGCGTTTGGCCAGCGCTTCAACCAATTCACCTGTGAGCTCCTTCATGCGCTGCATGGTCAAAGACTCTTCCACAGCGCGGAAAATGCGCGGGTGCTCAGTTTTTTGCGGAGCATCTCCAATGAGGAGCTCTTCGTAGAGCTTTTCACCGGGTCTGAGCCCCGTAATCTGAATTTCTATGTCGCCGTTGGGGTGTTCTTTGTCCTTGACCGTCAAGCCGCTTAAGGCAATCATGCGGGAGGCCAAATCATAGATCTTGACGGGCTTGCCCATGTCAAGAAGAAAGACATCGCCCCCACGGCCCAAAGAGGCAGCCTGAAGCACGAGCTGACTAGCCTCTGGGATGGTCATGAAGTAGCGAGTGATTTCAGGGTGCGTAAGCGTCACTGGGCCCCCTGAACGAATCTGCTCGCGAAAACGAGGAACAACCGAACCCGAACTTCCCAGCACGTTGCCAAAGCGCACCATCGTAAAAATGGTCCTGCCCGGATCAGTCTGCGCCATGGCCTGCAACACAAGCTCAGCCATGCGCTTGCTTGCGCCCATCACGTTTGTCGGGCGCACTGCCTTGTCAGTTGAAATCAAAACAAAGTCTTCAACACCTGCATCCTTGGCAGCTCTGGCAGCGATCAATGTGCCAAACACATTGTTCTCCACCCCTTCGAGCGGATTGTGTTCAACCATTGGAACATGTTTGTAAGCCGCTGCGTGATAGACGGTCTGGGGACGCCAGGTCTGCATGATCTCTCGCATGCGCTCGGCATCGGTCACATCGGCTAGAAGCGGCACGACGTCGACCTTTGTTCCTTTTGCCGTGTGCTCCAAAAGTTCATGGTAAATCTGGTAGACGGCAAATTCAGAGCGCTCGGCAAGAAGCAATCTCTCGGGTTCAAGTCGAATGATCTGACGACACAATTCGCTGCCGATGGAGCCGCCCGCGCCCGTCACCATGACTGTTTTGCCCTGAACAGTCTTAAGAAGAAGCTCCATCTTGGGGGCCACAGGGTCGCGTCCGAGAAGCTCGTCAATTTCCAAATCGCGAAGCGAGTTGACGGCCACCTTGCCCGAGGCAATCTCATCGTACGAAGGCACTGTTCTCACATTGGCCTTGCACTGCTGCAGGCTGCTGACAATTTCACGCCTGCGGCTTCTCGAGGCCGAGGGAATAGCCAAAAGCACCGTTTTCGTGCCAAAGGCACGCAGCAACGCCGGAATTCGTCGCGGAGGATAGATTTTGAGTCCGCCCAACAAACAGCCCTGCAGGCGCTTGTCGTCGTCAACAAAAGCCGCAACGCGCATGGCCCGTCCGGACTCAAGCGCATAAAAAAGCTGCCGCCCCGTATTTCCCGCGCCGTAAATGATGACGCGCGGCAATTTCGATTCACGAACACGAAGCTGATACTCTCCGCTTAAAAACAAGCGTACAAGCCCGCGGGAGAGCGCCACCAAGACGATCAAGAGCGCCGGCTGAATAATGCCGACAGTTCGGGGAACTTTTTCTACGCCGAAGACCGTGAAAATGACGGCGTAAATCAATGTGTAGCCAGCCATCGCCTGCATGATGGCTACGGCCGCAGCAAAACCCTCGTAACGAAAAACGGCACGATATAGGCCGCTTACGATGAAGATGGGCACGGCAATCAAAACGGAGACCGCCATGGCGGTCAGCACGCCTGAGTGCAGCATGTGAAAAACGCCCGTTCTGAGATAAAAAGCAAGCCACACCGACAGCAAGCACATGGCTATGTCTGCTGCAAGGGCAATGGTTCGCTTCATCAATCGTGGGAGTCTAAGGACGGCGTCACTCAACGGCATCTTCTTTGCTGCAAAACCGCTTAAAAAACGTATTTTAATGGTCGACGTTGTCCCTGCGAAGAACTTTGATGAACGTCATCCAGATGATTTTGACATCAAACCAAAAAGACCGTTTCTTCAAATACTCAATGTCAAATTGAACTTTGACCGGTATCGGAAGATCGTCGCGGCCATTGATCTGAGCCCAGCCGGTAAGCCCCGGCACCAGAGCATCGACTCCAGCCTGTGTACGCAGGGCAATCAAATCGTCTTGGTTAAACAATGCCGGCCTTGGACCAACGAAGCTCATGTCGCCCCTGAGAATGCTGTAGAGCTGCGGGAGCTCATCGAGACTTGTCTTTCGCAAGAAGCTGCCGATGGGCGTAAGCCACTGATCCGGATCCTTAAGCAGATGTGTAGCAACTTCCGGCGTGTCAATGCGCATGCTTCGAAATTTAGGCATACGAAAAATCGTGTTGTGAATCCCCACTCTGTCAGACCAATAAAGAATCGGGCCGGGACTCGTAAGCTTGACTACCAGTGCGACAACTGCAAGCGGCACAGCCAAAATAAGCAATGCCGCAATTCCCAACACCAGATCAAAAAGACGCTTCATGACCGCAACACTCACGCATTGGCGTGCTTAGAAAACTGAATCGTGTAAAGATGCGCGTAAAGTCCATTGGCAGCCAACAGATCATCGTGGCGACCAATTTCCTGAATACGGCCATCCTTCATGACGACGATCTTGTCTGCGCCTTCAATAGTTGACAGCCGGTGGGCCACAACGAAAGTGGTGCGGCCTTTCATCAGCTCTTCCAAAGATTTTTGAATGTACTTTTCGCTTTCCGTATCAAGAGCGCTAGTTGCCTCGTCAAGAAGCAAAATAGGAGCATTTTTAAGAAGTGCTCTGGCGATTGAGATGCGCTGCTTTTGTCCACCAGAAAGCTTACTGCCGGCTTCGCCCACAGGCGTATCCAGCCCCTTAGGCAAGGACCTGATAAAGGGCATCAGGTAGGCAGCTTCTGCTGCAGCCTCAATTTCTTCTCGAGAGACATTCTCGCGGCCATAAGCAATGTTGGCAGCAATCGTATCGTCAAAAAGAACAACATCCTGACTGACAAGAGCAATCTGAGCTCGAAGGCTTTTGAGCGTAACTTCGCTTTGCGCAACCCCATCAAAATAAATTTCACCTGAAGTCGGCACCCAAAAACGAGGGATGAGATTGATCATGGTTGTCTTGCCGGCACCGGAAGAGCCAACCAATGCGACAGTCTCTCCAGCCTTGACAGTCAGCGTGAAGTCTCGCACCGACGGCTCTTCGCTTCCCTCATAAGTATGACTGACATGCTCAAAACGAATTTCTTTAGAGACGCGTCCTAGTTCTTTCGTTCCGGGATCCTTTTCCGGCTCTTCATCAAGCATCGAAAAGAGACTTTCAGCAGCCGCCTGCATGCGTCCTGTAGAACCGTTTAGAGATGCGAGATGACGGATAGGCGTTAACAGAAGGAGCAGAGCCGATAAAAACGTAATAAATTCACCAAGAGTCAGCAGCCCCGCCTGTGCCTGCATAAGAGCAACAACGACAACTATGCCCACAGCACACATGCTGACGAAGTGAGTCATTGGTGTACCTGCGCCAGTTACAACCTGACGCTTAATTGCAAGCTTTTTGATTTTTGCATTTAGGCTCTTGAATCTTTGATCCTCAAAATCGTAGCCGTCGTACACTTTAATGATGCGTTGGCCATCATAGGCCTCCTGAACAACGCTTGTTAGCTCGCCAAGAGACGTCTGAAAACCACGACTATAACTTCGTGATTTCTTGCTGACCCATCGAATGATCACAGCCAAAATTGGCGCTACGACAACAGAAACCAACGACAATTGCCAGTTGTAGTAAAGCAAAACAAAGGACAAAGCTAAAATCTGCAACGAATCTCGAATCATCGTGGCAAGCATTTCCGTGGCCGTGCCTAGTGCTGTACTTGCTTCGTTAATAAATTTACTTAATACGCTACCCGATGTTCTTTCTTGATATACGTTGGCAGGCCAACGAATCATCCTAGAAAACATCTGGGTACGCAGTTCATAAAGAACACCTTGAGATGCCTTCTGTAGAAACAACGAACTGGTAAACGTAGACAAACCATGTATCAAAGCAATAAACAAAAGCGCAGAAGGGGCCCACCACATTGCCGCAGGATCCTTCTCATAGAACCCTTGGTCTGTAAGCTTCCCTACCAACACAGCAATCATGGAAGATGTAGAAGCAGTGACAACCATGGCAAGCATGGCCATAAAAAATGACTTTTTATATGGCAACAAATATTTTAAGAGTCGCGTCAGAACAGCACTCTCATCCTCTCGTTGGCTCTCTCGCTCTTGTTTAGCAGAACCCGCAAATGAGTTATTTGACATTAAAAAAACTTCTCTAAATTAACAACGCAAACACATCCACGACCGCCATAAAAGATAACCCAATATCAAATCCTCATTGACTGCATCGCAATGGTCGTCTCTTATTTCATAAGGGATATTTGGTTTTCGCGAACCTTCCGAAATTATAGATAAAGAATCGAGAAACACATTATCGACACCTCAATCTCTCATAATAATTTTACCATTTCAACGAATGCCTCAACTTCATAGTATGCAACCATTTAATCTTCAGATCTTCTAGCAATTCACCTCTTTTTATCCCATATCCTTGCCCCAATGCCTCTGCATATTCTTTTATCTCCAAAGAATCATCATTACCACTATTCATAAAATCTACCACCTGAATAAATGAAGAGAACATTCGGCCAACATCCTTCATACGTTTTTTCTTTGGCGCCAACTTGTCACCATAAATCTGTACAGAATCCAAATCCCAGACGCCTATTTGCCCACGCTGGACGTAAAAATTATAAAACTGCATATCTCCATGAATAAAGCCTTTTTCATGGAAACGACGTAGGAAAATTCCGGCCTCGTGTAACAAGCTCAGATCCTGTCCTAATGTAAGTTGTTCCTCATTCCCGCCCTTAACATCAGTTAATGCCTCTGTAACAATCCACGTATCTGTAACAAGGCCGTAACTCCTCCGCTCTCCTGCAGCATACGCATCCGGAGTTAAAAAACCAGATTCCTTTATTTTCTTTGCAACAAAAGCAGCCCAGAAGCCTCTGGATGGCTGAAAACAATATCTAAATCTTGTTTCCAATCTTTTTTTTCTAAAATTTATTTTTTTTGAAAAGAAAAAATCATTTTCAATTTTAAAAATACAGGCCTCTGTCTCCTCCGTCCATTTGGTTTTTTTTATAATATTCAGATCATCCTTCGCGTTAATTAATTTATGCGCGTAGAATTCATTGAAAACTCTAAGATTCCAACCACCTCGAATATCCATCATGACATTTGGTGATTCGAACATATTTTTTATTTCCGGACTCCACCGAGTATACAGTCGCACTTTTAACCCCTATCAATATCACCCCTTTTTCCCTGAAAGCCCCACCAAGAGATAGACACAGTCGAATATCATAACTCTCAGAGTAATTTGATTTCAAAATCACAATTTATCAACTGTCCGCCTTCTTCCTTTTTCCGCATCGCAAATTCATTCATGAAAACATCATCTCTTAGCACTCAGCCTAGTCAGTGAGTCAGATGTTACCACAGCCTCTTATAGAAAGAGGAAACAAGCACAGAAGTGGCTATAATAGCCGAACTTCAATTCTATTCTTTGCAAAACCAACAGGAAATCCAATGTCAGTTGTTCTATGTCGGTTGCCTAATCACGTTGGTGATTGTTGCATGTGCTTGCCTGCGTTGCGTCTGCTTGAAGCCAGCGGCCTTACACCTGCGCTTGTAGGCAAACGCTGGGCAGGAGATCTGATTGCAGGCATGGGTTGGCGGTTTGATCCAATCGAGGGGCATGTTACGGAAGATCTTAACCGAATTCGTTACCTTGCTAAAAATGCAAATGCAACAAAAGGTCTCCTTTTTCCAAACTCGTTTAGCTCCGCTTTGCTGTTCAAAATTGGCAAGATTAAAACAGCAGGTCTAAAGACGGACGGCAGATCATTTCTGCTTAATACAAAAATTCCAGAGCCAGAAAAAATGCACGAGGTAGAACGTTTTTTTTATGTAGCTCACTCTGCCATCAAGGCTTGGGACGAAACGCCAGCCTGGGATAAAGTTCCCCAAAAACTTGGCCTTTTATCACTCAAAAGACATGAGGCTGCAGCAAAAAATCTTATTGACCAATTTAAAATTCCGACAAAATTTGCATTGCTTGCTCCGGTCGCCAGAGGCAAACACAATGGTAAAGAAAAGAACTGGCCCTACTTCAACAAATTGGTCAAACCTCTAAGAGACTTGGGGATCGAACCTATCGTCTTTCCCAGCCCTAGAGAAGAGGCTCTAGCAAAAGAAGCTTGTCCAGATGCCCTTATTCTTCCTCCTACTACTCTCGGCAACTACGCGTCCCTCGCAAGACGTGCACAAATCGTCATAGCTAATGATTCTGGAGTGAGCCACATTGCTGCTGCCGTTGGCGCAAAACAGATTACGTTGGTCGGAGTGACGGATCCAGATCGCACCTCACCATGGAATCCTAACGCAGTTGTACTGGGCAGAGAAGGGCAATGGCCGACACCAAATGAAGTCATAGAAAAGATATATCTTCTTTTGCGTTAAATTTATGTTAACACTATCCACAATCATTTTAACCCATAATGAAGAAACAAATATTAAAGCCTGTATTCGGTCATGTTTGTTCTCCGACGAAATCATAATAGTTGACGACTATAGTTCAGATAAAACTATTGATTTAGCAAAATCCGTTTCGTCTAAAGTTAAAGTTATTAAACATTCGCTCAACGATAACTGGGCGGCTCAAAGAAATTTCGCGATGGAACAATCGCAATGTGATTATATATTATTCATTGATGCTGATGAAAGAATCAGTCCCGATTTACAAAAAGACATAGTTGATATATTACAAAATTGTCATTCTGATTCCTGTTTTCAGATTAAACGAATCACCTCATTAGAAGCCGGAGAACCAAGGCACGGAATATTCCGTCCCGACTATGTCACAAGGTTAATGCCACGATCTTCTGGTATGTTTGAACGCTCAGTACACGAAGTTTTTATTTCTAGCAAAAAAAACAAGAAACTGAGAGGTCATTTGATTCATCATACATATCATGACTGGGATGCTTACTGGAGAAAATTCAATCAGTACACAAAATTATCCGCGGAAACCTACGCAAAAAAAAGAAAAAAAGTTAATTTTATTAGGGACATTGTAGCACGTCCCATCTGGGCCTTTATCAAAGTATATATTTTGAATCTTGGTTTCTTAGATGGAAAATTGGGCTGGATTTTTTCAATTAATCATATGGCCTATACTTTAGCCAAGTACTCCCGACTTTGGTCGATGCAAAAATTTAACAATAAGATTTAAATTACTAATTCTAAGAATGGACAACAAAAAATTCAAAATATCTGTTATATGTTCAACATATAACAACCCCGATTCACTTCGACTGTGTCTATCGGGCCTTTCAATGCAAGCAGATAGCAATTTTGAAATAATAATTGCTGATGACGGATCTACAAGTGAAACAAAACGCGTGATAGATCTGTTCATTTCACAATTTTCTAAAAAAATCCCGATAAAACACGTATGGCATGAAGATCTTGGATTCAGGCTATCAGAAATTAGAAATAAAGCATCATTACAAACTGCAGGCGACTATCTTCTATTTTTAGATGGTGACTGTATTCCTCTTCCCCATTGGATTTCTTATCATCGGTCTCTTGCAGAAAAAAATTGGACCGTAGCAGGACAACGAATTCTACTCTCTCAATCATTAACAGAGGAACTTACAACCAATCAATTTCAATTTCAATTCCTGCACAGCAATCTGCTTTCATTTTTTTATTTGTCCATTTTATATTTAAAACGCAAAATAAATCGCCCCTGGCCCGCATTACATTTACCGCTCGGCCCTATTCGTAAAATACGGCCTGACAATTGGAAAATGATTAGAGGATGCAATTGGGGGATCTGGAAAAATGACTATTTTTCTGTCAATGGATGTGATGAATCATTTGACAGTTGGGGGCATGAAGATTCTGATCTTGCAGTAAGGTTATTAAACTTCGGTATACGCTTCAAATCCGGCGCCTTTACCGCACCAGTTCTACATCTCTGGCACAACGAGGCCTCAAAAGAAAACTCTTCCTCAAATTGGAACATTGTTCTAAAGCGTCTCAAAGATGGAACCATCTCGATCCCCAACGGCATTCAAAAATACTAAACTCAATATCTCTCACTTTTACGAAATTTAAAATTAACTATATTATTCCTAAAACACAATTTGCTTCTAGAGCTTTCATTCCCCGTGGCCATTACTAACGCTATGGTTATACACAAGAGAATACCTTCGATCACATCCCAGAAGAACGAGTTTACCATTCCTCCTATTAAATAAACACCAAAAAATCCGATTGCCATCATCCTCCTACTAGGATCTGTAATATTCCAAGCCTTATTCAACCAGATCAACAAAAAAGCAATCCAACAAAAACATCCTACAATTCCAAATTGCGATGCAAAATTCCAAATATCCGAGTGTGGGTTTCCAGGACCTTTTTGATGTAGACAGCTTTGTGTGTTTGCTCCTTTTTGAGTTTGTTGACAAGCCGTTATACTCCAACCTCCGACTCCTACGCCTAGAACAGGATTGTCTTTTAGCATTTCCAGAGAATTTGTCCAAAAACTAAGTCTTAGCCCAGACGAAGTAGACACATCTCCTGAAAGGTATAAATTCACATCTGACTTCACTTCCGACATTCTTGATACAACATTTGGAGAACTCACAGCCAAAAACACAACTAGAATTCCAGAAAACAAAGCTAAAAATACTTTCTTTCTCAATGAACAATTAAACCCCACGGCAACAAATACAAATGCCGCCATAATACACACATATCCCGTTCTTCCTTGCGTCATAAAAAAAGTAACCAAAATCGCAATAACAGCACACCCCCCTGAAACAGCCCTGAAAATTTTATTCATATTTCTATTTAGAGCATAACTCAAACCCATCACAACCAAAATAGCCATAATATAACCTTGAGAAATATGACTACGACTAAGAACTGCTCCCTGTCCCGGAATAGGCTCAGGTAGACCAGGCATTCCAAAATAAACCCCTACACATAACAAAGCCATTATTCCAAACGATACCAACATCAATGTTAGCAATCTCTCTATCCATATATTCTCACGCCAAAGATAGACCCAACAAACGAACAAAAACAAAATTTTCCTAAATTTCCTTAGAGCATCAAAAGCAATACCGATCTCTGCCTCAGTCCACAACAAAGAAAAACATACAAGCGTCAAAAACAGAACTAATACTTTCACAAACGGTTGTTGAATAAGAAGTCTGCAATCTTCTTTTACAGTCCCGCCCACAAGCCAAAAAATCACTATAGAGATACTGAATATATTACCTAATGCCGCCGAATACGGCACTGTAATCACCAATAAAGCCAGACACCATCCGATAAGCGGCTGAAATATTATTTTTCTGTTTTTCAGACAATTTACATTTATGTTCATTGCCATTAATTCCTATAAATCAAAATAATTGCCAAACAAATTTACTAGCAATTTCCTATAAACTCTTATATTCATATTTAGCCTTCCTTACCCCTGGAACCATTTTCAAGAGACAAACCAAACGATCCGTAGGCCTAATCCTCCGATCCAATACAACACAGCCTTTTATATGTTTTAACTTTAAAATTGCCTCACAAAATATTCCATCCCCATTTAAACTAGCTTCTATAAAAAACTTTTGCAGAACGTCCATTTTGACCGATTCATCAATCTCAAAAATAAGCCTAGCCCCTCTCTTCACTCGGACTTCTTCAATCGTCATAATCTGACTTGCAATCATGCTCATTCGATTTGTTCGCTCATCAAGTCGTCCTCGCCCTGCGATAACCAACACCTCATCGGCCTTGAGCATGTTCTTATAGCGCTCAAACGTTTCTGAATAGGCAAGAACATCAATTGTTTCCTGTCCATCACTTAACGTCACAACCGCAAAGCGGCCGCGTTTTCCTTGAATGACGCGCACGTCCTGCACGATGCCGGCAATGGTTTGCGTTGCCTTGCCCACTGTTAGTGCGCTGAATGGGATTGAAAAAGCCTTGACCTCTTGTCGATAAGCATCAAACATGTCTCCTGTCAGGCAGAAGCCATAGGCTTGCTTTTCTTCAGTGAACTTCTTCTTATCATCCCACTTGTCAGCTTCAATCCAGCTGACGATTCGCTCTTCAACACCATTTTCGTCAGCAAATAGGCTCGCCTGCCCGACAGAAGCCGCAACAGTCTGAGCCGCACTTAAAGCTTGATGCACATTGGCAAAAAGCTTGCCGCGATCCGGATCAAGCGCATCGAATGCTCCTGCTCGAATCATCTGCTCGAGAATCTTTCTATTTACGCTTGGCACGCGTGCAGCCACATCAAAAATGTCCAGATATGGACCATTCATGAGTCGCTCATCAAGAAGCTCTTCAACAACGTTCTGCCCGATGCCCTTAATCGCTCCCAATCCGAAGCGAACTGTTTTTTCATCCGGTACGGTAAAAAACCACTCGCTTACGTTCACATCGGGCGGAAGCACCGTCACGCCCATTGCTCTGGCGTCTTCAACCAAAGCTCGCATCTTTTCGCCGGAATCCATGGACAGGCACAAGTTGCCAGCGGTAAAGCACGCGGTGTGATGAACCTTGAGATATGCTGTTTGCCAAGCAACATAAGAGTAAGCCGCAGCATGGGATTTGTTGAATCCATAGCCCGCGAACTTCTCCATCAAATCAAAGATTTCCGTTGCAGTGGATTCGCTTACGTTGCGCTCGGCTGCTCCTTTAATGAAGACTGCTCTCTGGCGCTTCATTTCCTCGACGTTCTTCTTGCCCATGGCGCGGCGCAGCAAATCAGCGCCGCCCAATGAGTAACCGCCGATGGCGCGAGCAACCAGCATCACCTGTTCCTGATAGACCATGATGCCGTAGGTCTCTCGCAGAATCGGCTCCATGCGGGGATCCAGATACTCCACTTTTTCTCTGCCGAACTTTCGGTCAATAAAGTGAGGAATCTGATCCATCGGACCGGGACGATAGAGTGCGTTCAGGGCGACGAGATCCTCCAGACAGTCTGGCTTAGCCTGACGCAGCTGATCTCGCATGCCTTCGGATTCAAACTGAAAGACCGCGCCCGTATTTCCCATTTGGAAGAGTTCAAGCGTTGCCTTATCGTCAACAGGGATGCGTGAGAGATCAAACTTTTTCCCCGGATGCAGCCGATCAATGTATTCAACGGCCTTGCTCAGGATTGTCAGCGTCGTGAGTCCCAAAAAGTCGAACTTGACGAGTCCAACATTTTCGACGTCCTTTTTGTCAAACTGACTGACTGTGTTCTCAGGCTTGCCGTCGGCGTTGTAAAGGGGGCAGAAATCTGTTAGCTTGCCGGGAGCGATAAGTACGCCTCCTGCGTGCATACCAAGGTTTCGCGTAAGCCCTTCGAGCTCCTTGGCGTAGCCAATGAGCTCTTGAAAATCAGGATGTTCAGAAAGCGCCTTGAAATCAGGCTCCATCTCTGCAGCCTTGGCAAGCGTAATGTCCATGCCCGGCTTTTGCGGTATGAGCTTGGCCAATTCGTCGACCTTGTTGTAGCTCATGTTGAGCACACGGCCCACGTCTCGCACAACAGCCTTTGCGCCCATGGCGCCGAAGGTCACGATCTGACTAACTGCCGGAACTCCGTATGTGCGCTTGACATACTCGATCGTACGATCTCGGTTGTGCTGACAAAAGTCGACGTCAAAGTCAGGCATCGACACGCGCTCTGGATTCAAGAAGCGTTCAAACAGCAATCCGTAATGCAAAGGATCCAGATCTGTAATGCCTAACGCATAGGCCACAAGCGACCCGGCACCAGAACCGCGCCCAGGGCCAACGGCAACCCCGTTTCTCTTAGACCAGTTGATGAAGTCCTGCACGATAAGGAAGTACCCGGGAAACTTCATCGAGGTGATCGTCTTTAACTCATACTCAAGCCGCTCGAGGTACTCGGGCTTGCGCTTTTCTCGCTCAGCCTCATCAGGGTAGAGAAATTCGAGCCTGCGATCGAGCCCTTCATGCGAGAGCTTGACCATGTAATCGTCAAGGCTCATGCCCTCCGGAGTCGGGAAAACGGGCAACTGAGGCTTTTGCAGCACCCCGCCCAAATTGCACCGCTGCGCAATGACGACCGTATTTTCTATTGCCTGAGGAATGTCGGCAAAGAGCTCGCGCATCTCCTCTTCGGTCTTGAGATACTGCTCCGGTGAAAAATCCTTAGGTCTTCTGGGATCCGCAAGAACGTGACCGCTCGCAATGCAGCAGCGCACTTCATGCGCAGTGAAGTCTTCCTTTTTCAGAAACTGAATGGGATGCGTGGCCACAACAGGAATGTTGTGCTTGACCGCAAATCCAGCCATTCTTGAGGCAACAGCCTCGTCATTCTTGCGTCCTGCTCGCTGCAAATCGATGTAAAAGCGCCCAGGAAACGCCGCCAGAAGCTTTTGCGTGATTTCTTCGGCTTCATCGAGCTTTTTTCCCATCACGTGGCGCTCAACAATTCCGCGAGGGCCGCCCGAGAGACAGATCAGGCCCCGGCAGTTTTCCGGCGTCAGCCAGTCCAGCCTGACTTCGCCGCGTCCTAGATATTGATTGAGCATCCAGCTGCGCGAAAGAAGTTCGCACAGCGACAAGTACCCTTCATGATTTTGACAATAGATCGTGAGCCTGTAGGGCTTATCTCGATCCTTGGCGTTGAGATTCGTAATCCATAAATCGCAACCCAGAATCGGCTTGATGCCATCGGCAATCGCATGTGAATAAAAGCGCAGGCCGCCGAAAATGTTCATCGAATCCGTCAATCCCAACGCAACTCCGCCCTGCGCGGCAACTGCTTCAAGAATGGGATCAAGACGCACAATTCCATCAGTGATGGAATACTCGGAATGAAAGCGAAGATGAACGAAGTTGGCTGACATGAAGCGACGGATCTTTTGAGAACAAATTCTTGCGCCAAAGGGAATCCATTCGGATTCCCTTTGATGACGCTGTAAAAGACGACTAAACGCCTGAGACTTAATGCTTCAAAGGCTTAAAGCGCAGGCGGTGCGGACGCGCCGCCTCCTCACCGAGACGCTTGCGCTTGTCGGCCTCATACTCGTTGTAGTTGCCGTCGAAAAACACCACCTTGCTGTCGCCCTCAAAAGCGAGAATATGGGTGGCGATTCTATCGAGGAACCAACGATCGTGAGAGGTCACGAGAGCGCATCCGGCAAACTCAAGAAGCGATTCTTCAAGAGCGCGAAGCGTCTCTACATCCAAATCATTTGACGGTTCGTCCAAAAGAAGCACATTGCCGCCCTTAAGAAGCGTTGCTGCCAAATGCAAACGACCGCGCTCGCCGCCCGAGAGAACACCTACAAGTTTTTGCTGGTCGCCGCCCTTGAAATTAAAACGCCCAAGATAAGCGCGTGAAGGCATCTCAAATTTGCCGACTTGCAAAATGTCAAGGCCTCCTGAGATCGCCTCAAACACCGTCTTGTCGTTTGGCAACGAGTCGCGCATCTGCGCAACGGCAGCCAGCCGCACCGTCTCGCCCAGCACAATCTCGCCGCTGTCGGGCTGCTCTTTACCTGCGATCATCTTAAAGAGCGTTGACTTGCCAGCGCCATTGGGGCCAATGACGCCCACGATTGCCCCGGGCGGAACAGTAAAGGACAGATCGTCAATCAGAAGTCTGTCGCCAAAGCCCTTGGAGACGTGATGAAACTCAATGACTTTATTGCCCAGTCGCTCTGCAACAGGAATAAAGATCTCATTGGTTTCATTACGGCGCTGATACTCATAGCTTGAGAGCTCCTCAAAACGATTCAAACGCGCCTTCGCCTTGGCTTGGCGCCCCTTGGGATTCTGGCGCACCCATTCGAGCTCATGGCGAATGGCCTTGGCACGAGATTCCTGCTGGCGCTTTTCCATCTCCAGGCGCTTTTCTTTCTGCTCGAGCCACGAAGAGTAATTGCCCTTCCAGGGAATACCCTCACCTCTGTCAAGCTCAAGGATCCACTCGGCAGCGTTATCTAAAAAGTAGCGATCATGCGTCACTGCCACAACGGTGCCTGGGAAGCGATGCAGGAACTGCTCAAGCCACTCCACGCTCTCAGCATCAAGATGGTTCGTAGGCTCATCAAGAAGAAGCATATCAGGGCGCGACAACAGCAGACGGCAAAGCGCCACGCGGCGTTTTTCGCCGCCTGAGAGATGCTCGATTTTGGCTTCCCAAGGCGGCAGGCGCAGCGCGTCAGCGGCAATTTCCATCTGCGTTGAAGCATCGGTTCCAGCTGCGGCGATAATTGCCTCAAGCCGCGCCTGCTCTGCAGCAAGCGCATCAAAGTCAGCATCGGGCTCTGCATAGGCCGCATAGACCTCATCGAGCTTAGCCTGCGCCTGCATCACCTCGCCCATGCCTTCTTCAACGCATTTGCGCACTGTGGCGTTGGGATCAAGCTGAGGTTCCTGCGGCAGATAACCGATTTTTAAGCCTGTCTGCCAAATAATCTCCCCTTCGATATCGGTATCGACTCCTGCCATGATTTTCAATAAAGTCGATTTGCCTGCACCATTTAAACCAAGTACGCCGATCTTGGCGCCGGGAAAAAATGACAGAGAGATGTCCTTGAGAATCTGCCGCTTGGGAGGAACAACCTTTCCCACGCGGTTCATAGTCATGACGTACTGAGCCATCGAAGGTTCCGTAAAAAGTATAGGAAATAAAAAAGAGAGGAAAAAAGACAGCCGCCGCGAAATCTTTCATCAAATCAAATGCCGATGATCTGCGCAAGCGAACCAAAAAGTGCGCCTTTGAGCCTTTTTGCAACCTGTCTCAGAGAAGCCGCAAGTTTATCAAACCATGACTTGACTAAGAACGAAAAAGCCGCCCGCACCGTCCTTTAAAAGCCTGTTGGCGGAACCAGTGCGGCGGCTGGCAGAACTCCTTTGCTTCTACTGTCTTGACTGCACCTTAGCGGCCGGGCCTGTGCTCTCTGCGGTCATCACGACGATCTGGTCCCTTCCTGGGATCCGGCTTGCGACGAGGAGGATTCTTGCGATCATCACGCTCGCGACGAGGCTCTGGCTTGCCGGGACGAGCGCCACGGCGTTTTTCATCCTGATGGCGACGGCTGAGTTCTTTGCGCCAAGCATCGCGCGAATAGCGCTTGTTCGTCTTGCGGTCATAGTAGTACTTGCCGTCCCAACGGGCATCGTCGCGGTGTCTCTCAAAGTATTCACGCTCAGAGCGATCCTTGATGTTTGAAATTAAATCCAGAAAGCCCTTGTCGGCAGCCGAAGCAGCAAACGGCATAAGGCTCAAAGCGCCGGCGGCCATCAAAAATTCGCGTCTAGAAAACATCCTCAACCTCCTCAAAAAATTGAGCACAGCAGTATGTCTTGCTTGTTGATCCTAGCATTTAGACATTGATTTGATTGACATTTTTCACGCTCTACAGGATTTCCCTCCATATCGTTTCCACGGCACCTTTTCAGCTGTTTTTCATAGACAAAAATCAGCGCACACTTTTGTCATCAGTTGAAAAAACGCTCAGCGAACTTCGAAACATTGTTCTTTCAAGCTACAATGCCCCGCGTAACACAGTTTCATCCGCATTTTCTTTCGGCTCAACACCTCTCATGCGTCATCTGTGCAAAGCTGTTTTCGTCTGGCTCTCTTGGCTTTGCCTCATAGCGCCTGCGGCCTCTGCAGAAATCACGCCTGCGCAAGCCGCAGCTGAAGCACGGGCTGCCGACGACCTGCCGGCAACTGAAGCCGAAGTTTCCCCGCCCGTTGACATTTGGGACCGCATCCGGCGAGGCTTTGCCATGCCTGCGCTCAACAACCGGCGCGTCACGCAGTCCATTCGCTCCTACTCGCGCAACCCGCGCAATATTGAGCGCACCTTTGACCGTGCAGGCAAATACCTCTATCACATTGTCGAAGAAATCGAAAAGCGCGGCTTGCCCACGGAGCTTGCGCTTCTGCCGTTTGTTGAAAGCGCTTTTCAGCCGGAAGCACTTTCTCACGCCAAAGCCGCTGGACTTTGGCAATTCATGCCGGCAACGGGAAATATCTTTTCCTTGCAGCAAAACTTCTGGAAAGACGAAAGGCGCGATGTATTGGAAAGCACGCGAGCCGCACTGGACTATCTGCAGCAGCTTCATGCCACGTTTGGCGACTGGCAGCTTGCGCTTGCTGCCTACAACTGGGGCGAAGGCAGCGTCTCTCGAGCAATTCGCCGCAACAAAGCCCGTCACCGTCCGGCAACCTATTCAAATCTGCGCATGCCGCGCGAAACAGCTTACTACGTACCTAGACTAGAGGCGATCAAACGCATTGTGGCCGATCCCGAAAAATACGGCATTACTCTGCCTTCAATCGACAATGAACCCTACTTTGTGCGCGTGACAAAAAGCCGCGACATTGACATGAAGACAGCTGCGGCGCTCGCGGAAATGGACGAAGAAGAATTCAGGCTTCTCAACCCTGGATTCAACTTGCCGGTTATCGTGGCCAGCCACAATTCAAGCATCTTGCTGCCGCGCGAGAATGTGGAAATTTTTCTTGACAATCTAGCGAGCTGGATGAGCACAGGAAAGCCGTTGTCCAGTTGGATCCTCTACCACGTCAAAGATAAGGAAACTCTTGCCGACATCGCCCAAAAAACCGGCATGACCGAAGAAGAACTTCGTCGCATCAACGGCATTCCCAAAGGAAGACGCGTTCTTGCCGGCTCAGCACTTCTTGTTGACGCCAACGGCCGCATGGCCCCGGAAATCGCGCAAGAAGAGCTCAACGCCCGCGTCAAGCTCTCGCCTCCGGAGACTCGGCGCGTTGTTTATCGCGTGCGCCGAGGCGACACGATTTACGGCATTGCGCTAAAGTACGGCATTACGCAGCGCTCCATACGCAAGACAAACAACCTGCGAACCTCCAGACTTCGCATCGGTCAGCGTCTGGTGCTTGTGATTCCTCCCAAGGCCCAGCCCAGGCTGGCTGCGGGCAAGAACGTGCATGTCGTGCGCCGCGGCGAGACTCTTTCTTCAATTGCCCGCCGCTACGGCACCAGCGTTACGAAAGTACGCGTATTGAACAACTTGCGCACGACGCGCATCTCTATTGGTCAACGTCTGAAAATCCGGTAGACCCAACTATTAACAAGAAAGGAAGATCACTATGGGTTTCCTGCAAGGTAAAAAACTTCTCATCACCGGCGTTTTGTCGAATCGCTCCATTGCCTACGGCATCGCGCAAGCGTGCCGTCGCGAAGGCGCCGAACTCGCATTTACTTATGTCGGCGAACGCTTTCATGACCGCGTTTATGCTTTTGCTCAGGAGTTCGGCAGCGACATCTGCCTTGAAATGGATGTCTCCAAGGACGATCAGATCAACGCAGTTTTCGGCGAACTGCGTGAGCGCTGGGGAGGTCTTGACGGCTTCGTGCACTCCATCGGCTTTGCCCCGCGCCAGTGCATTGCGGGCGACTTTCTCGAAGGCATTTCACGTGAAGCCTTCCAGACGGCAATGGACATCTCGGCCTATTCCTACCCCGCTCTTGCCAAGGCGGCTTTGCCTTTGATGGAAGGCCGCAAGGCATCCATGCTTGCCCTTACCTACATTGGAAGCGAACGCACGGTTCCCAATTACAACACGATGGGCTTGTGCAAGGCCGCTCTGGAGTCGGCCACGCGCTATCTCGCAGGCAGCCTCGGCCCTAGGGGCATTCGCGTCAATGCCATCAGCTCCGGTCCCATCCGCACGCTTGCCGCCTCAGGCATTCAGGACTTTTCGAAGATTCTCTCCTTTATGGACGCAAATGCGCCGCTGCGCCGCACGGTGACAATTGAAGAAGTGGGCAATACGGCTGCGTTCCTGCTTTCAGATCTTGCAAGCGGCATCACGGGCAATATTGCTTATGTTGATGCGGGCTTTCACAGCGTGGGCGTCAGCCCCCAAGTGGCAGACTGATCGACTCTGAGTCTTCTTTTGTCAAACGACCCCGGTCTCGCAAAAGGCCGGGGTTCGTTGTGCTGAGCATTTACGTGCTCAACCGAGATAGATTTTTTTTATTTTTGCTCGAGCTTTTTCTTGCGGCAATCCGAACAGATACCGTACATGGAAAGCGCATGACCTTCAAGCTCAAAGCCCAGCTGCTCGGCGATCATCTTCTGGCGCTTTTCAATTTCCTTGTCGACAAACTCTTCCACGCGGCCGCAACGCGTGCAGACGATATGATCATGGTGCTGACCGTCGTCCATCTCATAGGTTGCGCGATCGTTGCCGAAATAGTGGCGCATGATGATGCCTGCTGCCTCAAACTGAGTAAGCACGCGATAGACCGTCGCAAGCCCGATGTCTACGTTTTCAGAAACAAGCTGCTTGTAGATGTCTTCAGCGCTCAGATGCCGCTGCGTCTCGCTTTCTTGTGCCTTCTGGAAAATTTCAAGAATGCGCATGCGCGGCACCGTAGCCTTTAATCCGGCATTCTTCAGATCTTGTTCGGGTTCATGCCCGGCCATGAGCTTATTCACGAAAATCTCCCGCTGCCTGCAGATGAGGCATTCATTTCTGATCAATACCCGTTATCATAACGGCAACTCAAACCCAATGGATTGCCTTCGAGTCAATCCAGGATCTTTTTTGCTTACTTATGAACCTTCGCCCTTTTGCGGTTTGCGCCGTTTTTGGACTTGCTGTTGCCGGACTTTCCGGCTGCAGCTTCAATAGCTACATCTACCGCCCCGATGTTCACCAAGGCAACCTCGTCACAGAGGAAATGATCCAGCAGCTGCAGGTCGGCATGAGCCGCCAGCAAGTTCTCTTTTTGATGGGAGAACCCTTGGTGCAAAGTCAGTTCCATACTCACCGCTGGGACTACACCTATTACTCCAACCCTCGCTACGGGGATATTGAAAGCCGCAAGGTGACGCTCACCTTTGACGATCAGGATCGTCTGACGGCCATTGATCACGACCCTCTTCCCACAGAAAAGCAGGCCGATGAAATGATCCTCGGTCAAGAAACTGATTTCAAAATCAAGCCCTTGATCGTCCCTGAAAAGGATGAGGATGAATGATGACAAAGATTGCCGTTTCCGGAGCAACCGGCCGCATGGGCAAAATGCTCATTGAAGCTGTTCTTCAATCCCAGGACCTTGAGCTTGCTGCAGCGCTTTGCCCGGAAGGGGATGCCGCCGTGGGCAGCGATGCCGGCGCATTCATCGGGAAAGCCACAGGCGTCAAAATCAGCTCCAATATCAAAGTTCTTCAGGATTGCGATGTTCTCATTGACTTTACGCGTCCTGCTGGAACATTGACCTATCTTGATGCCTGCGCCCGATTCGGTAAAGGCATGGTCATTGGGACGACCGGCTTTGACGCCGACGGCATCGCAGCCATTGAACGTGCGGCCCAAAGCATTCCAATTGTTTTTGCGCCCAACATGAGCGTAGGCGTCAATGCCGCCTTTGAGCTCATTGCGGCTGCCGCCAAGCTTTTGGCCGACTACGACTGTGAAATCGTTGAAATGCATCACAAGCATAAAGTTGATGCGCCCTCAGGCACCGCGCTTGAAATGGGGCGGCGCGTTGCCCGAGCACGCGGGCAGAAGTTCGAAGAAGTTGCTCTTTTGAGCCGTCAGGGACACACCGGAGAAAGAAAGCCCGGCGCCATCGGTTTTGCCGCTTTGCGCGGAGGCGATGTGGTAGGCGACCATACGGTCATCTTTGCCGGCACGGGTGAGCGCATTGAAATCAGTCACAAATCGGGTTCTCGTGCAGGATACGCACAAGGCTCGCTTGAAGCGGCACGTTTCATTTTGAAAAGAAATAAAGGACTCTACAACATGTCCGATGTCCTCGGACTGAGCTAATCTACGGGACTTGGCCGCATGCGGCCAGCCGCCAATCATTTTTTCAGCACAGAAAGGATCACCATCATGAACGAACAACTCGACAAACTCGAAAGCTCCGTCGCCCGTCTCGTGCAGGCCTACAACGAGCTCAAGCAGGAAAACGAAAGCCTCAAGACGCAGCTTGCTGACAAGACGGCCGCTGTCGATCTTCTTGAAGAAGAATCTCAGGCGGTGCGCGCCCGCATTGACGCTCTTGTCGCAAGCCTTACCGTTGAGAACGCCTAATTCTTCATCTTTGACCATCAAATTCTCAGGAGCCCGAGAGCATGCCTCGTCTTACGCTTACCATCATGGACCGCGAATATCCGTTTGACGTCTCCGACGATGATGTCGAACCTCTCAAGGAGGCAGCCGAACTCATCAACACGCGCGCCGCTCAAGTGCGCGGCGCCAATCGAGCACTCACCGCAGAACGCGTGGCCGTCATGGCCTCGCTTCAGATTGCCTTTGATTCCATCACCGGCCGTCTGGGACAAATTCCTGTTGATGCAACGACGATTTCGCGCGTGGCGGCGTTGCGCATGAAGTGCGATGAAGCGCTTACTCCTGCGCTGGATTGATGTTTCTCTTGAAGCTCGCTTTTTCCCTTTCGGCTGCGTCGACCACGCAGCCGAAAACGTATAATGGACTTGCCCTGTGCTGTTTCAATTCAAGGCTCCAATGTTCCTAACCTATGCACTGTGTGCAAGGCTGCTCAGCTAGAGAGCCGATAGTGCATCGGGCACGCGTTTGTCCGATCCGATTTCCGCTCCAGCCGCGGCCACCCTGGACTCTCGGTTCAGGCAACGTAGCCGGAAACACACAGGGATTTATTTTGTCTTTTTTGTAAAGCTTTCTCTTTGCCCATGCGTTACTGGCTCATGAAAACCGAGCCGTCGGAGTGCAGCTTCGACGACGTGATGAAGCGCCCGAATCGAACTGTCGATTGGTGGGGCATCAGAAACTATCAGGCGCGCAACTTCATGCGCGATGAAATGTCTGTCGGCGACGGCGTGCTGTTTTACCACTCAAGCTGCAAAGAGCCTGGCATCGTCGGTGTTGCACGCATTGCCTCAGAGGCCTATCCGGACCGGCTGCAGTTTGACGCGCAAAGCGAATATTTTGACCCTAAGAGCACGCCGGAGGCACCACGGTGGCTTGCCGTTGATGTTGAGGCTTTGCGCCCTGTGCCGCTCATTTCGCTTGCCGACTTAAGGCAGCACCCGCAAACGGCCAACATGCGCGTGCTCACACGAGGCAACCGTCTTTCCATCACTCCGGTTGAGGCTTCTGAGTTTGACTTCATTACCCAAGTGCTTGCACCGGATCATCCATAAGTTTTTTGCTGTTTGCCTCCTTAAAACTTTTCTCGAACATCATAAAAATGTCCAATTACAGCATCACGCCTCTGCATCCCGAGACTGCAGCCGCTCATCTTTTTCACGTGCGTCAAGTTGCGCCCCTCGTGCACTGCATCACCAACGACGTCGTGCAGGAAATCACCGCCAATGTACTTCTTGCAGTGGGCGCCTCCCCGGCCATGGTCGTTGCGCCTGAGGAAGCTTCGCATTTTGCTGCGCTTGCTTCTGCTCTTTCCATCAATATCGGCACCCCTCGTCAAGAGACGCTTCAGGCCATGCACCTTGCAGTGAAGTCTGCTGTCAAAAACCATGTTCCCTGGGTGCTTGATCCCGTGGCTGCCGGGGTGATTGCCTGGCGCGATCAGATGATCAACGGATTGATTGCTCTCAACCCCACTGCCATCAGAGCCAATGCGTCGGAAATCAAAGCACTCGCAGGCTTTGGTCAGGGCGGAAAAGGCGTTGACAGCACTGACTCGAGCGAATCAGCCATTGATGCCGCTCTTGCCTTGGCCCGCAAAACTGGCGCCATTGTCTGCGTCACGGGGGAGACGGACTACATCACTGACGGCAAGGAAATTCTGTCGGTTTCCGGCGGTTCTCGAAAGACCACCATGGTCGTGGGAACAGGATGTTCGCTGTCGGCCATGGTCGCCGCTTTCCTTGCTCAAACCGAACATCCCCTTCAAGCTGCAGCCTCGGCCTGCGCCTTGGCAAAACTTGCGGCACATCAGGCTGCAAGCGTTGCCAGCGGTCCAGGAAGCTTCAAAGTCGCCTACATTGATGCGCTCAACCTCATTCAGGCCAAGGACTTTTATTAAGATGCACGCGATTGACCTTTCGGTATATCTAGTGCTTGATCCTGAACTGTGCGGCGGCTTTCAGGGGATGATCGACACGGCTCTTGCCGCAGCGCAAAACAGAGCAACCGTCGTGCAGCTGCGCGCTCCCAAGTGGAAGAAGCGTGCGCTCGCCGAATGCGCACGAGAACTTAAAGCGCGGCTTGCGCCCCTTCATGTTCCCTTGATCATCAATGATCACGCAGACGTCTGCGCCGCGGTCAATGCCGACGGCCTGCACATTGGCCAGAATGATCTAACGCCAGCTGATGCCCGCGCCGTTATTGGCGGCAAACGGCTGCTTGGACTTTCTGTTTCCAACGCTAAGGAGCTTGAGGCTGTCGATGTAAATCTTGTCGATCACCTAGGCATCGGCCCCATTTACAACACGGCAACCAAAACAGACGCGGCCCCCCAGCTTGGCATTGAAGGCTTTGCTTCGCTTGCTTTGCGCAAACCTTGCCCTGTTGTCGCCATCGGCAGCGTCAAGGCTGCAATGGCCGCAGACCTCATCAATGCTGGCGCCGACGGTTTAGCTGTCGTCTCGGCCATCTGCGGGCAGTCTGATCCTGGTTTTGCCACAAGAGAACTCGCTAAAGCCGTTTCTGAGGCTAAAGCAGCAAAGGCAAAATTTAGCTGCAGCAGCCAAATCTCCTAGAATTGATTCCGTGAGAAGAATCTCTCTTAGAAAAAAATCATGGGACTGGGACGCAAACAAAAACCGAGCATGACTATTACGCTTGAGCAAGCCAAGCTTGTCTTGCTTGCTCGTGCCTTGGAGTCTTCGGGCGACAAATCCGCAAAATGGACTCAAGCTGATGCGGAAAGCGTCAGCCTGCGTGCCGCACATGCTTTAGGAGAAAATGCCGATGCAGCCCGCATGCTTGTCGAGCGTGCGCGCCTTGTCCTAAGCGAGGCAGCAAAAAGGGGTGTACAAACGACTGTTGGCACCAAAGCTCGTTTTCCCCTTTTGCTGGCACCTGTTTTTATTCTGGCTGCCTTCGTTCTGGGCGCGCTCACGGACCGCATCGCCAGTCCCGAACACCTCGTCAATCTGCTTTCGCCTCCATTTTGGACAGTCATCGTCTGGAACATAGCTGTCTATGTTGTGCTTTTTTTATGCGCCCTAGGAATTCTCGGCAATAGCAAAGACAGATTCGGCCTTCCGCTTCGATCCTTTTTGACTTCATTTGTGGAAAAAAGCGCATTTTCCACCTTCAGCTTCAAAAAGGGCTTCAAGAGCTTTTTCTATACGCAGTGGAGCGGCATTGCCGCACCGCTTGTGCGCATGCATGTTGCCCGTGTGCTGCATCTGGCTGCCATTGCTTTTGCGCTGGGACTAATCACGAGTTTGCTTGTACGCGGTTTCGGCACCTCCTATTGGGCAGGATGGGAAAGCACCTGGCTGGCGGAAAATCCCTCGGCAGTCAAAAAATTTCTGGATTACACCTATGGGTTGATTCCCAGCGTTGCGGGACTGCCCGCAATGCCTGATCTCGCGCAAGTCTCCGAGATGCGCGCCGACAATCTTCCCTACCTGCAAAGCGCACCTTCGGCAGCCCCCTGGTTGATTCGCATGATGCTTTTGATGGTCATCGCCGTGATCATCCCGCGCCTTGCCTTTGTTCTTTTTGACACCTGGCGCATCAAGCGCTTTCGCAATCACGTTTGCGTTGAGATCAACGATCCGTACTTTGAAAAAATTCTCACGCAATGCGCCGAGGATGCCGCTTTAGGTCAGCTTCTGATCGTGAGTTCAAGCGTCGAGCGTCCGCATCGCCCCCAAACCGTGGTCAATATTCGCAGGTACTGGGGTCTTGAAGCGGATTCAACCGTCTTCAGCATGGACTTTGACGACATGCAGGCGCCCGCGCCTGAAATCAGCGCCCCTGCACCGCGCAAAACTGTCGTTCTTTTGTGGCTTGACGGCACCCAGACGCCTGAAGTCGACACCCATGGCGTTGTGATCGAAAAACTCAAAGCTGCCTGTGAAGCATCTCAAGACGCAGTGTTTGCCGCACTTCTTGATCTGGCTGAGTTTTCAGATCACTTTTCGCAGCTTCCTGACCGCATCAAGGAAAGAGAAGCCCTGTGGGATGATTTCGTCAAAGCCAGACAAACCAAACTTTTCGTCATTACCAATGCTGCGCAAAGCCAGCTTGAAGCTGTAAAAACTCTGCGCACATGGGCTGCGCCGAAAACAGCTCAGGGCGCAGCACTTGTCGTGAAACCTGTTTTCGCCGAGGATAAATCCTGATGTCCATTGATCCGCTTCGCATCCACTTAAGCCTGGTGAGTCACACCAATATCGGCAAAACAACGCTTGCCAGAACACTGCTTTCGCGCGACATTGGAGAAGTTGCAGACCGCGCGCATGTCACCGAGACCACGGATGACTATGTGCTTGCGCGTACCCCTGAAGGCGGAGAGCTCATTCTTTGGGACACGCCCGGCTTCGGCAATTCCGTTGCGCTTGCAAAGCGTCTGCAGGGGCGCTCTAATCCCGTGGGTTGGTTTTTGTCCGAAGTCTGGGACCGCATGGCCAACAAGACGCAGTGGCTCAATCAAAAAGCTCTTAAGCACGTCAAAGAAACCTCCAGCGTTGTTCTTTATCTTGTCAACGCAGCCGAGCTTCCCGAAACGGCGCCCTATGTGCGTGCAGAAATGAACATCCTCGAGTGGATCGGAAAGCCCGTCATCGTGCTTTTAAACCAAATCGGACAACCTCGGCCGCCAGAGGCCGAAAAAGCCGAAGTTGAACGCTGGTCCAAAGCGATGCGGGAGTATCCCATCGTGCACGGCGTGCTTTCAATGGATGCATTTGCCCGGTGCTGGGTGCAGGAATTCACGCTTTTTGATGCTATCGGCAAGGCCTTGCCCGAAGAGCTTTCCTCTTCTTTTGAATCTGTACGGCAAACCTGGTCGCGGCAGCGCCGAGCAGCGTATGCTTCAAGCATTCAGGCGCTGGGTTTTTATCTTGAGAAAATCATTGGCGAGCGCGAAGTTGCGCCGACGCCCAAAATGATTGATCAGATTAAATTTTTCGGCAAACGACTGGGACTTGTCAAAAACGAAAACATTCACGACCCGGCAGAAGCTGCCCAGACAGCTTTGTCGGCGCGCGCCACAGACGACTTCTGTGCACTGACCGACAAGCTCATCGTCTCCAACGGTCTTAAAGGCAAAGGCATACGCAAGGAAATTTTGCAGCGCATGCAAACGGACTGGCATGTCACCAATCCTGTTGATCCGCGCGGCGCCGCCGTGGCGGGCGCCATTGGCACGGGCGCAGCTGGGGGACTGGCCACGGATCTGGCCACAGGCGGTCTTTCAATGGGGCTAGGAACACTCATCGGCAGCGTTGTCGGCGCCCTGGGAGGTGCAGGCATTGCACTTGCCTACAACCATAAAAAAGACGCCTCAGGCATCGTCGTCACCTGGTCGGACGAAGCAATTAAGAATTTCTTTATTGATGCCGTCTTGCTTTATTTGGCCATCGCGCACTTTGGACGCGGACGCGGCAACTGGGTTGAAAGCGAATATCCGCCGTTTTGGCGAACCGCCGTAGATGAAGTACTAAATGAAATGAAGCCCGAGGCCAAAACGCTTCCTAAAGAATTTGACAATGTCGTGCGCTCAGTTCTTTTAAAGCTCTACCCAGAAGCGCAGTTTTAGCGCTTTTTAGAGAAACCCCCTCGCCAAATGACGAAGGGGTTTCTTATTTGCTGCAGGGGCATGACGCACATTACGCCCCTGCGAACAATTCGGTGCGCAGCCGAAACCGACTACGGCACCATTTCCTGCACATCCTTCTTGACGGGCTTGACCAAGTCTTCACGCTTTACGCCAAGATAAAGCGCAATAGCCGCAGCCACAAACACAGACGAATAGACGCCAAGCAAAATGCCGATGGTAAGCGCCAGTGAAAAGTGGTGCAGCGCGGGACCGCCGAAGAAGAACATCGACAGCGTCATCGCCAACGTAGACGAGTGCGTGATCACCGTTCTGGAAATCGTTGCCGTGATAGCCGAGTTGATGATTTCAATAGAATCCGCACGACGCATCTTTCTGAAATGCTCGCGAACACGGTCGAAAATAATCACGGATTCGTTGACTGAGTAGCCCAAAACTGCCAGTACCGCCGCAAGCACTGGAAGCGAAAACTCCCATTGCATTACAGCAAAAATACCGATCACGATCACCACGTCGTGCAAATTGGCGATGATGGCCGCAACGGCAAACTTCCACTCAAACCGGAAAGCCAGATAAATCATGATGCCGATCACAACGAGGAGCAACGCTGTGCCGCCGTCGGCAGCGAGCTCTTCGCCCACCTGCGGCCCGACGAACTCATTATTTAAGAGCTTGACGCCCGGTTCCGTCGCGTGCAGCACATCCATCAATTCCTGTGCCTGCTGACCGGAAGATTCGCCCTCTTTCATCGGCAGGCGAATCATGACATCGCGTGCGGTGCCGTAGTTCTGCACAGCTGCCTCAATGCCGAGCTTATCCTTGATCTGCTCTCGGATCTGTTCTGTGGGCGCGGCCTGCGGATACTGAACCACAACCTGCGTGCCGCCCGTAAATTCGATCGAAAATGCCAGACCGTGAAAGAAAATCCAGTAGACGGCAACAGCAAACGAAACAAATGAAATCAGATTCAGAATATGCGAGTAGCGCATAAACGGAATCGTCTTATGAATGCGGAAAAACTCCATTTTATGTGCCTCCTGCCTTCTTACTGCTTGCTCGGATCAGGCTTCCACACCTGACCAATATGCACGCGGGCAAGCTTCTTCTGGCGGCCGTAGATGAGATTGATCATGGCGCGCGAAACAACCACCGACGTAAAAATGGAAGTCAGAATGCCCAAGCAGTGCACCACAGCAAAACCTCGCACCGGGCCGGAGCCGAAGATCAACAGCGCAATGCCGGCAATCAAGCTGGTGACGTTCGAGTCAAGAATTGTGGCAAAAGCCATTCCATAGCCTTCGCTAATGGCAAGCTGCGGCGTTCGCCCGATTCTGAGCTCTTCACGCACGCGCTCATTGATGAGCACGTTTGCGTCAACTGCCATGCCCAGCGTCAAAGCGATAGCGGCAATGCCAGGCAGCGTCAGCGTCGCCTGCAACATTGAGAGCAATGCAACCAAGCAGGTAACGTTGCACAAAAGGCTCAGAGCCGAAACAATGCCGAAGACCTGATAGTAGAGAATCATGAAGATCGCCACGATCGAAAAGCCGTAGAGCGTAGACTTAAAGCCCGCAGCGATGTTGTCTGCGCCAAGCGAGGGACCGATCAGACGTTCTTCAACGATCTCCATCGGAGCAGCCAAAGAACCGGCTCTAAGCAAAAGCGCCGTATCCGTCGCTTCCATCGTCGTCATGCGGCCGGAAATCTGCACGCGGCCGCCGGCGATCTCTTGACGGATCACAGGTGCCGTCACAACTTCGCCCTTACCTTTTTCAAACAGGATGATGGCCATGCGCTTGCCGACATTGTCGCGAGTGACGTCGCGGAAAATGCGCGCGCCGCGATTATCAAGCGTCAGGTTGACCGTCGGCTCCTGCGTCTGAGAATCAAAGCCAGGCTGCGCATCATTTAAATTTTCGCCGGTAAGGACCACGCGGCGCTTAACGAGAATCGGCCTGCCGTCGCGATCAAAATAGCGCTCGTCGCCAAAGGGAACATTGCCTTGGGCAAGCTGAGCGAGCGCCTCGGGTGAGTCGTCGACCATGCGCACTTCAAGCGTTGCCGTGCGGCCAAGAATATCTTTGGCCTTTGCCGTATCCTGAACGCCGGGCAGTTGCACCACGATGCGATCCGCCCCCTGCTGGGCAATCACAGGTTCGGCCACGCCGAGCTCGTTGATACGGTTGTGCAGCGTAGAAATATTCTGCTTGAGCGAATAATCCTGAACGTTTTTGATGGCGTTTTGCGAAAGTTCTGCGTGCAGAAGATAAGCACCGCCCGCATCAGACTCCGTCACCACCAAATCAGGCTGCGTCGAGCGCATCAAATCGTTGGCGCGAGCGCGCTCCTGTGCATCAGAGAACCGAATTTCAACCGCATTGCCGATGCGGCTGATGCCCGTGTGGCGAATGCGCTGATCACGAAACTGCGTACGCAGATCAGCGGCAGTTGCTTCGGCGCGCTTTTCAATGGCCGCATGCATGTCGACTTGCAGCAAAAAGTGCACGCCGCCGCGCAAGTCAAGGCCGAGATACATCGGCAAGGCATTCAGGCCGAGAAGCCAGCTCGGCGTATTGGGCACCAAATTCGGAGCGACGATGTAGCTCGGGTTGGTGCGATCAGGATTTAGCGTTGCCTCAAGCACTGCCTGAGCCTTGAGCTGCTGCTCGGCAGCCGTCGGATCAAAACGCACGCGCACCGTATTTTGCTGCGCGCCTTGTTCGAAGAAAACGCCGTTGGGCGTGAGATTGGCCGACTTCAGGGCGCTTTCAACGCGCTTCATGACATCTTCGTCGACCTTGACGGTTGCCTTGGCCGAACTCACCTGCACGGCAGGGGACTCACCATAGAAGTTGGGCAACGTATACACCATGGCAATGACGAGCACCATTGCAATCATGATGTACTTCCAAAGTGGATATCGGTTCATTCAAAAAACTCCGAAAACGGGTTCTTAGGTGCAAGTCAATGAAAAAACGGCCCCGCCCCCGACAAGCCGAGCAAATCTTTCATGCTACTCGCTGCGGCCCAGCCCCCGGACTCAGAAAAGCAAAAACGCACGCTCCATCTTTTTGCGATTGGTCGTGCTCGCGCGGCCTAAAAGAGGCACCTCTTCAGCCGACTTCAAACAAAGGCCGCTTCTTTCTGAAAAAGAAAAAAGCGCCCCTTGCATAACACGAAACGGGCGCCGTCCCTTTTTAGGGGTGCGCCCGCTTCCATAGACAAGCCTTAGATCGACTTCAGGGTACCGCGCGGCAAAACAGTCTGCACGGCAGCACGCTGCATCGTGATCGTCACGGCCTTGTCGTTGACATGGCTGATCTCGATCACAATGTACTTGTCGTTCACATCGGCAATGCGACCGGCAAGGCCACCAACCGTAATCACCTCGTCACCCTTGGCAAGGGCCTCGCACATTTTCTGATGTTCCTTTTGACGCTTCTGCTGCGGACGGATCAGGAAGAACCAGAACACAACGAAAATCAAAATGATCGGAACGATCTGCACGAGAAAACCATTCATGCCGCCGGCGGCTGCATCGGCCGTCTGGGCCCATGCGTCAGAAATAAAAAACACAACTAACCTCTTTGTTGATAAATAAATTTTTTGGGCTCTAGGCTCCGAATCTGTGAGATTATACGGAAACTAAAGCTGCAATTTGCCCCGCGCAAAATGCCGAATGCATCGAAATGCAACATATAGGGCTTTTCTTTGCCTCAGGGGATCAGAGCCGGCCAGTCAAGTCCGGACTTTTCATCCAGTCCGAACATGATGTTCATGGTCTGTACGGCCTGTCCAGCTGCTCCCTTGACCAAGTTGTCCTCAACCGCGAGCACCACGATGAGATCCTTTCCGCCTGGTCTGTGCACGGCAAGCCTCAGAAAGTTTGAGCCACGCACGGATCGCGTTTCGGGATGAGAACCAGCGGGCATGACATCTACAAAGTACTCATCAGCAAAGCGATCGTCATAGAGCTTTTGAAAATCAAGCGGATTGGCGGCGTCCTTCAAGCGCACATAAATCGTCGAGTGAATGCCTCGAATCGTAGGAAGCAAGTGGGGAACAAAAGTCATGTCCAGGGCGTCATTGCCGCTTAAAAGCCTCAGCTGCTGGACAATTTCTGGTTGATGCCGATGCCCCTTGAGACCGTAGGCATGAAAGTTGTCTGCCATCTCTGCCGTAATCAAACTCACGTCGGATTTTTTTCCCGAGCCAGAAATTCCCGATTTGCTGTCGGCAATAATGGTTTGCAGATCAAACGTTCCCGGATGCTCTCTTTCATACTCCATCAACGGCAAAAGCCCCAGCTCAATGGAAGTCGGATAGCACCCAGCCATGCCCGCAATTCGCGCAGATTTGAGCTTTTCCCTCATGGTTTCAGGCTGTCCGTAGACAGCTTCGGCCAAAAGATCCGGACATGCATGCTTAATCTTGTACCAGCGCGTGAACTCGTCTTGATCCTTCAAACGAAAATCCGCCGCGAGATCAATGATCTTGACGCCGGCCTTGAGAAGCTCTCTAGCCATGCTCATCGCAATGCCGTGAGGCGTCGCAAAAAACACCACATCGCACTTCTTAAGATCGGCTTCTTGAGGCGAAGCAAAACGAAGATCATCCAGATATCCTCGCAAAGACGCAAACATCTCGGTCACAGGTTTTCCTGCATCGCTTCTTGATGTAATCACGCAAAGCTCTGCCTGCGGATGCTTGACCAAGATGCGCAGCAGCTCTACGCCTGTATAGCCGGTGGCGCCAACAATGCCGACTTTGATCTTTTCACTGTGCGTCATTTGCGATTCTCCCTTCCCTTGCTTTTCACTTTTTCACCTTATTCAAAGATGAAAAAATCGCCACAACTCTTTTCCGAGCGTGGCGATTTTCTTTTCCCGCACCAAATGCGCGAGCCCTGCGCCCGAAAGCAAACAGAGCATACACGCATTTGCATGCTTGAAAAATTAGCGCTTGCTGAACTGCTTGGCGCGGCGGGCCTTGCGCAGACCAACCTTCTTGCGTTCGACTTCGCGAGCATCGCGAGTTACGAGGCCGGCAGCCGACAGCGTAGCCTTCAGACCAGCATCGTAGTCGATCAGAGCGCGGGTAATGCCGTGACGGACAGCGCCAGCCTGGCCGGATTCGCCGCCGCCGCTCACGTTGACCATGATGTCAAACGTTTCAACATTGTCCGTGAGCTGCAGAGGCTGCATGACGATCATGCGGCCGGTTTCGCGCTTAAAAAAGTCGTTGAGTTCACGACCATTGATCACGATCTTGCCCGTGCCGCGCTTGATGAACACGCGAGCCACCGAGCTCTTGCGACGGCCGGTGCCGTAGTTGTAGTTACCGATCATCTTTGTCCACCTTAAATGTCAAGAACCTTGGGCTGCTGAGCAGTATGCGGGTGTTCGGCGCCAGCGTAGATCTTGAGCTTCTTGATCATGGCGTAGCCGAGACGGCCCTTCGGGAGCATGCCCTTGACGGCAATTTCCAGAGCACGTCCGGGATGCTTGGCCTGCATTTCTGCAAAGGTGGTGGAGTACACGCCGCCAGGATAGCCCGTGTGGCGGTAGTAGGTCTTCTTGCCTGCTTTTTCAGCAGACAGCTTGAGCTTGTCAGCGTTGATCACGACGATGTAGTCGCCCGTATCGACATGCGGCGTGTATTCGGGCTTGTGCTTGCCGCGCAAGCGCAGTGCGATTTCGGCTGCAAGGCGGCCGAGCACCTTATCGCTGCCATCGACCACGTACCAGTCGCGCTGAACTTCCAGCGGCTTGGCCGAGAAGGTCTTCATTGTTCTCACCTAATATGAATGCAACGCATCGCGATTCGTCTCGCGCGAGATGGCGCTCACGCTTTACACAGGTTGGAGCTGCATTTGACGAAACGGCTGCGTAAAGTAAAAAAACGAGGCAGTCGCCCCCAACCGATCTCTGTTTGAAATCAGTAGAAAGCCCGCCGTATATTTCCTGTTGATTTTCAACCCGCTTGACGCTCGTCGGTTCAGTGGAAAACGGGGAAACCGCAAGCACGGGAAAATCAGACGCGTCATATTACAGAATTCCCTCTAAATTTTCCAGACCCGATGACAAAAAACTTTTTCCGACAGGCCAACGCCGCAATGCCTCGCGTCTGCGCGTGCCACAATACAACTGCTGCAACGAACCTCTAGGAGATGCCGACAAGATGTTCAATCACATACAGATCCCTTCTTTTGGAAGCGCCATTGAATATTCCAGCAACGCGGATATGATCGTTCCCGACGCTCCCATCATCCCCTATATTGAGGGCGACGGCATCGGCACCGATGTAACGCCAGCGGCCATGCGCGTCATTGACGCAGCTGTCGACAAGGCCTATCAAGGACAAAAAAAGATTGCCTGGATGGAAATTTATGCCGGAGAAAAGGCTACTCGCATCTACGGGCCGGACACATGGATTGCCAACGAAACCTTTGAGGCCTTCAAAACCTACAAAGTAGGCTTCAAAGGTCCATTGACAACCCCTGTCGGAGGCGGCATTCGAAGCCTCAATGTTGCGCTTCGCCAGAGGCTTGACCTCTACGTCTGCCTGCGGCCTGTTCGCTACTTTGAAGGTACGCCCTCTCCTGTCAAGCACCCTGAAAATGTCGACATGGCGATCTTTAGAGAAAACACCGAAGACATCTACGCCGGCATCGAATGGCCCGCCCAAAGTCCCGAAGCACAGCGCGTCATCGAATTTCTGCAAAAGGAAATGGGTGTAGCCAAAATCCGTTTCCCCGCAACAAGCGGCATCGGCATCAAGCCCGTAAGCCGCGAGGGAACGCAGCGTTTGATGCGCAAAGCCCTTCGCTACGCCATTGACAATGACCGTTCTTCCGTCACGATGGTACACAAAGGGAACATCATGAAGTACACCGAGGGCGCCTTCCGCGACTGGGGCTACGAGTTGGCTCAGCGTGAATTCGGAGCTGTTCGAATCGACGATGGTCCCTGGTGCGTCTTCAAAAACCCCCGCACAGGGCGAGACATTGTCGTCAAGGACTGCATCTGCGACGCGTTCCTGCAGCAAATTCTTCTGACTCCAAAGGATTTCGATGTCGTCGCCGCTCCGAACTTAAACGGAGACTACATCAGCGATGCGCTCGCCGCTCAGGTGGGCGGCATTGGCATTGCTCCCGGCGCCAACTTGTCGGACGCCATTGCCATTTTTGAAGCCACGCACGGCACCGCTCCTTCCATAGCCGGAAAAAACCTCGCCAATCCCTGCTCTGTGATTCTTTCCATGGAAATGATGCTTCGCCATTTAGGCTGGACACGGGCAGCTGACCTTGTCATCGGCGCTGTTGAAAAACAAATTGCCTCTGGCCGCGTCACGGGCGATTTGGCAAGTCTTAGGCCCGGCGCTACCGCACTTGGCTGCAAAGAATTCAGCGATGAGCTCATCGCCAAACTTTGAACAAGCAAGTCGAATTAAAAAACGCCGTTTCGAAGGATCTCTTCCAAACGGCGTTTTCTGGACAAGCCGCAAAAAGCGGCCTTCTTGCAAAAATCACTTCTCAGGCTTGACGTGCGCTGCCTGCTTGCCTTTTGGGCCGGCAACCACTTCAAAACTCACTTTCTGACCTTCTTTGAGCGTCTTGAAGCCTTCGATTTCAATCGCGGTGAAATGAACAAACAGATCCTCGCCGCCATCGTCCGGGGTGATGAATCCGAACCCTTTGGCGTCATTGAACCATTTGACAACACCATAAGCCATTTCGTACTCCCTTCTATATCCTCTGCCCTGTCTTCCGAACAGGCAACCACGCCTGTTCAACTTGAGAAAACAAAGGCCGCGACGGCGATTTGATCGGATAATAGTGCGCCGTCCCGGCATGTTGGCGCGCACGGACAGACCAAAATCCTTTCTGCCCGGCAATGCCGACTGCACGCGCTAGATTACGCCTGCAACAGCATTTTTTCTCACCGAGAGGCAACTTTTATTCAAAAGAGAAGGGTAAACACTAGCACCTCACGAGGTTTTGAATTCGCTCTTACGGCTTTGGCTCATACTTCCTCAGAAATACAGCGATGCTCTGGCCGAAAAACCTCTTTGAACCAAACTGCAGACTTTGCCTTGTATCCTGCCCGATTCTATGAGTTGAGAAACAATAAATTTCTGACCTCAACCGTTTGATCAAAAGGCAAACCCCGCTCCCACGTACATTTGCACAGGGAAGGGGCGAAACATTACATCCCCCTGCGGAGCAACATTGTGGTAGCGCGGAAACATCATGTTGATGCCGGCCAATACCCGCATGCGGTCCGTTACAGCCCATGTACCGCCGAGCTGCACAACAGGAAATACCGAGTCCTCGTCAATGCCGCCGTCTTTTTGCTCCCACTTGCCGTATCCGATGCCAAGCCCAGCGTGCATTCTCAAAGATTCGGCCAAATTGACGTGATACTGCAGCGCCGCTGAATAGGTTGTGTGTTCAAATGTTTTGTCTGTTCTGCCCTGATACCTCGTATCGTGATCGCTCTCGCCGTATGTAAAGTCAAGCGCCCAATTCACGCCGACAAAATACCGAGCTCCCAGCAGATAACCCGCATCAGAACTCACCATGTAGCCGCGCTCGGTGGCAGAGTCCGTCTTTTCTCGCATCCAGGCGCCATAAAGCTCAAGCTTATTTGCAAAGGGCGAACCTTCAAACGTCGGCAGCAGTCTGTTTTCAATGCTGTCGGTTGCCACCGTGCCGTAGAAGAAAAAGACATTCGTAAACGGAATGTATGTCATGTAAAGGCCGACATCGTCAGTACCCGCTTTGACAACCGGCAAAGGCAGCGGAATGGGAAGCCAGTGATAGTCCTCACGAAATGTCAA
The DNA here is from genome assembly GCA_944388865.1 of uncultured Duodenibacillus sp. Lineage (GTDB taxonomy): Bacteria > Pseudomonadota > Gammaproteobacteria > Burkholderiales > Burkholderiaceae_F > Duodenibacillus. Next base: position 56,374 of record CALXKM010000002.1, on the reverse strand, counting down.
CCCCAACAGGTAGCCTGCACCTACGTGATATTTTTGGCTCACAGGCCAGCGCGCCACCCAACTGTAGCCGATGGTGGGCTCGGGATAATAGTGGGAATCCGCAAACACCAGCCCAAAAAGCATGCGCTCATTGCCTTTTTCATCAATCATCGTTCGCACGAGACCGCCGCCGAAGGGCAGTGCATTTTCTTCTGAGCGATTATCGTAGTCAAAGGCCGGATGTTCAGTCCAAATGCCGAAAGCCACGCCATCACGTCCCTTGTCAAGAATTTCCTTAAACCCAGAAAGCTGCGCTTGGGCAAAGCTCTCGGAAGGCGCTGCCAGACCTCCGGGCAACGTTGCGGCGGCATCTTCCAGAAAACCTGCAACCGCCGCTTCTGAAATAACAAGCAAAGCGCAAACGGCTGAGAGAAAGGTTCTTTTACAAGCAACAGGCATGGGAAAACTCATCTTCTTTGTGTTGAAAGCTAAAGACTCTAAGGAGCCGACTTGCGTTGACTCTTCTTTATGAAGGCACAAGCTTAACAGACAAAGACTCGGCACACTTTCTTCTACGCTTTTCTGACCGGCCAAAAAGCTCACGTGTGTATACTCGGCCGATCTATGAAATTTTTGCCTGTCTTCACTATGACGACATCGTTCATTCAACGAGTACTCTTTGGCCTGTCGCTGATGTCTCTTATAGCTACTGCCGCATCTGCTGCGGGCATGACAACACTAGAAATCGGCGCTGAGCGCGTTGAACTTGAAATCGCCTCCACAGCCATCGAGCAGCGCACCGGGCTCATGAACCGCGAACACCTTGCTGACAACCACGGCATGCTCTTTGTGTTTTCCGAACCCAGAAGCGTCGCCATGTGGATGAAAAACACGCTCATTGATCTAGACGCCGCCTTTGTCGACCCATGCGGTCGCATTCTCAACATTGAATCTATGAAAAAGGCAACGCTCAACCTGCACCGCTCAAGAGGCCATGCGCTTTTTGTTATTGAAATGAATGCCGGTTGGTTTGCCAGGCACAACGTATCCACCGGCCAGGTCATTAAGGATTTATTGAACCCTAATTTCTGCAAGAAACCCTAAGGTTCCAAACGAAAACGCGAACTCTCCAGAAGTCCGCGTTTTCGTTTTTTGTCGCTTCAATCACCGCGGCCAAATAACCGCGGAGGCTTTCATCAACCGTTAAGAGACTCAGGCGCCGCAAGAGCCGCAGCAGCACCCGCCCTCTTCCTTGCAGTTGCAATCACAGGGCTCGCCCGCAAATCGACGCTGTGCAAAATCCCAATTCACAAGCTTTTCAAAGAAAGCACGAATGAAGGCTGCGCGATCATTGCGGTAATCAATGTAGTAGGCATGTTCCCAAACATCAATCGCAAGGATAGGCTTCATGTGTTCAGTCAGAGGCGTGCCGGCGTTCGAGGTCGAATAGATTTCGAGCTCGCCGTCCAGCCGCTTGACAAGCCATGTCCAGCCAGAGCCGAAATTGGCTGCTGCTTCTGCACAGAACTGCTCTTTGAACCCATCAAACGATCCCCACTTCTTTTCAATAGCGGCCAACAGATCGCCAGTCGGAACTCCGCCGCCATTGGGCGTCAAGCACTGCCAGAAAAAGGCGTGGTTGTAGACCTGAGCCGCATTGTTGAAGATCGGGCCCTGACTCGTTTTGATGATTTCTCTGAGAGATTCGGCCTCGTACTGAGTGCCCTTGATGAGGTTGTTGAGATTATTGATATACGTCTGGTGATGCTTGCCATAGTGGTACTGCATGGCTTCTTCACTCAGTACAGGAGCAAGCGCGTTCAACTCGTAGTTAAGCTTGGGTAAAACAAACTGGCTCATCGGTATTCTCCTGAATCAAACGTGTTGACATTGCGAAGACGCACGAGATCAATTCATGACAATCCCGTGACGCCTGTCTCTAATCATAAACTCTTCGAACCGTTTTACCCAAACACGAAAGAGCTTCGTTTTAGCCGTGTTTGAACGTTGATCAAATACAAGCAGAACGCTTTGCAAAAAAGACTGATGCAAACCCCAAACCGCTTGCATCAAAATTTCTGATGTCTCAGATGCTCTGCGTCTTCAAAGCTTGATCTGCTTGATTTCAGCACTGGCGCTGCCTTTTGAAAACACAAGCCTGACCTCTTGACCAGCCGTCAGTGCACGAGCATCAGCAACCGGCTTTCCATCAGCACTCAACGCAAGGGAATACCCCCGCCGGAGCACGCTTGCCACATCAAGAGTCTGCAGACGTGCGTTCAATGAATCAAGTCGTTCTTTTTTCATGTAAAGCTGATGCAAAGCAGCGCGAGAGAGCATTGTCTGAGCGTGCGCGAGCCTCATTTTTTGCGCCGCTGCATTCGGTTTTCTTGCCAATAGCCGCGCCTGAGAAATCTGCACGCGATTTTGCAGAACCTCCAAACGCTGGTGCATGGCGCGGCTATTTGCTTCCTGCAGGTTGTCGAGCTGCTGCGCAAGACGGTCAAGGTATGCATATGCCAAGCGCCTAAAGTTGCCGACGTTGCCCAGCCTTGCTCTGGCCTGCGACAGAAGCGCACGAAAAGCAAACCGCAGCCGATCCCCTCTTGAGAGCCTCATGCGGGATACTTCAAGCATCCTTTGCATAAGTACTCTTTGTCTGTCATAGAGCTCTCGAATACGCAAAGCGGCATGCACCCATCCGTCAACGACAAGCGCAGCCGCAGCCGTGGGCGTAGCAGCTCGGACGTCGCTCACAAAATCAGCAATCGTAAAGTCAACTTCATGTCCGATGCCGGAAATCACCGGCATCGGCATGTCTGCAAGCCTTAGAGCGATTTTTTCTGAGTTAAAGCACCACAAGTCAGCAATGGAGCCGCCTCCGCGAACGATCAACAGCACGTCAGCCTCGCGTCTTTCACAAGCCTGCTGCAAAGCTTCGAGTATTTCTCCTTCTGCGGCCTCCCCCTGAACGCTTGTCGGATAAAGAATCACCTTTACCCAAGGGGCTTTAAGAGCAAGTGTGCGCAGAGCATCGCGCAGCGCGGCCGCCTCGGGACTTGTAACGATGCCAATGACGCAGGGATAAAGAGGAATCTCTTTTTTTCGCTCCTGGTCAAAAAGTCCTTGGGCTGCAAGCTTTTCCTTAAGCGCCAGAAACTGCGCAAACAGGTCTCCGGCACCGGCGGGCTTCATGGTACGTGCGATGAAGTTGAGCTGTCCTCGAGGCTCGTAGACATTGAGATTTCCGCGAATTTCAACCAGATCGCCGATTTTTGGGGAAAATGCAAGGCGCTGCGCATCGCGCCTAAAAAGCACGCAGCTCAAAAGCGCATCTTCTTTTCTGTCCCTCAGATCAAAATAGATGTGTCCTGAAGGATAAGCCTTAAATGAACGAAGCTCGCCCTGAACTGAAATATCTCCCCAACAACGAAGAAGCTCCGCCTTGACGTTGCGCAAAACGACTGCAACGTCATACGGAGCTTGCTGGATACCTCTTTGCAGAGGCAGTTCTGAGTAGGAATAAGAAATCACGCGTCTCGCGCACGAGAGCAGTGCGGCAATACGCCTTGCCGCTCTCGGTTCTGCCGATTAGCGGCGGCGGGCCTGATTTGCAGAGGCAGGAGCCTGAGCAGGACGACCCTCGATATGACGGAACGTAATGCGTCCCTTCGTCAGATCATAGGGGGAAAGCTCAAGCGAAACTTTGTCGCCGGCGAGAATTCGAATGTGATGCTTGCGCATCTTTCCGTTGGTATACGCAACGAGCTCGTGGCCATTGTCGAGCTTGACGCGGTAGCGGGCGTCAGGAAGCACTTCGAGCACCTGACCGGACATTTCAATAAGATCTTCTTTTGCCATACATCCTGTTCGCTCTAATTTTTGCGCTTGCCTTTGATAGCGCCTGCCAAGAGCGAAAAACCGAAATAATGAAATTCAAACAGCCGCACCAAAGGCACGGCCAAAAAAGAAAGCGCAATTGTAAACGCTTAGCAGTTGTTTTTGCTAGATTCTTTTTGATCCTTAAACGACTGTTCCTGCAATGTCAGCAACTGTGTCCTTGCTCTTAAGGCAGAAAGGCTTTTCAACCCGCTAAAATCCAAACATCATTCGGGAAATCACCATGACTGCAGACTGCCCCGAAAGGGCAGAGGTAGTTGCATGACAAAACCGCTTTGCTTGTTGAAACTAGTGATTGCCTAAGAACAAATATGGAGATGACATGAAACATGTACTAATGGCCTATTACAGCCATGCCGGACACACCGCACGCATTGCGCGCACCATCCAGCAAACCATCCAGGACGAAGGATGCTCCAGCGACATGATGGAAATGATGGAGTGCGTACGTGAAGGAGTCGACTGGAGCAAGTACGACATCGTCATCGTTGGCTCCCCTATTGTCTACGGCGTCTACAACAAGATTGTCTGGGAATTCTGCGAGAAGTATCGTCAAGAGCTTGACTCTCTTCCCAATAGCTTTTTCAATGTCACAGTTGTGGCCCGCTCGCCGCTCAAGGCAACTCCAGAAGGAAATCGCTATCTGCAGAGATTTGTCAGCCGCTCCCCCTGGAAACCCCGCGACTTGAAGTGCTTCGCTGGCAAGGTAGACTATCCGAATTGGAACCGATTCGAGCGCTTTATGATTCAGATCATCATGCGCATCACTGATGGCCCCACCGATCCGAGCGTTACGATTGACTATACGGACTATGAGGACGTCAAAGACTACGCCAGACACTGCCTTTTGCTCGACAAACTGCAGCGCAGAAGATAATAAGGCGCCTTTTGAAACTGACACTTCCCCGGTCTGCAAGAAAGCTTCCGGGGCCGATTACATAAACCGGATTTTTTCCGGCGCACCGTCTTGAAGTGAACTATGCAAAACAAGACCTTACCGTGGATTGCCCACTACCCCGAAGGGGTTCCTGCTGAAATCAACCCCGATACGTTTGCCTCCATTCCTGCTCTCTTTGACGAAGTAGCAAAGACGCATGGCAACAACAAAGCTTTCGTTTGCATGGATCAGGCGATTACCTATGACGACGTCAATCGCCTCTCCAAGGAGTTTGCCGGATATCTTCAGACGCTTCCGAATTTAAAGCCTGGCGATCGCGTTGCTTTGATGATGCCCAACCTCCTACAGTACATTATTTCGCTTCTGGGCATTCTTCGCGCCGGCATGATCGCCGTCAACGTCAATCCGCTTTACACATCTCATGAACTCGGCCACCAGCTGGCCGACAGCGGCTCAAAGGCCATCATCATCATTGAAAACTTCGCAAAAACGCTTCAAAACACGTTAAGCGAAACTCCCATTGAGCACATCATCACAACCAAAGTCGGCGACATGCTTCCCTGGCACAAACGAGTCATTGCAGACCTGGTTGTCCGCTACGTGAAGAAAATGGTGCCTGGCTTCAACCTCCCGGGGCATGTCAACTTCCGCCAAGCCCTTGCTAAAGGCAGAACAAGCGGCTTTACTCCCGTGGCACTCAAAAATACCGATGTTGCTCTTTTGCAATACACGGGAGGTACGACGGGCGTGGCAAAAGGCGCCATGTTGACGCACAGAAACGTCTTGGCAAATGTTGAACAAACAGGAACTTGGATTAGTCAAACTTTTGAAGTCGGCAAAGAAGTAGCAATGACTGCTCTGCCGCTTTATCACATCTTTAGCTTTACTGCGACGCTGTGCTTTTCCAAGAAAGCCGCCACGCAGGTCATGGTTCCCAATCCCCGCGACATTCCTGGCGTAGTTGAACTGATCAAGAAATGGAATTTCTCGGTGATTCCCGGCGTCAATACGCTATTTAACGCATTGCTCAACAACAAAGAGTTTCGCGCGCATAAATTTACAAACTTGAAGATGACTGTTGGCGGCGGCGCACAAGTGCAAAAAACTGTGGCTGACCGCTGGTTTGAGATCACTGGCTGCCATATTCTTGAAGCCTATGGCCTCACCGAAACAAGTCCCGGCGTTTGCGGCAACCGCCCGAATTCTCCTTGGGATGGTTCTGTCGGCTACCCGTTGCCGTCCACCCTTGTTTCTATTCGCGGTGAACAATTTAAAGATCTGGGCTTTTGCTCAGATCCGGAGCACATCGCTGAGCACACCGGAGAAATTTGCGTCAAAGGTCCGCAAGTCATGTTGGGCTACTGGGAAAAGCCTGAAGAAACTGCCAATGTATTTGTTGACGGCTGGCTGAGAACAGGCGACGTGGGCTTCTTGGATCAAAATGGCTGCGTATCCATCACTGACCGCAAAAAAGATCTCATCATCGTCAATGGCCTTAACGTTTATCCCAACGAAATTGAAAGCGTGATTGCCTCCATGCCTGGCGTACTGGAGTGCGGCGTTGTCGGCGTCAAGAATCCTCGAGTCGGCGAATCCGTCAAGGCTGTCATTGTGAAAAAAGATCCTGCCCTTACACGTGATGATGTCGTGAAATATTGTCGTGCCCGGTTGACCGGCTACAAGTGTCCTCGCACGATTGTATTCGTCAAAGCACTACCTAAAACGGCTGTAGGGAAGATTTTACGAAGAGACTTAAAAGACCTAAAGTAAAGAACTTCGAAAAAGCATTGACCCAAGAGGATATTATTTTAATTACAGCCCCTTTTATTGCAAATCGGACTTTAGTACCACAAATAAACTAATGTGCTGAGGTCCTGTTTGCACAAATTTTGCTTACACTCATAGTTCTTCATACTATATAAGTTGCGTTTTCCTTGCTATCTAAAATATTTCTCAGCCGAAGTATTTATTTTCATCTGCGCAGCAAAATATTCAAAACAGGCATAAGACCGCTGGAACCATAATGACATAAAATATTTATTTGAAATTTTACGCAAACTGATTGTTTTACAGCAGCCTAACGCCCCCTCCCTGCGTCACGAAGTACATCTGCCTTTTTGACAAAACACTTTTAATTAATCACAGATTTAAACATTCTTCTCAAGTTCTTATAGACGACAGACAACACAGGATGACCAGAAAACATCCAAAACAACACCCTGTCCTTAAGTCTCACAAATCCCAATCGCCGAGCTATCTCGTAATAGTCCTTATAATCATTCAAGTTAAATTCAAACCCTTCCGATTTCAGCCCAGATAAGACAAATCTCAAAAATGAAGAAAACACTCTAGCTCTAATATACTCAGAACTATTGCGCACTTCCAGAAGACATCGTTCCCTTCCAGCAATAAGTCTTTTTAAATAATTGACATCAAACACTCTGTGCGAACATCTTTGCCTGTAAAAATACAACTCCTCGGGCAACAAGACATATTTCTTTGCCACCAACGCCACTCGAAGACAAAACAGCTCATCCTCGACAATATCTCTTTCAATCGGAAACCTGACCCCACGCAAAACCTCGGCTCTGTACAGTTGCTTCCATACCATTCCACCTGCAACAGCACTAACTTCCCACCTTCCCCGAGAAAATATTATATCTATGAACTCCAACTCATTAAACACAGTCAAAGATGGGTAGGATTTTTTTCTGTAGTTATTATTTTCATTAAATCTACTGTATCCACAAACACACACATCAGCAGAGTTTGAACAGATGCAATAAAGCATTTTTTCCAAATAAAACTCAGATAAAACATCATCACCATCAACAAAAGCTATATATTCAAACCCACCTTCCTTAAAAATTATATCCAATACCTTATTCCGAGTAGCACCAACCCCAGCATTATCATAGTAAAGATACTCAAATCGGTCATCTCCCTTTATGATTTCCTGAGCAACCGCTCCCGTATCATCAACAGACCCATCATTGGCCACAAAAACCTTAAAATTTGCAAATGTTTGATTCTTGATCGATAGCAAACAATCTCGCAAATGATTCGCTCCGTTGAACACAGGGACGATGATAGCTACTTTAGGATATTTCACTCGCACAACCACTATTAAACTCCAATCAAAACATGCCATTCAGATTCCATTCCAAATTTGCGAATCCCCGTCTATAATCTCGCACCCTAATTGTAAGATCCTATCGAATCAGCAACTAATTATCCGTTTTGAACAGCATTTATGATTTTAACAATTTCTTTGCTACTCGCCTTCCAACTTGCCGGCATCTTTATTTCTGCCATAACAGGGGCTCCAGTCCCTGGTTCCGTCATCGGCATGGTGCTTTTTCTCTTCGCCTTGATGACTGTCAATGGCCTACTTGAGAAAACGCTTCCTGTTGTCAATGTACTCTTGGCGCACTTTGCTTTGTTGTTCGTTCCCGCCGGAGTTGGCATCATCGAATACAGTTCCGTTCTCATCAATGAATGGCTGCCGATTGGCGCTTCGATCATTGTCTCTTCAATTCTCGCCATGGCAACGACCGTACTTGTCACAAGGCTTGTCATGAAAATCAAGCATATCAAGTAACTGGAGCCTCTCAACATGTGGGAAAGCATCATCTCTCAGCTTGCGCATACGCGCGACCAACTCTTTGCAGAACCGGCGCTGTGGCTTTGTTTGACGCTTCTGGTCTACGCCTTCGGCATGTGGATATACAAGAAAAGCGGCTATAAAACGATTTTCACGCCGCTTCTCGTAGCTATTGTTGTCCTCGCCTTGATTCTTCTCGTCACCGGGACGCCGTACAAGACGTACATGCAAGGCGGACAGCACATCAACTTTTTATTGGGGCCAGCCACCGTTGCATTAGCCGTACCTCTCTATGAACAAAGGTTGCGCCTTGCGAAAATGTGGCTACCGCTTTTGTGCGGTCTCGTAAGCGGCGGCACTGTTGCCATCGTGTCTGCAGTCCTGATTGCCGGAGCGCTTGGCGCATCTCCGGAGACCATGATTTCTCTGGCCCCCAAGAGCGTCACAGTTCCGATTGCCATGGGGGTAAGCAAAAACTTAGGAGGCGTACCGGAACTTACTGCCGCACTTGTGGTGATAACCGGCGTGGTCGGCGCATTGATGTGTCGAGGCATTCTGGCGTTGCTTCGAGAGAAAAACGATGCGACTCGAGGCTTTGCAATTGGCTTAGCAGCGCACGGCGTAGGCACAGCCACAGCCTTTCAAATGAATCGAGACACGGGAGCCTTTTCCGGTCTCTCTATGGGGCTTACGGGCTTATTTACAGCTTTTGCAGCCCCTGCCATCGTGCCTTGGCTTCTTAAACTTTTTGAGTAATCGGATAGGGGTAGCGGTTTTATCCGTCAGCCCCTTCCACACCACCCACCGTGCGGATCCGCAGTGGGCGGTTACCAATAACCAACGGATGATGCCTCATTTGTAGACATCCCCGAGGCACGTCCATCCCAGGTTGTAGAGAACGGCGTTGGTCAGCGTTGTGGAGAGTACCCAACTGTTTGCTATGTGCCAATAGGATCTGCGGGTGTTGGCCCATTCCCAAGCTTTTGACTTTGAAACCCCCAGCCGCATCAGTGCCTTGAACTTCGTGTTTATCCTCTTCCACTGTTTCCAGTAGATCTGACGAATACGTCTGCGCAACCACTCGTCAATCTCGGCCACAAATCTCTTCATGGACGAGAATTTGAAGTAGTTGACCCAGCCGCGCACAAAAGCTCGTAGCTCCCTCCTGTAGTCATCAAGGCTCTGCCCTCTGTTTCGAGAGGTGATGTCCTTTAGCCGCTGTTTGCACTTGGCCTTGGATTTCTCGTGAGGTCGCGATTTCACGCCGTCACGTCCTTTCCAGAAGCCAAAGCCCAAGAACTTCAGGCCCATATCCGTCATTCGACAGATCTTTGTCTTCTGTTCGTTGAGTTTCAGAAACAGCTTTTCCTCAATATAGGGTTTGATGTGGCACAGGGTGCGCTCAGCCGCTTTCCTGCTTTTGCAGAATACCATCATGTCATCGGCATAGCGGACGAAGCAATGTCCTCTGCGTTCGAGCTCGTGATCAAGTTCGTTGAGCATGATGTTGGCGAGCACTGGACTCACCGGACCGCCTTGCGGCGTCCCTATTTCACACAGGATGATTTTGTCACCTTCCTGTATCGAGGCCCGCAGGATCTTGTGGATGAGCGAGATCACTCGCCCGTCCTTGATCCTGTCCGATAGAAGTTGCAGAAACTTCGAATGATTCACTGTGTCGGAAAAATTTTGACAGGTCGAGGTCAACGATCCATACATATCCTTGGTTCGCGAGCTCGAGAGCCTCATCGATTGCCGTCTGACAGCTTCTATTTGGGCGAAAGCCGTGGCTATGGGCGCTGAATACGGATTCGTATTCAGCGCTGAGCTTCTGGGCAATCGCCTGTTGGATGACTCGATCTACAGCAGTGGGAATTCCCAACGGTCTGTACTTGCCTTTCTCCTCCTTTGGGATCATGACTCGGCGTACGGGCTGGGGAGTGTATTTCCCTGCCTTCACGGTCTCCACTATCTCGACAGCATGCTCACGCAGGTAGCCCAAGAGGTCGCCGACAGTCATACCGTCGACGCCTGGCCCGCCTTTGTTCGCCTTGACCTGCTTGTAGGCGCGGTTCAAGTTGTTCCTGTCAAGGATGGCTTCTAGTGTGACCATTCGTTGCCTTTGCTTGCGGTGGCGTTTGTTCCTTCTCGTCCTCCGTCCCATTGCTATCTTCCGCTTCCTCCCGGTTCCGCCGGTCTCACACTTCAGGCTCCTCCACGGATTTTCAGCAATTGTCTGGTCGTCGGCTACGACGGACGCCTCCTGTTATTGGTTTCGGCCCTTCCCGAGCACCATCCCGCTCGGTACTATGGCCTCTGCTGACTTCTCACGGCAAGCTTTACTCCGTCGCCCCTACTGGGACGGTGTCCGAGAGACCTCCTCGGGTAAGAACACGCTCTTTCCCCTCATGTAACTACCCCATTTACACCGACGGCTCCGTGCAGTTATCGGACTTCACTCTGTTGCGCGAGCTTATCCGCCGCCATATGCCTGATGAGGTTCTTGTTCATCAGCTCAAGGGTTTGCCTCCAGCTTCTTTCAGCCTACGCCTCGCGGCGCACACCTTGCTCTTGGCTATGAGGTTGCCACTGCCGGCCCCTCTCGGGACTTTCACCCGTTAGAACGTGCCCATGCCGAGCACACGAAAAATGCCCTGTCAGAAATCTTGTGTCTTGACAGGGCATCTCAAATCAACAGCAACGCTCAGGCTGCTCACAGTTGATTAGTAGTTTTCAGCACGAACCTGCTGGAAGGACTGCGGGTGCGCGCACACCGGGCAGATCTCCGGAGCAGTCTTGCCCATGCACAGGTGACCGCATTCGCGGCACTGCCACATCACAACTTCGCTCTTGGCGAAGACCTGCTGCATTTCAACATTCTTCAAAAGCTTCAGGAAGCGTTCTTCGTGAGCCTTCTCAATAGCGCCGACAGCACGGAACTGTTCTGCCAGATCTGCGAAGCCTTCGGCTTCAGCAGTCTTTGCAAACTCTTCGTACATGTCGGTCCATTCATAATTTTCACCAGCAGCAGCAGCCTTGAGGTTTTCTGCCGTATTGCCGATGCCTGCGAGGTGCTTGAACCAGATCTTGGCGTGCTGACGTTCATTTGAAGCAGTTTCTTCAAAGATCTCAGCGATCTGCTCAAAGCCTTCCTTGCGGGCAACGCCTGCGAAATAGGAATACTTGTTGCGCGCCTGGGATTCGCCTGCAAAGGCCGCCCAAAGGTTCTTTTCGGTTTGCGTACCTGCAAATTTAGTCGTCATCGGTATTCTCCTGACTGATGATCTTGTTTAAAAAAGTCCTGCATTGCAATCCTTTTGGGAAAGGATTGCACCGTCAGACTCGTTGTAGCCTAATTTTACGAGAAGAACTTCTTCATCTTGTCGATGAAGCTCGTGCTTTGAGGCGAATGCTTGTCGCCACCTTCTTTGAGCGAAGCATCGAAATCCTTCAAAAGCTTCTTTTGCTTAGCCGAGAGGTTGACCGGCGTCTCAACGAACACATGCACATACAAGTCGCCTTTTTGCTTGGTGTGCAGATTGGGTACGCCCTTTCCTCTGAGCCTAAAGATCTTGCCCGTCTGCGTGCCTTCCGGAATCGTGATGCGCGCCTCGGTATCCATCGTCGGCACAGCAACCTCGCCACCGAGCGCCGCCGTTGCAAAGCCAATCGGAAGATCAGCATGCAGATCATCGCCGTCACGCTGGAAAATATCGTGCGGTTTGATGAGCACCTGCACATACAGATCGCCGTTGGGGCCGCCGTTGAGTCCCGGCTCTCCCCTACCCTGAATACGAATGCGCTGACCGTGATTGATGCCTGCGGGAATATTGACTTCCAGCGTCTTGGTTTGGCGCACGCGGCCCACGCCCTGACAATCCGGACAAGGATCAGAAATCACCTCGCCCGTGCCATGGCAGTACGGACACGTCTGCTGCACCTGCAGGAAGCCGCGGTTGATGTTGATCGTACCGCTGCCGCCGCAGTGCGAACAAGGCTTCTTGGAAGTTCCCGGCTTGCAGCCCGTGCCGTGGCAGCTTTTGCACTCTTCCCAAACCGGCACGCGGATATCGGTCTTGGCGCCGTTGACAGCCTGCTCGAGCGTAATTTCAAGCGAGTAGCTGACATCGTTGCCGCGAAACACCTGTGGACCGCGACGCGTGCGCTGACCACCGCCGCCAAAAATTTCCGAAAAAATGTCGCCGAAATCCGCAAAGCCGCCCTGCTGACCGAAGCCGCCGAAACCTCCAAAACCGCCGGCTCCTGCCGCACTTGGATCTACTCCTGCCTTGCCGTAGCGGTCATAGGCCGCACGCTTTTGAGGATCAGAGAGCACGGCATAGGCCTCTCCCACCTGCTTGAACTTTTCTTCAGCGCTCTTGTCGCCGTTGTTGCGGTCCGGGTGGTACTTCATCGCCAAACGGCGATAAGCCTTTTTGATTTCATCTTCCGTGGCACTGCGCGATACCCCGAGTACCTCGTAATAGTCTTGATCAGCCATAGGTCAGTTGCTCTCAAATACAAACAGTTTGAAGGCCGAAAAACGCCCTGGCGGTTTTTCGACCTTCTTAAATGCCTTCAGTCGAGCGCCGCCGCAGAACCTGAAGGTTCTGCAGTCAGCAATTCTCGATTAGTGCTTGACTTCCTTGTAGTCGGCATCGACCACATCATCCTCAGGCTTGCCCGAGGAAGCAGAGCCGGCCTGCTGAGCGCCCTGCTGCTGCGAGGCCTGTGCCTGCTGCTGAGCAGCAGCCTGGTTGAGCTTCTCGCCGATCTTCTGAGCAGCCGCCATCAGAGCCTCTACGCTCTTGTCAATGGCTTCCTTGTTTTCGCCCTTGACCTGCGCTTCAACATCCTTGATGGCCGATTCGCAAGCAGCACGATCAGCACCATCGACCTTGTCGCCCAAGTCCTTTAAGGTCTTCTGGACCTGCGCCACAGCGGCATCGGCCTGGTTGCGGGCCTGAGCGAGCTCAAAGCGGCGGTGATCCTCAGCCTTATTGGCTTCGGCCGCAGCCACCATGTTCTTGATTTCCTCTTCGGTCAAGCCGGAGCTTGCCTTGATGGTGATCGTGTTTTCCTTACCGGTGGCCTTATCCTTGGCGCTCACGTGCAGGATGCCGTTGGCGTCAATATCAAAGGTCACTTCAATCTGCGGCAGTCCGCGCGGAGACGGCGGGATGCCTTCCAGATTGAATTCACCAAGAAGCTTATTGGAGGCGGCCATCTCGTGCTCGCCCTGATAAACCTTGATGGTCACGGCAGGCTGATTGTCTTCGGCCGTCGAGAACACCTGCGAATGCTTGGTAGGAATCGTGGTGTTGCGCTTGATCATCGCAGTCATCACGCCGCCCAGCGTTTCAATGCCTAGCGTGAGCGGCGTCACGTCAAGCAGCAGCACGTCGTGGCGATCGCCCGTGAGCACCTGCCCCTGAATGGCCGCACCGATGGCCACAGCCTCATCAGGGTTGATGTCCTTGCGCGGATCCTTGCCGAAGAATTCACGCACCACTTCCTGCACGCGCGGCATGCGGCTCTGGCCGCCCACCAGAATCACGTCGGAGATGTCGGACGTCGACAGACCTGCGTCCTTCAAAGCCTTGCGGCAAGGCTCGATCGTGCGCTGCACAAGGTCTTCGACCATGCTTTCGAACTTCGCGCGGGTGATCGTGATGTTCATGTGCTTCGGACCGGTCTGATCTGCCGAAATATAGGGCAGATTGATTTCCGTTTCCTGGCGGCTCGAAAGTTCAATCTTGGCCTTTTCCGCTGCATCCTTCAAGCGCTGCAGCGCCAAAACGTCCTTGCCCAGATCAATGCCGTTGTCCTTCTTGAATTCCGTAATCAAGTAGTCAACCAGACGCTGATCGAAGTCTTCGCCGCCCAGGAACGTATCTCCGTTGGTCGAGAGCACCTCAAACTGCTTGTCGCCGTCAACGTTGGCAATATCAATCACGGAAATATCAAACGTTCCGCCGCCCAAGTCATAGACGCAGATCTTGCGGTCTTCCGCACCCATCTTGTCCAGACCAAAGGCCAATGCCGCAGCAGTCGGTTCATTGATGATGCGCTTGACTTCGAGACCGGCAATGCGGCCGGCATCCTTGGTCGCCTGGCGCTGGCTGTCGTTGAAGTATGCGGGCACCGTGATCACGGCTTCCGTAACAGGTTCGCCGAGATAGTCCTCAGCGGTCTTTTTCATCTTGCGCAGCACTTCAGCCGACACCTGCTGCGGAGCGAGCTTCTTGCCTTCGAGCACTTCAACCCATGCATCGCCATTGTCGGCGCGCACGATCTTGAAGGGAGCGCGGGAAATATCCTTTTGCACTTCGGCATCGTCATAGCGACGGCCGATCAGACGCTTTACAGCAAAAAGCGTGTTCTTCGGGTTGGTGACGGCCTGACGCTTGGCGGTCGCACCGACCAAAATTTCTCCGTTGTCCATGTAGGCAACGATAGAAGGCGTCGTGCGAGCGCCTTCGGAGTTTTCGATCACACGAACCTTGTCGCCTTCCATGATGGCCACAGCCGAGTTGGTGGTGCCAAGGTCGATACCAATGATCTTTGCCATGTTGTCCAATCCTTTTATCTTTACTTCGCGCACTTTGCTCAATGGAGCAAGCACGCATCAATCGCGTTAATGAAATCAACTCTGACGCAAGCCGATTCATCAGGGCTCTGCCCCGGGGCTCCGTCGTCCATAACCCCTATATGGGGACGCCCCGTGAAAATTCAACGGGGCGTCTGAAAAAAGTTTTCTTTGCTTCTGCCTGCGGCTTTTTAGCCTTGCACCACGCTCACCATGGCCGGGCGCAGCACGCGCTCGTGAATCTTCCAGCCGTGCTGAAAGACTTGCGCCACATCCCCCGCAGCCTGCCCTTCAGAAGCGGGCACCATAGCTATGGCCTGCTGGGTATTGGGATCAAACTTTTCGCCCTTGGGATCTATCAGAGTCATGCCGCTTACTTCAAGCGCATGCATGAACTGGCGGTGCGTGGCAAGAATGCCCTCGCGCATGGGGCCATCCACGTCAGAGCAAGCCTCAAGCGCCTTCTCGAAGCTGTCGACCACCGGAAGCAGATTCTGAGCAAACTTCTCAATGCTGAATTTCTGCGCCTTCTGCACATCTTCGGCGCAGCGGCGGCGCACATTTTCCATTTCAGCAACGGCGCGAACATAGAGATCGAAATTTTCGGCTGCCTTTGCCTGAGCGGCAGCAAGCTGAGCGTTCAAATCCTGCTCGGGGCTGCTCTGAGCAACCTCTGGCGGAACCTCTGCGCCCTGCGCATTTTCAGCCGCCTGAGCAGCTTTTTTCAGCTCTTCTGCGGCAGAAGGCTCAGAAGCCTGGTCTTTTTTTTCAGTATCGTTCGTTTCAGCCATGACTGACTCCGATCAAATTAGGTTAGGTATCGCTCAATATGGGGACAGATGACCGCATTTTCAAGACCTACGCCGATTCAAGAGCCTCTTGCACAAGCGATGCATATAGATCAATAGCCTCTTTTTGAACATTAAGCGCCGGGATATAAAAGAAGCCTCTGCCTCCTTGAGCTTCGTAAACTCCCTTTAGTTCTGAGGCAATTTCTTCGAGCGTCTCCAGGCAATCCGCAGCAAATCCCGGGCAAATGACGTCCAATCGTTCAAGCTCCATGCGGCCTAGGCGCTGCGCGGCATTTACGGCTGATGGCTCAAGCCATTTGGCTTTCCCGAATTTGCTCTGAAAAGCAACCTCATACTGCTCATCGCTCAAACCCAACTTCTGCGCAAGAAGCATTGCCGTTTCCTTGCACTGCTTCTCGTACGGATCGCCTCTGTCGCTGCTAGCCTGCGGGATGCCGTGAAAGCTCATCAAAATCTTTCCCTTTGCTCCCAAAGCGCCCGCATTTTCCCAATGTCTGCGCACGCCGGCGGCCAATGCCTCGATATAAAGAGGATGGTTGTGGTAGGAGCGAATGCGCAGAATTTTGCAATCCATTGGACTTTTTTTGATCGCGCGATTTAGTGCGTCGTAGACCGCCTCCGTGGTCTGCGTCGCATACTGCGCGAACATCGGCAAAATGACGATTCGATCCGGCTTCGTTTGGCCCACCTGTGCAAGAACTTCCGCAATGCGATGCGTGCCGTAGCACATGGCCCAAGTGACGCAAAAATCTTCGCCCAACTTCTTTTGCATGGCGGCTGCGGTTTGGGCAGAAATTGCCATCAATGGCGAACCGTCTTTTGTCCAAACCGTTTTGTAGCGCCGTGCTGAAGCCTCAGAACGCCTAGGAATGATGATGCAGCGCAGGATCGGCTGCCAAATCAAAGGAGACAATTCCACCACGCGCCTGTCGCCCAAAAACTCAAGCAGGTACTGTGCAAGGGCTTCTTTGGTAGGCGCGGACGGAGAGCCAGTATTGACGATGATGACGGTTGTTTTTGATGCTGATGCTGCGGGCATGAAAAGATCAGTTTTTATGTTCGACGAAGTGGCTTATTGTGCCTGAAGCGGCTTAACGCACGCTTGCGCCCGCAGCTCAATGCTGTCAGTGCGCAATGCGAACTGCCTGCAGAGCATGCATGCGGCGCCAAGCAACAACAATGGCGCTTGCAATGAGGCTCACCCAGAACTTGCCCAAAACCTGTCCAAACACATAGTCCAGAGAACCAAAGGCAAGCCAAAGGAAAATTGCCGAATCCACCACAGAGCCGATCAAGCCAGAGATCATAATGGCAAAGGCTTGATGGCGCTCTCTTAAAGGAGCGTAGACGCAAAAGTCGGCAAATTCAGAAAAAAGAAAGGCGCAAACAGATGCCGCGACGAGACTGGATTCAGAAAAAAAGCCCGAGAGCGCAGCGCCTATCACAATGGAATAAAGTGCCCAGCGTGCTCCCAAAAAGTGATGCACGGCGTCTCTCAACACGAGGGCAAAGCCGGCCACCAGCACGGCCGACGGCGACATAATGCCGGGCCAAACAGGAATCAGGCAAGGGCCGTTCGGGTCGCAGACAACACCCACATTGACCACTACCCAATTGCTCAAAGGAATGGTGAGAATAAATCCCAGGACCGAGAGCCAGCCGATCCATGTGCGGTTCATAAGTCCGCGCTCAGCAATATGCGACATATTGTTCTCCAACCGACCGCCGACGGTAAAACAAACCGAAGCAGCCTACAACGAAAATTTTTTCGAAGCCCGCATTGTACCGCATGCTTTTTTCGCTTTCGAAAGCTCCCAAATCACTACTTCTCAATCTTGGGTTCAAACGCAGAAAAAAACTTCATGATGCGCTCAGGCAGCCACCCCAGGTCTCCCGGCGGATTGCCTCGCGGAAACCCGATATGACCGCCCTCTTCGGGCTGCTCGAGATAAACAAACGAGCTCACGTCTTTTTCCGTTGGAAGCGCCCATACGGGCATGAACGGATCATTTTTTGCATTAAGAAGCAAAAGGGGCACCTGAACGTTTTTCAAAACGGGCTTTGCCGAACACTTCGTCCAGTAGTCCATCGCGCTTTTGAAGTGATGAATCGGGGCAGTATAAATCGAATCAAAATCGTAAAGCGTACGGCACTTCATGACGGCTTTGAGATCGATGAGGTCCGGAAATCGCTTTGCCTTGTCAATGAGCTTGTCTTTGAGCGTAGATAAAAACATTTCCGAATAAAGCTTATTGGCGCCACGGCTCATAACTTCGCTGCCCGCAACAAGATCAACCGGAGCGCCCACGCTCACAGCTGCCGTGATGAACGAAGCGCGGCTTCCCATGTCTCCCAAATATTTGGAAATGTAGTTTCCTCCAAGGCTCACGCCCACCGCGTAAATAGGAGCATTGAGATAGCGCTCGTGCACCGTGCGCATCACCCAATCGCAATCAGCGCTGTCGCCGGCAAAATAGGCTCGAGGCAGGCGGTTGGGCAGCCCTCCGCATCCTCTGAAGTGTGCCACCACGCCGCGCCAGCCGCGCTCGGCGCAGGCATTCATCAGCGCTTCTGCATAATGGCTGTGCGAGTCTCCTTCCAAACCGTGAAAGTGCACCAGCACAGGCGCAGTGAGCGCCTCGGGCTCTGGCTGCACCCAATCAAAGATCATAAAGTCGCCATCGGGCATATCGATCAATTCGCGCCGATAGGAGACTTCAGGACGCGGAAAAAGTCTTGCCGGCACGACCGTCTGCAAGTGCGCACCCGGCAGCCACTTAGGAGCAACATAATCCGACTTAATCAAAGGCATGGCAATTCAAACTGCTGCAAAAAACAATTGACGCAAAAGCAAGATGGCTTCATCCAATAAAAAAACAAGACCGCAAAGAAAGCGTTTTTGATTGTATCTCTTTGCCTTTGCGCAAATGGCGACACTGAGTCGAATTTTCTATGCGCATCAGCTTGCACTTCGGACAAAGAAGCTGTAGAGTGCCCAAAGCAGGTGCCGGAAATCGTTTCTGCCAAGGACGACTTCCCGTCTGAAAAAAATGAGAGCTTTGCATCATGTTGATCAAGTCCGCACGATTTTATTTCTTCTCCTTTTATTTCTGCCCTCTGGCGGAAGGAGATGGGGTGCGCGCGTAGAACAGCACAAAGCTCAATCGAAAACCAACCGCCAGGACTTCAAAACCCGGCGGTTTTTTATTCGAGACCTTCGGGAAAAAGAGAAAAGTCCAACGGCAGCAATCAAAATTTTGGCTTGATTCATTAGGGAGACACTTACCATGCGACACAATACCGATGACCTTCGCATTAAGGAAATTCGAGAGCTCACGCCTCCGGCACATCTCATCCGCGAATTTCCCTGCGAAGACGTCGCCTCTCTGACCGTACATCGTGCCCGCGAAGCGGCCCACGACATTTTGCACGGCAACGACGACAGACTGCTCGTCATCGTTGGTCCCTGCTCGATCCACGATCCTGAAGCGGCGCGCGAATACGCTTCGCGCCTGACGGAAGTACGCCGCAAGCTTCAAGGCGACCTCGAGATCTTCATGCGCGTGTACTTCGAAAAACCACGCACGACCGTCGGCTGGAAAGGTCTGATCAACGACCCCGACATGGACGGCTCCTGCCGCATCAACCACGGTCTGCGCATTGCCCGCGAGCTGATTCTCGACATCGTCAACATGGATCTGCCCACTGCAGTGGAATACCTCGATACGATTTCTCCGCAGTACATTGCCGATCTTGTCAGCTGGGGCGCCATCGGCGCGCGCACGACTGAAAGTCAGGTTCACCGTCAGCTTGCAAGCGGCCTGTCATGTCCGGTCGGTTTTAAAAACGGCACCGACGGCAACGTCAAGATTGCCTGCGACGCCATCGGCGCAGCCGAACATTCGCACTCCTTTCTTTCCGTTACCAAGGGAGGCATTTCGGCCATCGTAACCACCTCTGGCAATGAAGACTGCCACATCATTTTGCGCGGCGGCAAAACACCCAACTATGACGCTCAAAGCGTCAATGAGGCTTGCGAAATTCTCAAGGCCAACGGCCACCGCGAAATGGTCATGATCGATGCCTCGCACTCCAACTCACACAAAAAGTTCAAAGAACAGATCACTGTCGTCAATGACATCTGCAAGCAGGTTTCAAACGGCGACAACCGCATCATAGGCGTCATGATCGAATCCAACCTTGTCGAAGGCAATCAAAAGATCGACCTCGAAAAGGGGCTGGTCTACGGGCAATCCGTCACCGATGCCTGCCTGGGCTGGGACGATACAGTCGAGCTCTTAAACAATTTGGCGCGCGCCGTGCGCGATCGCCGCAGCCGCAACTCTTAAGCCTTGCAGCCAAAAAGCCGGTTTGCCGGCTTTTTGGCTTTATGGCGAATCAGTCCACGCCGCGGGCGCGATCCTCGTAGAACTTCTTCTTCCAGGCACTGAAGACTCCCGCATCGAGCGCCTCTCTAATCTCCTTCATGAGGTTAAGGTAGTAGTGCAGATTGTGGATGGAGTTGAGCCTTGCTCCCAAAATTTCGTTTACCTTCTGCAAGTGGTGCAGATATGCGCGCGTAAAGCCGCGGCATGCCGTGCAGCTGCAGCTGGGATCAATCGGCCGCAAATCGTTTTTGTACTTGGCGTTTCGAATCTTCACGTCGCCATAACGAGTAAAGAGCCATCCATTGCGGGCATTGCGCGTGGGCATGACGCAGTCGAACATGTCGATGCCGCGGCTGACGCCTTCGACCAAATCCTCGGGCGTTCCTACGCCCATCAGATAGCGAGGCTTTTCTGCGGGCATTTTGTGCACGATGGCGTCCATGATCTCAAACATCTTTTCTTTGGGCTCGCCCACGGACAAGCCGCCCACGGCATAGCCGTGGTAGCCGATGTCGGTGAGGCCAGCCAAAGACTCCTCTCTGAGATGCGGGAACATGCCGCCTTGCACAATGCCAAAGAGCGCATTTGGATTTTCCAGCCGGTCGAACTCATCGCGGCTGCGGCGCGCCCAGCGAAGCGATAGCCGCATGGAGTCTGCGGCCTCCTTTTCGGTTGCCGGACGATCACCGATCATGTAGGGCGTACACTCATCAAACACCATCGTGATGTCGGAATTAAGCACGCGTTGAATCTGCATGGAGATTTCCGGCGTCAAAAAAAGTTTGTCGCCGTTGATCGGCGAAGCAAAACGCACGCCTTCTTCGGTGATCTTTCTCAGCTGCCCGAGGCTAAATACCTGAAAGCCGCCGGAGTCCGTCAAAATCGGACGGTTCCAGTTCATGAATCTGTGCAGTCCCTCATGAGCTGCGATGACTTCTAGCCCCGGCCGCAGCCACAGATGAAAGGTATTGCCGAGAATGATTTGACTTCCGATCTCTTCGAGCTCGGCAGGCGACATTGCCTTCACCGTGCCGTATGTGCCAACCGGCATGAAGATCGGGGTTTGGACGACGCCGTGATTGAGCGTCATGCGGCCGCGGCGCGCCGCGCCTTCTGTTTTGAGTACGTCAAAAGTTAAGGACACTTGAAAAATGCTCCAAATCCTGCAAAGCTCGGTTAGGCGCGTTTGCTGCGGTTAAGTTCAAAAAAGCATGCGTCGCCGTAGCTAAAGAAGCGATACTTCTCTGCAACGGCGTGTCTATAGGCTTCCAGCACGCGATCTCTGCCCACGATGGCCGATACAAGCATGACGAGCGTCGACTTGGGCAAGTGAAAGTTCGTAATCATCACGTCAATGATATTGAAGCGGTAGCCCGGCGCAATAAACAATCGCGTATCCATTGCCCCAGCGCGCACAACGCCTTCGCCCACAGAAGCGCTCTCGAGCGCGCGAAGGCTCGTTGACCCTACGGCAACGACGCGTCTGCCTTCTTTTTTTGCATCATTGACTTTTTGGGCTGTCTCGGGACTAATTTCAAACCATTCCGAGTGCATGACATGCTGCGCAAGATCCTCTTCACGCACAGGCTGAAATGTGCCGGCCCCCACATGCAGAGTGACGAAGGTCTCGTCAACGCCCATATCCTTGAGTTCGCTCAGAAGCTTTTCGGTGAAGTGAAGGCCTGCCGTAGGAGCAGCCACTGCCCCAGGGTGTTCGGCATAGACGGTCTGGTAGCGGCCGGCATCCTCTTCACGTGCTTCACGTTCAATATAAGGAGGCAGCGGCACCTTTCCGATGCGATCAAGAACGCCCAGCACGGGCTCATCGAACTCAAGCAGGAAAAACTCTCCCTGACGGCCCGTCACGGTTGCTGCGTGAGTCTCTTGCAGCCCCTCAAAAAAGAGTCTTGCGCCTGCCTTGGGCGTCTTGCTGGCTCGAAGCATGCTCAGCGCCGTTGTCTCGCCCGTGACGCGCTCAATCATGGCCTCAACCGCGCCGCCTGTTTCTTTGTGCCCGCGCAACCGAGCCTTGATCACCTTGGTGTTGTTCATCACCAAAAGGTCGCCCGGCTGCAGAAGACGTTTGACATCGGTAAAGACCAAATCTTCTAGTACGTCTTCGGTGACATGCAGCAGACGAGAAGCCGTGCGATCCTCAAGCGGATACTGGGCAATCAGTTCAACGGGAAGGTCAAAATCGTAGTCAGACAGATGCTGTCCGACCAAATAGGAAGGATGTAGTTCAAAAGACATTTGGCTGTACCGGCCATAAGAAATATTAAAAGACCGGACATTCTACCCGAGCTGCGAATATGGTGGAGAATAAATCTCAGCTGAACACCTAAGAATGACAAAGATCCGCCTTAGACAGATACAAAAAGAAACATTTGACTCAATCATCGCGCTTGCGAATGATTCTCATTTGATGTATAGTTCCACCAACTGAAAAGCGTTGCCGGCGAGCCGCTTAAAGACAAGATGCTGTTGGGGTCGGCATCTGCCCGCCAAGGCGCTACACCTGTTTCTCCTGCAGGATGCAAGCTTGATGCTTTTCGGGGTATTCTTCTCACAGGTGACGCCGAGCATCGTTCGCGTCACCTCTTTTTTTGAGCGCGTCGCCAGAGCCGATAAAATCCTCCGGAAAGGCACTTTCTCATCGCCTTTTCAAACGGGATCGCTTCGAGATGCTCTCAAACTTTGCTTCACTAGCCGACTTCATCGGCATTTTTGCCTTTGCCTTGGCTGGCATCATGTCTGCCAACCGAAAAAAGGTCGATCCGGTGGGCGTTTTTATTCTTGCCTTCACAACGGCTTTCGGAGGCGGCATCTTTCGCGATACGATCATCAACAATCACCCTTACTATTGGGTAGAAAACGAATCCTATGTCTGGATGACGATCTTGCTGGCTGCATTTGCCCCAACCATCATCTCAAAATTCGAGAAATGGTTCGCGCCAAGCTTATTCATCTGGCTTGATGCCGTTGGTCTGAGCTTTTTCAGCGTCAGCGGAACGGCCTTGTGTCTTGAAGCGGGCATCCCGCCGCTTTCGGCAACAATTCTCGGAGTCTGCACCGGCGCCATGGGAGGCATGATCCGTGACGTTCTTCTCAACCAGCTTCCGCTGCTTCTTTCCGACCGGCAGCCTTATGCTCTAGCGGCCTTCATCGGGTGCTGGCTATTTGTGGGACTTAATCATTTCTGGCCGCTTGCCGATACGATGCCCCATGAAGCTGCTCTTTGGATATCGACGGCTGTCATCATCGGCATTCGCATGTTTTGCTGGTACAAAAAGCTTCACATCATCGATTACGGCGTTTTCCAGCGCTTCGTGCAAGGTCAAAAAAACAAATGAAATCTCGTTTAACTTCTCTTGACGGCGTCTTGATCCTTGAGCCCACGATCTTTTCCGACAACCGAGGCTATTTTTGCGAGACCTACAATCAAAACACCCTAAAGTCGCTGGGCATCTGCGCTCAGTTTGTGCAGGACAATGAGTCGCTGTCGCGCTATGGGGTTGTTCGCGGTCTGCATTTTCAAAAGCCTCCGTATGCCCAAGCCAAGCTGATTCGCGTCATCGAAGGAGAAATTCTTGACGTTGTGCTCGACATCAGATCCGGGTCGCCAACCTTTGGACAGACAACGAGCGTTGTTCTTTCTTCGGACAACAACCTGCAGCTTTTTATCCCAAAAGGTTTTGCCCACGGTTTTTGCGTGCTCACGCCTCATGCACGCATTGCCTATAAGTGCGATGCCTTTTACACTCCCCAAAGCGAAGGCGCCATTGATGCGCTCGATAAAAATCTGGCCATCGACTGGAAAGTCGATTCTTCGCTTATTTTTCGTTCAGAAAAAGACCGCTGTGCAATATCTTTTGCAGCCTATCGTGCCAACCCTGCTTTTTCTTATTAAAAGGACGTTTTCTTCATGATTGCCATTACGGGCGCAGCCGGACAGCTTGGGCGAGCACTGATCGAGTGCTGCACGCGTCAAGGAATTGACTTCACTGCCCTGACGCACTCTCAGCTAGATATCACCAATGCATCGACTGTCGCGCGCTTTTTCTCTGAATGCCCGTGCGAATGCATCTTCAACTGCGCAGCCTACACTCAAGTTGACGCTGCTGAAGAAAACCCAAAGCAAGCCCTTCTCGTCAATTCGCTGGCTCCATGGAATTTGGCGCGCACATCAATTCCCGTCATTCACATTTCAACAGACTATGTGTTTGACGGTTCCAACATTTCTGCCTGCGAAGTTGACGACGCGCCTCGCCCGCTGTCAGTCTACGGCCTATCCAAACGCATGGGCGAGACGTCTTTGCTTGAAGGAGGCTTTCAGGGCCTCATTGTGCGCACGGCATGGACCTATTCAGCCAGGCCCGGGACCAAAAACTTCCTTCATACGATGCAAAGGCTCTTTAACGAGCGCGACGCCATCGGCGTAGTCAACGATCAAATCGGCACGCCGACGCTTGCTGAAGATTTGGCGCAAAGTCTGATTGATCTTTACCTAATGGGAGAGCATCTCAAGCCTATGCATGTCTTGCACTGCACCAATGCCGGCAGTGCTTCGTGGTTTGAATTTGCGCAAGCCATAGCAAGCTTAACGAAAACGCACTGCACGGTGCATCCCATTGCCTCCTCAGAATATCCCGCCAAGGCGCAGCGGCCAGCCTACAGCGTGTTGTCACTAACGGCAATTCAAGAACTTGGCATCAGGCCGCGGCCATGGCTCGACGCTCTTGAGAGCGTCTGCAAAAAAGACGAATCCAATGTTTGAGAAAACCATCTTGATTACGGGAGGAGCCGGCTTTATCGGAACCAATTTTGTCGATTACTTTTCCTCCCAACATCCAGGCGTGCGGATCGTGGATCTTGACGCACTCACTTATGCCGCCCACCCTCAATCATTTGAGCGGCAAAAAACGCTAGCCAATGTCGTCCCCGTTAAGGGAAGCATTTGCGACGGCTCTCTGCTCAGGGATCTTTTTGATCGCTACTGCATCTCTGGCGTCATCCACTTTGCCGCCGAAAGTCACGTTGACAACTCCATCGCTGATCCCGTGCGCTTTGTGCAAACCAATGTAATGGGAACGGCTGCTTTGCTTGATGTTTCATATAAGTTTTGGGAAAAAAGGGGTCTACTTGATTCTGCGCGTTTTCATCACATCTCTACCGACGAAGTCTTCGGTACTCTCGGTACAGATGGATTTTTTACTGAAAACAGTCCCTATGCGCCCACAAGCCCCTATTCGGCAAGCAAAGCATCTGCTGATCTGCTGGTGCGCGCCTACATCAAAACCTTCGGCATGAATGCCACCATCTCGCACTGCTCAAACAATTACGGTCCTTGGCAGCATGCAGAGAAATTCATACCCACCGTCATTGGCAAGTGTCTTGCTCACGAGCCCATTCCTCTTTACGGCACAGGACTCAACGTACGCGACTGGCTGTGGGTAGAAGATCACTGTCGCGCAGTCGATCTCATTTTTCATCAAGGCAAGTCTGGCAGAAATTACGTCATCAGCGCACAGCATGAAAAGACGAATTTAGACATAGCTCGTGCAATCTGCTCTATTTTCGACGAGCTTTGCCCCTGGACCGGGCATTGTCACCAAGAGCTCATCAGCTTTGTCGAAGATCGTCCAGGACACGACTTTCGCTACGCAAGCAACCCAGAGCGCCTCAAGCGAGAGCTTCATTGGCGAGCGCTGGGCAATTTTTACGACGCACTGCGGCAGACGGTTTTGTGGTACCTGCAAGAGGGCCGCCATACACTCAACCCCGCCAATACCAAAGTCTGACAGCCTCAAGGAAAACGCCGCAAGATCTTGCGGCGATTCTGGTAGCAATCAAGTTTTTAGGCTCTGTGCCGCAAACGATGTCTCACGACACCCGGGGCAACTTCTTCCTGCAAAACGACCTCATGTCCGCTTTGCTCGGCGAAGGTGCGAATGTCTGCCGGCGCATGCGGGTCATCGGTAATAACCGTCAGCTCTTCGCAAGAAGCCAAAGGCTTGAGCGCCTTCTTCACCCGCAGCACCGGCATCGGGCAAACGAGCCCGCGCAAGTCGAGCTCGTTTTCGGCAATGTCAACCGACGTCATTGTCAGAGATGCTCAGAAATCCACGCCTTGGCGCTTTCAAGCGCCGCGGGAATGGCTGCGGCATCAGTTGCGCCGGCCATAGCCATATCAGGCTTGCCGCCTCCCTTGCCGCCGCACTGATTGGCAACGAAGTTCACAAGCTCTCCTGCCTTGATGCGGCCCACGAGATCTTTGGTTACGCCCGCGCAAAGCTGCACCTTGGCACCGCCCATCACCGCAAGCACGATCACTGCCGAACCAAATTTGCTCTTTAAATTGTCCATCGTCTCACGCAGCGTCTTGGCATCCATCCCCTCAAGAGTCGCAGCAAGCACCTTGACACCATTGACGTCCTGCGCCTGATTGACGATGTCGGCGCCCTGCTTGGCTGCAAGCTTGGCCGTTGCCTCAGAAAGATCCTTTTCGAGCTGATGCACCACCGCATTGAGGTGATCAATCTTTTCAGGAACCTCGTCAACCGGCGCCTTAAAGCGCGCTGCGCAGGAAGACAACAGCGCTGCGTTCTTCTGCATAAGCGCCACGGCATTCATGCCGGTAACGGCCTCAACACGGCGAACGCCAGCCGAAATGCCGGCTTCGCTCACAATCTTGAAAAAGCCGATATCGCCCGTGCGCGCCACATGCGTGCCGCCGCAGAACTCGCACGAGGAACCAATGTTCATGACGCGAACCGTTTCACCGTACTTTTCGCCAAAAAGCATGACTGCCCCCGTCTTCTTGGCTTCTTCAATCGGAAGCTCTCGGCATTGGCAGGCCGTATTGGCAAGAATCTCTTCGTTGACGGCATTTTCAACGGCTTGAATTTCTTCAGCCGTCATAGGCTTGTCGTGAGTGAAGTCAAAGCGCGTTACGCTCTCGTTGACCAAGCTACCCTTCTGAGCCACATGAGCACCCAGCACATCGCGCAGAGCCTTGTGCATGATGTGCGTCACAGAATGATTGCGCTCAATCGCGTGACGGCGATTGGCGTCAACGGTTGCCGTAAAGACGTCACCCTTGGAAACTGAGCCTTCGGCAATATGTCCGACATGACTAAAGACGCTGGCCTTGAGCTTCACGCAATCAGTAATTTTCACGATGCTCGTGCCGTTGACGAGCTCTCCGGCGTCGCCAACCTGTCCGCCCATTTCTGCGTAAAAAGGCGTCTTGTCGAGAACCACCAGAACATCGTCGCCAGCCTGTGCAGACTGTACTTCCGTACCGTCCTTATACACCGCAAGCACCTTGCAGCCTTCAAGAGACAATGTGTCGTAGCCCGCAAACTCGTTGTTGTCGCCCGTAAAGAGAACATCAGCGGCGATTTTGAATTTTCCTGCCGCACGAGCTTTATCCTTTTGCTCCTGCATGCAGCGATCAAAGCCCTCAAGATCCACGTGGATATTTTTCTCGCGGCAAACGTCGCCCGTCAGATCGACAGGGAACCCATAGGTGTCGTGAAGCTTGAAGGCCACCTCGCCGGGGAGCACGCCGTCCTTAGCCTGAGCAATTGCTTCTTCAAGAATCTGCATGCCCTTGGAGAGCGTCTGCAGGAAGCGTTCTTCTTCGGCGCGCAGCGTTTCGGCAATCTGCGGATTCTTCAGCTCGGGATAAATATCCCCCATTTCCTGAGCCAGCGGCTCGACGAGCTTATAAAAGAACGTTCCGCGAGCACCAAGCTTGTAGCCATGGCGAATTGCGCGGCGACAGATACGGCGCAGCACGTAAGCGCGCCCCTCATTGCCGGGCTTGACGCCGTCGGCAACAGCAAAAGCACACGAACGAATATGGTCGGCAATGACCTTCAGCGAAGGGCTTTGCGGATCAACGTTCTGAGCGCCCACAGCCTCAACAGCCTGCTTGGCTGCGGCCATCAGGTTCTGGAAAAGATCAATGTCGTAGTTGGTCGGAACATCCTGCAGCACGGAAGCCAGGCGTTCAAGTCCCATGCCGGTATCGATGTTGGGACGCGGCAGACGGTTGAGCTTGCCCGAAGCGTCGCGATTGAACTGGGTAAACACCAAATTCCAGATTTCCATGTACCGATCGCCGTCTTCATCAGGGCTTCCCGGAGGGCCGCCCTGCACCTTAGGACCACGATCAAAGAAGATCTCCGAGCACGGGCCGCAGGGACCAGTGTCGCCCATCATCCAGAAGTTGTCGGACATGTAGCGAGCGCCCTTGTTGTCGCCAATGCGCACAATGCGATCGGTCGGAACGCCGATTTCCTTATTCCAAATTTCGTAGGCTTCATCGTCTTCAAAATACACGGTGACCCACAGGCGTTCAGAGGGAAGCTTGTAGACCGTCGTCAGCAGCTCCCATGCCCAGGCAATGGCTTCACGCTTGAAGTAGTCGCCGAAGCTGAAGTTGCCGAGCATTTCGAAAAACGTATGGTGACGTGCGGTATAGCCCACGTTGTCCAAATCGTTGTGCTTGCCGCCGGCGCGAATGCACTTCTGAGCCGTCACGGCGCGCTTGAGGCTCTTGTCAAGTCCTAGAAAGTTGTCCTTGAACTGATTCATGCCCGCATTGGTAAAAAGCAGGGTCGGATCGTTGTGCGGAACAACAGGGCTCGAAGGGATGATCGGGTGTCCCTTGCTTTCAAAAAACTTCAGATAGGCCGTGCGGATCTCGGCGGCCGTCATGTACGTAGCGGGTTTCATGCAGAATTCTTTCTAAAACGTTGAAATGCATCAGACAAACGAAGCCTGACGCGCAGAATCGTGTGATTTTAGCGCGTCCGACCTCATTTTCGAAAACCTGAAAATCAAAGACAATTTCAAAAGAATCAAGCTTTCAGCGCCCCTGCAATGCGCTCTGCGCATGTCCGGGCAAGCTTTTCATCATCGGCTTCAACCATGATGCGAAGAAGCGGCTCCGTCCCCGATGGACGAATCAGAACACGGCCACGATCTCCCAATTCTTTTTGCACGGCCTCAATTTCTGCCGTAAAGTCAGCATCAGCCTTATAGTCAAAGCCCTTCTCGATAGGCCTATTGATGAGCACCTGCGGCATGAGCTTCAAGTCTTGCGTGAGCTCTGCCAAAGTTTTCTTCTGAGCGCACATTGCGGTAAGAACCTGCAGGGCACTCACGATTCCATCGCCCGTTGTCTGGCGATCAAGCGCAATGATGTGGCCTGAGCTCTCGCCGCCGTAAAGCCATCCTTTGCTGCGAAGCAATTCCATGACATAACGGTCGCCCACCTTTGCACGAGCAAATTCAATGCCCTTGCGAGCGAAATTCTTCTCCAGAGCAAAGTTGGTCATCAAGGTGCCTACAACGCCGGTCTTTTTATTTCTCTGAAAGATGCGGTCGCAAGCAATCACGTATAAGAGAGCATCGCCATTAAAAAGATTTCCCTGATTGTCAGCCATAATCAGGCGATCGGCATCTCCGTCAAACGACAGTCCCAGATCAGCACCAGCCTTAGCAACGCGCTCTAGCAAATCATCGGTATGGGTAGCGCCCACGCCGTCATTGATGTTGAAGCCGTCGGGGTTGATGCCTTCGAGCACAACTTCGGCGCCCAACTCATGAAATACAGCCGGAGCAACGTGGTAGGCTGCGCCATTGGCGCAATCCAAATACAACTTCATTCCCTTGAGGTCAAGGTCTGATGGGAAGACGCTCTTACAGAATTCAACATAGCGCCCAGCGGCATCATCCAAGCGGCGAGCCTTGCCCAAATGATGGCTTTCGACGCATGAAAAGCCTTTGAGCATTTCGGCTTCAATATCTTCTTCCATCTCATCGGGCAGTTTTCTGCCTTCGGCTGAAAAGAACTTGATGCCATTGTCGTGATAGGGATTGTGGCTGGCACTGATCACAACGCCGGCGTCCAACCTCAGAGCACGCGTGAGGTAGGCCACGGCCGGCGTCGGAATCGGTCCGCAGAGAACCACATCAACGCCTGCCGATGAAAAGCCGGCCTGAAGAGCAGCCTCAAGCATATAGCCGGAGACGCGCGTATCTTTTCCGATCAAAACACAAGCCTTGCCTGTCTTTGACTGTCTTAAAAAAACTCGACCAGCCGCCTGACCAAGCAGCAGAACAAAGTCTGGAGAAATCGGAGGCTGACCAACCCTTCCTCTGATGCCGTCAGTTCCAAAATAGTGCCTAGCCATATTACATTCCTACTAGTTTTAAATTACAAATATTCAATATCCAAAAATCTCACGATCTTCTACACAAATCTTTAATTCTATATCTCAGAACATACAAAGAAGGAAAATGCAAAATCGTTTTATAATCTAATTTTTTCTTACTGCCCAACCTTTCATTAGGCATTACCCCCTCACCCTTCAATCTTTTTAAATCCAAAGACCACCGATTTACAAAATTGACTTTTTCCTTCCCCCATGGCAAACGTTGAAAATTCCACTTATAACCACCCATTAATAATGCCAATATTATACCCTTCTCAAAATCAGAAAATTTATTTTTTCTCTTCGCATAATTCACAATCTCATCATACTCATCACAAATTGCATAAACCTTTCCGCCACTCTTAATACTATTTTGCTCATGCTGCCTATAATGTAAAAAACATTTATGCAAAACCATGCAGCGCTTACACATAAGATTACACTTGAAATTGAAACTCGTATCTTGGTAGCTGGCACCCGGAGTCTCTAAAAACTTGATGCCATTCTCTAGCAAAAAACTCTTTAAATACAATCCAGACCAGATAGCCGGTTGCTCGAAAAAAATCCCTTCTTCCTCGGTCGAGGAAAACACTTTGTTTTCAGGGGCACGCAGAACCCACTTCTCTTCCTCATAAGTTTTAT
This sequence comes from uncultured Duodenibacillus sp., assembly GCA_944388865.1. GTDB lineage: Bacteria > Pseudomonadota > Gammaproteobacteria > Burkholderiales > Burkholderiaceae_F > Duodenibacillus. Next base: position 25,333 of record CALXKM010000002.1, on the reverse strand, counting down.
AAGTAATATAAAAACCAGCCTTAACCATCTCCAGACTACAAGTTTCCGCCGCGCCAACCATCACCTCGAGCATATCAGGATCAACATAATCATCGCTCTCTACTATTCCAACATACTTTCCTTTTGCTCGCGAAAGTCCCAAATTTACAGACGCCCCGCAACCAGAATTAGTTTTATCTATTACAATAATTCTAGAGTCTTGCTTTGCGAATGAATTGATAATACCTAGAGTACCATCTTGACTCCCATCGTTTACACATATTATCTCTATGTTTTCGTACGTCTGTTTCAAAATAGAATCCAAACACTCAGCAACAAATCTTTCTACATTAAAACATGGAACAACTATGCTGACCAAAGGAGAGCCAACAACCCCATCCATTTTGTCACCTTTTAAACATTTAATTTTGAAACCACGCTTAGAGCCTCATCAACAACCCTATCCATATCATAGTATTTGTATGTTGCCAACCGGCCACAAAAATGTACATTCCCGAGCTCTTGTGCCAATCTTTCATATTTTTGATACAGTTCAGAATTTTTTGCATCATTGATAGGATAGTAAGGCTCAGCCCCTCTCTTCCACTCCTCTGGATATTCTCGACTTATAACTGTTTTCGGCTGTGTTCCATACTCAAAATGCTTATGCTCAATAATTCTCGTATAAGGGACACACCTATCTGTGTAATTTACAACAGCAACTCCTTGATAATTTTCACAATCCAAAACCTCTTTTTCAAACCTTACGGATCTGTACTCCAAAGCTCCATAGCAGTAATCGAAAAATGCATCAATCGGTCCTGTAAAAACAATATTATTAGCAAGTTTTGACAACGTTTCCCTTTCTTTTAGAAAGTCAACATTCAGATGACACTGAACACCCTCCAAAAGATTAGTTATCAAGCTCGTATACCCGCCTTCCGGAATACCTTGATAAGGATCATTAAAATAATTATTGTCAAACGTAAACCTGACAGGAAGTCGACGAATAATTTCTGCAGGAAGCTCTCTACAGGATCTGCCCCACTGTTTTTCGGTGTATCCTTTAATTAGAACGTTATACACATCTCTTCCTACCAGACTAATAGCCTGATCTTCGAGATTTTTTGGCTGACGAACAATGGCTTGTCTTTGCTCCATTATCTTCTGCTTAGCCTCTTGAGGTGTTTTAACTTGCCACAGTTGATAAAACGTATTCATGTTAAACGGCAAGTTGTACATTTTCCCCTGATAGACTGCCATTGGAGAATTTATATAGTGATTAAACCTTGCGAATCTATTTATATATCTCCAAACTTTTTCATTTTTTGTATGAAAAATATGCGCCCCGTACTCATGAACATGAATCCCCTCGATCTCGGACGTAAAGACATTTCCGCCCAAATGATTCCTCTTTTCTACAACTATGCACGTTTTCCCTCTTTCACGACACTGCTGAGCAAATACCGCTCCGCTAAGTCCCGAACCTACAATTAAAAAATCCGCCTTTCTCATATGGCTTGCTCTTTCTAGCTTCAAAACAACATCAGACGTCAGATGGTTCTCGTTTCGCAATGACGTTTTGTCGTAAGTTACACCCTGCGCCTAATCTTATCCAACATTCTCATCAAACACTGACATTTTCAGAATTTCCGCAGCAGATTCTGTTTACGGCATTCAGGACATCCAAAGCCTGTTTTGTCAGCTTCACATCATGCACGCGAACAATCTGTGCCCCGCGCTCCGCAGCTAAAAGCGCACCAGCAACGCTTGCCGACACGCGCTCGCAGGGATCGTCAATTCCTGTGACGGCTCCCAGAGACGATTTTCGCGACAAGCCTACCAAATAAGGCTGACCGCTTTGCACAAACTTTTGCGTATTGGCCAAGATCCCAAAATTTTGACGTACCGTTTTTCCAAAGCCAAATCCAGCATCCCAACAAATGCGATCTGATGACACGCCCAATGTCTGCAAAGCGTTTTGGCGCCTTTTTAAGTAGTCTTCAATTTCTTCTAGATACCCATCATCGTTCATTTGTCCAAATCCCGTTTTCGGCGTGCCGCACATATGCATGATCACAAGACCCGCTGAAGAGTTTGCTGCAACATCCAATGCGCCTTCTTCCTCAAAGGAGCGCACATCATTGAGAATTGATGCGCCCGCATCAAGCGCTTCGCGCATCACCAACGCTTTGCTTGTGTCAACCGACACAACAAAACCACGAGAGGCCAGTGCCTTGACGACCGGAATCACGCGCTGCAGCTCCTCCTCAACAGAAACTTCCGCAGCACCCGGGCGCGTTGACTCACCTCCTACGTCGAGAATATCAGCTCCTTCCTGAATCAGACGACATCCCCATTCAATCGCAGCATCAACCTCGTTGTGTTTTCCGCCATCGGAAAACGAGTCCGGCGTCACGTTGACAATCCCCATAATGAGCGTACGGTCAAGTTTTAGCTGCTTGCTGCCGCACTGCCAATACAAAGCTCTTTTCATCGGAACCCTTGGCCTTTATAAAAAGAACGGGCGGAAGAGGTTATTTATCTTCTTCCACCCGATATTTGCACTCAAACCTACAGAAGTTGTTCTTCCTGCTGTCTTTTGGGCAACAGATCAAGAAGCTTGCACGTCATCTTTTTTGCTCTCTGCTTTGGCTTCCGACTTGGGTTTAGCTTCGGCCGGCACTTCCTTTTCTTCGGCTTGCTTCTGATCGAGCTTTTCTTCCTGAGACTTTGCTGAAGCATCGGTCTGAACCTGCTCAGCCTTTGCCGTTGAGGCCTTGGCTTCAGCTGTCTTGACAGCGCGGCGCGTACGCTTTGGCTTTGCGGCGGGTGCCGATTCGGAATTTTCGGCTGCCTTTAATTCAGCCCGCATCTCGGCCTTCACCTCAGCCTTAATTTCCTCACGAAGATCAGCGGCAGAAGCCTGAGGCTGCGATGCCGCCTGAGCCTGAGCCGCTGCCGATGAAGCAGGCGCAGCGCTTCCGGGAGTCTTAGGCGGGCGCGGAGCGCGGCCGGCGAGAATATCGTCAATCTGCTCGCCGTCAATGGTCTCCCACTCAAGCAGCGCATGCGCCATCGCATGCATTTTGTCGGCATTGTCCTCAATGAGCTTGCGGGCTCTGCGATACTGCTCTTCGAGAATGCTGCGAATTTCAGCATCGACAGCCTGCATGGTCTTTTCAGAAATGTGCGTGGTCTTCGTCACCGAGCGGCCAAGAAATACCTCGCCCTCGTTTTCGGCGTAGACCATGACGCCCAACTTGTCGCTCATGCCGTAGCGAGTGACCATATCGCGAGCCATCTGCGTTGCCCGTTCAAAGTCGTTGCTCGCACCCGTCGTCATCTGATGCATGAAGACTTCTTCAGCAATGCGCCCGCCAAAGAGAATGGCAATGCGCGTCAGAAGATACTCGCGGTCATATGCATAACGGTCAACTTCAGGCAGCTGCATGGTAACGCCAAGCGCTCTGCCGCGCGGAATGATCGTCACTTTGTGCACGGGATCGGACTTAGGAAGCAGTTTGGCCACCAATGCGTGACCCGATTCGTGATACGCCGTATTTCTGCGCTCATCTTCGGTCATCACCATCGACTTGCGTTCGGCTCCCATCATGATCTTGTCCTTGGCAAGTTCAAAGTCAGCCATTTCGACCACGCGGCCATTGCGGCGTGCTGCAAACAGCGCAGCCTCATTGACAAGATTAGCCAAATCAGCGCCGGAAAATCCCGGGGTGCCGCGGGCAAGAACATCGGCCTTAACATCTACGCCCAACGGCACCTTTTTCATGTGCACATTGAGAATCTGTTCACGACCGCGGATATCGGGCAAAGGCACCACGACCTGACGATCAAAGCGGCCCGGTCGCATTAAAGCGGGATCAAGCACATCGGGACGGTTGGTTGCTGCAATCACAATCACGTTGGAGCCAGTCTCAAAACCGTCCATTTCAACGAGCATCTGGTTGAGGGTCTGCTCACGCTCATCGTTGCCGCCGCCAAGTCCTGCGCCGCGCTGACGACCCACGGCGTCAATTTCATCAATAAAGATAATGCAGGGAGCATTTTTCTTGGCGTTTTCAAACATATCGCGTACGCGCGCAGCGCCCACGCCCACGAACATTTCCACAAAGTCCGAGCCCGAAATCGAGAAAAAGGGCACGCCTGCTTCGCCTGCAATTGCCTTGGCAAGAAGCGTCTTGCCGGTGCCGGGAGCGCCTACCAGCAAAATGCCGCGCGGAATATGCCCGCCCAGACGCTGGAACTTGGACGGATCACGCAGAAAGTCCACCACTTCCTGCACGTCTTCCTTGGCTTCGTCGCAACCGGCCACATCGGCAAAGCGCACCTTGTTGCTTGTGTCGTCAAGCATTCGTGCCTTGCTCTTGCCGAATGTAAACGCTCCGCTCTTGCCGCCTTGCATTTGCCGCATGAAGAAAATCCACACGCCGATCAAAAGCAGCATCGGGAACCAGCTCACGAGAATCGTCTGCAAAAAGGACGGCTCTTCCTCAGCCTTTCCGTAGACCTGCACGCCGTTCTTTCTTAAATCGTCAACCATCCACAAATCGCCGGGACTGGTGATGGTATAAGTCGCGCCCTCAACAGGCGTCACCGTAATCTTTCGACCCTGCACATCGACGCGGCGAATTTTGCCTGCCTTGGCATCGGTCATAAACTGGGTGTAGCTCGTCTGATCAACGGGACCAGCGGCTTCGCGCTGACCGTCAAACTGCTGAAACACCGTAAACAAAACAAACGCTATCAAGACCCAGACCGCAATGCGGCCGATCATCCTGTTGTCCAAGATACTATCCTCTCGATCACTGACTCAAATTCTTTGCTTGCCGCCCGCCTCAAAAAAAGCCCGCCGATGCGGCCGGCCGGGGCACACAGACAAACTAGCAGAGTAAGCCTATAGAAAAACACGCGTTTTGTCTTGTGGTTTACCCGCTATTTTGGTTAACAACGGTTACTTGGGAGCTTTAAGTCCGCGCGCAACCACATACATTTCCGCGCTCGACCCTCGGCTTGCCTCGGGCTTGCGCTGTGCAACGCTCTTAAAGCTTTTCTTGCAGGCTTCGATAAACTGCGAATAGCCCGAACCCTGAAAAGCCTTTGTTACAAACACGCCCGATGGCTTGAGATGCTCCAAAGCGAATTCAAGCGCCAACTCGTTTAAAAGCAGGCTTGCCCCCGCATCAACCATGGCAACGCCGGACAAATTAGGCGCCATATCGCTGATGACCACATCGACCTTGTCGCCGGCAAGAATTTCAGAAAGCTTGTCGGCCACTTCCTGCTCACGAAAGTCCCCCTGAAGAAAAATCGCGCCGTCAACGGGCTCCATGGGAAGAATGTCCATGGCGATGACGCGCCCCTTGAGAACACCGTCTTTGTCCGATAGACGCTCTCGGACGATCTGCGTCCAGCTGCCTGGGGCGCTGCCCAAATCCACCACCGTCATTCCCGGAGCAAAAAGATGTTCCTTGTCATCGAGTTCAGTGAGTTTATAAACCGAACGCGCGCGATATCCCTCCGCACGGGACTTCTTGACGAAAGGATCGTTGATGTGGCGCTCGATCCAAGCTCGGTTCGAGCGAAGTTTTTTCAATGACTTAGGCATAACTCAAGTACAATAGCGGGCTTATTTTTGTTTGCCGTTTCCGGCAAACGCTTCACGCATCACCACTCTTTAGAGAAAAAACATTTTTATTTATGGCTGAACTCATTTTAGAGCGCAGCGTGCGGCTGGAAATGCGCGCGCAGGCGCACCACTTGCAGCCCGGTGTTTTGATTGGCGAAAAGGGGCTGACCGCGGCCGTCATGAAAGAAATCGACCGGGCGCTCTCCGATCACGGCCTCGTCAAAGTGCATGTCGCAGGAGACGATCGCGAAGAACGCGCAGAAATCTATCTTCACATTGCCGATCAGCTGCAGGCAGCTCGCATTCAGGCGATCGGAAAAATGCTCGTCTTCTACAGACCGCAGGATGAAGACAAAAAGCCCTCGAAAACCGAAACGCAAAGCGCCATTTTAATGGCTAAGGCCGATCCCGGCGCCCGCGGCATGAAAAAACCTTCCGCCGATCCGAAGAAAAAAATTTCGGGTACGCACAAAGCTTCAGGCAAAGCATCTGCAAAATCAACCAAACCGCGTGTGACAAGCGCAAGAAAACGTCCGAAGAGAACGACAAAAAAGGCAGCGCTTTCCTAACTTCAAGTCTTTGTCAAAGCTCGACAAGCAAAGCACTCAGAGAAAACTCAGGGTGCTTTTTTTCATTTTTTCGCACCTCACTAATCCTCTTTGGAAAAGTTAGATCAATCAAAGTTTTCCCATTGAAACAAAGATGACATCTGTATTAAAACCGCGAAAGCCTTGATTTGCGGCGCTTCCCGAGCAATTTTTTACACCCCGTGTCATCGTTTTGTCATAAACCACGGTCAGACTTGTCACACATTCTTCATAATTACAACCCGTGTGCTCAAATGGTTGACTTTTATCTGGTTGTGCTCGGCTTTTTAGCCGTGCTGGCCTGTTTTGACCTCTTCGTAGGCGTCAGCAACGACGCCGTCAATTTTCTCAATTCCGCCCTAGGCTGCCGCATCTCTTCGTTTCGAACGACGATGTGGGTGGCGAGCTTAGGCGTGTTGCTGGGCGCCACATTTTCTTCGGGCATGATGGAAATCGCCCGATCCGGCGTTTTTCACCCCCAGATGTTTACGTTTTCAGAAATCATGGTGATCTTCTTTGCCGTGATGATTGCAGACGTTTTGCTTCTGGATGCCTTCAATTCTCTGGGGCTGCCGACTTCGACCACGGTGTCGATCGTCTTTGAGCTCTTGGGAAGCGCACTTGCTGCGGCCGTCTATAAGATCTACATCAGCTCGGGCAGCTTTGCCGCCGTCGCAGACTACATCAACACTGCCAAGTCGCTTACCATCATTTCCGGCATCTTGATCTCGGTCGTGGTGGCATTCGTCTCAGGCACCGTGGTGCAGTACATCGCCCGCCTGATCTTTACCTTTCACTTTGAAAAAATGTATCGCCGCATCGGCGGCATCTACGGCGGCTTTGCCATCACGGCCATCTTTTACTTTCTGGTCATGAAGGGCGCCAAGGGCGCAAGCTTCATGCGCCCTGAGTGGATTTCCTGGATTGATGCGCACACGCTATCCATTGTGCTGGTGCTTTTCGTTGCGCTAAGCCTCATTTTCCAAGCGCTGATTCTGCTTTGCAACGTCAATGTCTTTCGCATCATCATCTTGAGCGGCACGTTCGCTTTGGCTTTTGCCTTTGCAGGCAACGACCTGGTGAACTTCGTCGGCGTGCCGCTTGCTGCCTGGGATGCCGTGCGCGACTTCATGGCCAACGGCAGCGACCCATCCTCCTACATGATGGAAAGCCTTTCAAGAGGATCAACGGCACCGACCATCTTTTTGCTCATTTCTGGCCTCATCATGGTCGCAACGCTATGGTTCAGCAAAAAAGCGCACCGCGTTGTTCAAACGTCCTTGAATCTTTCTTCGAGCCAATCAGGCGAACACGAGCAGTTCGGCAGCTCCGTGCCGGGACGCATGATTGTAAGAAGCTCCATGACGCTCGGGCGCATTGTGCGTCAAATCATCCCGATGCGGCTTCAGGTCACGCTCAGAGGGCGCTTTAAGCCCAGAAAACTTAAGCGCGATGAGCCCGTCCTTCCGTTTGACTACGTGCGCGCTTCCATCAATCTTGTGCTGAGCTCGATTCTCATCGCGTCGGCCACGAGTCTCAAGCTGCCCCTGTCGACCACCTACGTCACCTTCATGGTTGCCATGGGCTCGAGCTTTGCCGACGGCGCATGGGACCGCGAAACTGCCGTTTATCGCATCTCTGGCGTGCTGACGGTCATCAGCGGATGGTTCCTCACAGCCATTACAGCACTCACGTTCGCCGCCATCACCTGCTGCTTGGTCATGATGGGGGGCGACTACATGGCCTGTGCTCTGATGCTGTTTGCCCTGACGCTTCTGATTCGGTCGAACTTTCTGTCCTCAGGCAAGCAAAAGGACACGCCGCTCATTTTTCAGGGCGACGATCACGACTCTGTCAGAAATGCCATCAACACCACAGTGGGCCCGCACTTGAGCCGCACGGTTGACCTCTTTGAAGCCACGGTCAAATCGTTTCTTGCCGACAACGAAAGCTCTCTGAGAAGGCTCAAAACAGATGCCACCTCGCTTTTTGATACCCTCAGCGAAGAGCGCAGCATCTACTACAACATGGCCCAGCAGCGCACCTCCGACAGCAAGCTTGATCGGGACGCTCGCTACTGCTTCTACCGCGCCTACACCAATATGCGTGAAGTCGGCCGCAACCTGCAGAGACTGACCACCGTTTCCAAAGATCACGTAGCCAACCGTCACCGCGTTTATCACGGCAAACTCAAAGCCAATCTTTTGAAGCTTGCTTCGGAACTTCAAAAGCTCGCGCGCGGCAGCGAAGGTCGCCACGCACTTGAAACCATCAAGTTAAACGGCAACGATCTGGTGCAGGAAATCGACCGCATGCAGGAAGAGCTGTTGACCTCCATTTCTTCTGAAAACATTTCGATGCGCGGCTGCGAGCTTTATCTCTCGTTCCTGCAGTTTGCTCGAGAACTTGTCAATCGCTACAGCATCGTGTCTGTTTTGCAAAAGGAGCTCAACGACCTGTGCGATCGAGCCGCCAAAGAAAATTTCGACGACCAGTTGCCGACGCAGTCCTCAGCCGAAAAACCGACCGTGACGCGCGCAGCACGCATTCTGCAGGCGCTTCACGTCACGAAAAGTCCCGGCAGTCAAGCCTGATTCTGACTTCGCTGGAAGGCCTCCAACCAAGCCGGCTGAAGATCTGCAGATTTTCAGCCGGCATCGCAGCGCTCCCTAGGACGCGCTCACACTCAACATCTACTTGTCAATAAATTTGTCCCTATGCTTTCCTGCATCCTCTTTGACCTGGACGGAACTCTTATCGACAGCGCCCCTGACCTGTGCGCAAGCGCCAACTTTATGCGTGAACGAGCAGGACTTCTTCCTCTGCCCTACGAAGCAATGCGTGAAGACGCAGGAAAAGGAGCGCGCGGCATGCTTTGGGCCTCTTTGCGGCTGCCAAAAACCGCAGACAATTTCGAAGAACTCAAAAGCATTTTTCTTGCGCACTACGAAGCGCACATCAGCGAGCACAGCACGCTTTTTGACGGCGTCGCGCAAATGATTGCCGATATTGAGGCCGCAGGGCTCAAATGGGGCATTGTCACCAACAAAGCTGAACACCTAGCACGCAAGCTTTGCGCCGCCAAAGGCATTTCGCCAAACACCGACTGCATTGTCTCGGGAAGCGATCTGGGCGCCATGAAGCCGCGCCCAGACCCTGTTTTGGAAGGCATGCGCCGCGCGATGTCGCGCCCCGAAGAAACCATCTATGTCGGAGACGATGCACGCGACGCTGCTTCGGCAAAGGCTGCCGGCGTGCGCTTTATTGCCGCTTCCTGGGGCTATGTCAACGGCGGCATCGACATCAGAAGGTGGGGCGCAGACATTCTGGCCAAGCACCCGACGGATGTGATCGGCGCAGCCCGCTCGCTTTGCCGCTAAGTTGCCGGTACTTTCTTGAGCTGCCTCAACAGGCCCGTGCAGGCAGCATAGGCGCGAGCCACCGTATTTTCAAAATCGCCCGGTCCGCCGTAGTACGGATCAGGCACCACGCGATCGGCAGGATCTCCGGCAAAGGGCATCAAAAGGCGCACATCTGCTTTTGCCTCATCGGGCTTCATGTCGTTTAGATCTCGCAGATTTTTTTCATCACAGGCTAGGATCAGATCAAAATGATCAAAGTCAGCTGCTCTCACACGCCGAGCTCTGTGTCCTGAAATATCGATGCCGTGCGCACGGCAAGCTTGCTGCGCTCTTTTATCAGGCGCTTCTCCCACATGCCACGATCCAGTGCCGGCAGAGTCGATTTCAAACTGATCCCTCTGGCCTGCATCATCAACGAGAGCTCGAAAAACACCCTCAGCCGTGGGCGACCGGCAAATGTTGCCCAAGCACACAAACAAAACCTTCGTTGTCATATTCTTATCCTCAGCGGTTTTCCCTTACACCAAGTCGCCTGCGCGCCCATCGGCGCCGAAAACAATGCGCTTGAGCGCTTCAAGCCTGTCGCGGTAGACGGCTGCGCGCTCAAAGTCAAGATCTCTGGCGCACTCGAGCATCTTCTTTTCGGTTTCGCGCATTTCTCTAGAGACACTCTTTTCGTCCTTTAAGTTCACGTCGCTCAAGTCGTGCGCAAGCTCGCGCCGGGCCGTACCCGCCGCTGGACTCTTATAGACTCCGTCAATGATTTCGCGCACTTCCTTAACGACCGACTTCGGCACGATGCCGTGCTCGCGATTGAATTCAGTCTGCTTGGCCCGGCGACGCTGCGTCTCCTCAATTGCCGCCTTCATCGAGTCGGTCTCATGGTCGGCGTACAAAATCGCCTTTCCCTTGACGTTGCGCGCCGCGCGTCCGATGGTCTGAATCAGTGATCGAGTCGAACGCAAAAAGCCCTCTTTGTCTGCGTCAAGAATGGCCACCAAAGAAACTTCCGGAATATCAAGACCTTCTCTGAGCAAATTGATGCCCACCAGGACATCAAAAATCCCTGCGCGCAGATCTCGAATGATTTCCACGCGCTCAACGGTGTCGATGTCGGAGTGCAAATAGCGCACCCGCACATTGTGCTCTTTTAAGAATTCTGTGAGCTCTTCGGCCATGCGCTTGGTAAGCGTCGTCACGAGCACTCGATCGCCCGCCTTCGTTCTTTCATAGACTTCCGAGAGCACATCGTCGACTTGCGTTTTTGCAGGACGCACCTCCACTTCCGGATCCACGAGTCCGGTGGGACGCACCACCTGCTCGACGATCTGCGAGCTGCGCTCAAGCTCGTAGTCCGCAGGAGTGGCCGACACAAAAATCGAGCGGCGCATCTTGCGCTCGAATTCATCAAAACGCAGCGGCCTGTTGTCAAGCGCCGAAGGCAGCCGAAACCCATAGTTGACCAGCGTTTCCTTGCGCGATCTGTCGCCTCGATACATCCCTCCGAGCTGCCCCATCATGACGTGGCTTTCATCAAAAAACATGATGGTGTCTGCGGGCAAATAATCAATCAGACAAGGCGGAGCCTCGCCCGGCGCAAGTCCCGTTAGATGCCGAGAGTAATTTTCGATGCCTTTGCAAAAGCCCACCTGATCGAGCATCTCAAGATCAAAAAGAGTCCTTTGCTGCAGACGCTGCGCTTCAACAAGCTTTCCCTCATCGTAGAAAAACTTGAGTCTATCTTTTAACTCTGCTCGAATAGAATCCATAGCGCGCACGATCTCAGCTCGCGGCGTCACGTAATGGCTTGCAGGATAGACCACAAAGCGCGGCACCTTTTGCTGCGTGCGCCCCGTCAAAGGATCAAACAAAACGATCGCCTCAACTTCGTCGTCAAAAAGCTCAATGCGCACGGCCACTTCGGCGTGCTCAGCCGGAAAAACGTCAATCGTATCGCCGCGCACGCGGAACGTTCCGCGCATGAAGTCCGCATCGTTGCGCTTGTACTGCATCTTCACAAGCTGCCGGATCAGATCGTCGCGGTTTTTCGAGTCGCCCTGACGCAAAATCAAGCGCATCTGCGTATAGCTCTCTGGCTTTCCGATGCCGTAGATGGCTGAAACGGTGGCCACAATGATCGTATCGCGCCGCTCAAGAATCGATTTAGTGGCCGCAAGCCGCATCTGCTCGATATGCTCGTTGATGGCCGAGTCCTTTTCAATGAAAAGATCTCGAGCCGGCACATAGGCTTCGGGCTGGTAGTAGTCGTAATAGCTCACGAAATACTCAACGGCATTGTTTGGGAAAAAATCCCTCATTTCGCTGTAGAGCTGCGCGGCAAGCGTCTTGTTGGGCGCCATGACGAGAGCCGGCGTGCCGATGCGGGCAATCACATTGGCCATCGTATAAGTTTTGCCCGACCCCGTTACGCCAAGCAGGGTCTGGGCAGAAAAGCCAGACTCAAGCCCGTCGACAAGCGAGGCGATGGCCGTTGGCTGATCACCAGCCGGAGCGTAGTCCGAATGCAGTTCAAAGGGAGAATGAGGAAATGTGAGAACTTGCGTCACAGCACAGCATTCCTGAAAACAATCAAGAACAAAACCGGATCCAATTTTATGATCTGCGGCAAAGGGAGTTCACTTTATCACGGCTCAATCTAGCAGGAAATACCTAGTTGAGCCCCATGCCGAGAAGTGCATTCGTCTATAGTGTTGGGTGCGCGTTTGGACATGCGCACGCGGTTTTTTGCGCCTGCTTTTTTGTCCGGCTCATTCCAAAAAAAGACCGCCTTGCGCATCGGCAAACGAGTCCCTCAACTTAAAACTTTACTGAAATCAATTTTCATCAACGGGGAAGAACTATGACTGATAATCTGTTTGCCGGCCTCACGCCTGCTCCTGCCGATCCCATTCTGGGCGTGACGGAAAAGTTCCGTGCCGATCCTCGCCCGCAGAAAGTCAATCTCGGCGTCGGCGTATACCTCACGGAAGAAGGCAAAACGCCGCTGCTTGATGTGGTCAAGGAAGCTGAGGTTGCGCTTGCTCAGTCCAATCAGCCCCACGGCTACATCCCCATCAACGGCCTGCCCGGCTACTGCTCGGCTGTTCAGAAGATGATCTTCGGCGCCGACAGCGAGGTTGTGCTCTCGGGCCGCGCCGTCACCGTGCAGACATTGGGCGGCACGGGCGCTCTGAAGGTCGGCATGGATCTGATGCACTCGGTTTGCGGCGAAACGCGCGGCGTTTCCTCTGTTCCCACTTGGGGCAACCACAACGCGCTTTTGAAGCTTGCGGGTTATGAGGTCGGCGGCTATCGCTACTACGATGCGGCCAATGACGACGTTGACTTTGACGGAATGATCGAAGATCTGCGCGCACTGCCGCCCAAGACGCTCGTTATTCTTCACTCCTGCTGCCACAACCCGACGGGCTACGACCTTACCCCCGAACAATGGGACGAAGTCATTGAACTGTGCCGCAAGAATAATCTCACACCCTTCCTTGACATGGCCTATCAGGGTTTTAGAGACGGACTTGAAGAAGATGCCGCAGCCATTCACCAGTTTGCCAAGTCAGGACTTGACTTCTTGCTGTCGACATCGTTTTCCAAATCCTTCAACCTTTACGGCGAGCGCATCGGCGCACTGACCGTCGTCACGCAGTCGGCTGCGGAAGCCGCCGTCGTGCTCACGCAGATCAAGTCGGTTATTCGCGCAAACTACTCCAATCCGCCTTCTCACGGCGCACGCATCGTTGAGCGCGTCTTGAGCGACCCCACCAAGTACCAGCAGTGGCTCGGCGAACTGACTCAGATGCGCAACCGCATCCGCACGATGCGCAAGATGCTTGCCGATGAAATGGCCCGCATCGGCTCCAAGCGCGACTTCAGCTTTGTGACGCGCCAAAACGGCATGTTCTCGTTTACTGGCCTGTCGCCGGAACAAATTGATCGTCTGGCTGATGAATTCGGCATCTACGCCGTGCGCAACGGCCGCATCTGCATCTGCGGTCTGAACACCAAGAACGTCGAATACGTTGCCAAGTCGATCGCCACCGTTCTGTAGTCAGAAAAGACGCGGGAAAGCATTGGAAAAATCTTTCCTTTAAAATCAACGAATTGCCCGAAACATCAAGATTTCGGGCAATTTTTTCATCAAAACTTCTTGCCAAAGTGACAGACTCTCTGTATAGTTTCGGTTCTGCAATTCCCCGATAGCTCAGTCGGTAGAGCAACGGACTGTTAATCCGTGGGTCGTTGGTTCGAGCCCAACTCGGGGAGCCAAGTTTTCGACGCCTTGAAGCTGATGCTTCAGGGCGTTTTCGTTTTTGTCTTTTTTGAACCACTCTCGCCAATTGCGGCAGCCTCCCCAAAATTCTCGTCCTTGCGCTAAGATTTTTTGATTCTCCTTGTTGGTCTTATTGAGGTTTTTATGCAAAACGCCTCCCGTCCCCGCGTCATGGTCGACATGTCCGCTACTCTGATTCATCACGGCCACATCCGACTTTTGAAGAAAGCAGCCGACATCGGCGACGTTGTGGTTGCGCTCACCAGCGACGAAGAAGTCAAAAGAACGAAAGGCTATATACCTGAACTCAATTTTGACGAGAGAAAGGAAATTCTCGAAAGCATTCGCTACGTTAAGGAAGTCGTGGTCAGCCCTTGGCTGATTACCGAAGAATTCATGGACGAGCATCATTGCGAATTTCTGGTTCATGGCTCGGACAACTCAAACCACATCCGCAAAGAACGCCTTGTGATGTTTCCGCGCACAGAGGGCATCAGCAGCTCGACGCTTCGCGAGCGAGTTCTTGACTGCTTGATTGAGATGAACCTTGACGCCAAGCCCAACAAGGCAAGCGACAAGGTAGCTCGCTTTCTGATTGAATCCATCAAGAAAGAATTCCGACTGGAATAAGCCAATGCAGCGCCGTACTTTGCTTCGGTGTGCAGCGTCTGGCGCAGCTGCGGTCATGCTCGGCGCACGCGCTGCCGCACGAAAGACGCTTTTGGTCTACACGGCCGTCGAGCCCGAATGGCTCTCCGTTTATCGCGAAGCCTTTGGCCGCGTGCATCCGAACATAGACATCACCTATGTTCGAGCCAGCGCGGGGCCAATCTCTGCGCGGCTTCTTGCCGAAAAGAATCACCCTCAAGCCGACGTTGTGTTTGGGCTTTCAGCCATTGCCATGGAGAACTTGCGCGTCAAGGGTCTTTTGACGCCCTATCGCCCTCAAGGAATCGAAAAACTCAATCCCAAAATGGTGGAGCGCGACAGCCACTGGTTCGGCATGAACGCATGGGGCGGATCGCTGTGCGTAAACACCGACCTTCTGCGCCGCAAAGGACTTGCTGTTCCCAAAAGCTGGCATGATCTTCTATCGGACTGCTACCGGGGACAAATCGTGATGCCAAGTCCGAAAGCCTCAAGCACGGGCTACATGTTTTTTCTCGGGTGGCTGCAGGGCTTTGGTTCATCCGAAGGCTGGCAGTACATTGAAAAACTCCACCGCAACATGCTTTTTTATACGTCCTCAGGAGCTCGTCCCGCAGCCATGGCCGCTCAGGGCGAAATTCCCATTGGCTTGAGCGCAGATGCGTTCGTCAAACCCTTTATGCGCTTTGACATACCTGTCCAGAGCGTTGAGCCGATCGAGGGTATTGCATGGGATGCCGAAGCAAGCGGACTGCCCGCGGGGTGTCCTCATCCGCAGGAGGCCAAAGCATTTTTGGATTTCTGCGCTGGCCCGCAAGTAGCCGAAATTGCTGCTCGCTTTAGCGGCATTGCCGCTCGAGAGGGCTTCAGTACGCCCAAAGGGCGCGCCATTGCCGAACGTTTCCTGCCGCTAGACTTCGGGCGTGCAGCTTCGGAAAAAGCCGACATCATCAAACGCTGGCAGACTATCGTCTCGCATTGAAACTTCATCATGTCTAACACCCCAGAAAAAGCCAAGGCCTGCGGTCTTGAATTGAAGTCCCTTGCCAAAACCTACGAAACGCATCCGGCACTGCACGAAACGACGCTCTCAATTCCTGCCGGGCGCTTTACCACAGTGCTTGGCCCATCCGGCTGCGGCAAAAGCACAACTTTGATGCTGATTGCTGGCATAGAAAAACCAACTTCTGGATCAGTGCTGCTCGACGGCGAAGACATTACGCTTGAGCCAATTGAAAACCGCCGCATCGGCATTGTCTTTCAGGACTATGCGCTCTTTCCCAACCTCACGGCAGCGCAAAACATCCTCTACGGACTTAAGGCGCAAAAAGCAAGCTCTGCCGAATGTGCTCAGCGCCTTGAGGAGATGCTTGAGCTCACAAATCTCAAAGGACTCGAAAATAGCTATCCCTCTGAACTCTCAGGCGGCCAGCAACAGCGCGTAGCCATTGCCCGTGCGCTGGCTCCCCGTCCGCGCGTGCTGCTTCTTGACGAACCTCTCTCAGCGCTTGACGCCTGGTCTCGAGCCTCGATCGGCGCGCAGTTAAAAGCCATCCAGCAAGCATCAGGCGTAACCACCATCATGGTCACGCATGACCGGCACGAAGCGCTAAGTCTGGCTGACTTTGTGGTTGTCATGAACGCTGGCCGCGTCGAGCAGGCCGCCGCCCCCGTGGATATTTACGACGCGCCGGCAAGCGAATTCGTTGCCACATTTGTGGGCGGCATGAACACTGTGCGGCTTTCAGCCATCAACGCCGGCGCTCCCACGGGCATTCGCTACAGCGACGTGCGGCTTTCACGGGCAACGGAAGCAGCTCTCTCCAAACCTTATTGCTTCGTCGGACAGGTCGAAGATCTTGAATTTATGGGCGACGCCGTGCGCGTGAAGATTTTGCTCAACGACTTTAAGACGAAAATCACGGCTGACGCCCTTCGGGCCAACACGGACGCGGAGGTTTTTAGAAAATTATCTCTTATCGCCGTTGAACTGCCCGCGTCTGCCTGGCGCACATGGAGTCGGCAATGAAAAGGCAGCCGCAGACGCCAACGCTTCTTTTTGCCGTCCTGACGTTGCTGCTTGCCGCAGGGATCGTCTGGCCGCTTGGCAAACTGGCGCTTTTGACGGCTGATCAAGCCCAGGACTTTGCGCAGCTTTTGACAGCCTACAACCTGCGCGCCGTCGTCAACACGCTGGTGATGGGCGCCGCAGTCGCGCTGGCAGCTTGTCTGCTTGGCTTTGTCGTTGCTTACGCAATAACGCTTACTAACGTCCCGGCAAAAGGCGCAATGCGTGCATTGTTTTTAGCCCCCCTTTTTGCACCTTCCATTATGCCGGCCATTGGTCTTATCTACTTGGTTGGCAGCAACGGACTCATTTTCAACTTAGAGCTGTACGGTGCCCTCGGCGTATTTCTGGGAGGGCTCGTTTTTGCCTTGCCGCACGCCGTCATGCAGATTTCGCTGGCGCTAAGCAGACTGGACTCAAAACTTTTTTCCGCCGCAGGAAGTCTTGGAGCAGGCGCGCTGATGCAATTTGCAACCATCACGTTGCCGCACGCCAAGCGCGGCATAGCCAATGCCTTTTTGATTGCTTTTATTTTGACGATTACCGATTTCGGCGTCCCGAAGATGCTCGGCGGCAGTTTTCCGATGCTTGCCACGGAAATCTACAACCTTGCCATCGGATCTCAGGAATTTGCAGCCGCCGCAGTGATGAGCATCGGCCTGCTTGCTCCTGCGCTGGCTGCTTATTGGACCATGCATCAGTTGACTCAAAATGCCCGCACGCGCACAGGTTCAGTCCGCGTCGCGCCAGGTCCCTTGCGAGATCTTTTCGCCGGCGGCACGGCCTGGGCCATCGTGATTGCAGAAACCGCCGTCATTGTCATCGTCATCTACGGCTCTTTCGTTGCCTTCTGGCCCTACCAGATGCAGCTTACGGCAGAAAACTATGCTTTTAGAAACTCTACGTACGGCATTGCTCCCTGGATCAATTCGCTCATACTCGCGGCAGGCACCGCTGCGGCAGGCACCGCCTTATGCTGGCTTGGCGCCTATGCGTCGGTACGCACTCCGTCTATTCCTGCGGGCCTGCAAAAAAACTATCGAGCGCTGGCAGCAATTCCCATCTGCATTCCCGGAACAGTGCTGGGCCTGGCCTGGGCCATGACGTTTGCAGGATTTTCTCTTTTCAAGGAACCGGCCGGCGCGATGACGCTTTTGATCTGCAATACATTGGTGCATCTTTATACGGTGCCGCATTTGACTGCCGTCACGGGATTAAAGACGCTCAACGCCAGATATGAGACAGTTGGAGCAACTCTGGGAGCTTCTCGCATGAGTACCCTGTGCCGCGTCATCGTGCCGCTCAGCGCCCGAGAGCTTGCCGAAATGTTTTCTTATCTTTTTGCTTCGGCGGTCACGACCATCTCGTCGGTGGTATTTCTCTATACTCCCAAGAGCATCGTTGCCGCCGTCGCAGCCATTGACATGATCGACAGCGGCTTTATCAGCGAAGGCGCGGCGATGGCTTCGCTTATTTTCATCTCTGCGCTTTTCGTACGCATGCTTGCAATTGCGGCAGTACGCTCATTGCATCCCCATCAATAAGAAAGATTCTCATGCGCGCAACAAAAACCAAAAAGAATCGCTTCATTGTATTCCGCCCGTTGCCCGTGCTCTGCGCCGCTGCTCTTATGCTTGAGCCAACGGTCGCGCATGCCTATTTGGATCCGGGTACCGGAAGCATGCTTCTGTCGGTGGTGGTCGGCCTGATTTCAGGCGCCTATTTTGTCGTTCGCAAACTGCCTGCAGCACTGCGCGCGTTGTTTTTCCGTCTCACGGGCAAAACCGATCAAATGAAGGGCAGCGACCTGACGTTTTATGCTGAAAGCGCCGCATACTGGATGACTTTTAAGCCCATCCTCGAAGCTCTTGAAAAACGCGGCATTAAGAGCACTTACTTGACAAGTGCAGAAAACGATCCGGTCTTTTCCTGCGGACTATCCTGCGTTTGCCCTCGCTATATCGGCAAATCCAACAGCGCCTATACGGCCCTGGGCTTTCTGCAAAGCAAAGTCTTCGTACTCACCACTCCCGGCATTGATGTTCTGCAGATTCGCCGTTCTCCAGGCGTAAAGCGTTACGTGCATGTTGTGCATGCCGTAGGCGACATTCACACCTACAAGCTTTTTAGCTTTGACTATTACGACGCGGTCTTTTGCTCGGGACCTGCGCAGGCCAAGAGCCTGCGGGCACTGGAAAAGCTGCGCGGCACGCGCCCTAAAGATCTCCCGCTTTTAGGCTGTCCGTATCTCGATGAGCTCACGCGCCGTGCGCAAAACGCACCGGATCCGGAACCCAACACCATCATCATTGCTCCCACCTGGGGCAAAAACGGTCTTTTGACGCGCACCGGCTCCACAATCCCGCGCATGTTGACCGAGTCCGGCTTTCATGTCATTTTGCGTCCCCACCCGCAGAGCTTTGTCTCTGAAATCGACCTGATGCAAAAGCTTGCGCAGGAACTTTCCGACTGCACGAACATTGAATGGGATCGCAACCCGGACGGCTTTGCAAGTCTCTGCAGAGCAAAGCTGATGGTTAGCGACATCTCCGGCGTCATCTTTGACTTTGCCTTCGTTTTTCTGCGCCCGGTTGTTTCAGTTGGATCCGGCCCCGTCAAGGACGGCTTTGAAGCTTGGGACATTCCTCACTCCGCATGGGAAATGAGCGCACTCGACGAACTCGGGCGGCGCATTCTGCCCGGGAATGAAGACAAAATCTGTCAGGCTGTCAAAGAACTTTTGGCTCCCGAGAGCACGGCACGAGACAAAATTCTTGCTCTTCGCAACGCCAATATCGTCAATTTCGGAAATGCGGCCGAGGCGATCGCCGACGCACTTGCGGCTGAATTGACTGCCGACAGCACACAATCGCAAAAAACTCTCCGCCCCAAGCAGGAATCCTTGCAGCATGCTTGACTTCATCTACACGCTTTTAATTGCCCCTCTGGAATACTGGATGCACGCCGCTCTGGTTTGGGGCTACGGACATACGCAAAACTGGGGCTGGGCCATTGTGCTCATGAGCCTTGCCGTCAATACGGTCATCCTTCCCATCTACATCAAGGCAGAGAAGTGGCAGGAAGATGAACGCGCGCTCAGAAAAAGCTTTGAAGAAAAAGAAGCCATGATCAAGCGCTCATTCAAAGGGCAAGAGCGCTTTGCAATGATCACGACCATGCACAGACAAGCCGGCTATTCGCCGCTCTTGTCTTTGCGTTCATCAATCGGCTTTTTCCTGCAGATTCCCTTCTTTTTTGCTGCTTACCATTTCTTGTCGCACTTTGAGCCGCTGGTCGGAATCTCCTTCATGGGGCTCAGCGACCTCTCTCAACCCGACGCAGTCATTTCTCTTGGCAGCTTTTCCCTCAACGTCATGCCCATTCTCATGACGGTGATAAATCTGGCGAGTGCTCTCATCTATACCCACAATCTCACGCGCCGAGACAAAATACAGCTCTACGCAATGGCTGCCGTCTTCCTTGTGCTTTTGTACGACGCCGCAAGCGGGTTGGTGCTCTACTGGACTTGCAACAACATCTATTCATTAGGCAAAAACATTGTCTACCAGGAACTCGGCCGCATCAAACCAGCCGTGATGAAAATGCAAGGCGCCTTTTGCTCTTGGCAGCAACGGCGCGCGCCAGAAGTTTTCCCAAAGTCAGCCCTGTACTGCGTCCCAATCGCTCTTTGGGCAATTGGGGTCGTGCTTGCTCTCATCTCAAGCAACCAGGTCTCTTTTATTTCCGAAGCTCTCAAAACCTCCATTTCTCTGGCTTCCGATTTTGCCTTTGTTGGAACAATGCTCGTTGCGCTTGCGATGGGCATCAAACTAAAGCTCTGGCGGCATCACTGGATATTGCTTCTTTTGACGCTTGTCATTGCCTACTACGGTCTGCGAGTCTGGGGCAAGTGGTTTTTCTTCGGAGACAATCGTCGCGGCTTTGCCGTAATCGGAGGCTTTCTCTTCCTGATTCCGGCGCTGGGTATTCTGCACGCAGGGCTTGACCTCAGAAGATTTTTATTCCCGCAAACGCACAGCTCCCGTTCAGACAAGCCTTCGGGTACGCTTCTCGTGCCTGCGGGCATCTGGTTGACGCTGCTTTTAGCTGCCTATCTGCCGATACAGGCTTATTGCACAGCGCCGGAAATTTTTTCTCCTGCAGCGGTCATTCTCGCCAAGTCTTTGATGTGGAGCGCTCTGCTCGGGGCCGTCTTCTGGCTTTTCGGCTTTGCGGCGCAAAGCTGCGGAGCAAAAAATTTCGCCGGCTACCTGCTCGCAGCCATTGCCAGTGTGCTCACCGTCTACGCATTTGTCCTTCCCCTTGATGTCGGAACGATTGACGCTTTTCAAATTGCCAATCCTGAGCCGCTTTTTAGAAACTTCAATCTTTTCGTCGACATCATCGTGGTTTTGGGTACCCTCGCGCTTTTTGCCGTCATCGTGAAAAAAGGCGGTGCAAAGTGGCTCAAAGCAACCTTCGTTGTATTGATATTAGGATCGCTGACAAACGGAACCTTCCTTTTGTGGCAAACGCGTGGGCAATGGAAAACCCAAGAGACTGCAACCGCTCAGAGTGCTGAACTTCCTGACTACACCGATCGGCTGTTTGGCTTTAGCAAGACGGGGCAAAACATCGTGGTCGTCATGCTCGACGCCTTTACCGGCACGCACTACCGAGAGATTCTCAAGGCAGCGCCCGAACTCAAAACTGAACTTGACGGCTTTGTGTGGCATACCGACATGGTGGCGGCAGGTGCTTCGACATCCTCTAGCGTTGCTTCCTTAATTTGCGGCGAAGAGTGCACTCCGTTCAAACTCAATGCAGCCGGATCCGATCCTCTCGCAGAAAAAATCAATAAGCAATATGCAAAGCTCGCCAACAAGCTCGGAGATGATTGGGACATCTGCCTGTATGAGAGAAACTGGCTCGAAGAGATCCGACTGAAAAAACATACGGATCAAGATGTACTTGCCATCCGGCACCTGAGCGACGCCTTCGCTGATCGCTACATCGCTACGCACGGAATCGAAATCGGCCGCGGGAATTCCGATAATTTTCTGCTGGCAGTGAGCATTTTTTCCAGTGTACCGTGGAGCGGAAAAAATCTTATCTACAAAAATGGTCGTTGGTTTGAACAACTACTGGGAGACCGAGAAACAACACTTGTATTGAGAGCCCTTCGCGACTGGGCACTCTTTGAACAGCTTCCCGATATCTCCAATACAAAAACACAGAAAAACACCTTCAAATTTATCGATACAGAGTTGACTCACTCACCATGGTTCATGGATCTAGGCAAATGCAGCATCACAACTAACCCCAATCGGGAACTCACTCAAACAGGAATGCCGATTGCTCATCTGGCTACAGAAATCTGTTCTTTGAAGTCATTGGCTAAGTGGTTTGCCTGGATGAAACGCGAAGGCATCTGGAACAACACAACAGTGGTGCTTGCGAGCGACCACTCAGCGGGCGATGATCCATCCTTCACAGAACCCTTTGATAAGGCAGACCTGCCGGCACCGTGGCGAGCCAACGCTCTCATGCTAGTCAAAAAAGCTGGTGCCTCGGGAGAACTCAAGATTGACAGTACCCCGACAAGCGCTGCGAATGTGACCTCACTCTGGATAGGCATTCCACCGACAACATTGATCCGTGAACATGTTTTGGCAAAACCTCAGGGGGCACGCTACTTGATCGAAAAACGCTGGCTCATCGATGGCCCTATGACGGACGTCAAATCCTGGCGAGTCATTGAGTAGTAATGCACAAGAAGAAATTTCGTCGACTACGATATTTTGCTCAAGACAGCACTGAAGCCGCAGGACTAGAATCGGAACAATTAACGCGTTGCCTTGCCGCAAGCAGGAAGCAACATGCGGTCGCAGATCAAACAGATCTGCGTACCGGCGTCCGATGCCGCCGAAGGCGCTGAAGTCCAGCACCATATCCGTTCGTGGCGTTCGAGACGTGACAAAAAACGCTGATAGGAAAGGTTGACACCCCAAGCGCGTCTGCAGGGAGAATCAGCAGACGGACCTTTCCAAAGCGTTGAGTCCAACAACAAATAGTCTGAGGTCAACATAAAAATGAAAACGCTGGCAGCAATCAGTCAGTTCTGCAACAAGACGTTTGCCCTTTGGGTTCTCGTCTTTGCCGTTCTTGCATACCTTTCTCCTGATACCTACAAACCTCTTGCGGGATGGATTTCTCCTCTTTTGGGCCTTGTAATGTTTGGCATGGGGCTCACACTTTCGGTCAATGACTTCAAGCTGGTGCTCTCGCACCCTTCCGATGTGCTCATTGGCATTTTGGCTCAGTTCATCATCATGCCGACAGTGGCCTATGCACTGTGCCTCATTATGGATCTGCCGCCCGATATTGCTGTAGGCGTTATTTTGGTCGGCTGCTGCCCGGGAGGCACAGCTTCCAACGTGATGACATTTCTTGCGCGCGGCGACACGGCGCTCTCGGTTACCATTACGAGCTGCACGACGATTCTGGCCCCTCTGGTTACGCCAGCGCTGATTTGGGTCTTTGCTCATCAATGGATCAACATTGATCCTCTTGCCATGTTCTGGTCGATCTGCCAAATCGTGCTGATTCCGATTGGCATCGGCGTAGCGGTGCATACCATGCTGGGGGCTGAGCGCATCAAGGTTGCCTCTACCGCCTTGCCATTGATTTCGGTTATTGCGATCGTGCTGATTGTGGCAGCTGTGGTTGCAGTGAGCCAGCCCAACATCGCTTCGACCGGTCCGCTTGTTTTTGCAGTAGTGGTTCTTCATAACGGCTTTGGACTGCTCTTTGGCTACATGGTCGCCAAACTCTTTGGCATGAACCTTGCCAAGCGCAAGTGTCTTTCCATTGAAGTCGGCATGCAGAACTCCGGCCTTGGCGTTGCGCTTGCATCAGTTCACTTCGCAACGATGCCGCTTGCTGCACTGCCTTCGGCCATCTTCAGCTTCTGGCACAACATTTCTGGTCCCATCGCTGCAACGATTTATCATCGGTGGGAAGAAAAATAGACCTCATTTACATACTGTTCACATGGACAAAAGCCGTTGGTTTCAACACCTTCGGCTTTTGTTTTTCCTGCAAAACGATCAGCGATCGGCGAATTTCATTACCGTCAGAAAAATTTCGATTGCCAACGAAGACTCCGTCATCCCATGAGGCCGCGCCAGATAAACTGCACGCCCAGCAGCGTCATGACGATAGACAAAAGCGTGACCAAAAGCTTAGGCTTGCTTTTGCTGGAAATCTTTGCGCCAATCTGGGCGCCGACAACAGCTCCTACGCCGATCATCACAGCCGGCCCCCAGACGATGTGCCCGAGCACGGCATGGCTAGCCACGCCGACCAAAGCGCTTACCATCAGCGCAAATGTACTTGTCGCAACTGCAATCTGCGCAGGGAAACCCAAAATGAATGTCATCATCGGCACATGGATGATGCCGCCGCCGATGCCGAGGATGGAAGAAAGAAATCCAACGAAAAATGAGCAGATGACTCCGAGCTTGATGTTGAGATCTCCATTTGGATCGAAATCTTCGACGGTCTTAAGTCCCTTTTTTGCATTGGACTTAATGATCATGACGGCAGCAAGGCACATGAGGGAGATGCCGAACAACAGCGAAAATGCGGGCCCCGAAAACCACTCGGAGATATATCCGCCCAGAAAGGCACCCGGCACCGTAGCGAACGCAAACGGCACTGCCGCCCTCAGAAAAATGCGCCGCTGTCGAATATAGGCATAGGTTCCTGACAAAGAGTTGCACAGTACCACAAACAGGCTTGTGCCGACGATCTGCTGAACGGTTGAAAACGTCGTACCGTGCGGCGCAATCATGAACATCATGAAAAGCGGCACGAGAATAATGCCGCCGCCCAAGCCAAGCAAAGCCCCAAAAGTGCCGACGCCAATGCCTAAAACCAGAAACTCAATCAACTCGACCATTTTTTATCACCGTTAGCCCGATTATCGAGCAGGATTTCTTCTGCAAACAACGCAGTGAAATTGAATGCACGCGCAGGAAAGCAGTTTATGTCCATTTATGAGAAAAGCCCCCGGCTGAGCAAACAACCGAGGGCTTAGAAGGGAGAGCCTGGCAGTGACCTACTTTCACTGGAAATGCAACCAACTATCATCGGCCCAGAAGCGTTTCACTGTCCTGTTCGGAATGGGAAGGAGTGGGACCACTTCGGTATGGCCGCCAGGCAAAGGCTTTGACTCACAGAAAACCTTTCTGGCTTTCTGCTCGTCGAATTCTTTGAGAAATAAAGCAAAGCTTTTCGGGATGCTTTCTTTTCGCATTCACCCACTTTGTCTCAATCCAACTCTTCACTGCTCTTCGATTCTCGAAACTTCTTGCAAAGCTTCTTCAAGCAGCACGGTTATAGGATCAAGCCTCACGAGCAATTAGTATCGGTTAGCTCAACGCCTCACAGCGCTTGCACACCCGACCTATCAACGTCCTGGTCTCGAACGACTCTTCAGGGAGGTCTAGCCTCCGGGAAGACTTATCTTCAGGCAAGTTTCCCGCTTAGATGCTTTCAGCGGTTATCTCTTCCGCACATAGCTACCCGGCGATGCCACTGGCGTGACAACCGGTACACCAGAGGTGCGTCCACTCCGGTCCTCTCGTACTAGGAGCAGCCCCCGTCAATCTTCCAGCGCCCACGGCAGATAGGGACCAAACTGTCTCACGACGTTTTAAACCCAGCTCACGTACCTCTTTAAATGGCGAACAG
>CALXKM010000001.1 GCA_944388865.1 uncultured Duodenibacillus sp. | reverse complement strand
TGACCGGCAAGCTTTTGAAGCTCTCTTCTCAATACGAATATAAATCAGCCTGAGCGTCCCCGACTCGCCGCGCTGTACTTCTCGGGGCAAGGGGAAATTGTGTCCAGATTCCGCGATTTCACTCAGTGATCCACAGTCTCTGTGGTTAATTTAACCCACTAAATGATTTTCGGCAGCCAACGGCTGCCGATTTAACATGGATTCGGAGAGCTTGCAATAAGCAGGCTAGGCTCAAAAACGAAGAAGAAGCTTTTGCTTAAATACATCATGCAGATTCCAACCCCTTTGCTGATCAAGCCCGATAGCCTTGAGCTCCTTGACTGTCGCCTAATTCCGGAAACCTTTCAATACAGCTCTTTTAAAGGCATCAGTCCTCTTTCTCAGGCTCTGCGCGACGGCATGATCTACGGCCCGGGCGTCGTGCCCGTTGCCGCCGCCTACGGTCTTGCGCTTGAGGCGCAAGTGCGATCCAACGCCACATCGCAGGCCGCCTTCAACTATTCGATCATGGAGGCGCTGCTCACGCTTAAGGCCGCCCGTCCGGAAAGCTATCCCCTGTCCTACGTGCTCGGCCACCTCAACACGATTGCAAGGCAATGCGCTGAAGGCGGATTCTCGCCGCTGGAGACTGCCGAGCGCTTTCGCGCTTTTGCCGATGAGCTCTTTACGGAAATCGTTACGCAGGACGTGCAGCTTTCGAGCGCAGTCAACGAGCTCATTGCGGCCAATTCAACAGTGATGGTGATCGGCGCCTGCGGCAAGTTGTCTTCGGTTGGGTGCGGCTCAATTCTCAACGGCATCTCCGTTGCTCAAAGCTTGGGCAAAAACGTGCGTGTTACCACGCCCATTTCGGCTCCCATCTGCTCGGGGCCGCGCTTTACGAGATATGAGATGCACGTCGCCGGCGTTGAATGCGAAGTCATATCTGACGGCGGCGTTGCCACCACGCTTTTCGTCAAGCGTCATGATGCTGTTTTCTTTCTTGTCAACCGCATCGCCCTGAATGGAACGGTGAGCGCCCCGATCGGAGCGACGGCCGCTGCAGCCGTTGCCAAAGCCATGGGCATCCCGGTCTACGCCGTTGCTTATACGTTTACCGCCTCGCCCCAGACGCAAAATGGCCACGCCATTCCCATTGAGGAGCTTCAGGCCATGGAGCTGCCTCTTGACACAATCGGTCTTGCCTGCTCGCCTATTACCGACCTTGTGCCGGCCGAGTGGATCACGGGCTACGTCACGCCGCGCGGACTCATCAAACCAAAAACAGCTACGGCCTTGCACGAGCTCGTCGACAACCTCTCGCAGGATGCCCGCGCAATAGTCTCGCGCATCCCGCACCGCTAACACGGCAACCTTTTGTGCTTTTACGCACGCAAAAAAGCCGCCGCAAGCCCTTAGCTAAAAATAGCGGCTTGCGGCGGCTTTGTGCTGTTGATCAACCGGCAAAACGAATTTCCAGCTACGGATCAATGCGCAGCTGCGCGCTTACCTGGCGCGAGACCGTAGACTTGCCCGGCTCAAACTGAGGCAAAGGCATGCTGGCGGCATCCATGGCGCGCGCAGCGGCAAGTCTTGGCATATTCGTTTTGTACTCCACGCCCATGCCGTAGTTCGAGCGATTGAAGTTGATCGACTCGACGCGAACGTCAGAGGGCTTGGCGCCAAGCTCCTCGGCGATGATCGCGGCCTGCGTGCGCACATCAATGAGAGCCTCGCGCATGAGCTGCTCCTGAACCTTGCTTTGCGCAGCTTTGCTCAGAGAAAACCGCACGCCGTCAAAGGCAAAGTACTTGGCTGCCTGCTGAGCAAGCTCGGCCGCATCGTCAACTTCCTTTACTGTGCCCGAAATGCTCTGCCTCACTTCCCAGCCGACGATTTTTGCTGCTTCGCCCTTTTTGGGTTCGTTGTAGCGCGGGTAAGAGCTCAGATTCGTCGTCTCATATTCGGCCTTGATGTCAAGCGCCTTGACTTTGGCGAGTCCCTCATTGACGCGCTTTAAGACCTTCTGCGTAGCTTCCAAAAGCGTGGGCGCGGTTTCCATGGCATAAAAATTCACCACGGCCTGATCGTTGGCAAGCTCAACGCTTGCCGTAGCCGAAAGATTCAAAACCGTGCCGTCCTTGCCCGGACGCATGACCTCCGGTTCAGCAGCGCAAACAGTGAAAGCCGTTCCCATCAAAGCAATGCAGGTGAGCGCAGCCGCGCTTGTACGCAGACGATTCATTTTTATTTCCTTTCTTTTTTATGTCGAAGCCAAAACGTTTCCTGAAGCTATGCTTGCGAAGCGCTTGAAAAAGCGTTCGGCCCCGCTGACTGAACATGCGTTCATTTTGTCACGTCTTTGTGTTAAGCCGCAGACCGAAAGTTTTGTCAGTCGGAAAAAAGAGTGAGAAGTTGTTTCATGGATCTCAAAAAAAAAGAACCCCCGCAAAGAGATTCGAGCGCAGGCTTGAAGTCTTTGCGGAGGTTAGGTTGCCCTCGGCATCCAAATTTTCGAAGAGCTACGGCAGCACTCGGTTGATGATCACCTTCACGGACTGCTTGCCGACGGCAACTTTGCCTTCGACCGTCCCTTCAAGGTCGCCCGAAGCAGGCATGAAGTTGCCCGAGCGGCTCACGCGCGCCTCAACGATCACCTCATCGACCTCATTTAAGGTCTTCATGCCCATGCCCATCGTGCTTGAGCTGTCAAGGTGAAATGTCGCCGGCAATTCAGAAGCCTTGATGCGCATGAAGGCAACCGGCATCTTGCTGCCTTCGATCGGGCGAGCGTAGATGAAGACCACGTCATTGGGGCCGACTTTATCCTTGAGTTCGGGAGCAACCTCAACGCTGCCGTCAATGAACTTTTGGGCGGCGGCAGGACTCTTTGCGGCATCGGGCGCAGCCTGCGCAGCCAGAAGGCTTGCGTTTTCGCTCGGAGGCAGTCCTCCGAGGTGACGGGCCTGTTCGATGTTTTCCGCAATCTGGCGCCACTCTTCGCTGCCCTTTTCGACGCCTGCGAGCATGCGCGTCCAGTATTGCACTGCGCCCTTGTAGTCCTGCTTGTTGTAGCAAAGCGTTCCCATCAAGGCCAGGACCTTCCAGTGGGTAGGATCGATTTTGAGCACAGCTTCAATGATCTCGCGCGGGCGGCCGTCAAGACTGCCGCCCTGAGCTGCTGCCAGCACGTCGGCCCAGTCGGCCATCACGTCGGGATTGTCCGGCACCAGTCGATTGACTTGCTCGAAGGCCTCGGCGCTCTTGGCCCAGTTTTTAAAGGAGGCTTGAGTGCGGGCAAGCATCATCCAGCCATCGGGGTTGTCGGGCTGCTCCTTGAGACGTTCTTCAAGAATGGCAATCTGCTCGAGAATCTCAGCATCGCTGTGCCCGCCCTGCGCGGCCATCATCTGACGCTGCTGGCGCGTAAAGTCAGGATCCATCGCAATCGGCGCACCGATTTCAAGATAGATTAAAAAGGCCGACACGGGAATGAGCACGGCAAGCGCAAAAGCTGCATACTGACCCTGGCGGCCGCCCTTATGCTCGACTTCGTCGGCCGATCGGGTTTCTTCAAGCACGCGCGCTTCGATTTCCGAGCGCGTCTCTTCAAATTCATCATCGGGCACGCGTCCGGCGGCGTGTTCTGCCTCGAGCTCGGCATACTGCTGGCGCAGCACGGCCAGATTGAGTTCGCGCCGGTTGGCTTCCCCCTCGTCGCGGCGCTTTGTCACCAACGGCCAGATGACGAAAGCCAAAGCAATGAGCACCAAAAAGGCGGAAATGCAGATAAATGCAATCAACACGTTTTTACTCTCCTATGGGCTCAGTTTGCTTTGCCGCCCTTGAGCAGCTCTTCGGCACGGCGCTTTTCATCGGGCGTGAGCGTGCGCTCAGAGGCCGCAACCGTCGACTTGCGGCGGCGCACGTTGATGTAAAAGGCCACGGCCGCGCCCAGAAAGATCACCACAGGCCCAAGCCACAAGATGATGGTCGAAGCCTTAAACGGCGGGTTGTAGAGCACGAAGTCGCCGTAGCGCTCGACCATGTAGTCGATGATTTCCTTATCCGTGCGGCCGGCATTGATCTGTTCGATCACCTGCTTTCTCAAGTCAACGGCAAGATCGGCGTCGCTGTCGGCAATCGACTGGTTCTGACACACGAGGCAGCGCAGCTGGCTTGCAATGCCCTGCACGCGGCGGTGTTCACCAGGATCGAGCTCGGTGGCCTGCGCTTCCTTGCCCGAGATCTGCGCGCTCGGAAGATCAGCTGCGGCCGCAGCCGCACCAATGGCGGCCGTCATGGCAAAAATCGCAAGAATTTTCTTCATCATTCATTCTCTCCTAAAGGATGTCGGCACTGGGCTGCGGGCAGCACGGCAATCGAAAAACGCCAAAGAAGTCAAATTCACCTCCCTTTTTTGCAGCGTTTTTTGCGAATGCGTCCTCAGAATCGCTTCTAAGCCCAATAGGCCCGCACCTTGCGCCATCCTTTGTCGCAGCGGTTTTTACTCGGCCTCAAGCTTTGCAAGCAGAGGCTTGAGCTCCTTATTCCAGACTTCGTCGGTCACGGGGCCCACCACTTTATGGCGGATGATGCCCTTCTTGTCGATCACGAAGGTTTCAGGGGCGCCGTACACGCCGAAATCAATGGCCGTGCGGCCATCGGCATCAACGAGCTTGACGTCGTAGGGATCGCCCAAAGCGACGAGCCACTGGCGGGCCGCCGCAGGCTTGTCGCGGTAGTTGTAGCCCACCATCAAGGTCTTGACGCCCTCGTTTTTGAGCTTCACAAAATAGGGATGCTCATATTGGCAGGCCTCGCACCAGCTTGCCCAGACGTTCATCAGGTAGACCTTTCCCAGCAAATCCTTCTTGGTCACGGTCTTGCCGTCCATCGTGGGAAGCGAATATTCAGGCGCGGGCTTGTCGATCAAAGCCGAGGGAACCTCGCGAGGATCTAGATACAGGCCTTTGAAGAGAAAACCGCACACGAAAAGGAAAATCGCCAGCGGAATAAGATACTTCCAACGCATTTTTATGCCTCCGCAGCCGCAGTCTTGCCCGCAGCCGTCTTTTTCTTGTTGCGCACGCGATAGCGGCGATCAAGCACGGCAATGAAGCCACCCACCGACATCAGAATCGTGCCCCACCAAATCCAGGTCACAAAGGGCTTGCGGTAGGCTCGCACAATCCAGCCTCCGTTGCCCACCGGCTCGCCTAAGCTCACGTACACGTCGCCCGTTACCGAGTGGCGGATTGCGGCCTCAGTCATCGGCATCGAGCGAGAACCGAAGTACACGCGCTTTTCAGGCTTCAGATTGCCGATTTCCTTGCCGTCCTTGCTCACCGTGAAGTCGCCCATGGTCGAGGTGTAGTTGGGACCGCGGACATCCTTGGTGCCGTTAAAGACAAAGGTATAGCCGCTTACCGTGACATGTTCGCCCGGGAACATGCGCACGTCTCGCTCAGAGGAGTAGCCCATCACAAGCGCCACGCCGACCACGAACATCGCCACCCCGAGGTGCGCCAGATGCATGCCCCAGAACGCAAGCGGGTGCTTGAAGAGCTTGGCAAAGGCGCCAACCTTCATGTTGCGGCCGCGCTCGCGAATATTGTCCAGTGCCGAGAGCGCCACCCAGAAGGCAAGCGTCATGCCGACGAACACCCAGGTGCTCCAGCGGCCCATCGCAAAGGGCACGCAGGCGCCCAAGACGACCGAAATGACGGCAATCACCCACAGGCGCTTGGCTAGCCATCCGGCATCGGCTTCCTTCCAGCGAGCAAAGGGAGCCACGCCGAGCAAAAAGAGCATCGGCAGCATCAGGGGACCGAAGACGGAGTCAAAGTAAGGCGGGCCCACGGAAATCTTGCCTGCGTTGAGCGCATCCAAAAAGAGCGGATAGAGCGTGCCCAAAAGCACCGCAGCCATCGCCACCACAAGAAGCACATTGTTGACCAAAAGCATCGACTCGCGGCTGATCATCGAGAAGTTGCCGCCCAGTCCCACCGTCGGAGCTCTCCAGGCAAACAGCAGAAACGACAAGCCGATGACGACGATCAAAAACGCCAAAATAAAGATGCCGCGCTCGGGATCCGTTGCAAAGGCGTGCACCGACGTAAGAATGCCCGAACGCACCAGGAACGTGCCCAGCAGCGAGAGCGAAAACGTGATGATCGCCAAAAGCACCGTCCAGATCTTGAAGCAGCCACGCTTTTCGGTCACGGCAAGGCTGTGCAAAAGCGCCGTGCCAGTAAGCCACGGCATGAAGGAGGAGTTCTCAACCGGATCCCAGAACCACCAGCCGCCCCAGCCCAATTCATAGTAGGACCAGTACGAGCCAAGCGAAATGCCCAGCGTGAGCAAAATCCAGGCGCCCGTTGTCCACGGACGCATCCAGCGCGCCCACGCGACGTCAAGCTTGCCGCCCATCAATGCCGCAATGGCAAAAGCAAAGGGAACGGTAAAGCCCACATATCCCATGTATAGAAGCGGCGGGTGAAACACCATGCCCGGATCCTGCAGCAGCGGATTTAAGTCCGCCCCTTCAGGCGCGGCCGGGAAAAGACGCAAAAACGGATTTGACGTAAAGAGCATGAAGGCCAGAAAGCCCATCAAAATAAAGCCCATCACGCCCAGCACGCGTGCGACCGTCGCATCCGGAAGCCTGCGGCTGAAAATGGCTACAAAAAAGCCCCACCAGGCAAGCGTCACAGCCCAAAACAGAATCGAGCCTTCGTGGCTGCCCCAAGTGGCTGCGATTTTGTAAAACCACGGCAGCAGCGAATTAGAATTGTTGGCGACATTTAAAACGGTAAAGTCGCTGATGTAAAAGCAATAAGCAAGCGCACCGAAAGCAATCGTCATGAAAAGCGCATTGGCGTACGCAGCCGTACGCGAGAGCGCCATCCAGGACGCAATGCCTTTGGCCGAGCCCAGAAGCGGCAGCGCAAACTGCACCGCCGCCATCACAAGCCCCAAAATCAAGGCAAAGTGACCGATTTCTGCAATCACGGAGTGTTTCCCCCTTGGTTTTTTATGAATAAAACTTCTGTCTTGTCAGCTAAGGACTTCAGCCGGCTGAAGCCTTGCCCTGGGCGCTCGCCTTGCCGCTGCCTTCCTTGGCGCCCTTCTCGTCGAGCGTCTTCATGGCAGCGTGCGCCTTGTCAACAGCGTCTTGCGCCTCGGGCGGCATGTAGTTTTCGTCGTGCTTTGCAAGCACTTCGCTTGCCACGAAAACACCCTTGTCGTTGAGCTTGCCCTGCGCGACCACGCCCTTGCCTTCCTTAAAGAGGTCCGGCAGGATCCCCTTGAATTCGGTAGGAATGACGGCTGCCGTATCGGTGATGCCGAATGTGACCGTCACGCCGTCGTCAAGGCGCTTGACCGATCCCACCTCAACCATGCCGCCCATGCGGAAGGTTCTGCCCTGCGGGGCTTCCTTATTGGCCACCTGCATGGGAGAGTAGAAAAAAACGAGGTTTTCATTGAAGGCCGAAAGCATCAGATAGACGCCCACGCCCACGACCGCAACGGCTCCGCCGATCAAAGCGAGTCTTTTGGTTGCTGCACTTGCCATTGACGAATGCTCCTAAAAAACAATGTCAGGTAAGAAAAAATTAGTTCTGCTCGCGCGCAGCGCGAACGGCGCGCGCCTCGCGCGTCAAGCGGTTCACAGCCTTTGCACGGCGCGACTTCAGGCAAAAAATCTCAATGATCACTGCAATGAGCGTCACCGAATAGGCCATCCAGACGTAAAAGCCATGGCCGTCCATGTGAATGAAGTGTGCAAAAGAATCCCAATCCATGACGAATTGCTCCTTGTTGGCCTATTGCTTAAACATTTCCGCGCAGCGCCGCTTCCTGCGCCCAGGTTTCACGCCGCTCGCGCTCAAGAATGATCGAGCGGGCACGGGCAAAGGAAGCCCCAATGCAGTAAAGCCAGATGGCCGCAAGCATCACCAAAAGCGTCGTGAGCATAATCGGATGAATCGAGCTGCCCGAGCTCGTAATCGAAGCCCCCTGATGCAGCGTGTTCCACCAGCGAACCGAAAAATAGATGATGGGAACGTTCACCACGCCCACCAGCGCAATCACGGCGCAGGCGCGATCCGCACGGCGATGATCGGCAATTGAGCTCTGAAGCGCCAAAAAGCCCAGATACAAAAACAACAAAATGAGTTCGCTCGTCAGGCGCGCATCCCACACCCAGTACGTGCCCCACGTAGGACGCCCCCAAACCGCGCCGCAAAAAAGCGCCACAAAGCACATGATCGCTCCCGTGGGGGCCATTGCGGCAGCAAAAATCGAGCACATTCTGCTGTTGGCCGCAAGCGCCACAGCCGAAAACACGGCCATGAGCACGTAGATGAGCATGCTCATCCAGGCCGCCGGCACGTGAATAAAGATGATGCGATACGAGTTGCCCTGCGTGGCGTCAATCGGGCAGACGAAAAAGCCCAGATATAGGCCAATGACGGCAAGCACGAAAGCAAGCCCGAAAAACCACTTTACGGTGCGTCCGGCAAAGTAGTAAAACCCTTGCGGTTCAAACAGACTACGAAACATCTCTTGGTTTGCCTCTGGTGATTAGTCGTTTTAAAAAATTTGCAGATGTCTTTTTTGGTTTTGCCCACTACTGAATCGAAATGCGAAGCGCCGCAGCAATCGCAAAGGGAGCGGCCGCAAGCGCCAGAAAACTGAGCGCCGCGGTCACCATCAGATAGGCCGCCGGGCTCACGCTGATGGCAACCTGCACGGTCGCGCCCGTGCCGAAGATGAGCACCGGGATGTAAAGCGGCAAGACCAGCAAACTCGTGAGCACCGATCCCGCTCTGAGTCCAAGCGTGAGCGCAGCGCCAATGGCGC
This sequence comes from uncultured Duodenibacillus sp., assembly GCA_944388865.1. Lineage (GTDB taxonomy): Bacteria > Pseudomonadota > Gammaproteobacteria > Burkholderiales > Burkholderiaceae_F > Duodenibacillus. The sequence continues at coordinate 30,573 of CALXKM010000001.1, read as the reverse complement.
CCACTAGGCTCAACACGGGCGTACCCAGCAAAAGCGAAAGCATCAGCACAAGCCCCTGATCAAGCGGCAGGTCAAACATGACGCCAAAGACTGCCGTAAAGATCGTGATCGGAATGCCCGTGACAAGCCAATGCGCAAAAACCTTGGCAAGAACAATGACGGTCAGGGGTTCAGCTGATATCACCATCTGCTCAAGGGTGCCATCGGCGTAGTCAAAGGCAAAAATTCTCGGCAGCGACAAGAGCGCAGCCAAAAGAGCGGCCACCCAGACGACGCCCGGGGCCATCGAGCGAAGCAGGTTCGGTTCGGCTCCCACGCCCAGCGGAACGAGCGTCACCACAACCGCAAAAAAGAAAAGCGTCTGCACGATGTCGGTCTTTTGCCGCAATGCAAGCATCAGATCGCGGCGCACCATTGCCAAAAACAAATTAAACATCGGCAGCCTCCTCACTCTTGGAAGCGGCCCAACTGCGGCGCGGAGAAAAAGCCGAGACGTCGACCGTCATTTTTCTTGCGGGATCAACCGGAACATCGCACTCCTGATGCGTAGTGTAGATGACGATGCCTCCGGCCTCAACGTGTTCGGCCACCGTGGCGGCAAGGTTGGCAACGCTTGCGACATCGAGCGCCACAAAGGGTTCATCGAGAATCCACACGGGCTTGGACTTGCTCACAAAAAGGCGCGCCAAGGCAACGCGGCGGCGCTGGCCCTGACTCAATTCGCCCGTGAGCTGATCAATAAAGTCCTGCAGTCCAACGCGCGTGAGGGCGTCGACCAACTCTTCGTCGGTGGTGATGATGTTTCCCATGCGCGCTGCGATGCGCACGTTTTCAATGGCGCTCAGATCGTCCTTGACGCCGTTCATGTGGCCGATGTAGACAAGGTCCTTGGCGTAGTCTTCCTTGAGTTTGGAAATATTGGCGCCCTTGTAGAGAACCTCTCCGGCGTCGGGCTGCATAAGGCCCGTCAAAAGCCGCAAAAGCGAGGTCTTGCCCGTGCCGTTGGCGCCCGCAAGCCGCACAAGAGTTCCGGCTGCACCATCGAAATGAAGTCCGCGAAAAAGCAGCCTCTCGCCTCGCTCGAGCTCGAGATCTTTGGCCGTCAGCCGCGGCTGATTCTGAAGTTCAGTCATAAAAAGTATTGCGCAATCAGACAGATTTCATTGAGCGCTGATTCGGACCGGATCCAATTGTCCTCGCGCTGGTCTTTTCTGTCGGAAAAAAATGCATTTTTGCAGTGCGGCGAGTTTAGTTGCGGCGCATTAAGAGAGGCTTATAAAACGCAATCGACTATTTCTGCCGGGGCCTTTGAGCACGACGGCTATGCCGGATAAATTCTGCTCAAGCCGCAGACCTATCCGCAGACGACAAAAAGGCAAAACTTCCGGCAAGGAGAGTCAACCGGTCGTCTTGCCCAAAGTTGCCTGCTTAAGAAGGCAATGGCAAGTTGTTTATCTGTTTGACAAAAGTTCAGCAATCTCGATGCCTGCGACTTCGTCGCGAACAGCCTGCACCGTGTCCTTGAGATCTTCTTTTGTTGTCCGGCAGCGCTTGAGTCTAAGCCTTGCACTCAAACGAGAGGCAATGCAGTTAAAGCCGCTTCTGCCCGAGCTTCGAGCAAGAGAAGACGGACTTCTCCATTGGATCTTCTAATCTTGTTATAAGATTAGGAGATTTTTTCGGAAAGCCCCCAAAAACACAGGAAAATCATATCCCATACGGCCGTCGAGCACATGCCGAATTGTCCACACTCAATTGGCATTATTCTGAACCAAACTTTTTTGGTTTCCTCAATCAATTGACTTGCCTCGTGGGCAAGCATCAAACTAAGCAAAGCACCTTATTTTTCGAATCCATCCATGCGGATACAATGAATGGCACTGTGCGCGCGCGGATTTGCTCTTTTTTCATGCAAATTCATTGCGTGCGTTCGCCCCTACTTAGCAAAGACAATAAAAACTGGAGACATTTATGCGCAGTGATCCGCTCACCAAAGGCATCAACGCCGCACCCCAACGCAGTCTTTTGAAGGCCCTGGGCCTTTGCGACGCCGAAATCGGCAAGCCCCTGATCGGCATTGTGAGTTCAAAAAACGACATCGTTCCGGGCCACATGAATCTGGACAAGGTCGTTGAAGCCGTCAAGCAGGGCGTTGCGCTCGCCGGCGGCGTGCCGATCGTATTCCCTGCCATTGCCGTCTGCGACGGTCTGGCCATGGGCCACGTCGGCATGAAGTACTCTCTTGTTTCGCGCGAATTGATTTGCGACAGCACGGAAGCCATGGCCACGGCGCACCCCTTTGACGGCTTGGTGATGGTTGCGGCCTGCGACAAGAACGTCCCGGGCCTTTTGATGGCTGCGGCGCGCTTGAACATCCCCTCGATTGTTGTGAGCGGCGGCGCCATGCTCGCAGGCCACTTCGAAGGCCGCAAAGTCTCCTACTCCAACATCAGCGAAGGCGTGAGCCAATTCCGCACGGGCAAGATCACAAAGATTCAGTTTGAAGATCTTGAAAACAAGGCCTGCCCCTCCTGCGGCTCCTGCTCGGGCATGTTTACCGCCAACTCGATGAACTGCCTCTCGGAAGTTCTCGGCATGGCGCTGCCCGGCAACGGCACGATCCCCGCGGTCTACTCGGCCCGTCTGCGTCTTGCCAAGGAAACCGGCATGAAGGTGATGGAGCTTGTCGAAAAGAATGTCTGCCCGCGCGACATCATGACCGAAAAGGCCTTCATGAATGCGCTTACCATCGACATGGCGCTTGGCTGCTCGACGAACTCGATGCTGCATCTGCCTGCCATTGCGCACGAGTGCGGCATCGACCTTGATCTGTCGATTGCAAACGAAATCAGCAAGAAGACGCCCAACCTGTGCCACCTTGCTCCGGCCGGCAATCACTTCATTGAAGAGCTCGAAGACGCCGGCGGCATCCGCGCCGTCATGGCCGAAATCAACAAGCTCGGCCTTCTTGACACGACTCTGATGACGGTCACGGGCAAGACCGTCGGCGAAAACATCGCCGGCGCCAAGATCCTTGACGCGGAAATCATTCACACGGTCGAAAACCCGATTTCGCCCGAAGGCGGCATTGCCGTTTTGAAGGGCAATCTTGCTCCGGACGGCTCCGTCGTCAAGCGTGCCGCCGTGGCTCCGGAAATGATGCAGCACAAGGGCAAGGCCCGCGTCTACGACTGCGAAGAAGACGCTTTGAACGCCATCTACGGCGGTCAAATCAACCCGGGCGAAGTCGTCGTCATCCGCTACGAAGGCCCCAAGGGCGGCCCCGGCATGCGCGAAATGCTCAATCCCACCTCGGCCATCATGGGCTCGGGACTGGGCAACTGCGTAGCGCTCATCACCGACGGACGCTTCTCGGGCGCAACCCGCGGCGCAGCCATCGGCCACGTCTCGCCTGAAGCGGCCGTGGGCGGCCCGATCGCCCTGGTCAAGGAAGGCGACATCATCTCCATCGACATCACCAACAACACGATCAGCGTGGAAGTCTCTGATGAAGAAATGGCTCGCCGCCGCGCTGAGTGGAAGCCCCGTCAGCCGCGCGTGACCACGGGCTACCTGTCGCGCTACGCCAAGCAGGTGAGTTCCGGCATGAAGGGAGCAGTGCTGAGCTGATCTCAATAACTTTTCTTTGAGTCTGGACTCTGAAGAAACGGCAGCTGCAGCGGCTGCCGTTTCTTTTAGGACAATGGATGAATGACTGGCTTTGGCCTTGGTATTTCGTTTAATAGGGATGAGCTTTTCGCTTTATTGGCGCTGCCACATGGCAGCGTCATTGCGGGAACACCCGCAAATTCGGTACTGATGTTTCTGTTGCTTCTTAGAGGATCGGCGAGAGCATAGGCCACCGCTTTCTCGCCGCAGATCGAATCTCATACCGTATAGATTCGGCCTTCACCAGTCGGCATTTCCACCTGAAGACTAACTTTTCCGCCAAGAGCTTCAATATACCTTTTCAAGGTGGAGAGTTTGAGATCTTTGCCTGCATGTTCAACTTTGTGAACAGCGGCCTGAGATACACCCAAACGGCCAGCAAGTTTAGCCTGAGAGATTTCAAGATCATTGCGAATCTGCATGATGGCATACTCGGCACGCAGGCGGTCGGCTTCCTGATGAATTTTTTCCTGCATTTCAGGAGATTCGCGGGCAATTGCTTCCTGAAGCGTCAGTCCAGTTTTCATTCTTTATCCTCCTCTTCTGTTCGACACTCTTGGAGATATTGCTCATACTCGTTTTCAGCAATCGGGATCTGTTCCTCATAGAAACGTTTCTTTCCAGTTTTGTCACCACCACAAAGGACAACAGCCCGGCGCACAGGGTCGAATACATAAAAGGCTCTGACGGGATGTCCTCCATGTTGTATGCGCAGTTCTTTCAGATTGTTAAGTTTGGAGCCTTTCAGCGTATCCGCTTAAGGACGAGCCAAGTTTGGTCCATTATCTTCGAGCAAGACAATTGAGGCATAAACGCGCGTTCTTAGATCTTCAGGCTGAGCATCCAACCATTCGAGAAACCTAGGTCTCAGGATTACAGTCCACATCAGAAATATTACCCATAGGTTATTAAAAAAAACATACCCTACTTCACTGATTTCTCAAAGGTCTTTGCCGCTCGGGCAACCGGTCATTGAATGAAGGACGGCTTCGGTCGCCCTCGCCGCAATGCAGTTAAAGAGAAGACGATTTGCACCCAATAAGCCGTTCCGAGTGCTCCGCAACTTCAAATCACAAGGTACAAAATCGAGGCGGCACTCGAAGTTGCCGTGAATCCAAAGTGTTTATAAAAATTTTCCGCCTCTTCATCCTTGGCGTCTACCAGCAAAATTCTGACACCGGCAATGTCCCGAACTTTCAAAGCTTGTCTAACCGCAAAACCCAAAAGAGCGCCGCCGCAACCTTTTCCTCTGGCTTGCAGCGAAACAGCCAGCCGACCAATACGCAAGGCCGAAACCGGATAGTGCGGAAAGCGTCGAAGATCATCAGCCGACAGTTCTTCGAACTCAAGCTCAGCGGTGCTCAAACTCATAAAGCCCAAGATGTTCGCGGGATTATCCGAATCGACCAGAACATGGGTTGTAGAGTCGCCCGAATCTTGATTTTGCGCAGCATACCGCTTTAAGAAATTATCCAGTGCGGGCACACCACAACTAAATGCTCGACGGTCGTGAACGCTCCTATCCAATTTTTGAAACAGCAGCATTAAGTCATGCCTCCAAAGCATTGGCCTCAATTGCCTCAGCGGCCGTCATCGCTTTCTTCAACGCTTCGTTTGGCGCGAAAGGCTGATCCAAAGCTGCGATGATCTTTTTGGCTTCCTCTCGGCTCAGAATTAATCGCTCATTTCGTTCGACAATCGAACGAGCAGCTTCCAAGGCCGCCTTTCTAATGAAAGCAGCCAAAGAAACGCCCTCGTAAGAGGCTGCCAATTGCAGCATTCCTTTGTCATCGCTCCCAAGCCGGAGATCGACTCGGTCTAGTGCGGCAGTACCAGTAGTCATCATTGCCTCCTAAAATTCCCATACCGGCATTTTACCGTACACGCCCAAGAAAAACGGCAGCAAGGACCTTATCGCTCCAAGAGGGACATAAAAAACGGCCGGAGCCGTTTTCATCTAATGCAGGCGCTTTGCCCTGCAGTTCCAAGAAAGCCGGGGCTCCATGTCGAAGCACTCTTCAGCGCCTTCGTTAAACGACATCAGCTTGCTGTCCATTGATCTGCCTTTTACGTTGACTTCATCCTTAACTTCGCATAAAAGTTGCGCTCAAGTTCTTTGATCTTCCCAAGAAGGTCATGAGCTTGCGGCAACTCTTGCCGCCGTGACGCTGGCCTGATTTCGAAAATTCGACATGAGCCGCAGAGATGCTCTGTGCTCGCATAATTTGAAGTTCAGGCCGCACCACTTGATTGTGTTGTGCGGCCTGGATCCTATGCGCACTTCATATGCGCAGCACGGCAAGTAGCAGGCGTCTCAGGCCTTGTTCGGATAGTGCCTGGCGCCAAAAATGGCGCTTCCGACGCGCACCATGGTGCTTCCGGCCTCAACGGCCGCCACCATGTCGGCGCTCATGCCCATGGACAAAACATCGAGTCCGTAGCGAGGCGCGAGCTCGTCAAAGAGCTTTTTCATCGCCCTCAGGGGCTTCATCTGCTCTTCTTTGGTCGCAGCCGGCGCAGGAATCGTCATCAGTCCGCGCAGACGCAGGCGGGGAAGCTTTTGAACATTCTCAATGAGCTCTTCGAGCGCTGCGGGAGCCACCCCGCTTTTGGTATCTTCGGCATCAATGTTGACTTCAATGAGAACATTTAGAGGCGCCATGCCCTGCGGGCGCTGATCATTCAGGCGCTGAGCGATTTTGAGCCTGTCGATGGAGTCGACCCAGTCGAAGTGCTCGGCCACCATGCGGGTCTTATTGGCCTGCAGGGGTCCGATGAAGTGCCACTGCAGCGCATATTCGGGGTGCGAAGCCTTAAGCGCATCAATCTTGGCGCAGCCTTCCTGCGCATAGTTTTCTCCAAACACTCGCTGACCAGCTGCAGCGGCAGCCTCGACTGCCTCGGCAGGAAAGGTTTTGCTCACAGCCATCAGCACGATCTCGCGCCCGGCCTTGCCAGCAGCTTCCTGAAGCTTGTCTTGCACCTGATGCAAACGCGGCGCAATCTGTGAAAAATTCTCTTGGCTCATCTGTCGTTTTGCCATCCAAACAAAATTCTTGCGGCTATCTGCAGGCCGCCCAAAGCCCAAACAATATAGCGCAGGAAATCCTCAGTGGACTTCGTCAAGCCTGCCGAAATCGAGCCGACAGAAGGCCTTCAGAGAGTTGCGTCGCTTTTTTGGCATGATTTTTGCTTAGCGCCTATTTTTATGCACAAAAGCACACAGAAACGAAAGCTTTCAGTTTTCGCAAAACCCGCTTTGCCGCTTGCCGCGCGGGTCTTCAAAAGACGCTCTCTTTGTCAAGCCTGTCATCGCCTTGTAAAAATTTAATCCTTTAAAATCAAAAACTTACACCGAAAGTCAAGGCTTTTCGGGCAATCGAAAAGTTATTCACGTAATCTGTGAATAGCCGTGGAGAGCACCTAAAAAGTCATGAAAAATCAGCATCTTCTTCTTGTGCCTATTTTTTAGGCACACCCTCTGGTAGCTCAATCTTTATAAAACTTTGATCCATTAGGAATTACCCTTGTTTTTGTCGTTCCCTCATCTTGCCTCGACCAAATTCGAAGAACTAATACAACGGACTTAGAAACGGGCACCACCTTTTTCCCTCCTTCGGATTATTTACGAAGCGATCTTTGAAGCGGCACAATCCATCTATCGGGCCGGGCGTTTGCTCGCCCCGCCGAAAAGGCCGCATTGCAAAGGTAGTTTTTAATGGGCAAAACCAAACTCAACGCCGTTACGGCAGAACTCGTCAAAATCGATCCCGACAAGCATCCGCTTTTCGTCAAGCTTTGGAACGAAAGCGGCATGACGCGCGTCAATCAGGAAAACTTCGAGACCTTTAGACAGACTTCGGGGCTGGTCATGCTATGCCTTGTTGATGATCCCGTGATGTTTAAGGAAACCTTCGACATGGTGGTCATCGGCCCGGAACTGGTGCGCATGTTTGATGACACGCTCTCGGGCGCTGGGTTTTCTGATCCCAGAGAGGGACGAGCCATTGCCTCGAGCCTTGGCATTCACCGGCTGCCCGCGGTGGCGATCTTTCGCTTTGGCGAATTGATGGGCGCCGTCGAAGGCCTCAAGACCTGGGCTGAATATGAAAAGGAGTTCGTCAAAATTCTCATGAGCCCCGTCATGCCCAAAAAGACAATTTCAATTGCCTCTGCCTGAAAAGAACTTTTTCAGAGCGCTTTGCCAACATGCTTTGTGAGAATCCTGCCTCAAGGAGGCTTTCTTGAGTTAGCCTTTTTTTTTCGGCAGGCATCGGTAAAAAAAATCAAAGCCCCGGCAGCATCAAGAGATATTGCAAGGAGACACACTCGTGCAGCTTCAACACAAAAGTCGTCTTTCCAACTGGACAGGCCCTGATCTTGACCGCCAGGCCGAACGGCGCGCCGCCGAGCGCACCATGGAGCTTTTAAAGGAGCTCGAAGCGGCCTACAGTCTCGCCATTGAATCGGGCAAGCCCCTGCACTGGATTTACGACACGGCAAACCTTGGCGAAGACACCTGCCGTTTTCTCTTTAATTCTCTGGGCACGGGCGAAGTGCGCATCACGCTCTACGAGGGCGAGGCGGTTGCCACTGAAACCGACATTGCGGGCCTGTGGCGCCTGAAAATCGGCCAACAGGAAAGCCTTGTGGCGGCTCTTTTGCCGTTGTGCGTGCAAAAGGCGCTCGATTGCGGACGCGACGAGCTTCACATTCCTGAGGACAAGCCCGAGGGCCTTTTTGCTGCAGAACCTTTGCTGCAGGAAGTCGTCGACGTGCTCGGCAAGACCGACGTCTCGGAAATCAAAACCACCGTGCCCTATCAGATCGACATGGTGCGCCAGCCGCTCACCCCGGTGGACAAGACCTTTTTATTGTCTGTCATCGGCAAAGGCCCCGTCTCCGTGCAGCTTCTGGGCTTTGCCGACAGCCGCATCTACTCGACCAAGGTCAAGGGCCTGTGGCGCAGCGTCATCATCAACAACGCCGGCAAGTCGCTTTTGGACAGCCTTGTCATTGCGCGCATTCCGCCCGAAGTGCCCGCGGCCCCTGAAGACCTCCCCGATGCGTTGGCAAAAATCCGCTCGGTCTACGACTGGATTGAGAGCGACCTTGCCCGCGGCGCTTTGGGTTGAATTCACCGAGGAGCACAGTGCATGACCGAATTTGCCAAAGCCGATGAAGTCTTTAGAAGGCTCGAGGCCGAGCGCAATGCGCGCATTCACGACGACACCAGCATGCAGTGCAAGGTCTGCTGGTACGTCTACAACCCCAAAGAAGGCTGCCCGGAGAGCCAGACGCCGGCGGGCACCCCTTTTCTGGCGCTGCCTCAGTGGTGGACGTGCCCAGGCTGCGGAAGCGACAAAAACGCCTTCATCCCGTATGAAGACGATGTGGAGCAAAGCTAAATGACGGAAGTTAAAAAGCCCCCTCGCACTGTCGTTGAAGCACCCGTGACGCTCATCAGCCGCCCAAAGGCTTTTGACCGCGACAAGGCTGCGCGCGCCTACGAAAAAGAGCACCCGGAATTTGCCGAGCTGCGCATGAAGGCCATGCGCGCTCGCCACGCCGGCACGCACCTGAGGGTCTTTCAAAACGAGCCCTCGCACTTTTTCGTCAACGGCATGAACGAGATTCTTGCCACGCGCATGCAGGGGCTGCCGATCGTCAATCCCAAGCTTGCCGTGCGCGCGCGTCCTTTCGTGAAGACCACGCTTGAAAACGGCGCTCCCGTCTGGTTCGGGGTCATCGTCACCCCCTGGTCGGTGCAGGGCATTTTGGCTCCCGCTCAGCGCGAAGGTTGGAAATTCGTGCCGGCTGGCGCCGTAGATGATGTAGAGTTGGAGGGCGGAGTTTTTCGCTTCATGTCGTGCGCGGATTCCACGCTCGGACACTATCGCATGTGCTCTCTGAAAAGCCCGGTGTTTGACTTTGCCGATCAGGCCACGGCCGATGCCTTTGCCGATGCATGTCTTGAGCTGATGCTCGGGCGCAGGCAGCTGCCTGAGGCTTCTGAAGACGAATCTGTGCCGCTAGCCTCTAGTGAGGCTCGCGCAAGCGAAAACGCCGAAGAAAAACCTATTTTGACCCGGCGCGGCCTTCTTAAGCGCTGGAGCACCGGTGCACAACCTTCTGCGACGGAGAACAATTCATGAGTTTCACCGAAGGCTCTGTCATTATTGATGTCGATGCCTCTACGCCAGGCGTAACGCGCGTGCGCACGCGCTCAACGCGCGGCGGCGAGATCGCCCAGGCCATGGCCGGGCAGCGCATTGACTCGCCCCTGCCGTTGACGCTCATTTCAACGCTCTACGCTTTGTGTCCGCAGGCGCACTTGGGCGCCTACAAAAGCGCGCTTGCGGCTGCAACCGGCCAGCGCGACGACAATGCCGGCGTCGACCGGCGCATCGTCTACGAGCTCATGGGCGAGCATCTGCGCTTTCTTGCCTTTGATGCGCCCAATACAGTAGGCATTGCCTCTGACCCCGAAGTCAAAAAGCTCGGCGCCCTAAGAGCGCTTTTGAGCCGCGAATTTTCCAAGCCCGATCCCGATTTCGAAGCGCTCGACATTGAGCTCGAGCCCTTGATCGAATACTTCGTCACGGGATGCCCGATCGAGAGATTTCATGCTTTGAATTCGCTGCCTGACTTTGAAGCCTGGATGCTGCGCGGCAAAACTGCGGCAGCGCGCCTTTATGCGCAGCTTTGGGAAAACGTTCCCTGCCGCCGCCAGACGCCGGTGCCGATGCTCTCGCCCGCGCTTTCGCTTGCCGAAATCAACAGCTGGTTTGCGCTAGGGATCTCGACGAATGCGCCGACCGTCGCCGGACGCGCCTATCAGACAAGCGCCTTGGCGCGCCACGAAGAGCACCCGCTTCTGGCCGAAATCCGCGAGCAGTACAGCTGCGGCGTGCGCACGCAGTTCACCGCGCGCTTAATTGACCTCATGCAGTACTGGCTCGAACGGCGGCTGCCGCAAAACGTGCTTCAAGCCGCTTCACCCGAAAAGGGCGTGGGTTTGGCCATCGTGCAGTGCGCGCGCGGCACGCTCATCACGCGCGTTGAAGCCGCCGACGACATGCTCGCACGCGTGCAGATCATTGCGCCCACGGAATGGAATTTTGCGCCCGGCAGCGCCGCACAGGCCGTGCTTGAGTCAATTGACTTTCAAAGTCAAGCGCAGTACCGCGCCGATGCGGCCTGGGTAATTGCCGCCGTTGACCCCTGCGTGCCCTATCAGATTCGCTTTGCTGCTGTAAAAACAGCTGCGCAATAAACCCAGAGAGCACTGTTTGTCATGCATGAAGTTTCAATCGCAGAGGGCATCGCTTCGGCCGTTGAAAACACCGTCACGGCCGGCACGCCCGTGGTGAGCGTGCGCGTGGCCGTGGGCGAACTTGCGGGCGTTGACATAGACGCGCTTTTATTTGCCTGGGAGTCCGTGCGAAAAGGCACCTGCATGCAAAAAGCCCGTCTTGTCGTCGAGCGCCCCGAAGGGCGCGCCTGGTGCGTGCAGTGCTCCAAAGAGGTCGCCCTGCACCGCCACGGCGATCCATGTCCGGAGTGCGGCAGCTTTCAGCTTTTGGCTACGCAAGGCCACGAACTCAAAGTGCTCGACATCGAGATTCCGGCCGATGCGCCGCAAGAAACGAACGAGAACGGCGCCTAAAAACTGCTCTATTTTCAGTTGTAACCGTATTTTTTTAAGCCTTTTGGGAGAATTTGATCATGTGCACCACCTGCGGCTGCGGAGATCCGCACAGCCATACCCACGTTGATGAACACGGCAACATCGTCACGCACACCCACAGCCATGATCACGATGATCATCACCATCATCACCACCACGATCATGAGCATCGCCATCAGGCCTCGGGCGCGACGAGAACCGTTGCGGTTGAAACCGACATTCTGGCCAGAAACAATGCGCTTGCAGCGGTCAACCGCGCCTACTTTGCCGCCAACAAGATTCTTGCGCTCAACTTTGTGAGCTCTCCGGGATCGGGCAAAACGGAACTTCTTTGCGCAACCGTGCGCGCCAAGCCCGAAAATGCTCCCGACATTCTCGTCATCGAGGGCGATCAGCAGACCGACAACGACGCCGCCCGCATTCGCGAAACGGGAGCCCGGGCCATTCAGATCAACACCGGCAAGGGGTGCCACCTTGATGCCGAACAAGTCAAGCTTGCCCTCGAGCAAGCCAAGCCCGCGGCTTCGAGCCTTGTATTCATCGAAAACGTCGGCAACCTCGTTTGCCCGGCCGAATTTGACCTCGGAGAGGCGCATAAAGTGGTGGTGATCTCGGTCACCGAAGGCGACGACAAACCGCTTAAATACCCCGACATGTTTGCCGCAGCCGATCTCATGATCATCAACAAGGTTGACCTTGCCCCCTACGTCAAGTTTGATCTTGACAAGTGCGAAGAAAATGCGCGGCGCGTCAACCCCTCGATTCGCTCGATTCGCATGTCGGCAACCACGGGCGAAGGCATTGAGAAGTGGTGGGCATGGCTTACGGCCAACCATATGATTGCGCAGATCTAAAAGAACGCTTTCATGACCGACATTTGCCGCACCTATCGCATCACGGGACTTGTGCAGGGCGTGGGCTTTCGCCCAACGCTCTGGCACACGGCCCGCAGGCTCAATCTCAAGGGCACCGTCAACAATGACGCGGGCGGCGTCACTGCCATACTCGAAGGCGCGCAGTCCGTTCTTGATGCCTTTCCCGCGGCTTTGGCCGAAGACATTGCCAAGCACGCGCCGCTTGCGCGCATCGAGGGCATTGAGCTTGTTTGCCAAGGGCCCGCTCAGGGCTACAGCGACTTTCGCATCATTGAAAGCGAAGGCGGCAAGGCCAAGACCATGGTGACGCCGGACGCCGCGACCTGCAAGGCGTGCGCGGCCGACATGTTTGATCCCAAAAACCGCCGCTGGCGCTACGCCTTTACCAACTGCACGCACTGCGGGCCGCGCTTTACCATCACGCGGCACATTCCCTACGACAGGATAGAGACCTCAATGGCGCGCTTTGAGATGTGCCCCGAGTGTCGAAGCGAGTATGAAAATCCGGCCGATCGCCGCTTTCATGCCCAGCCCAATGCGTGTCCGACGTGCGGGCCGCACCTTTTCATTGCGGACAGTGCAGGAAAAACGATCGAAAACGTCGATCCGATTGCTTATGCATATAAAGCGCTTCGCGAGGGCAAAATCGTTGCCGTCAAAGGGCTCGGAGGCTTTCATCTGGCTTGCGACGCCGCCAACCCCGAGGCAGTAGCTGAACTGCGCAAAAGAAAAACGCGCCGCGACAAGCCTTTTGCGCTGATGACGGCCAACATTGCTTCGGCCAAGCGCTGGGCAAAGATGACGGCTGCAGAGGAAAAAGAACTTCAGCTGCCCTCGCACCCCATCGTGCTCATGAAGAAAAAGCCCGAGGTCGACTGCGTGATGCCGCTTGCTGCGCCCGGGCTTTCTGAAATCGGGATCATGCTTGCCTATACGCCCGTGCACCTGCTTTTGTTTCATGAGGCGATGGGGCGCCCAGCGGGCATCAAGTGGTTCGAGCATCAAGAAGTTCCTCTGGTGCTTGTGATGACAAGCGCCAATCCCAGGGGCGAACCTCTTGTGACGGACAACGATGCGGCTGTTGCAAAGTTGGGCGGCATTGCCGACATTTTCCTCATGCACAACCGCGACATCGTCTGCCGCTGCGACGACTCGGTTGTGCGCGTCATCAACGAGACGCCGCGCATCGTGCGGCGCGCTCGCGGCTTTACGCCGCTTGCGGTCAAAACCAATTGCGACATGACGGGCATCATTGGTCTTGGCGCAGCGCTCAAGGTGACCGCCGCCATCGGACGCGCGCAGGAAGTTTTCGTTACCGAACACGTGGGCGACACCGACAATCCCGCCGTGTGCGCGGCGCTCGAAGAGTCGATCGAGCATTTTCTTGACATTCTTGAGGTCAAGCCGCAGGCCTTTGCCTGCGACCTGCACCCGGACTTTTTTACGACAAGGCTTGCGCAAAAGCTCGCGCAAAAATACGATGCGCCTCTTTTTGCCGTGCAGCACCACCACGCGCACGCCGCAGCTGTTGCCTGCGAATACGCAATTGAGGGCCCCTATGCGGCGCTCACCCTTGATGGCGTAGGCTTGGGACTCAATCAACAAATCTGGGGCTGCGAGCTTTTAAGCTGCGACGCCTCGGACTCTGAAGGCGGCTTCGTGCGGCTCGGGCACCTCGAAGAGATGGCGCTACCCGGAGGCGACAAAGCCGCGCGAGAGCCCTGGCGCATGGGCGCCTCGCTTCTGGCGCTTTGCGAAAAAGACGATTTGATCGGTCAATTCTGGCCCAAGTACGCGCATCTGCCTGTGGCTGCGCTCATTCACAACGAAAGATTGACGCGCCGCACAAGCAGCGCGGGGCGCCTATTTGACGGCGTAAGCGCCTTGGCGGGGCTCTGTGAAGTGCAGCAAGACGAAGCCTATGCCGCCATGCTCCTTGAAACGGCAGCCGAATGCTTTGCCAAACCCTACCCCGTTCTTAAAGACGGCTGGAGCATTTCCTTCGACGGCGTCTTAAGCCTCAGGCCATTGATGGCTTTTATCATTGACTCGTTGCAAATGAAGCACAGCGATGAAGCCGTCTCGCACGCCGCCGCCCTTTTTCACGGCACGCTTGCCGCGGCGCTCGTCGACTGGGCCTTCAAATGCACTGATCCGAGCGTTCCTATCATGCTCGCGGGCGGCACCTTCTTAAACCGCTTTTTGGCAACCAACGTTGCGGCGCGCCTAGAAGCCTGCGGCCGCAAGGTTTATCTGCCAAAGCAGCTGCCTGCAGGCGACGGCGCCGTCAGTTTCGGCCAGGCGGCCGTCGCTGCCCAACGATTAAAGCGCTACAGTTTTAAGCAATAGAAATACAACAACTTTTTAGAGGCAATTCATTATGTGTCTGGCTATTCCCGCAAAAATTCTTTCCATCGATGGCACAGCCGCACACTGCGAAATGTCGGGCGTCACCAAGGACATTGACGTCTCCCTCACGCCCGAAGCCAAGGCAGGCGACTGGGTCATCGTGCATGTGGGCTTTGCCCTGCAGGTGATCGACGAAGAAAAAGCCGCCGCCACCCTTGCCGCCATGCAAAGCGTTGCCGATGCCGCCCCTGCCCGCGCCTGATTGAAGCAAAAAAAAGAAAAAATCATGACCAAGAACATTCCCTTCATCACAGACTTTCGCGACAAGGACAAGGCGCAAACGCTCGTGCGTCAGATTGCAGCTGAAGCAAAGCCCGAGAAAAAGTACCGCTTCATGGAATTTTGCGGCGGCCACACGCATGTGCTCGCGCGCTGGGGGCTGCAGGAGCTGCTCCCCTCAAACATCCGCATGATTCACGGTCCGGGCTGCCCCGTATGCGTGCTTCCCGTCGGGCGCGTAGACATGGCGCTTGAATTGGCGCTCGAAAAAGGCGTTGTCCTTTGCACCTATGCCGACATGATGCGCGTGCCGGGCAGCAACGGGAAAACGCTTTTTAAAGCCAAGGCGCAGGGCGCCGACGTGCGCATGGTCTACTCGCCCATGGATGCCTTAAAGCTTGCCAAAGACAATCCCGACAAGGATGTCGTCTTTTTTGCGATCGGCTTTGAAACGACGACGCCTCCGACGGCCGTGGCGCTCAAAGCCGCTCGAGCCCAGGGACTTAAGAACTTTTCCGTTGTCTGCTCGCATGTCTTGACGCCTTCGGCCATGACGCACATCATGCGCATGCACGGCAAAGACGCCGCGCCATTTTTGGACGGCCTCGTGGGGCCCGCGCACGTCTCAACCATCATCGGCGAGAAGCCCTACCGGGATTTCGTCGATGAGTGGCATATTCCGATCGTCATCTGCGGCTTTGAGCCGCTTGATATGCTCATGAGCATCCTGATGCTCGTGCGGCAGGTCAATGAGGGCGCAGCGCGCGTAGAAAACGAATTTGACCGCGCCGTTCCCGTTGACGGCAATCCCACGGCCATTGCTCTCATGAAGGAAGTTTTTGCTTTGCGAGACAAGTTTGCCTGGCGAGGACTCGGAGAATTGCCGCAAAGCGCTCTGGCTTTGTCAGAAGCCTATGCCGAATTTGATGCTGAAAAGCGCTTTTGCCTTGTCGATCGCTTTGTGCCCGACAACAAGGCCTGCGCCTGCGGAGAGATTCTTCGCGGCGAAAAGGAGCCTCGAGACTGCAAGGCCTTCGGAACCGTCTGCACGCCCATTCACCCGATCGGCGCCTGCATGGTAAGTAGCGAAGGCGCCTGCGCAGCCTACTTCAGCTACCAGAGTCGTTCGCGCTCGTAACTCAAAAAAAACGCAGCCTTTGCCAAGAAACCTAGTCAAGAACAAAGAGGAACTATTGCAATGCCTGAAGCCAAAAGAAGCTACATCCGCCCGCTTGACATCAAAAACGGAATCATCGACATGACCCACGGCGCCGGCGGCAGAGCCACGGCGCAGTTGATTGACGAGCTTTTTGCCCAGGCTTTTGCAAACACCTTCCTTGCCCAAGGCCACGACGGCGCGGTGCTCCCGGAATTTAAAGGCGCACCTGTCGTGAGCTGCGACGGGCATGTTGTGCATCCCTTGATATTCCCGGGCGGCGACATCGGGCGATTGGCTGTCTGCGGCACGGTAAACGACGTCGCTGTCTGCGGCGCGAGTCCCTTATATCTATCCGCCTCCTTCATCCTTGAAGAAGGGCTGCCGCTGCAAACGTTGAAGACGATTGTCGAGTCGATGGCCAAGACCGCGCAGGAAGCCGGCGTCATGATCGTTACGGGAGACACGAAGGTCGTTGAAAAAGGCCATGGCGACGGACTTTACATCGCAACCACCGGCGTAGGCGAAAAGATTTCCCAGGCCAACGTCTCGGGCAAAAATGCCCGTGCAGGAGACGCAGTCATCGTCACCGGCACCATGGGAGACCACGGCATCACGATTCTTTCGCATCGCGAGGGGCTGAGCTTCGGCGTGGATTTAAAAAGCGATACGGCGCCCTTAAATCGCCCTGTAGAGGCTCTGATTGCTGCGCTTGGAGAAGACGTGCACGTGCTGCGCGATCCGACGCGCGGTGGGCTTGCGACAACGTTAAACGAAATTGCTTCGCAAAGCGGCGTTGGCATTGAGCTTGAAGAAGAAGCAATCCCTGTGAGCGAACCTGTGCGCTCGGCGTGCGAATTTTTGGGGCTCGATCCCCTTTACATTGCCAACGAAGGCAAGCTCATCGTCATCGTGCCGCAGGAAGATGCCGAGAAGGCGCTTGAGATTCTTCACGGGTTTGAGTCCTGCCGCGAGGCTGCGCTGGTAGGCAAGGTCACGGCTGAGAATCAGGGGATTGTGCAGATGCACACAGAGATTGGAGGGACGAGGTTGGTGGATTGGTTGAATTCTGATCCGCTGCCTAGGATTTGCTAAAAAAACTGAAACTTCAAAGCCCTTTGCCAAGTGATGTGCAAAGGGTTTTTCATAAATTGCAGCAAAGATTATCTGGGCCAAAATCGCCGCATGAAGCAATCGAAACGCTTCACGACGATGCGCCCTTGCTTTAGCTGAAACGACCAACCCTGCAGAAAATCTGAACTTCGGTTGGTCGTTCCTTATTGGCGCGATCTTTTATTACAGCAGGTAATTGATCGTAAGCATTCCGGTGATTGCCTCACGAGTGCCTTGCCAGCCGCGAACCTGCAAATCGAACTGCCAAGGCGATCCTAAAGACGGGATTAATGAAACTCCAGCTTCTGCAAAGGCGCTGAAACCGCCGAAATCAGAAGTCTGAGAGGGAGTATTTGCTGCAGTCATATTGCTTTCCCCTGAGAACTCATACTCTCCAGCCAAACCAAACAGAAATGTCAGGCCGTCCTTTGTATGACTTGCTCTCGCCCCCAGACGGAATCGATTGCTCGATATCTGATCAAAACTGTACTTCTCGGAATTGATCATGAAATCGTCAGAATCTGTATACGTGTAGAAATATTTTCCGTATGCATCAACTTCGAAAGCATCCGTAATGGAGAACACTTTGCCAAGGCCAACATGAACGCCAGCATAGAACGACTCAGTGTCAACGTCGTAAAAATTACCCTTATTGTCCATCAAAGCATGGCTGATGTCGGAAGAGAGCTGACCAGCCCTTACGGAAGCTTCGCCATAAAAACCGCCCTCAGTCATATAACGCAGAGCGAGTCCACCGCCTGCATACTCGATATCACCATCCGTACGGAACGAAAGCCCCAAATGCTCGTTGTGAGTACGATAGTTGCCCTTGCCATATTCAAAGAATGCGGCGCTTGTAAGATCTCCCGACAAAACCGAATTGACCGAACGCACCCCTGCAAGGAAGTTCCAGCCATTGATTTTGAGAGAATCCGACATATCGTAATTGCTCTTGATGCCTTCAGCTGTGGCAAACGTCATGAAACCGTACTTCTCCCTTGAAAGCGTAAAGCCATGAAATACGCGCTCAAGAAGATCTGACCCCTGATTGACGAAAGCTGAGGCTGCTGCCCGAGCGTCACCAACCAAGAACGTCTGTTCAGCGGGTTCAACATCCTCGATGGAATACGTAATCTCCTTATCCCCGAAGAAAATATCACCTGTAAATTCAGTCGAAGTACCTGCATTCCCCTTCAGTGTTCGGGTATCGGGGCTATCTGGATCCACATACAAAAGAGTTTGTGAACCATCGTTTTCAACACTCACAAGCGTAATAGAACTTCCAGGAAGAATCGCTTCAGGATTCACAAAAGACAGAGAGTTGTCATTAAATGAAGACTTCGCAAAAACGGATGCCGTTTCTGCATTTGAAACAGTAATAATCGGCGAAGACTCAGACCATGATTGATTCAGGAGCTTGATTCTGTCAAACGCATGAATGTTTTGTATTTCATTCTGAGAATTGACGTCCACGAATCCAATTTGGCTTACCCTCCCAGCAAAACCATCAAACACCAGCTCGGTATCAGATATTCCATCGTAATCAGAAATCATATGTGGGTGCAATCCCGCACTTTCAAGGTTAGAAAAGCCAGCAACAGTCAACGTTCCATTACCCTGAGTCGTTTCTTTTCCACCGAAAATAGATACATGTCCTTCTACAGTACTTGCATCAATTAAAACAGA
This sequence comes from uncultured Duodenibacillus sp., assembly GCA_944388865.1. Lineage (GTDB taxonomy): Bacteria > Pseudomonadota > Gammaproteobacteria > Burkholderiales > Burkholderiaceae_F > Duodenibacillus. The sequence goes on along the minus strand of CALXKM010000001.1, from coordinate 11,756 downwards.
AGTTGATTCGACCTTTAAACCAGACCACCCTCCGACAACGTTGGCAGCAAGTTTGGAGTTATTTAGTATACAAATCGAATTACTATCTGCATCACCATTTTGCGAGTAGCCAGCAATTAAAGTTGCCTTCTCAGCATTTATCTGAGAATGATCTACCATAATTAAATTTTCTGAGGAACGCCCATTATTTTCAGTTTTTCCGCCATAAATAGCCAATACGTCTGAATTTAAGTTAATACCTTTAACCGCGACCTTATTTCGAGCGACACTTCCCTCTCTTGAAATTCCACCGGAAATCTCCATTGTTGAGCTACTGCTGAGTTTTGAGTTGTCCTCTATTTGCGTAAAATTATCGTTAGCATCACCAAGTTCAGCGCGACCAGCAATCAATGACACTGCAGCACCGCTCACATCAGAATTACTTATCAGAATAGAATTGTTCAGAGATTCCCCGATGGACTTACCTTGCTGCTGTTCAAGTTCAAATTCAGCAACCTTACCACCATACATAAGTACATTACTAGCTACAACACTAGAATCCCGCAACTTAAGCTTATTCCGCAATACAGTTCCTGACTTCGTCCGAGCCGCAAATATCGAAACTCCTTTGCTAATGACGACAGTAGACTCAAGCATTCCAACTTCGTTTTCAGAAGCATATCCGACCTGAGTGTCATCGTCTCCAGTACAACCTCCATAAACTTGAATAGAGACATCGTAATCATAATCAGAGACAGACTCAACTTTTGCCTTATTAAATCGTACTGAGCTCTTAGAGACGCCTCCTGAATCGAGAGCATATGAGCCTGACAGGTCCACTGTTTGTGTTTTTTGAGTATTATTTTCAATTGTCAAAATACCTTCGACTTCAAGACTTCCGCCTTCAAGAATTTTGTTTGAACCCAACCAATTACCAGTAAAATACTGACCATGCAAGTATGAGTCACTATTCTTCGCTCGCAAAATCGAATCAGAAACTGTTAGCGAGTTAACACTCATCCCTCCATAATTGCGAATTCCGCTAGAATAAGATCCATAACCCTTGTAAAAAACGCTTCTATAGATTTCTGTTTTGTTGTTTTTAATATACGACTTGTCAATACCAGAGGCAGAAATAGCACCAAACGAACCAAGTGTAGAATCGACAATTTTTAAAACATTTCCTTCTAGAACACCCGAAACTTTGTACGCACTTACAGTAAGTATTGCATTTCCTTGATTGTTATAACCTATAACGGACAATATATTGTTTTTCACCATTGCAGAATCATCACTCAATTGAATATCACCATTCGAACTCACACTGTCAAGACGCACACCATGAATGTTTCCTGCATCATAGGAAGGACTACCTTCTACATTGACAACAACTTCGTTACCCTCAATCAACGCAAAAGTTGAATTTTTAACAAAAAAACCTCGCAAAATACTCGAAGAAAAATCTTTATCATAGAAAATATTAAATTTATTATTGCCCCAGGAGGCAGAATTCAATGACTCAGAGGTTACAACCGAAAGAGTTGTTTTCTTGGGAACAGCACTAATATTTAGATTAACAGTATTATTACTAAAATTTTGTTCGTTTTTAAAAATTATATTGTTACTAATATGATCGAGCGCCCCACTTGTCAGATAATCATACTGAGCGGCATTATTTTCTTGCGAATAACCTATTAAAACAAGAACCGCCCAAGCCAGAGCTGTAAAACCGTTATTCTTTCTTTGCATATTTCCAATAATCTTATTTGCTTTTTCGTATTGTATATACATCATTGTTACTCCCCCTCCCTAAGAATAAATCTTTTTCTCGTTGCCTCAGGAAATTGTGCGCAGCATTTTTTCCTTGCCGTTATTTCTCAAACTCGCTTCTCCTTCAGACATAATATGTGAATCATCCTGACCGACAAGTCCATTCACGAAGCCACTGATTTTTTATTGTCCATCCCAGCTTTTCTATTAAAAGCAACCGAAAAGTCTTTGATTGTAAAATTCCCCTGCTTCTTCGCACAGTGGCGAAAGCTTAGAATTTCACAACTACCCCCCCCCGGCAATTGTGATTTCTTCTTAGTTTCACTTGATGTTTTTCTTAATTTGAAAAGCAGATACTATTTCTTTCTGTATATACCACGCACCCAAACTTAATTTGGCAGTGTTTATACCTCGCTCCCTACGGTCAACAAACTGTCGCCTTATGTCGATGTAATCACTTCTAGACATGACCGATCTGCTGGCGTCGCTGCCAGCCGAGCCGGGATGGAGAAAACGTTTCTTCGGAGCCCGTATAGCCGGACTTCCCGAGAATGAAGTTCTTTGCTTTGACGCCACAGAGATTGCTTCTCAAGCCCAGGAGATCACCTATGCGCAACTTGGTTTGGGCAAAACAGGCGGCTTTCAGCAACAGATTGGCCTGATTCTTCTAGTTGGCAATAAATCGGGCTTGCCGGTCCTTTTTCGTACGCTTCCGTGCAACATTACCGATGTCACGACGGTCAAGGACATGCTTTTTCGTTTTGACGAACTTACCGATGGCAAACGTATTTTTGCCGCTGTCCTCGATAGCGGCTTCTGCCCTGGACGCAATATCGCCAGCTTTTTTGATACCAAGGGCCGTGTTGTCATAGCCACCCGTACCGACCCTGAGTGCAGGATGCCATTGAGGAGGCCTTGCCTTTTCTTAGGCAAAGCTCGTCGTACATCGCTGGTCATGAGTGCTGGGATCGAAGCTTTCCTGTCGAGCACAAATTTGAAGACGGCAAGGAGCGGCAGTTTTGGGTGCGTCTACCGCAGCGACACAAAGACGCACATGGAGCACATGGCCTTCAGACGAATGCTTGAAAATTTTGAAAAACAATGGCTTCAATGGAAGCCGACTGCAAAGGTTGCAGAATGTCCGTTGCTGAAGAGCCGCTGGCTGAAGTACTTCAAGGGCTCACACAAGCCAGGTACCGCCCATTAACCTGATCATGAAGCCAAAGATCAGGCCACGCGTTAATTTGGGTTTTCTGCAACATCACAACCATGCCCTGTACGGCTCAAGAGGCTATTGAAATTTACGGTACAAGAGATTTGATTGAAAAGACATTCAAGGCGGGCAAGAGCACGGCAGACATGTCGGTCGTTCGCTCCCACAGAGAAAATACGGCCGAAGGCAAATTCATCATTTCCTTTGTTGCAATGACGATTCTCAGCCGTCTGTACGCCTTGATGAAGGAGTCGGTGACGGTTGATGACGGCAATGGCATGAAGATTCTTGAGCCTTTGGCCCAGGATATGAGCTTTGAAGAACTTAAGAATCACCTCGAGGGCATCTACATGATCTTCGACGGCCGTGGCGGTAGACGTTGGTCTGAGGTGTCGAAGAAGCAGCACAACATCGTGCTGAGAATGGGTTTCCCTGATCTCTATACGGCATTGCCGGACTGGGTGCCGAGGTAGGTCTTCCCGGTGCAGGTTCGCCGATGCTTTGGATGCATCGACAAATATTCACTACGGGTCGTCGCTTTTGGAAAAACACCTTTTTCAGGCGCAGCATTGGCAATGCCTCAATGCCTAATCCCATTGCAAAGAATGCTGCACCCGACTCAACATCAAACCTTCGCTTGAAAGTGAATTCTTTGGAAACGGCTTTTGTTCTGCAAACATCGGATTTTTTTCTTTTATTACCAAAAGCTTTCGACTCGTGCAACAGAAACCAAAACAACCTGAGAATCATAGGATTCGAGCTAAGAGCATGACCTTTCCAGCAGGGCGATCATCTGCTTCTGGTGTTCCAAATAGTTCTCCCTCCACTCGGCCAGCACAGGGTCGGATCTGGATACCTGTTGCGTCATCTGGGCCATTCTCTTGAGCTTGAGGCTTGCGTCTTCGATTAGTTTCTTATTTATGACTTTTTGTCCCGGCGACTGGTTGGAAAACTTGGAATTTGTACTCGTCGTCACAATACAGAGATTGCCGAAGTCGTCAACCCCGTCCTGACGTGGCCAAATTTCACCGACGTCTTTAGAAAGATGCTGCGGATACCAATGCTCGATTGAGTTACGGAACTTGAACTCGAACTTTTTAGCCTCTGCCTCAGTAGGATCTTCTTTCCAAAGCAAGTAGTCGAGAAAGTGAAAAACAATGTGCGGCGTAGCCAATCCGCTGCTATAAGGTCGCGAATCTTGAGGCTCGCGCCATTCGTCGAGATACTTTCTTACTTCATCTGCCGCCAAGGTCTCGGCAATGGAAGCGATTGCATTAAGCTCGATCAGCTCTTTATTTTGAAACTTGACGTAGAGGTAATCGAGAATCTTCGTAATCCAGTGCATCGATCTCGGGGATGTATTGGCTACACGCAGACACGACTCGATCATGAGACACCGCTTGTTGGCCGAGTTTGCAGTAGAGTTCGACACTGACTGTTCTTTGGTTTCAACCGATTCTTTCGATTCAAATTGCAAATCCGGAGTTTGCGCAGTGTGATGTTGTATTCCGTTGCGTGACTTATTCGTTACTGTTTTCAAACTATGCAATGCCCACTTGCCCTCTGATGAGATACCACCATGATTCTCCAACAGCTCACGTTTTATTATGTATTTATCAAAAAGATAGCGAAGCGTCAGAAGGCACTGAATGAACTCTATGGCAAGACTCCTAGATTTGTTCTTTATATCAACGTCTTCTGGGTGATCGAAGCATTTTCGCATTTCTTCGTAAATAGATACGAGCTTCAAATCGTCAAGTTCGCGTTGCAAAACATCCGTTACATCTAAGTCAAGCTTGCACTCGCGCTTAACAAAGACCTTCATGGCATGCAGCAAAAAAACTGGGAAACTGATAATACTGAGAAAATGAGCGCAAGACTCATCTCCCCCGCTGTCACTATTATTTCTGTAACCGCGTATGAGTTCTGTCCCTGGTCCCTCCAGCAATTGCATCAATGTTTTCGAAGCTTCATCACCCGAAGTTGAATTACTCCCTTGAGTCTGATCAGTCTGAGAAACAACGTCAGAGGGCGTTAATTCACAGGCAAGCGCATTGACGTTAAGTTGTGTCCATTCACCGCAAAAGAGCTTTGTCCGCATCTCAGGATTGAACCCCATCTGGACAAAACCGTTCATATCTGAACAGGCATTCCATATTGAAGCAAAGAGCTTCGCTTGACTTTCGTTTCCAATTGTCGACATCAATCGAGCTTTAATGATGTCTGTTTGCTCAAGTTGCTCGGCTCTAGTGTTCATGCGTTCGAAATACAGATTTAAATCTGTACCTTCAGGAACCTGAATACGCAATATGCGAACTTTACTCAGTTGTTTTTTGAAAATCTCGTATGTGTCACACTTCTTCTCGGAGGCAAGATCTTGTATTCCAGCGAATCTCTCGGCTTTGACTTTAAAATCGGCAGAGCGAAAAAAATCACGAATGGCCTGCATGCCTACATAAATACCCATGTCAAAAGCATTTAGTTCTTCAAGATTTAGATGATAAAAGTCTCCATCGTCCGTCCAGTTGGCTTTATTTGCGAAAAATTCAAGGGTTTTCTGAGCTTTCTTCCGACAGTCATATGTAAGCGGCAATGGCCCCTTCCACCCTTGTTCAAGGGCACAGAGGATCAAAAAAAGAGCCGTTAGACGTTGCTGACCGTCAACTACTTCATACTCTCCTTGGCGTTGTGCTACAACCAGTGAGCCAAGAAAATATTCGGAAAGAGTAGAACAACAAATATCCTCGATAAGTTGCTCGAGCTCAGATTTGGTCCAGGCAAAACTCCGCTGATACATAGGCACCACATAGCACATACCATCATCGAAAAGCCTATCTATGCTCAACACTGGAATATCTTTCATTCCACTCGAAGTTTCTTGACTCATTTCACCTCCCCTCGAAGGTCATGCTTGCCGTTAATAGTGCGCAAAATGGCTTTAAGGCCTTTACGATATTCTGTTTTTTTGTAGTCTTCAGAATCTTTGTCATCAAATCCGTTTTCAGGAATAGGCAGGTTCAGAAATTCGTCAGGAGTTCTCGCAAAAGCAAGCTGATGAAAAATATTGACAGAACAACCGCAGTCTTTGGCAGCGCCTAGAGCAAACTTGTTGATGCTTGCAAATCCAAGCCTTTGCTTAGTGACTCTGGGCAACATCGCCCAGGTAAAGAGTCTGATGAATGCTTCTTTTGGAACCTGCGCAGTATCCTGCAAAGCAGGGTTACTCGGCTCAGTGTCTGGTTGGAAAAGCAGTTGAAGACCAAAGCGATCACAGAAAAACAAAACAGCACATCGGAATAGATCATAAGCATGCTGAAAACCGACATCTCGAGAGATTTCCCCTTTGCGGGTTAAGAGAGCTTGTGCCTTTTTATCGATGTCAGTACAGTTTTTTTCAGCAAATATTTTTGCAATTTTTTCTAGTTCTGCATCAACCTTTTTCCCTAGCTCCGCTTCCAAAGTTAGGTAATAGTCGACCATCTTGAAAAAATCAGATCCAGCGATGAAAGGTTGACCTATCTGAAAGATGTTTCCGCCTTTATCCCACCACTCTTGATTGAGCAAGTGAATCTCCGAACCAGCTTTACAAACGTCAGACCAATGTTTCGGCACCAAAGAAGTTGACGCGTAAGTACGCAGAGCGTAAAGATAGCCGTCACTTACATCCACTCCCTTGAATTCGTCAATATCATCACGAGTGAAGGGAGTTGCGTTGTTATTTAGGCGCCAACACCCGATTCTGTGCAGGTATTTCTCGAAAAGCGCAGCTATTTCAGTCGACGAATGCGCCTCCCACTTCTCGACAGCCGAAATTTGTTCGTCAGCAGAAAGCTCTCCCATGCATCGTAGATGATATGCCTTTAGAAGGTCATGAGCAGCAAGGTTCTTGCCGCGATAATTTTGCGAGTCGAAGATTTGAAAAGCCTGGTCTAGTTCTTCAACTTCTATCAGGACAACCTCGATGCGCTTTTGAAATGCATCCTGAACTTTTCGTATTAGCCCACTACCCCAGAAGCGCACGCGCCCTTCAATGATGCGATAGTTCCGCACGAGAGTTTGGCGAGAGAGAGCATTAGCCATGAATTCTTCGCTATTAAAGAACTTAGGCAAAAAAGAGTATTCACTCAATTTGGTTTCGCAACTATCCGCACTTCCATTTTCATTCTCGATTTTGTTGAAAGCAACCATAAGAAGCGCAAGCGTCACAACCCTTTGCTGGCCGTCGACGATGTTGAGCTTATTGGCTTCGCGATGGACGATAATCGTTCCAAGCCTATATCTCACACTCGAGCAGAGTGAGTCGTCAGCAATTTCTTTTAGATCGTTGATAAGCAAGTTGACGCTTCGCTCAGACCACTTATATGGGCGTTGATAGTTAGGAATAACAAGCTCTTTATCAAAGAGTTGAGCGATGGTTGCGATTTGCGCACGTGGATTTGACGACATTTTGTCTCAAGAAAACGAGTGTCGATGCTCGGTGGTTAATGCGAGCCATTTTAGCAAAGTGCAGGATTCTCTAGCGCCTATTGCTCGAGAGATCGGACGAAAGCGTCAAAAAATGACGCTGAAGGTTATACGATCCATCAAAAGCCCTGACCCCTCCACCATTCGCATTTGGAGTCTTTCATGTCTAATAGTAAGACTAAGACAACCGGTGAAACTGCCCCCCAAGACGACTCGCCTGTCGCGCGCATGCACGCCGATCCGCAGCGCTGGATCAAGCAGATGATCGACAATGCAAAGGCTCGCCGCAAAGGAAAAAAAAACGTCCGCATTGACCCCGATTGGGGCGACCGACGATACGGCCCGCGATCAATCGTCATTGAGCCTGCGTCCAGCGAACGACCGTCGGCGCCCGACGATGCTGCCGGCATTCCTGTCGACCGGATTCTATTCAGCTACACGGATCCGCAGTTGAAGTCGCGTACTCTTATTGTGCGCAACATCTGGCGATGGCCCTACGGAGAAGTCCTGCCGTTTACCTACGATTGTTTTGTTGCCTGCGATCAAAACTGCGAACGCATAACCTTTCTCAACGCCGACGGATCGAGAGCGACAAACCTTTAGTTCGAAAAAATTTTGGACCGTGCCTCCGTTGGTCCCTACCCTGCCTCGAGGAAAAATCACATCCCAAGCAGCCGGACTTTTCTTTTTCTGAAGCTCAAAGGGGAAACCGAGTTCCGCCTATTCTCTGATCGATTACAACCGGTCTCTGATCGCACCTATACCGAAACCGCTCGCAGATTCGTCAACGACATAGCCTGGGCGAAAAAGAGCGACGGAACGATTGTGCTCGTTAAAAAGAACGGGGCGGAACTAGAACTGAACCGCTCTTATCAGACCGTCACCGACTTTAACGGACGCTCAGCAGGCGTGAGAGCCGTCAAGCTCATTGAGATCAAAAAACGTCAAGTAGCACACAAACTCTTGAGGCTGATTGATGCGAATGGCAACGTAGTTATTCCGCCCCAAAATGACTATCTTTGCGATGTCGGCGCCGGTTGTTTCTCCGTCGAAAAAAAGCCTGCAAAAGTAAGGCAAAAAAAAACCGAACGAAGTCTTTCGTCTCAGGCTCGCTATGGACTAATTGACTATCGAGGTCAGGAAATCCTGCCGCTTGCATATGAAGATCTCATCGTCAAGTTCGTTGAAATCAAAAAGCGTCAAGTAGAAATCAAACTCTGGGGGCTAATCGATGCGAATGGCAACGAAGTTATTCCGCCCCAATATGACTATCTATGCGCTGTCGGCGCCGGGTGTTTCATCGTCGGCAAAAATCCTGCAAAGGTAAGGCAAAAAAAATCCGAGCGAAGCCTTTCGTCTCAGACTCGCTATGGACTAATTGACGATCGTGGTCAAGAAATGTCATGGCGCGCGAAGAATTGACACATCTGGTGCGTCATCTGTAGCAATTTAAGGCGGTTTGGTGCGTGTCTCTCTGACACGGGTATTGCGCTTATTTCTGATACAACGGGAGCTTCAGATAAAGATACGGATGGTGCGTTCGCAATTGATGCGCTTAGTGCGCTGTAAGTTGCTACATCAAGTGCGTTTAAAACTGATGCGGTTGGTGCGTTAAATTGCCTTCAGCAGGGCATCGTAGACGCCCTGCTTGGCATTGACGTGAGTTATTCTCCGTCTAATGCTCGGATGAGCTTGCCGGATTCTGCATTACCTGCCAATCGCTCTTCGCGGATTCTTTTCAGTCGGTAGCTTAGCCCGGTGAAATGAATGCGGATAGAGTGATGCAAAAAGCGATCCAGACTAGCGATGCAGCATTTCTGGTCATTGCCCAGATATTTCGGCCATTCACTAACCTGGCGGTTTGTGGTCAGAATGGTGCTTTTCTTGTTGTAGCGCGATGAAATGAACGCATAAAAGAGTGCAGCATACTCGGGGTGATCAGCCATCAGCGGATATCCAAATTCGTCGACGATGATCAAATCATTTCGATTCAGCAGCCGCAGCTTTTCAGTCAATACTCCATGCACTCGAGCTGACTCAAGCATTTCCATCAGTTCATTTGCGGCAATGAATCGTACGCTGTAACCTTTTTCGGCGATGGCTATTTTTCCCAATGCAACTGCAAGGTGCGTTTTCCCCAGCCCGGAATCGCCCCAGAACAGCAAGTTGACGTGATTCTGCATCCACGTGAGTCCAGCCAAGCTCCGGAACTGAGATTCATCCAGCGAAGAGACGGAGAAATCAAAGTTTTCAAGTGTCAGAGCACCATCGGGGAATTTGGCCATCGCCATGAGCATTACGGTTTTATGTCTGGCACGATACTCACACTCGAGCCGCAGGATGTGAAGCGCAGCGGCATCGGCTGACAGCCCTGACTGTAGCAATTGAGCGGCTACATCCGGGTGTTCGGCCAAGTATTTGAGGTTGAGTTGTTTTGCGGCAGTTGACCACAGTGACGGATCAAAAGCCACCGGCGGCAAAGAGATGGTGACGTTGGAGTCGGATGTAAACAAAGGCATGATGGTTACTCCTCGAGTAAAAGTTGTTTGACATATTCCAGATAGGGGTCCGTTTCTGGCTGAGTTTGAGCCGGGATTTCTGTGTATTGACTGGCCTGAGGCGGCCTGTCGTTCCATCGGTACTTGCTGAGGTTTTCGTCCGGAATCTGAGACTGAAAGACCGGTGTTCCACTTTGCGTCGTAATGAAGAAGGCGCCGTCGGCTCTGAAAGTGACTTCCAGATCCTGATTGGCGTGCCGCGTCAGTAAGAAACGCAAGCCGTGCAGATAAACAGAACCATGGGCGGACACGTGAATTGGATAGGTGGAGACGTTAAGCAGCGAAGAAAGTTTTTCGGGGAAAAGTAAAAACTTGCGCTCGATCTCGTAAAGCTCATCTTCACTGGCTTTGGTTTTGCCATCGTGGTGCAGGAATCTCAGCTGTTTGGCTGTAAGCACAAGCCACTCATCCACAAACTCCTGCAGTTGCTCGTTGGTTCGAATCTCTCGACCAGAGCTTGAGTTGATCAGGGCCTGGGCTACGGCGATGGCATTGCTTTTCAAGGTGCCGCCAAAGCGTTCGACACGGCCTTTGGTTCGAGGTGTTAATGGACGACAAGCTTTGGGATTGACGCCGATGGAATCGCAAAGCCAACAAAAACGAGGGTTGAATTTGGCCTTGCCGGGATGAATGCCACGTCGTACCAGGCCGGCGTCATTGTCGCACAAGATTTGCCGAGGGATCCCCCATTTGGATAGGCATCTGACGATCCCGGTGAGCCATGACTTTTGGGACAAATCCGGGCAGATGAGGATGAAAGCACGCCTTGAGTAGCTGTAGATTGCCTCAAAAACCTTGATTTTGGAGGGCTGCGCATCACCGGTGAATTGAAATCTGCATTCGACAAAATCAATTTGCAGTTGTTGACCCGGTTCAACAAAAAATGGCGCCGGCTCAGGCGCCGGTTGCTTCAAATCGGGATAGCGGCTCAACGAGTAGCGTCTCACGGCACTGCGGCTGATAGAGAAGTCTGGATTACCCTTTTCCTTCATAAAAAGAGCAAAAGCCAGCGCCAAGGCAGCGTAGTTGCCTCGGCAAGCCGAATACATCGACTCGTAATCCTCTCGCGGAATCGCATCGAGACGAGACTTGCGGAACTGAGTTGGTTTTGGGACCAGCCCTTTGTTGGGCTGACTCAGGTAGCTGCGTATCGTGTTGACGGACACGCCCGTCGTGCTGCTGATTTTGCGTAAAGAGAACCCCTCGGCGCGTAGCCTTCGAAGTCTCTGGACTGTAATGTCAGGAATCATAAATTCCTCCCAAGTTAGTTCGCCTTGCCGAATGGCAAGGCTCGGAAAGCTTAGGAGGAATGACTTTCAATGTATTTGAGGGACAAGCTCTCGAGGGCGGCCCTACGCTTCGCTCCGGGCCTAAAAAGCAAACAAAATCTGAGGGAACCGATGTCAGCACATACGCCTTTTTTCGTTTTTTCGGCCTACGGCCCATCGTTAAAAATGAGCGGCCGAAAAAACGAAAAAAGGCTGAACTCTGCACAAACAGGCGATATCAGCAGTGTTGCAAGATGGGGCATCAGCACGGCAGCGCACGTAGCAAATAACACAAATAATCACGCACCAACCGCGTCAAAAGAAAAAGCGCCGACTGTATCCAGTCCTGACGCTCTCAAAGTATCAAAAATAAACGCTACAGCTGTAATACTTTTTGGCGCATAGACCGATTCACAAAATCGCGCATCTCTCGTATCAAAAACTAATTTCGGGGGTGTCAATTTTTAGCGCACTACCTGTGTCAATCGATCGCGCTACCTGACA